>CP086218.1:2015657-2020175 GCA_020844795.1 Methanothrix sp. | reverse complement strand
GGATATCCTCTCCCCCGGCATCACCTTTGAGGCTCCCTTTTCCCTCAACGGCTATAGATATATCCTGAATAATCCAGAATAGATCAAAATTTAAATGTGATGGCATCTATACCAGAATCTAATGAAGGATAAGAGCCCCTCGGAGGCGGTTTACAAGGGTATGAAGGGCGCGGGGATAGACTTCGTCGTCAGCGTCCCTTGCGTCAACCTCCAGGAGCTTATCCGTCTCGTAGATTTAGATCCAAAGATCGGTCACGTCCCCGTCACCCGGGAGGAGGAGGGGGTCGGGATCGCTGCCGGTGCTTACATGGGCGGAAAAAGGCCGGCCCTCCTGATGCAGAACTCTGGTCTCGGCAACAGCATCAACGCCCTCGCCTCCCTGAACAGTCTCTACAGAATACCGCTCCTGATGATCATCAGCCATCGGGGCGGCGAGGGGGAGACGATAGCAGGCCAGGTTCCCATGGGGAGACTGACGCCGAAGCTCCTCGACGTCATGGAGATCCCCCGATTCTCGCCGTCCCCGCAGGAGGCCGAAGAGGTCGTGGCCGGGGCCTGGGATCTGGCCCACGCGGGTAGAACGCCTACGGCGGTCCTCCTGGACATCGAGTTCTGGAGAGCTCTCCGGTGAGGCCAGGAGTGGAGGCCTCCACGCCTGGCCCGGATCGACGGAGATCTCCGACGAAGCACTTTAGCGGGAAGATGGACACGATGCTCGATAAGCAGGGTTCGACCCTCGGTGAGATTCAGGGGCTCAGGCTCGACATGAAGAGCTACATGAACCAGAGGTTCGAACGGATCGAGACCGATCTCGCGGAGCTGAAAGCCTCGATGAGAGGGCGAGGCATCATCTGAAACGATATCCTTAGACGGATGCCAGCCTTCCCGTCTTCAGAATTAAATTTGAGACATGATGAGACATGAGGAGCGGATAATATGAGAAGGATCGAGGCGATCTCCATCATCGCCCAGGAGGCAGAATCCCAGGGCGCCCTTCTGGTGGGAAATATTGGTTATCCATCGAGGGAGCTGTACGCCGTCGGCGATCGCCCCAACAACTTTTACATGCTGGGGTCGATGGGCCTCGCCTCTTCCATCGGCCTGGGCCTCGCTCTCGCCCTGCCCAAGAGACGGGTGATCGCCATCGACGGCGACGGCTCCGTCCTCATGAACCTGGGGAGCCTCGCCACCATCGCCGACCAGGAGCCAGAGAACTACCTCCTAGTCATCCTCGACAACGGCTGCTACGGATCGACGGGATCTCAGCCTACCTGTACCTCCCGGAGGGCGGACCTGACGTCGTTGGCGTCGGGGGCCGGAGTCTCCGAGGTTCGGGTCGCCGCCACAGCCTCCGAGGTTCAAAGCTGCATGAAAGGTAAGGGCGTCCTCGTCGTCAGGGTCGAGATAGGGAACGCTGAGGTTGGTGTGATTCCTCTATCCCCGGAGGAGATCCTGGGAAGGTTCATGGCGATATCCGCTCCGCCATCTCCGTCATCCTGAAGCTGCCGTCGAGGATCCTCCCCTTCAGCTCTTCTGCCAGCCTCTCGGCCCGAAGCCGGTCGGACTGCCGCACGACGATCGGGACCTCCCGCCCGGCTAAGCGGAGGGATCCGAGGCGGGCGCTGAAGACATCTCCGGCGCAGGAGGTGGCGCAGAGGCCGCAGTTGAAGCACCTCCTCCTGTCGAGGGTGGGCCTCCAGTCTACAAAGCCGATAGCCCCCGTCGGGCAGATCGCCTCGGGGCGGCAGGCGGTGCACCTCTTGCACCCTCCGGGGTCGAAGCTCACCGCCAGGTCCGTCCCCTCCCAGACGTCCCCATAGTTCGCCCTCCCGATCTCCTTCCTCCCGACGACGTCCATCACAGGGAGGGGTATCGACCGATCGGCTGGGGCGACTCTATTTAATATACGATCGCTGGTGACGGGGACGGGGACCGCCCAGGAGGTGACGCATTCGGGGCCGTCGGATGTGGCGAAACCGCCCATATACTCGGGGTCCATCCCGTGCATATCCGCATACCCCGAGAGGTTCGGCCGATCGGGGGAAGATCTCGTCCCCCTCCCCAGGACGAACCCCTCGGCGCCGTTGATCAGGACCCTCGTCCCTACCCCTATCGTCTCCAGGTGGGGGTCGTTCTCCAGGGGGTTGAGGCGGCCGCATCCCGAGACGGAGGCACCGCGCCAGCAGGGATCGAAGGTGGTGGCGTGGAAGATGGTGGCGACCCTCTCCTCGCCGGGGTTGACGAAGGCGGAGTAGTTCTTGAAAGAGTGGCGGGTCCCAAAGAGCCTGGCCGTCGGCATACCGGCGAGTCCCAGATCCGTCTCGAGGTCTGAGCCTCCCTCCGTCTCCACCTCGACCCGCACCTCTTCGCCCTCCACCAGGTCCCGGAAGAGGTGGCCTCCTCCGTACCCCGGATTATCTCGGCTCGCCGCCGTCCCGAAGACGATCAGGTCGACGATCCCCAGCCGCTCGTTGGGGCAGGGCCCGACCACCGCTGGGACGCCGTTGAGCCATACCCCCGTAGCCCGCCGGAAGGTGCCAGGAGGGGCGACGGGGAAGGAGAGGAGAGCGTAGGTCCCGCTCATGACAGCCCTGGTGGCGCAGGTCACCACGTCCACATCCTCGAGGTTGAGGGCTCCCCCGTCGTCGAGGATCTCCCCCACCTCCAGGGCTGTGAGGACGACCGCCTCGCCTCTGTCCACCTTAGCCTTGATCTCAGAGAGGGTGCGGCTCATGATCTCTCCTCAGCCCTCCTGCTTAATGAACTCCGCTGCCACCTCAGATCGGAGGTGATCGACGCCCCTTATTCTGGTGAGCCGCCTATCGGTAATCATGGAGGTGAGTCTGAGGATATCGAAGAGCTCGATTACTTCACCTTCGGTGAAGTAGTGGGTGAAGACCCCCCCGCCCCGCCGAAAGGTCATCGCCTCCACCTCCTCCCCTTTCCCCGCCCTCATGTCATCGACCCCGAAGTCGAGGAAGAAGAGCTGCCCTCCTCCCCTCAGGACCCGGGCCGCCTCCGCCGCAGCCCTGCGCCGATCTATCTCTCGAAGGTGGCCGAGGACGTGGAAGGCGATGACGGCGTCGAAGCCCCCCTCCTGGAAGGGGAGGTGGACCGCATCCGCCGCGACGAAATCGGGGCCAGCAGGGTGGTACCGATCTTTTGAAGAATCCCTTCCCAGCCTCAAAGCCAGAGTCGAAATGTCCAGGGCCGTCACCCGCCAGGGCCGTCTCAGCATCGCCGCCAGGGTCTTCCCGTTTCCGCAGCCCAGCTCCAGGACCCTGGAGCCCGCTGGAAGGTCCGGTATCTTCGCCGGAGCGCCCCGCCAGATCCTCCCTTTCTCCCCATACTGCCGGTCCCAGGCGAGGAGATCCTCCTTTCGACCACCACCATCCATGCGCTTCTGTTGAGGGTATAGGGGAGCTGCCATGAGATGAGGATGGAGTTTCACCACCAAAATCTTTACTATCCTCCAGGTCCTCTCCAAACCCAGGTGTTATTCATGAAACAGAGGAGTGGGGCAATAGCATTAATTGCCATATTTCTATGCCTGGGCTTATCTCAGGCTGTCGGGAGCTCCGACGAAGGCCCTTACGTAGACGAGACCTGGGGCCAGGACTACCTCAACTACGCCCTCGGCGGTTCCCTCGGGAGATCCGGATCCTCCGTAGCCTATGGCTCCAGCTCGGGCTCCGGGTTTATCTACAGCCAATATCTCCAGTACTACTTCACCGAGGAGGAGGTTCTACCTCCTGACCGGGGCCCTGCTGCCTTCGCGATAACTGGAAACGAACCATCGGTCCTCAACTTCGGATGGCAGACGTTGCCTTACTCCGAGTACATCGCCTCCGGGATATATGCCGGGTCTAACGAGCTCTGGATCGAAGGCGAGACGGCCTGGACCAGGTATGCGGCCTGCCCTGTTGGGACCTGGCTTCAGATCGTCGCCAGCACTCCTGCAGGTGGGGCGGCCGATTTCTACGAAATCTCCCCCTCCAGCGGCGCAAGGGTCACCCAACATGCCTTCGGAAAATATAACAGGATGGGCTTCTTCGCCAGTGAGGTGGGTAGATACGTCTTGTTCTTCGTCGCCAACAACCTGCCGAGCAACGTCGTCGTCATCGACGTCGGGCCAGAATGGACACCCTATGGGGTCCCAGGATATTCTATGCCGGGTTCCGCTATCCCTGGACCCTCTATGCCAGGCTCTATGATCCTGCCATCGGCGGCGATACCCTCGACTCCCTGGCCTAATCCGATCCCCACCAGCGGTGACGTTGCCGTCACCCTCCAGTCCCAGAATATGAGAGGCTACGACGTCTACCTCAACGACAACTATGTCGGGACCGACGGGCAGGGCGGCGACGCCCTCGACGGGATATTCAAGCTGAACGTCGTTGGAGGCCAGTGGCACACCATCAAGGTCTGGGACGGCGAGTGGTTCTATGGGAAGCCCAGGTTCTTTGAAAAGCGACAGCCGGTCATACTGAAGTTCGAGCCGGCCACCACCGTCTACGT
>CP086218.1:2001938-2015557 GCA_020844795.1 Methanothrix sp. | reverse complement strand
GGGTTTCTGACGATCCCTCGCAGGAGCCTTCCCAGGATGTCGGCCCCGGTTATGACCCGCTTATCCTCTTCGGCCCAGAGGAGGATGACGTCGTCGTCGATGACGTCGTCCTGGAGGTGGCGGGGGCTGACCCGGAGCCTAGATATGATGTCGCCGATCTTCGCTTCGGGGCGCTTCTCGATGATGGGGCGGTGGCAGTGGCGGTAGGGGTTAAATTTGTAGGGGTTGAAGAGGAGATCGCGGATGAACTCGTCGGAGTCCATGACGAGCCTGGGCTCTCCTTCCGGGTCGACGATGACGATCCACTTCATCCCCGAGAAGTTTATCTTCCTGAGAAACTCGTCGGATACGTTCGGGGCGACCTCGGGGAATACCGGCTTCTTGCCGTCGAAATCGAGCTTCAGAACGCTCCCCGGATCGATCGGCTCCCCCTCTCGGGAGAGGGGGAGGTCGTCGAGGGAGAGGAAGTTCAGCGCTCCCTGCCCTTCCACCTTCTCGATCTCCGTCTTCGAGGAGTGCATGTGGATCTTTATCAGCTCCCGGATGTCTTTCTCCCGGTAGAAGGAGACCGCCTCGGGGCCGATCCACCTCTCCAGGGCGATGGCTGTGGGCTTGGCCACCGGGAAGAGGAGGATCTGATAGAACCGGAGGAGGGGGCTCAAGAGGGCTCCCACCCGCAGGGCGTTCCTCGAGAAGTAGGCCTGGGGTATGATCTCGCCGAAGATGGTGATGACGACCGTCGAGAAGAAGAAGGCGAGGACCCCGGCGAGGACCGATCCGGAGAGGAGGGCGAGGAGGACGTTCACCCCCACATTCCCCCAGAGGATCGTCGCCAGGAGGAAGTTTGAATCCTCCCGGAGGGAGAGGACGCGGATCGCGTCTCTGTTGTTCTTCGCCACCTCGATCTGTAGCTCCATCTTGCTGATGGTGAAGAAGGCGAGGTTCAGGCCTGAGAACGTAGCCGACTGGGTGATGCAGACGGCGATCCCCATCCAAACGATCAGATCATCCACGGTCCAAATACACCTCTCTTCTCCTCTTCTCCTATATTACCGATGGCAGGTGTAGGCTCCGGGAGGCTTAACCCTTTCGCCGAAAGCCGCCATCTGCTTACTGGCCCTCGGGTCCCCCTCGGGTTGGCGCGGGATCAGCTCTGATCCGCCCGGAGCTTCTCGTAGAGCCGTTCTGCGTCCTCCCTTCTGCAGAGCTCCGAACCCGGGGTCATGACGGCGGCGGCCCCCGAGGCGATCCCGAAGAGGACCGCGTCCTGGGGGGCCATCCCCCTGGCGAGGCTGAGGGTGATCCCCGCCACCATGCTGTCTCCCGCCCCCACCTTGCTGACGATACTGACCGTAGGCGGCCTCATGTGGGCGACGCCGTCCCGGCTGACGAAGAGCGCCCCCGCCGAGCCGAGGGAGATGACCAGAAGCTCGCAGCCGCCGCCGGCCACCAACTCCCGGGCCCCCGCCTCGATCTCCGCCTCCTCCCTCAGGTCTCTATCGAGAAGCTCGCGAAACTCCCGCAGGTTCGGCTTTATCAGGTAGACACCCTCATCGAGGGCCTTCTTCAGGGGGTCGCCGGAGGTGTCGACGATCACCTTCGATCCAGCCCTCTTTCCCACCTTTGCGACCTGGCCGTAGAAGTCGGCCGGAACCCCCGGAGGGAGGCTACCGCTGGCGACGATGAAGCCGGATTGGGGGGCGGTGGCGGCGACCTCCTCCAGGGCGCCCTCCCACTCCTCTCCCCTCATCTGCGGCCCCGGCATGCCGAAGCGGAACTGGCGGCCCGTCGACTCCTCCAGGACGGCGAAGCTCTCCCGGGTCATCCCCTCGATGGGTACAAGCCTGGAGGTGAGCCCTTCCTCCTCCAGGAGGCCCCGGAGCATACCGCCGGAGAGCCCCCCGGCGGCGTAGATGAGGGTCGACTCCCCCCCAAGCTTCTTTATCGCCCGGGAGACGTTCACCCCGCCGCCCCCCGGCTCGAAGATGGGGGCGGTGCACCGCAGCTTCCTCTCGGCCACGACCTGATCGACGGTGGAGCTCTTGTCGATCGTCGGATTGATGGAGAGAGATACGATATCTTTCATGTTGATGGAGAGATAAACTCCGGGTTATCTAAGGATGATGGTGGGGGTGGAGGAGAATAGAGAGGTGGGAGGAGAATAGAGAGGTGGGAGGAGAATAGAGAGGTGGGAGGAGAATAGAGAGGACTATGATCCCCGATGCCAAGGATTAATACTTGAGTCGGCGAATAGGTAGGTGGAAATCGAATCTCCAAGGAGGTGAAAGAGACGAGAATCAGGGTTTTGTCGGCGCTTCTGGCGGCCCTAACCCTCCTGACGGTAGCGGCCGCCGCCGGCGGGATGTACCAGGGGATATCCGGGGGGCCGTCGATGAGCTACGCCGGGGTATCGGGGTCGATCGACGGGATCTTCGCGAGCTACCCGAAGGCGCCAGCCACCTTCCCCGGCCCCCTCTTCATGACGGGAGAGGAGTTTCGCCAGATGGTCGCCGCCCACCTCGCCAACCCGCCGCGAGCCTGGGAGTGGTGACGAGTCCCGGGCCGCGCCCGGCGGGACGGACCGCAGACCCGGCTCCCGACTTAGGGAGGGGGCCGGGCGCTGAGCGCCGAGGGCCGATCCGCGGGGTGGGGATGGACCGCTCTTGCCATTTTTTGCCAGGGGAAGCCCAAGGGGGGGGGAGGTTTTTAAGAGGCTATTAAGATACTAATTCGCGATAATAATCTGGTCGGCGAAGTTCAAATACTGTAAATCTCTGATAGCTTGATGTTGATCTCTTCTTTGAGTTCGTCGTCCGCCTCCCCGAGGACCCGAATGATTAGCCGCTTCTCAACGGTGGCAGGCTTATTGAGCATTATGACAGAGTCGGTTAATAGCCCCGTACCCTTGAATGAGGCGGAGACGCAAGATACCAAGACCTCGGCCGGCGAGAGGCGTTCTGGAACTCTTGAAGAAATATACGCCACAATGACGTCGTCTTTGTATTCGTGGAGAACAAGGGCTGGCCTTCTCTTGGAGCTGATCAGATCCGTGAAGGGGAAGGGGATGACGACGATCTTTCCTTTCATCAATATTGGTCCGGTTCTTTGTCTGCATATTTAGAGAGCGCCTGCTGCGAGAGGCGCATCAGAGCCCTTGTTATCTCCGCCCCATCCTCGGGCTCCTCAAGGTCGTAGGGGAGCCTCTCAGAAGGGCGCTTCGCCTCTTTCGAGACGGACCGGGAGGACATAGAGATAGCTTAGGGGGTTTCGATATATGATATTTGTCGTGATCTGCGTCCAAAAGTAGAGAATGGAGGGATATCGCTCCAATGCGGACGGAATTTACCGAGCCGAAATCAGGGTTTTGACGGCGCTTCTGCCGTCCCTAATCCTCCTGACGGTAGCGGCCGCCGCTGGCGGGATGTACCAGGGGGTCAGTGGAGGGCCGTCGATGAGCTACGCCGGGGTATCGGGGTCGATCGACGGGATCTTCGCCAGCTACCCGAAGGCGCCGACCACCTTCCCCGGCCCCCTCTTCATGACCGGCGAAGAGTTCCGCCAGATGGTCACCGCCCACCTCGCCAACCCACCGCGAGCCTGGGAGTGGTGACGAGTCCTGGGCCGCGCCCGGCGGGACGGACCGCAGACCCGGCTCCCGACTCAGGGAGGGGGCCGGGCGCCGAGGGCCGAGGGCCGATCCGCGGGGCGGGGATGGACCGCTCTAGCCTTTTTTCGCCAGAGGAAGCCCAGGGGGGGAATCGATGGGCGGCCGAGGTGCTGGAATCGTATCTGGCCGGTCTCGCCTGCCAAGGTCGGCGCCCAATTCTTCTCGATGGGGGAGCGCGAGCAGCGAGGTCCGCGCTGGCGGCGCCAGACCCTTATAAGACCAAGCAGCTGTATGGAAGAAAGAGAATGCTATTGACGATCTTTAACTAACGCCAACAGAAGATTGAAAAGGACGAGAACGAGTGGAGTATGTAATTCATGCCCCCAAATCCCCTACCGCCCGACTCCCCCGCCCCCGCCGACCTCCTCTCCGAGACCGAGAGAGACCGGCTCCTCGCCAACCTCCACAGGACCCTCGTCTGGGTGGGGGTCCAGGACCCCTACAAGATCGAGATCGACCCCGACCTCCTGAAGGAGGAGATGGCAAGAGACCGGATCGGCCCCGCCGACCTCCCGCCCGAGGTCCAACCCAACGCGGGGACCGTCGATCTGCGCCACCTCATCTGGAGGCTGATCCACGACAAGGGGCTCTCAGAGAAGGAGGAGACGGTGGCAAAAGAGCTGATCGAAGTCTTGAAGGCGAAGGAGGCGGCCGACGAGGAGAGGCTGAAGGAGGCGCGGCTGACCCGGGAGGAGGCCCACCGGATCTACGAGGAGACCGCCGCCGTCATCAGGTCCCTTATGGACCTGCGGGAGATCCTGGCCAAGAAAGAACATAAGACGGACCTGGGCCGGGAGGCGACGAAGAAGAAGGTGGAGGACGTCAAGAGGTGGAACGCCTTCGTCGACTTGATGGAGGGGAAAAGGTGAAGGATGGGGGAGGCGAAGCCGGGGCTTTTGGTGGTCAACAAGGTGCGCTGATCGGAGCTTTACAGTGCCGTAGCTAGAAGAAGCGCATCAGCTCCTCGGCGATGATTCTGTACCCCAGCTCATTCGGGTGGTCGAGCCCCGGGAGGATCAGGCTTTCCAGAGGGGTTCCCTCACCAACCCGCCTCATCCAGGCACCGTATACGTCGACGAAGCCGACCCCCATCTCCTCGGCGACGTCCTCCAGGATCTGATAGTAGCTGAGGACGATTCGATCGAACTTTGGCGTCATCAGGGGCTCGGAGCTGAGGAGGAGAAGCTCGGGACCCGATCCGGAGCCGCACCCCTCCAGGATCTTCTCGACGATCTCGATGAGGTTGGACTTGAACTCGCCGAGCCGGATCCCCATGTACATGTCGTTGATCCCGAAGTTGACGGTGACGAGGTCCGGGTTGTGGGCTACGACCGACCAGTCGAGCCGGGCGAGGCCGTCGAAGGTGGTGGCCCCGCACGCGCCCTCATTATTTATGGCGATGGCGGCCTTCGGGTACTTCTCCTTCAGCATCGACAGCCAGAAGGCGTCGAAGCCCTTCCGGACGGCGAATCCGGCGGTGATGGAGTCGCCGAAGACGACGATCCTGAGATCCTCCCCCGCCTCCAGCAGGGAGCGAGTCCTCCCGGTGAAGGACCGATAAATTTCGGCATCTCCCATGGCAGGTCACCTCGCCAGGTCCTCGGGGAGCTCCCCGACGAGGATCTCTATCCTCTGCTCCGCCCCATCGAGGAGGGAGTTACACCTCTTGATGAGGGAAACCCCCCGCTCGAAGGCCTTCAGGCTATCCTCCAGGGTCAGCTCCCCCTCCTCCAGGGACCGGACGATCCCCTCCAGCTCCGCCAGAGACGCCTCGAGGCTGAGATCCTCCGGTCCGTTCATATCCTTCAAGACCATATCCTTCAAACCCATCAACTCCGATCCGCCATCTCCTTCACCGACCGGCAGAGGAGCCTCCCCTCGGCGAAGACCAGCTCGAAGAGCTCGCCCGGCGAGAGATCCGAGGCGCGCCGTACCACTCCCGAATCGGCGAGGGCGATGCAGTAGCCCCTCTTCAGGGTCGATTGGGGGGAGAGGGAGTCGAGCTTTCCTGCGGCTACCTCCAGCCTCCCGGCGAGATGATCGACGAGCCGCTCCTCGGAAGTGATGAGCCGGTCAGCCATCCGGTCGAGGTTCTGCCGCTCCTCATAGACGACTCCCCGCATCCTCCTTCCCGATAGAGACCGTCCGAGGCTGGCCACCTCAGCCCACCTCCGATCCATGTTCACCGCCAGGGACCGGACCATCCTAGCCTCCGCCCCCGCCAATCCCTCCCGGAGCCTCTCGAGGTCGGGCCTCACCATCTCCGCCGCCGCCGAGGGGGTGGGGGCCCGGAGGTCTGCGACGAAGTCGGCCACTGTGACGTCCGTCTCGTGGCCGACGGCGGAGACGACCGGCGGGGCCGACCGGTATATCGCCCTCGCCACCACCTCGGAGTTGAAGGGGGAGAGGTCCTCCGCCGAGCCCCCGCCCCTGCCGACGATGATGACGTCGGCGATACCCTGGAGGGCGGATATCGCCGAGGCTATCGACGCGGGGGCAGAGTCCCCCTGGACCGCCGCCGGGGATATGACGATCCGGGCGGGGCAGGCGCCGAGGACTCTCAGGACGTCCCTCAGGGCGGCTCCGTCGGGGGAGGTGACGACCCCGATGCAGGCGGGATGGGCGGGGATCGGCCTCTTTCTCTCGGCTGCGAAGAGCCCCTCAGCTGCGAGCCTCTCCTTCAGTCGCTCCAGCTCGAGATGCTTTTCGCCGAGGCCGCTGTCCAGCCTTGCGCCCTTCACCAGGATCTGGACCCTCCCCTGGGGGCGGTAGAACTCCACGTCCCCGAAGATGAGGACCTTCTGGCCGTTCCCAAGATCGAAGTCCACCTGGCCAGCGTGGCCGCGGAATAGGACGCACGAGATCTGAGAGTCACCGTCTTTGAGGGTGAAGTACCTGTGGCCAGAACGGTGGTTGACGACGTTCGATAGCTCCCCTCTGGCCCAGAGGTCCGAGAGCCGCAGGTCTGATGTGAGCCTCTCTCGGATCCTCTGGTTCAGCTCGCTGACGGTGAATATCCGGTTCAATCGCCATAAAGAGGGACTGCAGCATATTTAAGGGCTCGCGGTGTAGGCCGAAAGAAATGGCGGCGCGTCTCAAGATAGAAGGGGAGATTTTAAAGGCCAGATTTCTTTCGAGAAAGAACCGGTTCTCGGTCCTGGCAGAGCAGGCGAAAGGAGGAGGCGGAGGCGAGGTGGGCGAAGTCAGACGGTTCGAGTGCCACCTCCCAAACCCCGGAAGGCTCCGGGAGCTTCTCGTCCCCGGGGCAGAGATCCTCCTCCGGCCGGCAAAAGATCCGGACCGGCGCAAGACGAAGTTCGACGTCTTCGCCGTCGTCGCCGAGGGCGAGACGGTGATCGTCGACTCCCGGGCTGCAAACCAGATCCTGGGGGTGGCCTTCGCCGCCGGCGAGGTTCCGGAGTTTGAGGGGTACGAGATTGTGAGGTCAGAGCCGACCCGGGGGAAGAGCAGGCTCGACTTCCTCCTGAAAGGCGACAGGCCCGCCATCGTGGAGGCGAAGAGCTGCACTCTGGTTAAGAGCGGGACCGCCCTCTTCCCCGACGCCCCCACCGAGAGGGGAAGCCGCCACCTTCGGGAGCTGGCCGGAGCGGTCTGCGAGGGCTACCGGGCCGCCATCGTCTTCGTCGTCATGAGGGGTGACGCTTCGACCCTGAGGCCCAACGACGAGACCGACCCCGCCTTCGGAGCCGCCCTCCGGGAGGCGGCGGCCGGAGGGGTGGAGGCGATCGCCATCACAGCCCGGTATCGAGACGGCTGGATCGAATTGGCGGGGGAGGTCCCCGTCGATCTATCCAGGACCAAATAAAGTTAATTGATCCCATCTCAAGCAAACTTTATATGGCATGATGGCCCTGCCAGGGGATAGAGCCAAAACCACCCATAGGAAGTGATATTCTGCATATCATGGAAGGTTTCCTCCCCCATCCCTGGTGGGAGATATGGTACGCCCTATCCCTCCCCGTCGTAGTCTACGGGATATACACGATGAACAGGCTCGTCAAGGAGAGGAGAGAGACCCTTCCCCTCCTGGCCCTCGCCGGAGCCTTCATCTTCGTCCTCTCCTCCCTGAAGCTCCCCTCGGTGACGGGCTCCTGCTCCCACCCGACCGGGGCGGGGATGGGTGCCATCCTCTTCGGCCCCGCCATAACGGCGGTCCTCTGCCTGATTGTTCTCGTCTACCAGGCGCTCTTCCTCGCCCACGGCGGGATCACGACCCTCGGCGCCAACGTCTTCTCCATGGGGATCGCGGGACCCGCCGTCGCCTACATCGTCTATAAAGGGTGCGCTAAGTCCAACCTGAACTTCTATGTCTCGATCTTCCTTGCCGTATCCCTCGCGGACATCGCCACATACCTCGTCACATCCCTCCAGCTCGCCCTAGCCTTTCCGTCGGCGACCGGCGGGGTTTTGGGATCCCTTTACGCCTTCGGGACGGTCTTCGCCTTCACCCAGGTCCCCCTCGCCGTCTTGGAAGGGGTCTTCATCGCCCTCATCTTCAAGTATGTGATCCAGGTGAAGGGAGAGGTGATGGTGAAGCTGAAGGTCATCGACGAGAAGAAGCTTCGAAGGCTCAAGGGGGTGGTCCAGGCATGAGAGGAGAGGTGATAGCTGGAGCGGTGGCCGCTCTCTTCATCGCCCTCTTCCTCTACGTAGCGGCGACGGACCCCGGCGCAGAATGGGGTGGGGCTGACGGCGAGGCTGAAGGGGTAATAGATCATCTGACAGATGGGAGCTACGAGCCCTGGTTTTCGCCCCTCTGGGAGCCGCCGAGCGGCGAGATAGAGAGCCTCTTCTTCAGCCTCCAGGCGGCGATAGGAGCCGTCATCATAGGATACTTCTTCGGTTATTATAGGGGAAGAAGGTCCGCCTGAGGTACCTGCCTTGAACCACTCCCTCCTCGACGAACATGCCCTCGCGAGCCCCCTCCGGCATAAGAACAACAGGCTGAAGCTCGGCCTGGTGGGAGCGGCCCTCCTCGTCGGCGTATCCTCACCGTCCCCCGTCGCCCCCCTCTTCATCGCCCTCTCCATGAGCTTTGCCGCGATCCGCCTCGGAAAGGTCCCGGCGAGGTTCTACGCCGGGCTGGTGGCAGCGCCCCTGGGATTTGCGGTCCTCGGGGCGGCGATAATCCTCTTCTTCTTCGGCTCCGGCCCCGAGATCTTCTCCCTGGAGCTCTTCGGCCTGCGGATAGGGGCCAGCGCCGATGGGGCTGAGATGGCGGTCCTCGTCGTCTCCAGGACCCTCAGCGGGATGAGCTGCCTCCTCTTCCTCGCCCTCTCAACCCCCATGGTGGAGCTATTCGCTCTCCTGAAGGCTCTAAGGCTCCCCGACTCCTTCGTCGAGCTTTCTATGATGATATACAGGTACATATTCGTCCTCCTGGAGGTGGTGGTGAGGATGAGGGAAGCCCAGGCGATGAGGCTCGGTTACGACGGATTTAAAAACTCGATCCAGTCCATCTCGATGATGGCGGGAACCCTCTTCATAAGAACGATGGAACAGGGAGAGAGGCTCTTCACCGCCATGGACGCCCGATGCTACGACGGGAAGCTCTTCCTCTTCGAGGAGAGAAGGCCGGTGAAGATCCAGGAGCTCCTCGTCGCCTCGGGGTACGTCGCCTTTATATCCGCCCTCGCCTACTTTTCCAGAGGAAGCGCCATATTCTGAGGATTGAAGATGACCCACCTGGAGACGAGAAACCTCAGCTATTCATATCCCGACGGGACATCCGCCGTCCGGGGGGTAGACCTAAAAATCGAGATGGGCGAGAGGATAGCCTTCGTCGGACCCAACGGCTCGGGAAAGTCCACCCTATTTCTCCTTCTTAACGGTACCCTCCGCCCTGCTGGAGGCGAGGTCCTCATATCCGGCGCCCCTCTCCGATACGACTCCCGCTCCCTCCGGGAGACGAGGAAGAGGGTGGGGATCGTCTTCCAGAACTCCGACGACCAGCTCTTCGCCCCCACCGTCCGCCAGGATGTGGGGTTCGGCCCTGCCAACCTCGGCCTATCGAGGAGAGAGACGGAAGAGAGGGTCGAGAAAGCCCTGGAGTACGTCGGGATCGAGGGTCTTAGAGACCGCCCCCCCCATCACCTCAGCGGCGGAGAGAAGAAGAGGGCCGCGATAGCCGGGGTTATGGCGATGGACCCGGAGGTGATGATCCTCGACGAGCCCCTCTCCAACCTCGACCCCGCATCCTCTGAGGAGGTCATAGGACTCCTCGATGAGCTCAGCGAGAAAGGAAAGACGATAATCATATCCACCCACGACGTCGACCTGGCATACCGGTGGTCTGAGAGGGTATACCTCCTCAGCGGTGGGAGGATCGAGGATCAGGGGAGGCCGGAGGATATCTTCGGAGACCCAAAGCTCCTCTCCGGATCAGGGCTCCGGCAGCCCCTCATCATGGAGGTCTACGATGAGATCTCAAGAAGGGATCTGGCGGCCCCGGGAAAGAGGCCAAGAAGCCTCCCCGAGCTCGTCGGCCACCTCAACCCTCCTGACCTGCGGTGGATGACGGTCCCCTCCGGGACGAAGGTGGGCGAGACGCTGTCCCCGGATGGTCGGACGACGAAAAGCTGCGACCTTCCCAGGCGAGAGAAGGTGAGGGTCGTCCACCTCCAGGAGGAGGGAAGGGCGGTGGTGGAGACCCTCGAGAAGGCCATGAGGATCGGGACCATCATCGTCAAGGATACGGATCAGATCGATGATGAAGACCTGATGGAGGTTATAGAAGAGAGGAGGATCGACCTCGTGGGAGTCATGGGCACCAGGTCCAGGTCCTTCGCCGATAGATGCGGCATCGCCGCCGACATATCCTCCAACGTCATCGACAGGACGATACTCCGGGCCCTCTGCGGTGACGATCTCCTTATCCTCACCAACGGCGGTATGGTGGAGCACGCGAGAAAGCGGATAGAGGATTACTGCCGTCAGAGCGGCATTAGGATAGAGGTCCTCGTCCACCATAGTGAGAAAGGGAAGAAGCCAGAGGCATCCGATCCTGCCTATGTAGGCGAGGGGAGAGTCGCCTGAAAGCTTGGGATGAGTCTTAGGAGCCGAGGCGATGGAGATATAAAACGACTCTAGGGACGGGGAGGCGGCGCTTAAATATAAATTGAATCTAAATATTATTTTGATTTTATGATTGTTTACATAATGCACGATATGGGTTTGCATATAAAGCAGACCTTCTCCACCGAGGTTCATAGATCTGGCCGATGGGAATTAGGTGTGAGCGGGTAGGGGAGTGGGGGTTAGTGAAAAATTAGTTTACCCGCTCGTGATTATACCTCTGATTGATTGTATAAATAGTTTTCCGGCCACTGATTTAAAAGTGAACTTATATATTTCTCCTATTAGCTGCCCTGCTGGCGATCTTAGCCGCAAAAGCGCCAGCCACAAACCCGGCGTCGATGTTGACCACCACCATCACAGAACATGATTGGAGCATCGAGAGGAGCGCCGCCTCGCCTCCGCCCCCGGCTCCGTAGCCGGTGGAGACGGGGAGCCCCACGACGGGAGCCTCCGCCAGCCCCGCCACCACAGCAGGAAGAGTCCCCTCCCTCCCGGCGGCGACGACCAGAGCGTCGACGTTCGCCATCCTCTCCAGGGAAGGAAATAGCCTGTGGATCCCGGCTACACCTACGTCGTACTCTGAGATCGTCTCACATCCCATGAACTCTGCGGTTACCCTCGCCTCCTCAGCGACGGGGAGGTCGGCTGTCCCTGCCGAGAGGATCCCCACCTTCCCTCCTGAAGACCTCTTCCAGCCTTCCTTCGTCACTACCACCGCCTTAGCCCTCTCCTCCCAGACCAGACGTGCACCATCGGGGAAGGGAGCCTCTCTGAGAGCCTGGAGATGGTCTCTTGAGACCCTGGTGATCAGAACCGCCCCCGAGGCTGCGAAGAAGGAGAGGGCTATCTCCGCCAGGTCTTGGGGGCTCTTTCCCTCTGCCAGGATCGCCTCGGGGACCCCTATCCTATCGATCCTGCAGGGATCGATCTTCGCCATCCGTCCCACCTCCCGGTAGGAGTGGAGGTTGACCTCCAGGGCGGCCGCTTCAGGGGAGATCTCACCCCGGGATAATCTCTCCAGAATGGCTTTGAGGTTTGACGTCAACGGAGGACCCTTGTATTCGAGAGGATAAATGGTTTATGCAAAACCGTTCGTTTTAGGTGGCGATGAAGGTTAACCTCGATCTTCACATCCACTCGAAGCACTCCGCCGCCACCTCGAGGAAGATGGACCTTCCCACCATCGCGAGAGAGGCGGAGAAGAAAGGTATCAGGATAGTGGCGACGGGAGACTGTCTCCACCCGGGATGGATGGTGGAGGTCGCCGCCCTCCCCGAGAGGGACGGCCTCTTTCTGCTGGGGGAGACCGCCTTTGTTCTTACGACGGAGGTGGAGGACTCTTCAAAGGTCCATCATCTCATAATCGTTCCCTGCCCCTCCAAGGCCTCCGAGCTCCGGGAGGCGTTCTCGGGGAGGTGCTCCGGCCTCGACTCCGAAGGAAGGCCGGCCCTCAGGATGACGCCCCCGGAGATCGCCGACGCCGCCATGGAAGCCGATTGCCTGATGGGGCCGAGCCACGCCTTCACCCCCTGGACCGGCCTATACGCCCACTATAAATCCCTCGACGAGTGCTACCAGGAGAGGTCTTCTCAGATCCCCTTCATTGAGCTCGGGCTGAGCGCCGACTCCGACTATGCAGACAGGATATCGGAGCTTGAAGATAGGACGTTCCTATCCAACTCCGACGCCCACTCACCCTGGCCGAACAAGCTGGGAAGGGAGTTCAACCAGATGGAGATGGGAGATATATCTTTCGAAGGCCTCAGAAAAGCTATTATGCGAGGGGGAGGATCCGGCCCCACCCTGAACGTCGGCTTTCCTCCGGAGGAGGGAAAGTACAACAGGACGGCCTGCACCCGGTGCTTCAGACATTCCTCGATGGAAGAGATGAATGAGAGGAGGGGGAGGTGCGGATGCGGCGGCCTCATTAAGCTGGGGGTAAAAGACCGGGTGGAGATGCTGGCAGATCGCAAAGGTCCGATCCATCCCGATCACCGACCCCCGTACCTCCAGATGATACCCCTCGCCGAGATCATCGCCATGGCCCTTGGGGTCAAGAGCGTCTACTCCTCGAGGGTCCAGAGGATCTGGAACGAGCTGGTCAGGGGAAGTACCGAGATCGAAGTCCTCATGAAAGCCGATTTATCGGAGATCTCCAGCGAAGAGGCGGTGATCGACGCCGTCTCCGCCTTCAGGGCCGGAGATGTGGTGGTGGAGCCTGGAGGCGGGGGAAGGTACGGCAGCATCTCCCTGCGAGACGTTCGCAAAGAGAGAGAGAGAGCGGATCAGAGGTCTCTATTCGATTTTTAAAACCCGGCGAAAAAGAGGTATCGCACCCTGAGACCATTCAGGGCGCAAGGCAGCTCTCCGTCCCGTCGCAGCCGGTGCAGGTGAGCAGCTCACAGTTCATGACGTCCGGCTGATAGCCATCGTGCTCGAACTGCCAGTTCGGCGGCTGCCATATACCGCATCCCGTGGGGCCGCACTCGTCTTCTACGGCCCCGACGTCGATGACGCATGTCGCCCAGACGGGCTGGACGACGGCCCCGTCGACGGACCGGGCGTCGACCTCGACGGAATTGGTGAACCTGCCTTCGCCGGGGGCGAGGGTCGAGAACTCGATCGTCGCCGTCTGCGCCGTCTTGCCCCATCTTCCCCGCCCGTCGGAAGAGTTATATCGCCTCCCGTCCGAACCGGCATCATGACCGAGGTACCCGAGATCCCCGTCGAGCAGATCCAGCAGCGGGTGGTGGCGATGTGGCTGGGAAGCTTCTACGGAAGCAGCGGCTACGTAGCAAAGAGGCTCGGCAAAAAGGGGCTTCGCGAGTTTCAGGATATGGGCGCCCACCAGGTC
>CP086218.1:1993214-2001838 GCA_020844795.1 Methanothrix sp. | reverse complement strand
GACTTATTTTTATCCTCCACCATCGGCTCAATCAGTGACCGCCCATGGTTGTGGACTTATGCGGCTCGAGCTTGCGGTCCTTTCAATGGAGATGTCACTGAAAGCAGCAACTAGTCCTGCTACTCCCGAAAGAGATTGAGATGAGCAATATCATTAAATACTTCGGCCGCCCTTAATTTATGGGGTGTTAGTCATTAGACCAATAATCGTCCTTACTCTATTGGCGATGGTTTTGCTCTGCACTATGGCGGCAGCCGAAGCTTCGGGAGATCGAGATTGGGGCCACTCAAAGAAGTCGTCACATTGGAAGGATCCCTCCTCTGACTGGCTCTCTCCTTGGAACTTCGATTCGTATTACAGCCGGTATTATTACCCCTACAGTTATTACTACCCGAGCAGCTACTATTACACGTACTACTACCCGAGCAGCTACTATTACAACTGGTATTATTACTACCCGTACTATCACCAGTACCCGTTCTACAGTTACCCTCTCGGGTCCTTCTCTCAGATCAGGTATTCGCTGGTGGTCGGATAGGGGCTTTGCAGGGCTTGATATCGGATAATAGAGACGAATTGGCGGTGCATGGCAGAGGTCCAACTCCCCTCCGGGGAGGCTGAACTAAAAATTTTTCCTATCTTTCTTGCCGGACCCAGCATATACGTTCCGTCGGCGACCCCGAGAAGCTCACGATCCCGAGGCAGATGGGGTTTGGCCGGTTCGGCGACGAAGAGGAGCTCCTCCCCGCCGTGGAACGCCCAGCCGAAGCCGAGGAGTTCCACCGATGGGTGCAGGCTGGCGACGAGCCGGTCGATGGCGTCGTTGAGGCTGGACGGATCGAGGTAGAACGGGATCGCCTCATTTAGGATCCACTAATTTAGGGCATTTTGAATCGATGGCAGGGAGGGTCAACTCCCAAATTTATTATAACAGATCCTCGGAGCTTATAACCGATATTCCTTTATTTTTCATCTCTGAAACGACGGCACCGATGCTTCCCTCCGGCAGATCCACACCACGAGTGGCGTCGATTATCACATTGCATCTGAATCCATATCGGAGAGAATCCATGGCTGAGTAATAAACGCAGTAATCTGTGGCGAGACCGCATATGAATATCTCTCGTACCTTCAGGGCCTTCAGGTACCCAGCAAGACCGGTTTCAGTATATCTGTCGTTTTCAATGAATGCAGAATATGAATCGACCAGGGGATCCATCCCTTTTCTCAATATCAGAGAGAACTTACTTAAATCTAGGTCGTCATGAAATTCAGCTCCCTTTGTCCCCTGAATGCAATGATCGGGCCAGAGGGTCTGAGCAATCCCGCCAATATTAATCTGATCATATATATTTTTTCCTGGAATATTTGAAGCGAAGGATACCTGATTTTTGGGATGCCAGTCCTGAGTGGCGACGACGAGATCGAATCTTCCCATAATCCTGTTTATGATAGGGATTATCGAGTCGCCATCTTTGATCTGGAGGGCTCCCCCCGGACAGAAGTCGTTCTGTACATCCACGACGATTAGAACTCTTCTACCGCCTTCCATCCCATAACCTCCGGTAGATCGGAAATTCGTTCCGCCGCATAGTCAAAGGTACCGCCCCCCCGCAGACTGCAGAATATTCCATAAAAATTCCCTTAGGCTCCGGATTGCCAGACGGCCCGGAGCCTCTGAACTCACTCGATGAATATCGCAGGCCGCCCCGGCTCCGCGTTCCTGCTCTTATTCATCGGGTCGTCGCCGGGGTCGTCGGCTGATCGGACGGAGACGGGGCAGCCAAAGGCCCGCTCCAGGTAAGTCTTTTCTCGGGAGAGGGTGGCGAGCTCATCGATCTGGAGCGGCTCGGAGCTCATGGTGTGGGCCCCTTTCATAAGCCTCTGAGCATATTTGGGCGCCTCTTTCTTGTGGCTGGCTACCTCGGGGAGAGTCATCGCCTTCTTAATGATGGAGCCGACGTCCAGGCTTCCCGCCTCCTTCTGTTCCAGGGCGGCCTTCAGCATCGCCCTCTTCCAGGAGGGGGTGGTGAAGAGGGTGATCTTATTGGGTGCCCGGTTTGTGACCCTTACAATCTCCTCCACGTCGGATAGGGTCCTCTCCAGGAGGTCCTCGGCCATCTCCGCCTCGAGGTCGACTCTTGCGGTGTCGGCCTTGGGCCACCTAGCCCGGGAGATGTACGCATCCTTATCTGAGGCCTTCGCCTCAACGCCAGCCATCTCCTCCCAGATCTCCTCGCATACGTGGGGCGTGAACGGAGCCATCAGCCTGACCCAGACGTCCAGGACGGCCCGGAGCCGGTTTCTGCCGCCCCGTCGCTGGTACCAGCGGATGTCGTTTATCATGTGGTAGAAGGCGCTCTGGACCGCCCTCCTCGTCTGGACCGCCTCCAGCGCCTCCGTCGTCTCGATTATCCTTCTTGCGAGCATGCTCTCCATCCACCGGTCGATCAGCTCAGGCTCTGCCCCCTGATCGATCTCACCGTCGGCGATGATCTCCCTCGCCAGGTTGTAGAACCGGAGCACCTGCTGTCTCGTAGCCTCTACGCCGTCGTTTCGCCAGTCGGCGTCCTGGGTGTGCTCGGCGTTGGATAGGATGTAGAGCCTCGTCACGTCCGCCCCGTTGGCGTCGACGGCCCGCCGGAGGGTTAGGAGGGGGCCCTTGGACTTGGACATCTTCTTCCCCTCCAGGGATACGAAGCCGTTGACCGCCATCGCCCTCGGCCATAGGTTGGGCGGGTAGATCGCTACGTGGTGATATAGGAAGAAGAGGAGGTGGTTTGCGACCAGGTCTTTTCCGGAGGAGCGCAGGTCCACGGGGTACCAGTACTCGAAGTCCGCCCGAATATCCCGGACAGTCTCGACGGGTATCCCCGATAGCTCCGCGGCCCTGGCGGCGTCGCCCTTCCCGAGGAATATGAAGTCGAAGAACTCAGGGGTTAGACGGTCGATCTTCAGGCCGGCGTTGACGTACTTGGCCAGGATGTAGTAGGACATGTAGATGGTGGAGTCGCCCAAAGATTCGATCAGCCACTCCTTATCCCACGGCAGGTTCGTCCCCAGCCCCTTCCTCCTGGCACAGGCCTTCTCCTTCAGCCAGTCTATCTTGTTCTCAAACTCCGTCCTGATCTCCTCGGGGATGAGCCTCATCTCTGCCAGGCAGTCGAGGACCCGCCCCTTCCACTCGGGGTCGGAGTAGTTGAGGAACCACTGATCTTTCACCATCTTGACGACGCACCGGGTCCCACACCTGCATATGACGGGGGTCTCGCTGAACTCGTAGAAGACCTCGGCGACGTCTCCGTCGATGAGGTCTGCCAGGAGCCGATCTTTGATCTTGGAGACGGCGGTCCCGGCGTACTTTCCCGTCCTCTCCTTGAGGACGCCGTTATGAAACTCCCGCCGGTAGACGAGCTTTGTAGCCTCTTCGGCCCGGGGGTCGTTCTGGTCGACGACGCCCAGCTCCTCGGAGACCTCGACGGCCGGAAACTCGCCGTAGTCGGGGACCGCGATGAGGGAGATGAACTCGATCTTGCGGAGGTCTTCGGTGATCCCATAGCCGCTGAGGTCTCTGTCGTATAGGTCCTTGAGCGCCAGATAGTCGAAGGGGGCGTGGGCCGGTACGGACATGACGATACCGCTCCCGTTCTCGGGATCGACGAAGGTGGCCGGAAGGATCAGGATATCGTCTCCTGTTAGGGGGTTTGTCACCATCTCGCCGATGAGGTCGCTCCCCTTCACCTCCCCGATCCTCTCCACCTCTCTATCGGTGAAGGTGAGCTTCTCGAAGGCCTCGGGACTGACGATCCAGGTCTCTTCGCCGACCTTGGCCACCGCGTGGACGACCTCGGGGTTGATCCAGAGGTTGGTGACCCCGAAGACCGTCTCGGGGCGCAGGGTGGCGCAGGGGAGTATTCTGTCGCCGAACCTGAACTTTATCAGGGCGAACTCTATGATCGTCGCCTCCTCCCCCTTGAGGATGTCGTGGTCTTCGACGGGGTTTTCGTCGTTGGGACACCACCGGACGGGGTGGCTCCCCTTGGTGACGTACCCCAGATCCCGGAGGATGTAGTACTGCCACTCGATGAACTTCTTGTAGGCGGGGTCGGTCGTCGTGAACTCCCGCCTCCAGTCGATGGAGTAGCCGATCGACTCCATCGCCGACCTCGACTCCCTCCTAAAGTAGTCTACAATCGCCTGGGGGGTTGTAAGGGCGGCGAATACTTCCGGGGGTATGTCGTGGTGCTCTGTATAGACTTTCTCGATCTCCGGATCACGATTTTTCACGAGCTCGCTGAGGCCTACGATGGGCGTCCCGGTGACGTGAAAGCCCATGGGGAAGAGGACGTTCTCGCCCGTCATCCTTCGAAACCGGGCGACTACGTCGCCGATGGTGAAGGTTCGCGTGTGGCCGGCGTGGAGGTTTCCGTTGAGATAAGGGTAGGGTATGGTTATGAAGAACTTCTTCTCATCTTTCGGCTCCGCCGAGAAGACCCCTTCCTCCGACCACTTCTGCTGCCACTTCGATTCGATCTTTGAGGCAGAATAATCATCGAGCAAATCGATATCCTCCCCATCCCGTCAGAGGGACCTCTCCTCTGCCACCATCTTCTCCATCCTCTCCACCGCCTCGGCGATCCTCTCCGTCGGCTGGGTGACGGAGAACCGAACGTACCCTTCGCCGTAGTCGCCGAAGCCGACGCCGGGGGTCGCCACGATCCCGAGCTTATCTATCAGCTTTCTCGTGTACTCCTTCGATCTGCCTCCGGTCCAGGCCCAGAGGTAGAAGGTCGCCTCGGGCTTCTCCACCTCCAGGCCGATCTTCTTCAGCCCCGAATAGAGAAGGTCCACCCTCTCCCTGTAGGTCTCCCTCATACCGGTGGCGATCTCTTTCGATCTCTTCAGGGCGACGATCCCGGCGTCCTGGACGGCGCCGAAGTTTCCTGAATCTATGTTGCTCTTGACGTTTCCTATCCCCTGGACGATCTCTTCGTTTCCGACGACGAACCCCGCCCTCCATCCGGTCATGTTGCAGGTCTTGGAGAGGGAGTGAACCTCGACGGCCACCTCCCGCGCCCCCTCCACCTCCAGGATCGATGGAGGCCTCGCGTCGCCGAAGTAAACCTCTGAGTAGGGGTTGTCGTGGAGGACGATGAGGGTGTTATCCGTCGCGAAGTCCACCAGCTTCTTGAAGAATCCGAGGTCGGCACAGGCTCCCGTGGGGTTATTCGGATAGTTGAGGAAGATCAGCCTCGCCTTCCGGGCGACGTCGGAGGTTATGGCGTCGAGGTCCGGGAGGAAACCTCTCTCCCTCTTCAGGGGGAGGATGACGGGGACGCCTCCGGCGAACTCGACGGCGGTCTTGTATACGGGGTAGGCGGGGTCGGGGACGAGGGCGAGGTTTCCTGGGTTCAGGAAGGCCAGGGGTCCGTGGGCGATCCCCTCTTTGGAGCCGATGAGGGCCAGAACCTCCGACTCGGGGTCGAGGTCTACGCCGAAGGTCTCCTTGTACCATTCAGATACAGCGGTCCTAAACTCGATCTTCCCCTCGTAGGAGGGGTACCGGTGGTTCTGGGGGTCCTTAGCAGCTTTGCAGAGGGCTTCGATAATTATTTGGGGGGTGGGGAGGTCCGGATCTCCTACCCCCAGGTCGATGACGTCCACCCCTTTCTTCCGGGCCGCAAGCTTCGCCCTGTCGATGGCGGCGAAGGGGTACGGTGGGAGGGATTTTATCCGATCAGAGTACATGGAATATTATCTCCATCAGCGGTATACATGAACGACGCCGCCTCTGCCGGTATCTGAACAGGATCTCGGGGCGGCATCTGCCGCGAGATAGTAGCTGTCACGTTGTATATAAGTGTAGAGGAGTCGATGCTCGAGATCGAAGACCTGGCCCCCTGGCTCCCCGGGGAGGTTCTGGAACTGTATAAGAAAGATGGGATAAGAGAGCTGTATCCGCCCCAGGCCGAGGCGGTGGAGAGGGGGCTTCTTGAGGGGAAGAGCCTCCTGGTATCGGTGCCCACCGCCGCAGGAAAGACGATGCTGGCAGAGCTGGCGATGCTGAAGGCCGCCCTTTCGGGGGGCAGGTCCCTCTACATCGTGCCGCTGCGAGCCCTCGCCTCGGAGAAGCATGAAGCCTTCTCTCGATTTTCCGATCTGGGCGTCAGCGTTGGCCTCTCCAGCGGCGATATGGAGCGGCGGGATGAGTACCTGGGAAGAAATCAGATCGTCGTCGCCACCTCGGAGAAGGCCGACTCTCTCATCAGAAACGGCGCTCGCTGGATCCGGAACCTCTCGGTTTTGGTCGTGGACGAGATCCACCTCCTCGACTCTACCGACCGGGGGCCGACCCTGGAGATGACGATGACGAAGCTTTTGAACCTCAACCCGAATATCCAGGTTCTGGGGCTCTCCGCGACGGTGGCCAACGCCAGGGAGATGGCCTCCTGGCTCAACGCCGATCTCGTCGAGAGCCGGTGGAGGCCGGTGGAGCTGAAGGAGGGGGTGATCTGCGACGGCGTCCTCCACTTCCCCGGTGAGAAGGTCTCGATCCCGTCCCACGGGGACGACCTCGTCGACCTCATCGAGGACACCATGAACCAGGGAGGCCAGATCCTGATCTTCGAGAGCAGCCGGCGAAACGCCGAGGCGACGGCATCCAAGCTTGCAAAAAACGTCTCCCGGCGGGAGAAGGCCCAGAGCCTAAACCGGCTATCTGAGAAGATCTTGGCTACGGGGGAGAGCGAAACGGCCCGAAGGCTCGCCGAGTCGATCAGGTCCGGCGTCGCCTTCCACCACGCCGGCCTCCTCTCAGAGCAGAGGGCGATCGTCGAGCGGGGTTTTCGGTCCGGGGAGATCAGGGCGATAGCATCGACGCCGACCCTCGCCGCAGGGCTGAACCTGCCGGCGAGGAGGGTCCTCATAAGAAGCTACAAGAGATATCAGGGGGCGAGGGGGATGGTGGCGATACCCGTCATGGAGTACCGGCAGATGGCAGGCCGCGCCGGCAGGCCCGGCCTCGACCCGCGAGGCGAAGCGTTCCTGATGGCCAAGAGCGAGGCGGAGACGAGGGACCTTTTGGATCATTACGTCCAGGGCGAGCCGGAGGAGATCTTCTCGAAGCTAGCCATGGAGCCGGCCCTCAGGACCCACCTCCTCTCCACCATGGCGACGGGCTTCGCAGAGAACGCCGACGACCTGAAGAGGTTCATCGCCTCCACCTTCTACGCCCACCAGCAGGACGCCTGGCACCTGGACGCCACCATCGAGAAGGTCCTCTCCTTTCTCATCGAGAGCGGGATGATGGAGGAGGACCTCCGGCCGACTCCCCTCGGAGAGCTGGTATCGAGGCTCTACATCGACCCCCTCACCGCCAGGATCGTCGTCGACAACCTCCGGGCGAAGGATAAGATAACGGACCTGACGATCCTCCACCTCATCACCATGACCCCGGATATGGACACCCTCTACGTTCAGACGTCAGACGGATGGATCGAGGAGTTCATCCACCAGCACTACGGCGAGCTATGTCCCGAGGAGAACTTCGACTGGATGATGAGGGAGGCGAAGACGGCAGCCCTCCTCCTCGACTGGATATCGGAAGAGGAGGAGGAGAGGATAGCCGACCGGTTTCGGGTCGGGCCAGGAGACATCAGGAGGGTCGCCGAGACAGCCGAGTGGCTGATCCATTCGGCGGGCCGCCTCTGCGAGCACCTCGACCTGGGGGCCACCTTCAGGATATACCAGCTGGAGAAGAGGGTCCACTACGGAGCCGGACCCGACCTCCTGAGCCTCCTGGACCTGAAGGGTGTCGGGAGGGTGAGGGCTAGAAAGCTCCACCGGGCCGGCTACACCAGCCTCGAGAGGCTGAGGGGAGCGAAAGAGCCTGATATCGCCGAGATCCTCGGACCGAGGATCGCCGAGAAGGTATTCGAACAGCTCAGGGGCGGCGGAGGGAGAGAGCCGTTATGACGACCCCGTCACCCTCTCCCCTCCGATATGATGCGGTTGGATGAGAAGTTGGATGATCAATGGAGATGAATCTCGGTGGCATAGTGCCATTATCTACCCTGGACTGGACGGGGATATCTGCGGCTGTCATCTTCATGAGGGGCTGCCCCCTCCGCTGCCCCCACTGCCACAACGCCCACCTTCAGTCCGGAGAGACGCCGGAAGATATAGAGAAAATAAAAAAGAAGATCGACGAGGCCGGGCCGTTCATCAGCGGCGTGATCCTCTCCGGCGGCGAGCCCCTCGTCCAGCTCGCGGCCTCTCGAGCGATGGCCCGCCACGCGAAGGTGTTGGGCCTATTGGTCGGGGTCGAGACCTGCGGATATTTTCCTCACCGGCTGGCCGGGTTCATCGAAGAGGGGCTGGTAGATATGGTATTTCTCGACGTCAAGGAGGCGCTTAAAGACCCCGAGTACGAGAGGGCTACCGGAAGAAAGGGCGTGGCGCCCCGGGTCGCCGAGAGCCTCCGCCTCTGCCTGGAGGCGAAAGTCCCCCTGGAGGTGAGGACGACGGTCTTTCCCAACATGCCCTCCATTGACGGCCTGTTGGAGATCGCAGAGCACCTTCGCGAGCTTGGGATCGGGTCGATCACCCTCCAGCAGGGGCTTGCT
>CP086218.1:1990380-1993114 GCA_020844795.1 Methanothrix sp. | reverse complement strand
GCAGCCTTTCGGCGGAGCCGTGGAGATCGGCCATGGCGAGGATTCTCAAGAGATCACCATCCTGTAGATATCCTCTTAGACCTGATCTATAAATTATTTATCTGGACGCCCCCCCCGCAGCTCCGGGGCGCCCTCCCCGGAACCGGCCCTGGAAACGAGGGGCTTCTCCCTGATGAGTCGGGCCGCAGGATGGGTCGGGCCGGGGTAGGTGGGGCGGTGAGGAAGACGGGCTCGTTCCGGCTCAAGAGGCGGCGGGGGGATAGAATATTCGAACACCCGATCGGCTCCTTTTTTAATCGGGATAGTCCATGATCCTATCATGTTCGAAGAGATCGGAGCCGTCCTGAATCATGCAGAACCTGAGTCCCTTCAGCACCTAGCCCTCTTCAAAGACAGCATAAGCCAGATCCTCCTACGAAAGGGAGAGGAACCGTCGGATTATTTCATTCCCGAATACTCCCACTACATTGTCGTCCACACCCCCCTGGATATCGAGCCCTCGGTGCAGAACCACGAATGGAGCCGCCGCTTCTCCAGCCGCTGCGGCGTCTCCATCGTCGAGAGGATCACAGACCGGGGCGGGGCCAGGAGCGGGAGCGGGAGCGTGGACAGGGGTGGGGACGGGGGCAGCGGCGAGGATGGATATGAAGGCGGAAACAGCCCTATATACGTCAGGGGCCTTATGGCGGCGAAGGGGTCGAAGGTCTATGCGATCCTCCCCTACACCCACATAGACTCCGCCGCCTCGAAGGGGGCGAGCTTCCCCGAGTTTCGGCCCGTCTCCACCAGGAACCGGATCTGGCCGGAGATCCTCCCGGAGATTGGAGGCGGTAAGATCCTGGACGTAGGATGTGGATTTGGGAGGCTCACCCTCGACGTCGCCGAGCAAAACCCGGACTCGCAGGTCTTCGGGATCGACGTCTACGACCCCCTGATGGCTCAGGCAGAGATGAACGCCGAGGCCCTCGGAATAAGAAACATCGATTTCAGGACCGCCAGCGCCTACCTCCTCCCCTTCGAGGAAGGCTCCTTTGAGATGGTTTACTCCTTCTTCATGCTCCACCACCTCGAGGATATCCCGAAGGGGCTCTCGGAGATCCGCCGGGTCCTGGCCTGCGGGGGCCGATACCTGGCAGCTGAGCCGCTGGGCCACCACCACGGCCCGAACTACTCCGGAGCGGAGTGGCTGGGGATCTTCGAGGAGGCGGGATTGTCCGCCGAGGCGGAGGAGAAGGAAGGGGCGGTGATAATCAGGGCCCGGAAGGGAGACCAGAAGATCGAGAGATGATCCCTCGTCGAAGGTGGGATATTCGGTGCAAGAGGGCGGCTCACTCCTCAAGCCGCTTGTGGAGCTTTTGCGCCTTGTCGATGGTCGTTATCTCCAGGATCTTGACCAGCCCGTCCTTCTCGCAAATTTGATAAAAGACGGTGAAAGATCTGCCGATATGCAGTCGATAGAGCTTGTAGTCCAGATGCAGAAGCTCCTTATCGGCTCCCAGGCCCGGGTAGGGGTCCTCGGAGAGAGCGCGGCACTTCTCCTTGATGAGCCGCTGGCTCTTCTCCGGAAGCTCCGATAAGTATTTCAGAGCTTTCCGATCGATCATCACCTGGCGGCTCAAGGGGGGAGCTCCACAAAGTCGCCCTCATCGGCGATCGTCTTCAGATGCGCTATCAGACGGGCCTTCTTCTCGCGCTCTATCATCTCTTCGAGGAGCTGGCTGAAGGTCTCTCCCGGCCTCCTGAGATCTGATAGCTCCGCCCATACGGACTCGGTAACGGCCACCCGCTTGGATGCAATCATGATTATATTGTAAAGGTTGTAAAGCTGATATAATTTGTGGCAGGCCCAAAGGATCTCATCAACCTTTTGAGGCGGACTGCGGCGGCCCCTTGGCGCTGGAGGGCGGGCGGCGCCCAAGAGCTTGTGGACGTCTGACCAGCTCGTTCCAGGAGACTGGTGAGAGCCGGGACATGAACCTAAGCCTCGACTGGCGCCTCGGGAGCTTCTATCTTGTGACCTTCGATCGGCGGTATCGGCAGATCGAACCTCAGGCTCAGGGCTATCCAGTCCTCTATGGCCATCTTAAGGTTCTCGCGGCACTCTTCGGAGGTCTTGCCGGCGGCCCAGACGCCTTTCAGCTCGGGGACTTCGCCGTAATAGGGCTGCTGGTCATCGATGACTTCATAGACCGCCTTCGACATAGCCGCCTGGATGTACCCGCAGAACATATCAAGGCCTTAATGGATCGTATAAGATATAAATACTCGTCATCGTGGAGATAGATGTCGATTCTCAACTTGGGCCTGGGGATTACACCGATTCAGATGGCGTGGGCATCTGGGAGACACCATTTTATAATGTCAAACGAAGTAGGAAGGTTTTCAATGAGTACTGGCTCAAGGGAACATTATATCTCAGCATATATCTCAATATAGATGGAACATGTAACAAAACCAACTTCCTTCGAGATGACCGCCTTTGACCCACCCCTGGCACGCCCTCACCGCCGACAAGACCCTGGAACGGCTCAGCTCCGGCAGAGAAGGCCTCTCCTCCGAGGAGGCCGCGCAGAGGCTATCGGAATATGGACCCAACCAGCTCGAAGAGTTCTACAAGCCCTCCAAGCTCCGGGTATTTCTCCGCCAGTTCGAGAACTACCTGATCATCGTCCTCATCTTCGCCGCGGCCGTATCCTGGATCGCTGGCGAGACCACCAACGCCTACGCCATCCTC
>CP086218.1:1982850-1990280 GCA_020844795.1 Methanothrix sp. | reverse complement strand
ACGCTACTCGTCTTATAGCCTGAATAGTTAAGTTCGCAGATAGTCCGAACGTCTCCCTTGCATCTTGGTAGATCAAGTACTGCAGTTTAATCCCGCCCTTAACCTTCGGATCGACGTTCTGATTGATCCAGGTGCAAGCGTTAGCAAAAACTACCAATGTTTCCTCGATAGACTTCGCCTGAGTATCTGTGGGAGCGAGCTTACACCTAACGGCTAATACCTGATCTACCATCATGCCAACTTTAATTTTCAGCCATAAATATGTTTTGATCCGAAGGAGCAGGGGAATAAGTACGGCCTCCTCCCACGACTAAAGTCGCGGGAATCCGGCCTGATTTCGTCTTGAAACCCTCCACCGAGCCGGGGTTATCCGGAAAGTTCTCTTCGACGTACCCCTTCGCCTCCCGGACGTGGCGGCTCTCTACTAGGGCCGGGAGGTGAGGTACCTCCAGATCCCGCGGGAGACGCTTTCTATTCTCCCTGTCGCGGCTCCACATTCCCCTGACGGGCCGCCCGTCTTCCATAAGGATATCGAGCCTGCGCCTCTGATGGCGGTAAAAGGAGGCCATGGAGTATCGGTCTATCCCTCCAAAGAGCTCCTCGACGACGGATCTGGGCGTCAGGAATCCCGGGGATTCGTCTACCTCGATCCTGATGGAGAGATCTTTCAGCCCCTCCAATAGGGACGATCTCAGGGGGTGGTCGACGATCTCTGCCGCCCTCACCGTCTCTATCTCCCGACCCCTCAGGGCGGCGAAGAGGTCCGATAGGGTCTCTTTGGGCCTGTTATCCAGATATTCGACCTGCAGCCCCATCCCCATCAGAACCTCTCCATAATGCTTTAGGGACGCCCTCAGAAGGAGGAGCTTCTTTTTGTGGAACCTGAAATCGGAGAAGAACCGATCATCTTCCACGAGAAATGCCGTCGAGATCTCCGGGTCCCGCAGTGACGGATGGTCCCGGAAGAGGTGGTCGGGATATATTATCGCCCCTTCGGCTCCTTCTTGGCTCATCTCCATCTCCGTTAAGCAGAAGGCACCTCGACCTTCTGCCTTTATTATAGCGATATTCAGGGATTAATCTGTCTCTTCGATCAAAGACTCTTCCATATCTTTTTAAATATGGAACGACATCGATCTGCATATGGCAGAGCCGGTGAGGATCTCCGATATATCCCTCTACCTCCGGTGTCCGCGGCTCATCTACTTCCAGGCGATGGGAAGGAAGGTCTGGCCTGAGGCGGCGAGCCTCTCAAACCTCCTGATGAGAGAGGTGGCCCTCTCCATCTCGGAGTTCGAGGCGGAAGGGGGGATGGACCTGGATGCCTTCCTCAGAGAGAGCATCGATAGGGCCAAATTGGAGCTTCCCACCATCTATCCCGAGGGGATCAATCCCGCCGACCTCCTCGCCGCGGCGGAGGCTGTCGGCGAGGTGGTGGGAGATCTCGGATCAAAGTTATCGGAGAAGCTAGGCCTGCTCACCCCCTCCGAGGTGGAGGTGGACCTCCGGTCTGACCGGCTCGGCCTCTCCGGGAGGATCGACCGGATCGTATCGAGAGGGGAGAGGGACGGGAGGAGAGGGGTGGCTCTGATCCCCTCGATGATAAAGACCGACCTTCCTCCTGAGACGGGGGTCTGGCGAGGAGACAGGCTCCGGCTCACAGGGTACGCCATCCTCCTGGAAGATAAGATCAGCACCCGGGTCGATCGCGGTCTGGTGGAGTACCCCTGGGCAGGAGAGGTCCGGGAGGTGGAGCTTCGTAGCTCCGACCGGAGGAGGGTCCTTCGGATCCGGGACCGGGTGAGGGCGATCAACGGCGGAAAGCTCCCCGACCGCCCTCGGGACGGTCCATGCGCCGGCTGTCCGGTCCTCGACTCCTGCGAGACGAGGGCGACCCTCGCCTCCAAGTTCTTCTGATCCAGAAGCGTTATATCCGAAAGCCTACGATTCTCCGACCATGTTCGCAAAGAGGCACGTCATCTCGATGCGGGAGTTCTCCCGGGAAGAGATCGACTCCGTCCTCGACCTCGCCGAGTCCCTGGAGCCCTACGCCCGGGGAGGGAGGTGCGAGGCGCTGAGGGGAAATATCCTGGCGCTCCTCTTCTTCGAGCCGTCCACCCGGACCCGCCTCTCCTTCGAGACGGCGATGATGCGCCTCGGCGGCAAGACCCTCAGCCTCGGCCCCGCCGAGGGGTCGGCGATGGCGAAGGGGGAGTCCCTCGCCGACACCATAAGAGTGATAGGCGCCTACGCCGACGCCCTCGTCATCCGCCACCCCAAGGAGGGGTCGGCCCGTCTAGCCTCGGAGTTCTCGCCGGTGCCGGTCCTCAACGCCGGGGACGGAGCAGGCCACCACCCCACCCAGACCCTCCTCGACCTCTACACCATCAGGAAGGAGAGCCGTCTCGACGACCTGAAGATCGCCCTCGTCGGCGACCTGAAGTATGGCAGGACCGTCCATTCCCTCGCATACGCCCTGGCCCTCTACGGCGCGGAGATCACCCTCGTCTCGCCGCCGACCCTGGAGATGCCGGACCGTATCAAGGCGGACCTGGCTGGGAACGGGACGATCGTCCGCGAGACCCACGCCCTCGACGACGTTCTCAGAGAGGTGGACGTCCTCTACATAACCCGGATCCAGAAGGAGAGGTTTCCTGACCCCTATGAGTACCAGAAGGTCGCCAAGAGCTACAGGATCGGGGCCGATAGCCTGGAGGGGGCGAGGGACCGGCTCATAATCATGCACCCCCTACCCAGGGTCGATGAGATCGCGCCGGAGGTGGACGGGACCCACCACGCCGTCTACTTCAGACAGTCCTTCTACGGCGTCCCCGTGAGGATGGCGCTCCTCAAGATGCTGATAGGTGATCGGCTTGAATGATGGAGAGATGAAGCTGAGGGTGACCCCCATAGGAAACGGGACGGTCATTGACCACATCCCCGCGGGCCAGGCGCTCAACGTCCTCAAGATCCTCGGGATAGACCGGACGACGGAGGCGACGATAAGCGTCCTCATGAACGTAGCCAGCCGCAGGTCGGGGAGGAAGGACATCGTCAAGGTGGAGGACCGGGAGCTGAGGGAGGAAGAGGTCAACAGGATCTCCCTCATCGCCCCCGGGGCTACCATCAACATAATCCGAGACCGCAAAGTAGTCGAGAAGCGGACGGTGGACATGCCCGACCAGATCGTGGGGGTCTTGAGGTGCCCGAACCCCTCCTGCATATCCAACACCAACGAGCCGATCAGGTCCCAGCTCCTCGTCAAGAGCAAAAACCCCGTGATCCTCAGGTGCGTCTACTGCGAGCAGACGATCGCCGAGAAGATAGCAGACTACTTAATATAGGAGGCTGAAAGCCCCTCAGCTGATTACCCTTTCAAGGACGGAGTTTGAGATGACGGTAAAAGACGGCGACTTCATCAAGGTAGATTACACCGAGAGCGTAGACGGGCGGGTGATATCCACCACGAACCGGGACGTGGCCATGAAGAACGAGATATACGAGGATGGGGGAGGTTATGAGCCCGCCCTCATCATCGTCGGGTCCGGAGACGTGGTGGAGGGGTTCAAAGACGAGCTGATGGGAAAGGAGGTCGGAAGCTCTGGGAGCGTGGAGGTCCCCCCCGAGAAGGCCTACGGGGTCCGGGACCCCGAGAACGTCGAGCTGATACCCCTCACCAAGTTCAAGGGGGAGAAGCCCGAGATAGGGATGAGGGTCTCCGTCGACGGGAAGATGGGAACCCTCACCCGGATCATCGGCAGGAAGGCGAGGATCGACTACAACCACCTCCTCGCCGACAAGGCGATAAAGTACGATTACTCCATCGTCGAGAGGATCGAGGATAGAGAGGAGAAGCTCGCAGGCCTCATCAAGATCTTCGCCAAGATCGACCTCAAGACCGAAATTTTGGATGACGACGTCGCCGAGATCGACTCCCCCTGGGAGATGAGCTACTACAAGGAATGGCCGATGATAAGGCGGGGAGTCGCCGAGATGGCCATGAGGCTCCTCGACCTCAAAGAGGTCCGCTACATCGAGAGCCACAAATTCACCCCTCCCGTCACCTCCCAGCTGGTATCCCCGCCGTCGAAGTCTGAGGAGACGGCGGAGGAGCCAAGAGAAGATGCCCCACCCGAGAGCCGAAAGCCCCAAGATGATATCTGAAATCACCTGGGTTCCTCGACTCTTCAGGCCTCTGCTTCCATCGCCCGCCTCTGGCGGGCGTAGCCCCTCCATTTCTGGCAAAAAGTTTTATAGGACGAACCCCAATCGAGGTCTATGACGCAAGAGTCATCTGCGTGGGATCGTTTTCTATAACATCGAAGCGCTTCGTGGAGAAAAAGTCAGGATATTCGACACCACCCTCCGGGATGGTGAGCAGACCCCCGGCGTCTCCCTGACCCCGGAGGAGAAGATCGCCATCGCCCGGCAGCTCGACAAGCTCGGTGTCAACGTCATCGAGGCCGGTTTTCCAGTATCCTCCCGGGGCGACTTCGAGGCGGTGAGGATGGTGGCGGCCGAAGGGCTGGCCGCCGACGTCTGCGGCCTTTCCAGGATCATAAGAAAGGACATCGACGCCTCCCTCGACGCCGGCGTCGACATGGTCCACGTCTTCGTATCGACGTCGGATATTCAGATCCAGCATACCATCAAAAAGAGCCGCGAGGAGATCGTCGCCCAGTCGGTGGAGGCTGTAGAGTACATCAAGGACCACGGCAGGATCTGCCTCTTCTCAGCGATGGACGCCACCAGATCCCCCCTCCCCTTCCTCAAGGAGATCTTCGGGGCTGTGGAGGAGGCGGGCTGTGACATCATCAACATCCCCGACACCGTGGGGGTGGCGATCCCCACGACCTTCTACCACCTGGTAAAGGAGATATGCGGCTCCACCAAGAAGATGGTCGTCGACGTCCACTGCCACAACGACTTCGGCCTCGCCGTCGCCAACAACCTCGCCGCCTTCGAGGCGGGGGCTAGAGAGGTCCAGGTCTCGGCCAACGGCCTGGGGGAGCGGGCAGGAAACGCCAACCTCGCCGAGACGGTGATGTGCCTCACCTCGATGTACGGGGCGTTGACCTCCATCAAAACCCCGTACCTCTTCGAGACGGCGAAGCTCGTCGAACGGCTCTCGGAGGTGAGGATCTCCCGGACGGCCCCCATCGTCGGCGAGAACGCCTTCGCCCACGAGAGCGGGATCCACAGCCATGGGGTCCTGGAGAGGACCGACACCTTCGAGCCGGGGATCATGACCCCGGAGATGGTGGGGCACAAGAGGAGGATCGTCCTCGGAAAGCACACAGGAAAGCACGCCGTCAAGCAGTCCCTCTCGGAGATGGGGTACGCCCCCGACGAGAGCCAGCTCCAGGAGATCCTGGGGAGGGTCAAGGACCTGGGGGATAAGGGGAAGGCCGTCACCAGCGCCGACCTCCAGACGATAGCAGAGGTAGTCATCGGCGAGCTGGCGAGGGAGAAGCAGGCGATGATCCTGAAGGAGCTGGCGGTGATGACAGGAAACACCCTCACTTCGACGGCGACGGTCAGGGCCGTCGTCCGGGGGGAGGAGAAGGTCCTCGCAGCCATCGGGGTAGGCCCCGTCGACGCGGCCCTCAACGCCGTCCGGGGCATCCTGGGCAAGGAGACCTCCGTCAAGATCAGCGACTTTCGGATCGAGGCGATAACCGGCGGGTCCGACGCCCTCGCCGAGGTAGTGATCGGCGTCGAGAACGGCCGTCTCGGAAGGAAGGTGACGGCGAGATCGGCCAGAGAGGATATAGTGATGGCCTCGGTGGAGGCTCTGATCAACGCCATAAACAGGCTCATGCTCCTGGAGGAAGAAGAAATTTGAGAGATGAAAAATTCGAGGTGATAGACACCCATTGTCACCTCGACTTCAAGAACTTCAATAAGGATAGAGACGGGGTTATCCGGCGGGCCCTCGATGCCGGGGTGACGACGATGATCAACTCCGGCATCGACTTCAAGACGAACCGAAAGACCCTGGAGCTCGCGAAGAAGTACGACTTCATCCGCCCGACCCTGGGGCTCAACCCCAACGGTCTCGGCGAGACGACGGACGCCGAAGTGGAAGCCACTCTCGAACAGATCCGGGCCCACGCTCGAGAGATCGTCGGCGTCGGAGAGGCGGGGCTCGATTATTACCGATGCGCCGACGAGAGGGGAAGGGATAGGCAGCGGGAGATCTTCGGCAAGGTCGTCGCCCTCGCCGAGGAGCTGGACCTCCCCCAGGTGATCCACGCCAGGATAGCCGAAGACGAGGCCTTCGATATGGTAAAAGACCTGAAGAAGGTGGTCTTCCACTGCTACAGCGGTACGGTAGGGACGATGAGAGAAGCCCTCGACCGGGGGTTTTACATATCTCTCGCCACCGTAGTCTGCAAATCCGCCCAGCACCAGGTCCTGGCAAGGCAGGTCCCCCTCGATCGGCTCCTCATCGAGACCGACAGCCCCTTCCTCTCGCCGAGGAGGGGGAGGAACGAGCCCGCCTACGTCCTCGACGCCCTTCACCTCATCGCCAGGATAAAGGGCCTACCGCCTGAAGATGTGGCGGAGGCCACCACCGCCAACGCGAGGAAGATATTCAACCTCTGAGGTCTCGCCAGCGTCGCCCTCCAGCATCCTCCTTTTCGACCTTTTTGCCAGGCCGTACCGCCTTCCTCTTCGATCTCGCCCCGACAGCCTTTATAGATGCGGAGTGCAGGGGTAGAGAAAAACCCGGTCTTTAGGCCGGGGACGAATCGTACCCCGCCTTAAGCCATGAATCTTTAAATACTATGACTGCATAAATAGGTATAATGCTTAAAGCTTTCAAATATAGGATCTATCCGACAAAAGCACAGCGGTCCAAGATGGAAGAGACCTTGGAGCTGTGTAGATGGACCTATAACGAGACTTTAGCATATCGGAAAAACTCTTTCGAACAAGAAGGCAAATCCATATCTAAGTATGAGACTCACTACTTGCTGCCAGAGTGGAAGAAAAAAAAACCAGAACTAAAGGAGGTATTCTCTCAGACCCTCCAGAACGTCCAAGAACGGGTAGATCCGGCCTTTAAAGCGTTCTTCAGAAGGGTCAAAGCAGGAGAGACCGCAGGGTATCCCAGGTTCACAGGGAAAGGATGGTTCGATTCGTTCACATATCCACAGCTGGGATTCAAACTGTCTTTCGGCAAGCTCGACCTCTCCAAGATCGGAGATATCAAGATCAAGCTCCACCGACCCATCGAAGGCAAGATCAAGAGGTTAACCGTTCGGAGATCTTCGACCGGAAAATGGTTTGCCTGCTTCTCAGTGGAGATCGCCGATCCTCCGAAGCCTCCCTGGAAAGATGGGTTGATTGTAGGCATCGATGTGGGGCTGGAGAGTTTCGCTACGTTGTCCAACGGAGAGAAGATCGATAACCCCCGGTTCTTT
>CP086218.1:1970889-1982750 GCA_020844795.1 Methanothrix sp. | reverse complement strand
CCGTCGTACCTGGTCACCGCGACATTGATCGCCCCCGACCTCTCGCAGTTGGAGCGGAGGGACGCCACCCTCCCGTTGGCGGGATCGTTGGCGACGAGAAGCCCCCGGTTCTCCATCATCATGGCGATCTGGGTCGTCTTGGAGCCGGGGGCGGCGCAGAGGTCCAGGACCCGCTCTCCGGCCCTGGGGTCCAGGACGACGGCGGAGACCATGGATATCTCCTCCTGGATGTGAATATGGCCCATCAGGTTCTCGACGAGGTTTCCGGGCTTATCCGTCCCCATCCTCATCCCCCAGGGGTACCAGGCGAAGGGGCGGCAGGCCACCCCCGCCACCTTCAGCCTGGAGAGGAGCCGGTCCCGATCGGTCTTGAGGGCGTTTATCCTGGCGGTGACCGGAAGGGGACGATAGATCGCCTCGACGAACCGGTCGAACTCCGGGATCACGCCTGCGTACCTCCCAAGGCCGTCCATGACGGCGCAATCCGCGTTTATAGGATATATTCCCAGCCGTCGGAGGGATGGAGGGTCCCGGTCCCCCACCCCCATCGACCCCTTCGGCGGTCGATCGGAATCGTCTCATGCCGGTGGCGGCCTTGAATACCGCCGATCTCGTTGGAAGGCGGGAGCGGTCGGTCTCATGAGCAAAAGGATTTAATAGTGGTAATGATTTGTGGACAATGCGGCAAACTGTATCCCAGTTTTCGCGAAGGACGGTGAAGTGTTTGTACGGCAACGATAGAGGTTCTTTCCGAGGCGAGAGCTTCGCACCCTCCGCCCCCGTGGAGGCCGGAAAGGAGTACGATGTTGAGATCGAGGACGTCGCCAAGAAGGGGGACGGAATCGCCAGGATCGAGGGCTTCGTAATATTCGTCCCTGACACCAAAGTCGGCGACCAGGTGACGATCGTAGTCGACCGGGTTATGCAGAGGTTCGCCATCGGCCACAAGGCCTGAACTTATCAATCATCCTCTCTTTTAACAAGGACGGTGAGGCCATTTGTACAGAAGTGATAGAGGTTCCTTCCGAGACGATAGCTTCGAGACGACAGCTCCCGTTGAGGTCGGAAAAGAGTACGACGTAGAGATTGAGGATATCGCAAAACAGGGCGACGGGATCGCCAGAGTTGAGGGGTTCGTCATATTCGTCCCCGAGACGAAGGTCGGCGACCAGGTGACGATCTCCGTCGAACGGGTCATGCGAAGGTTCGCCATCGGCCACAAGGTCTGAAGGCGAATGCCGCTTTTTATGAGCCGGTGAATAAAGAAGTTCAGCCCGGCGGGGCTGAAACCCCTTTTATTTTTGGGAGGCCAGAGCCTGTCCAGGCGGCCGTTTCAACCGCGCCTCTTCACGACGTCCCCGAGGTCTTCTAGGAATAGGTCGACGCTCTCGGCCGTCGAATGGGGCATCAAGATCAGCCTCAGAGCCTTAGGACTCCTGGTCGTCGATACCCTCCACCGCCTTTCCAGGAGGTCGGCTCTGACCCCTTCCGGATCGTCCATCCGGAGGGTGACGACGTTCGTCACCGGCTCGATCACCGGCTCGATCCCGATCTTCCTCGCCCCATCCACCATCCGCCTGGAGAGGTCCATGCAGCGGCCGACGACCTCCTTAAACCCCGCCTTCCCGAGATGGTTCATCACCGCCCAGATGGCCGCGGCGGCGGCCCCGCTCCTCGTCCCCGTCAGGGCTTTGGGCCTCGCCACCGTCAGGTACGGTGCGTAGGCGGCGAGCCTCTCCAGGTCCTCAGGACGTCTGAAGAGGAGGCCGCCTCCCGGAATCGTAGCCATCCCCATCTTGTGGGGGTCGATGGTGATGGAGGTGACGGCCTCCACCCTGAAGTCCCATCTCCAGTCCCCCTCGAGGAAGGGGATGACGAATCCGCCGAAGGCGGCGTCGACGTGGAGGTGGACCCCGTAGTCGACGGCGATCTCTCCCATCTCGTCGATGGGATCTATCTGGCCGAACTCCGTCGTTCCCGCGATCCCCACAAGAGATACGGTCTTATCGTCGATGAGGGACTCGGCAGAGGCGAGGTCCACCTTCAGATCGTCGTCGAGATCCGCCTTCCTGATCTCGAGGGATAGAAGGTCGCCGATCTTGTCGAAGGAGAAGTGGGCGGACTTCGGGACGACGATATTTCCGTCCCGAAAGCTGTAGGCGTTCCTCGCCGCCCTGATCGCCTGGATGTTCGACTCCGTCCCCCCCGTCGATAGGTAGCCACAGGCATCGGGATAGCCCAGAAGCTCCGCCATCATCCCCACGGCCTGAAGCTCCAGATCGGCGGAGCCGGGAAATAGCCCCGGATCGCCCAGGTTCGTCTCCTGGAACTTCTCGTGGGCGAGGAGCGCTATCGGGTGAGGCGGTGTGCACATGGAGGAGAAGATCCTATGGTAGGAGAGGTCCTTCTCCCTCATCCTTTGGAGGCCTTCCATGACCTCCTCTTCAGATATGCCCTGATCTATCAAAGGGTATTCCTCTATGGGCTTATCTACGCCGGGGTTCAATCCTCCCGAAGCGCCCTGAGCATGATGATCTTCTCGGCCCTGGCCACGGTATCCCGGACGGTGGAGACGGCGTCGATGTTGGCGGAGATGCTGGTGATCCCGATCTCCACGAGCCTCTTGGCCATCTCGGGGTAGGAGCCGGCCTGGCCGCAGATGGAGGTGGCGACCCCCGCCTTGTTGCACCGCTCGACGACGTACTCGATCTGGGCTAGGACCGCCGGGTGGAGCTCGGAGTAGAGGCCTGCTACGTTCTCATTGTTTCTGTCGACGGCGAGGGTGTACTGGGTGAGGTCGTTGGTCCCGAAGGAGACGAAGTCGATGCCGTCCTCGATGAAATCCTCGATGGTGAGGGCGGCCGCCGGGGTCTCCACCATGATGCCGACGTCGATCTTCTCCAGGTCCAGCCCCTCCTCCACCATCAGGGCCTTCGCCCGCCGAAACTCGCTGACGTGCTGGACGAGGGGGAGCATGATCCCGACGTTGGTGAGGCCCATCTCATGGAGCTTTTTGAAGGCCCTCATCTCCAGGCGGAAGTGGTCGGGCTCCTCCAGGTCTCTGCGGATACCGCGCCAGCCGAGCATCGGGTTGTGCTCGGAGGGCTCGTCCTCCCCGCCCTCCATCCCCCGGAACTCGTCGGTGGGGGCGTCGAGGGTCCTAACCCAGACGGGCTTGGGGTAGAAGGCCTCGGCCACCGCCCTCACCCCGCCGACGAGCTCCTCGACGTACTCGTCCTCCTTCCCCGCCTTGATGTAGTACCGGGGGGTCTTGCCGAGGCCGAGGATCATATGCTCGATCCTGAGAAGTCCGACGCCGTCGGCGAGGGTGGCGGCCGCAGCCTCCGCCGCCTCGGGCATGCTGACGTTCACCTTCACCTCCGTCGCCGTTATCGGCTTGTAGGTGAAGGAGACGGCCGGGCCCGCCGATTCGGCCGCCTTCGCCTTCTTAAGCCGCCCCTCGTAGACCTTGCCCTTACTTCCGTCGACGGTTATCACCATCCCGTCGGTGAGGACCTTCGTCCCCTTCTTCGTCCCTACGACGGCCGGGAACCCCAGCTCCCGGCTGACGATGGCGGCGTGACAGGTGAGGCCACCCTCGTCGGTGACTATGGCTCCGGCCCGCTTCATCGCCGGGACCATATCCGGCTCCGTCATCACCGTCACCATGATGTCCCCCTCTTTGATCTTATCAAGATCCCCCAACCCCGATACGACCTTCACCTCGCCGGTGGCCACCCCCGGAGATGCGGCAAGGCCGGTGAGGATGACCTCTCCGCCCCCCTTCGCCGCCTCATCTTCGCCCTTTGCGCCCTTCGTTATCGTGGTTATAGGCCTTGACTGGAGGATGAACATCTTCCCCCTCTCGTAAGCCCACTCGATATCCTGGGGGATGCCGTAGTGCCTCTCCAGGAGATCCCCCTGGGCTGAAAGCTCCAGGATCTCCTCGTCGCTGAGTACTACCTTCTCCCTCAGGTCCGGCGGCGTCTTCTTCGTCACCGTCTCTCCAGTCTTCTTCTCCCGGAAGATCATCGTCTCCTTTGCGGCGATCGACTTGGAGACTATCCTCGAACCCTTCCTGTCGACGACGTAATGGTCCGGGGATACCGACCCGCTGACTACGGATTCGCCGAGCCCCCAGGCAGCCTCGATGATCACCTCGGGCTCTCCGGTGGTGGGATGAGAGCTGAACATCACCCCCGACTTCTCCGCATCCACCATCTTCTGGACGGTGACGGAGATGTTCACCTTCTCGTGCTCAAACCCCCTGTCGACCCGGTAGAAGATCGCCCTCGCCCCGTAGAGGGACGCCCAGCACTTCCTGGTCGCCTCGAAGACCTGGTCCTCGCCCCTCATGTTGAGGAAGGTCTCCTGCTGCCCCGCGAAGCTGGCGTCGGGGAGGTCCTCGGCGGTGGCGCTCGACCTGACGGCGACGAAGACCTCTTCGCCCTCCCGCTCGCACATCTCCCGGTACCGGCCCCTGATCGCCTCCTCGATATCCTCGGGGACCTTCGCCTCCAGGACCAGCCCCTTGGCCTTCTCCGCTGCACCGTTGAGGGCCGCCGGATCGTGAACGTCCACCTTCAGCGCATCGAAGATACCGTCAACGATCCCCGATCGGGTAATGAAATCTCTATAAGCCTGCGCGGTGACCGCAAACCCCCCTGGTACGGGGACGCCCACGTTTATCATCTCGCCGAGGCTTGCGCCCTTCCCGCCGACGACGGCGACGTCGTCTTTACCGACTTCTTCCAGCCAAACAACAGCAGCCATGGGATATCCTCCTTCGTTCTAGGAAGCGAAATTTCGATCTATAATGTTCGATCTTGTAGCGAGGAGATGGCGGCGGGACCGTATATATCTGTTTTCACGGGAAGAGGCTGTATAGAGATCAGACCGCCTATCCCCGGAATGAAGGCGCCATCCCGACGGAAGGCTAAAGAGAAGGAGGCGGAATAGGAGGCCCCATGTTCAAAGAACTCGCTGGAGCCGCCGAGGCCAAAAGAGCCCTCCTGGAGAGGTCCGGACCCGTGAAGAGGTCGGAGGCGATCCATCTCGCCGCCGCCCGAGGGAGGGTACTCTGCGAGGATATCGGATCCCCGGTGAACCATCCTGCCTTCGAGAGGGCGGCGATGGACGGCTACGCCGTCAGGGCGGCTGATACGAGGGGGGCAACCCCCCTCACCCCCGTCCTCCTCAAGATAGACGGGGCGGCGGGAGGGGGAAGGTGCGTCCCCGTCCGGACGGGGATGGCGGCGCCTCCGGGGGCCGACGCTGTCCTGATGAAGGAGGATGCCGTCGTCAGGGGTCGAAAGGTGGAGGCGACGGCGGAGCTCCACCCTTACAAGAACCTGGCAGCCGTAGGCGAGGACGTCGCCCTCGGGGAGATTATCTTCGGAGAAGGCCATCGCCTCCGGCCCCCCGACATCGCCCTCCTGGCTTCCCTGGGGCTCTCGACGGTCCGGGTCTTCGAGATGCCGAAGGTCGCCATCATCCCCACAGGGGGCGAGCTCCTCCCCCCCTTCTCGGCTGAGGAGCCGAAGCCGGGGGAGGCCCGGGAGACGAACAGCCTGATGATCGGAATGTACGCCGAGGTCTGGGGAGGGTCGCCCCGGATGAATCCCATCGTCGAGGACGACCCCGGCCACATCAGAGAGGCGATAAGAGAGAACCTCGACGCCGACCTTATCCTGATATCCGGGGGCACCTCCGTAGGGGACCGGGACTACGCCCCCCCGGTCCTCGAGGAGATGGGCGAGCTGCTCGTCCACGGCGTGCGGATCACCCCGGGAAAGCCGACGGCCCTGGGGATCGTCGACGGAAAGCCGGTGATCTGCCTTCCCGGATATCCCGTCGCCGCCCTCGCCGCCCTCTACATCTTCGCCCGGCCCCTCATCACCATGATGGCTCACAGGACCGACCTTCCGCGAACCGTCCCGGCAAAGCTCGCCGGAAAGATCGTCTCGCGCCCCGGATACCTCACCTTCGCGAGGGTGAGGCTGAAGGGCGGCGTCGCGACGCCGATCATGACCTCGGGAGCCGGGATCTTGAGCTCCGTCGCCCGGGCCGACGGGTTCGTCCTGGTGGCCGAGGAGGTGGAGGGGCGGGAGAGGGGCGAGATGGTGGAGGTAAATTTGATCGAGTGATCTTGGGGGTACAGAAGCGATCTCATCTGCCCATCGCCAAGGGCCCTTCGGCAATCTGCCTTAACCGCCGATCAAGTAAAATTTACTTGTCTTAACTCCTCTAGCGTTGAGTTTTTATACCTCGCGAGGCAACAGTTTGATCATGCGAGACTGGATATATCCCCATTTTGATTACCGGCCCCAGCGCCCCCTCTTCCTATGCGTCCTCTCCAACACCGACACCGGGAAGATCCCCGGAGTGAGCGCCGCCGGCGCCTCCCCCGACCTCACCGACTACACCCCCAGCGCCGACGCCGAGCTCGTCGAGCTCCACAAGATCGTGACGATCCCGGCGATCCCCGAGTCCCCGGAAGGGGCGACGACCCCTGCGGTGGTGACGAAGGCCGCCCTCAGCCTATCGGGGATACCAACCCTCTTTGTGACCAGCGGCCTGCGGAGGAAGCCCGCCGTCCCTTACGTCGACATCAACGGCTCACCCGGAAGGGACATCCGATCTATGACGGCGGTCCCCGACGCCGCCGAGATCATGGAGCGTTCTGCCTTATTGGGAAAGAAGCTGGCCAATTTCTCCGACTGCATCTTCATCGGCGAGTCGATAGCAGGGGGGACGACGACCGCCATGGCGGTGATGCAGGCCCTGGGGTATCCGGGGAAGGTCTCGAGCAGCCTTCTGAATCACCCCATGGCCAAGAAGCAAGAGATCGTCGATGCCGCCCTGGAGAGGTGCGCCGCCTCCTTCGGCTCCATGAGCTCCGACCCCCTCGGGGCCTTGAGGGAGGTCGGAGACCCCATGATCCCCGCCGCCCTGGGGCTTATGAAGGGGCTGGCCGGGACGAAGGTCGTCCTCTCGGGAGGGACCCAGATGGCCGCCGTCCTCTGCGCCGCCGACGCCCTGGGCATCGACGGCGACGTCTCCATCGCCACCACCAGGTACATCGTGGAGGATCGGAACGCCACCTTCGTCGAGACGGTGGAGGGCCTCGGTAGGAGGTGGTACATGGCGGACCCGGGGCTGGAGCGATCCAAGATACCCGCCCTCAGCTGTTACGCATCCGGATCCGCCAAAGAGGGGGTCGGGGCCGGGGGCGCCGTCCTGGCAGCGAGCCTGCGGGGCATAACCCAGCAGGAGATCGTCGAGGGATCGGATCGGGTTCTGATGACGGTGGAGCTTCCGAAGGGATGATATATACGCCGAAATTAGCCCGCCCCGTTGATAGCGCCGTCGGGGATCGGACCTGCCTTCCGATATCGGATGAAGATTAACTGATCGCAGACCCGGCGGGTAGCAGGGATGAGGGTGATCCCCTTCCTACCCCATCGGCAAAGCTTTTTATCGATATGCCGCCGAGAGTCCGAGGCGGGGAGAATCTTTTGGAGAGAAACCTCAGATCGCTGCTCGTCGAGAACGCCTGGATCCTCATCCCAGTCCTGCTTCTACTGATACTGATAACCTACTTTCTCCTCCCCCTGATGGACGGCATCATCCTCGGCGTCGTCTTCGCCTACGTCGGAAGGCCGATAAAGGAGAGGTTCGGCAAACGCGAGCGGCTCGGATCCGCCGTCGCCACCGCCGCCATAGTCCTTCCCATCGCCCTCATCCTCGGCCTCGGCGGTGTGGAGGTGGTATCTCAGCTGAACTGGGTCGTGGAGAACCAGGCCGAGATCATCAAGAGGGCGGGGTCCTTCTTGGCCGAAGTTGAGATGCCCCTTGCCGGGATCGATATACTCCCGGCGATATACGAGATACCCCCCGCCATATACGACGATCTGACGGGGAGCTTAAAAACCTTGATCGAGCTCCTCGCGAGGATCCTGTCGAGCATCCCTGTCTTCTCCTTCGGCATGTCGATAATCCTGATGGGCCTAAACCTCATCGCCTCGATATACGTCTGCTACTTCCTCCTGATGGACGGAAAGAAGCTCGCCGCGGGGATCTCCACCATCCTCCCCACCGAGAACCTCGCCATATACAAGAAGTACGAGGCGAGGATCGACAGCATCCTCTCCGGGATCTTCATCGGAGCGATATACACCTCCATCCTCAGCGGCGTCCTCGCGGTGATGGTCTTCTACGCCTTCGGGATCCCAAACCCCTTCGCCCTGGCGGCCCTGGTCTTCATATCGGGGCTGATCCCAATCCTCTCCTCCTGGCTCGTCATCATACCGATATCCGTCTACAGGTACTTCGATATGAGCCCCTTTGACGGGGTCCTCTTCTTGGTCGTCTCGGCGGTATTGATATTCGTCCCATCAGATCTGATAATCAGGCCCTACATCGTCTCGAAGAAGTCGACGATACACCCCCTCCTGGTCGTCCTAGCCTTCGTCGGAGGAGTTCTGGTGGCGGGGCTCGGCGGATTCTTCCTGGCCCCGGCCCTGATGGGGGTCGTCGTCGGAGTATACCAGATCCACAAGGAGGAGAAGATGGCATCTTATGAAGACGAGACGTCGAAGACCGGGGCCGATCCGTTGGGGGTCGGAGGAACGGCCGATCCGCCAGAGACTGCCGGAGGGCCGGATGGGTACGATGATCCGGCCCTCAAAGGAGAGAGAGGCTGATAGACGCCTTCGGCCCGGCCAACGGGACAGATCATAGATGAGATTTTATCTGGAGACCTACGGCTGCACCGCTAACCGGGGAAACTCTGAGGCCTTCTCCGACGCCCTGATAGAGAAGGGCCACCTCCCAGCGTGCCTTGGAGAGGCGGAGCTGGTGATCGTAAACACCTGCGCCGTCACCGAGAGGACCGAGAGGGATATGAAGAAGAGGCTCTCGAAGCTCCAGGGTGACCGGCTCGTCGTCGCAGGCTGCCTCCCATCGGCGATCCCCGGAGCGGTCCGGGATATAAGGTGCCGCGAGGTGAGGGGGATCCTCGGCCGGGCCGCCGCCGAGGAGATGGGAGAAGGTCTCCTTCCGGAGATGCCGAAGGAACGCCGCCCTCCTGCCTCCGTCCGCCTCACCGCCGTCGTCAACATATCGGAGGGGTGCCTGGGCAGGTGCAGCTACTGCATCGTCAGAAGGGCGAGGGGCAGCCTCTCCAGCAGGACGGTGGAGGAGGTGACATCGGAGGTAGAGAGCCGTCTTAGAAGGGGGGCGGTGGAGGTCCTCCTCGCCTCCCAGGACGCCGCAGCCTACGGCCTGGACCGGGGGTCAGACCTCCCGGAGCTCCTCGACGCCGTCGCCGGGATAGCAGGCGACTTCAGGGTGAGGGTCGGGATGATGAATCCGGATCTTCTGGCGCCGATCATGGAGGATCTCATAAGCTCTTATGAAGATCCCAAGGTCTACAAGTTCCTCCACCTCCCCCTCCAGTCCGGCTCGGACCGGGTCCTCTATAAGATGAATCGGGGCTATGCCGGGGGAGATTTTCTGGATATGGCGGCGAGTTTCAGAGAGGCGTTTCCCGAACTCACCCTCTATACAGACGTCATCGCCGGATTTCCAGGAGAGACGGAGGAGGATTTTGCTGCCACCGAGGATCTCATCCGAAAGGCCGAGCCCGACAAAGTCAACGTCACCATGTACTCCTCACGGCCGGGAACCGCTGCCAGTAGCCTCCGCGATATGCCGTCCCGGTTGAAGAAGGAACGCTCACGAAGGATGACCCGGCTCTGGCAGGAGATCGCCGGACGGAGAAACGGCCGGTACCTCGGGGAGACGATCGTCGCGCAGGTGACGGAAAGGGGGAGGGGAGGTACGGTGATGGCCAGAGGAGACAACTACAGGAAGATCGCCGTCTCTGAGCCCCCCCTTCTGGGAAGCGTCCATCGATTCAAGATCGTCAGGACTACCCCCTTCTACCTGATAGGAGAGGCAACAAGTCGCGAATAGCCGGCCATCCTTTGGAACCATATCGATTTAGCTGTTTTCGATTTTCGCAATTTGAGGGTGCCATATATCCCGCTTTTTAGAATCTATAACGATTAAAGCGCCACTAACCTTATTAATCATGAAGATTACTATTTGGCATGGTCCAGTCGGGCGTTCTCCATGCCCAAATAGAGAGAACGCATGGCAGATTCTAGTTGGAAATCTCCGGATTGGAGTTCGTATCTGCCCGGGGATCTGGGGAGAGAAGAGTGCAAAAATATTCGATCTTCGATTAAGGAGGGTTGAAATTGGCTGAAGCAAAAACTGGAAAGACTAAGGTATTTCAGGAAGAGACTCGAATCTTTGAGCCGCCAAAAGATCTGGTGGAGAACTCCAACGTGATGAAGTACATGAAGAAGAAGGGGTTCAAGACCGAGAAGGAGCTACGTGGGTGGTGTTCCAAGAACTACATCGAGTTCTGGGACGAGATGGCGAAGGAGTACGTCGACTGGTTTAAACCCTACACCAAGGTGATGGACGACTCGGGGATGCCCTACTTCAAGTGGTTCACCGGCGGTGAAGTCAACATCACATACAACTGCGTCGACAGGCACGCCAAGGGGGCCAAGAAGGACAAGGTAGCCTACATATGGGTCCCGGAGCCGACGGACCAGGCGACCCAGAAGATCACCTACGGCGAATTATATAAAGAGATCAACAAGTTCGCCAACGGCCTCAAGAGCCTCGGCCTGAAGAAGGGGGACAGGGCCAGCATATACATGCCGATGATACCCCAGCTCCCCATAGCCGTCCTCGCCTGTGCCAAGATCGGCGTAATCCACAGCGTCGTCTTCTCAGGCTTCAGCTCCAAGGGCCTCTCGGACAGAGCGGCAGACTGCGGCTCCAAAGTCATCATCACCACCGACGGCTTATTCAGGCGCGGAAAGCCGATACCCCTGAAGCCGAACGTCGACGAGGCCCTAGAGGGCGCCCCCACCGTAGAACACGTCATCGTCTTCAAGCGGGCGGGCCTGGACGTGGCCTGGAAGGAGGGCAGAGACGTCTGGTGGAACGACCTCGTCGCTGGCAAGTCCGAAGAGTGCGAGCCGGAGAAACTCGACCCGGAGCACAGGCTCTACATCCTCTACACCTCCGGTACCACCGGAAAGCCGAAGGGGATCGAGCACGCCCAGGGCGGAAACGCCGTCGGACCGGCCCAGACCCTCCACTGGGTCTTCGACCTGAAGGAGGACGACGTCTGGTGGTGTACAGCAGATATCGGATGGGTCACAGGCCACTCCTACATCGTCTACGGACCCCTCACCCTGGGGGTTACGGGGATCATGTACGAAGGCTCTCCTGACTTCCCGGACTTCGGGAGATGGTGGGGGATCATCCAGGAGCACAAGGTGACAAAGTTCTACACCGCCCCCACGGCGATAAGGATGTTCATGAAACAGGGGGCCGAGTGGCCTGCCAAGTACGACCTATCGAGCCTGAAGCTCCTGGGGTCCGTCGGCGAGCCGATCAACCCCGAGGCGTGGATGTGGTACCGCGAGCACGTCGGGGCAGGCAAGCTCCAGATCATGGACACCTGGTGGCAGACGGAGACCGGCACCTTCATATGTTCGCCGCTGCCGATCACGCCGCTGAAGCCCGGATCGTGCACCTTCCCGCTACCCGGATTCAACACCACCATCTATGACGAGGAGGGCAACGAGGTCCCCCTGGGAGAGGGCGGGAACATCGTCAACGAAACCCCATGGCCCTCGATGCTCAGGGCTTTCTGGGGCGACAAAGAGAGGTTCATGAAGGAGTACTGGCAGTTCTACTGGGACACCCCCAAGCGCGGCACCTACCTCGCCGGCGACAAGGCGACCCGGGACAAAGACGGGTACTTCTGG
>CP086218.1:1967135-1970789 GCA_020844795.1 Methanothrix sp. | reverse complement strand
GATGGACGTCGACCTCCTCCCCAAGGTCAAGATCGAACTGGCGGTAAAAGACGAGGCCACTGACGACCTCCTCGAGACGATCTCCGCCGCCGCCCGGACCGGAAAGCCCGGCGACGGTAGGATCTTCGTCATCCCGGTGGCGAGGTCGGTGAGGGTGAGGACCGGCGAGGAGGTGATGTAGAGAGGTTATCTCCCGCCGCCCTCCATCCTCCTTTCGCCTTTTACAGGCTCTTTTTTTTTCCGTCTTTCGTTCTTATCCTTCTACCGCGCTTATTTGAACCCTTCAAGCCCCCTGTGGGGGCGAAGTCCCCGGAATCGGCGGAAGGGCCGGACCGCCGCCATCCCCAAGAGGGCTATACCGGTCGCTGCCACCTTCCGATCCGCTTATTTGAGGAAATCTCCGGGGGCTCCGGGGGCTCCGGAGGCGGCGGCGGGTTCTTGAGGGAGACGGAGGGGTCGCCGTAGAGGTTCATGACGTACCAGTTCATCAGAAGGGCGGACTCTGATGGATATATGGTCTGCTTCATCTGGTAGAGGGCATCGCCCCCCGGAAGATCTCGCGTCAGCCTCTCAGCGTACTCGTAAGCCATCCCGGAGTTGGTGGATCTCCCCTTGAACTGGGTCTCTCCCGGCAAATACCATGATACCCTCGTCGCCGAGATGGTGCTTATGCCACCCTGCCTCAATAGGGCGTACGCCAGGTTGTTGACCGTCTCTGGACAGGCGTTGAGACACGAGCACTGGAATGTGAAAGAGGGACGGGCGTCATCCAGGCTTGTGGTATAAGAGCTGTCGAAGAGGATACCATCTTTACATCCGGAATAACCCACGCCTGCCTGGGTCTTGCTTCCGTGGGCCCACCATAGGATAACGCCGTAGTCTCCGGCTGCCCATCGATCTCTGACCCCCGTCCCTCCCCGGAGCTCTTCTTCGCTCGGATATACGGAGTTCAGCCCGCAGGGTCCGCTGCCCTGCTGGTACATCCGCCAGGAGGTGTATCCCCTGGAGTTCAGATAGTCACTTCTCATCTGCTCGCTGAGGCGGGCTCCATCGGTCTTGGAGTCGCTGAAGGACATCGGGAATAGAACGGACCTCCTCCAGTCGGTGGAGGGGCTGAGCTCGTAGCTTATGATCTTCTGGAGGATGCTGTCTAGGGAGGCGTAGTCGGCGGCGTATACGGGGATCCTGCCGACGTAGACCTCGGGGGTGAAGTCGACACCGCCGGAGACGGGGTAGTCAACCCCCCACTGGCCGTAGATCCCGTCGCCGTTCTTATCCCAGTTACCGGTGAGGTCGGCATAGAAGTAATCGGTTGGAGCATCCCGATAATCAGTATATGTAGTCTCATGATACCTCGGCCAGCACATCTTCATGGGGATATCCCCCTCGCCGCTCTCGTAAGGGGTGGGATCGCCTATCAGGAGGACGTACTTTATCCCCTTGGATATGTAGTTGTTCTTCAGCCACTGGCGGATCTTCTCAGCCCTGTTGTTCGGAGCCTGGCCCGTCAGAGGGAGGAAGTCGTCCTCGGTGACCACCAGGACGCCGTATCCGAGGCTCTCTTTGTGGGCGATGAAGTCGTCGAGCTTTCCGCTCCCCGCGACGATGGCGTTAGTGGTTATTATGACGTATTCGCAAGTCGCCTCAGGCGACGGTACCAGAGGCTCGTCTTCGTACCACCCCTTCCCCTGGTCGTAGTTGTCGAAGAAGACCGGGACGAAGCCATCCATGACGGCATCAGACAAGAGTCTCAGATCGAGGGGCTCCGGCGAGGTCTGATAGCTGATCTCTACGATGCAGCTCTTGATGAGGGTCAGCTTCTTTGAGACGGGGTTGTACTGGACGGGGGTGAAGTCGACCCGGGTGAACCTCCACTTCCTCATCTCGGAGCCGGGGAGGAGTTCGGCGGCCCTCTCCGGGTAGTCTAGGTCCTTCCCGTAGACGGCGAGGTTCTTGCCGTCGACGATCTCCTTATCTTCTCCCCAGAACTCCACCCAAGGAACCCCGATGAAATCGTCGGCAGCCGGTACCAGAGGGCCCACGGGCCTGATCTCGTAGGTCCCCTCGAGGACCAAAACTTCGGCGGAGACCATCTCCATCCGGAGGTCTTCCAGGACGGCGCCTGGGGGGACCAGGAGGTTGTAGACCCTGTGGACGAGCATCGGGTCTCCTGGAGAGGTGGTGGCTGCAAACCCCTCCATCATCAGGAGGTCATACCCCTCTTCGTCCTTGAATATCGCTAAATCTCCGGCCTTCAGAACCGCCCGGATCTTGCCGTCGCCACCATCGATCGGAGACGGCGGGTACGGTTCTCCGAAGGCCGACAGGATCAAAAAGCCGTTCATCGCGAGGAGAATGATGAAAGCGATCGATACTCCAGCAAAGGCGTCCGCCATCGGCCGTCCCCTCTTCGCTGCGGATCTTCGAAGACGTTTAGAAGCATATGGCATCGATATTACCTCCCCCTTCAAACAGCCGTATAATGTCGATACGGCCTGCCTACTCCGATGGTCTTCATCCAAAAAAACGAAGCAAGCGGCCCCGAGAAGCCTTCAACGCCATCGGGATGGATCGCATCAGAACTGGTGATAATCCTCCAGTCTTCAGATAAAATACTTTCCAGAAGGCTCTTGCGGGTACGTCTCCAGGTCACCTAATCTCCCGCAGAGGCGAAAGAGAGGAAGAGGAGGTGGCGGTGGAAAAGGTGGTCGATATCATCTCAACGGCCAAGGTCACAGATTAGGCTGACTCTGGGGTTGCCATCCGTCCAACGTCTCGCCCTTGATGAAGGTCCCGTTATTGTACTCCTCAAACGCCGTCCGCAGTTCTTCGTTGGTATTCATGACGATGGGGCCGTACCAGGCGACCGGCTCATCGATGGGCTTTCCCGTGATCAAGAGGAACCTGACCGGATCCTCTCCTGTAGATGCCATCATCCGGCCCCCATCTCCGAAGAGGACCAGGTCGCCGTCGGCGAAGAAGGGGTCCCGTCTCATATCGAAGTAGCTGGCGCCCTCCATCTCGTAGGAGAAAGGGTCTACCTCCTCGCCGAAATATCCCTTCCCATCGATGACGTAGGCGAGGACTTTATGCCCACGCTCTGTCGGATGGACGAACTGCGAGCTTGCCGGAAGGGAGATATCGAGATATTCGGGATCGATGACGATATCCCTGACCGGCCCCACTCTGCCGTCGACCTTCCCAGCGATGATCTTCACCGCCGCGCCGCCGTCGGCCAAGACCACCGGGATCTCTTCGGCTCTGACCTCCCGATATCGGGGGGCCATCATCTTATAGGATCGGGGGAGGTTCGCCCAGAGCTGGAATCCTGAGATCGAACCTTTCTGGTCTCCTCTGGGCATCTCCTGGTGGATGATGCCGCTTCCTGCGGTCATCCACTGGACGTCCCCGGCGGAGATGACCCCTTTGTTTCCCATGCTGTCGCCGTGTTCCACCTCGCCTCTGAGGACGTAGGTGATCGTCTCTATACCCCGGTGGGGATGCCAGGGAAATCCCCTGATGTACTCTTCCGGACGGTCGGAGCGGAAGTCGTCGAGCATCAGAAAGGGGTCGAAGGCGGGGAGATGGCTCCGCCCAAAGGCCCTCTTCAGGTGGACTCCCGCTCCCTCGACCGTCGGTCTGCCCTTCAAAACT
>CP086218.1:1943102-1967035 GCA_020844795.1 Methanothrix sp. | reverse complement strand
GCCAAAGACACCTCTTCTGTGATCGCCCTCGAAGATCTTCAGGGTATCCGGGAGGGGATGACGGTTTCGAAGGCTCAGAGACGCAAACAGCATAGCTGGGGATTCTATCAGCTCAGGCAGTTCGTCGAGTACAAGGCAGCGATCGCTGGAGTTCCAGTGGTCTACATCGACCCTTCCTATACGTCCCAGGAATGCCCCGTTTGTCATCATATCTCCCGGTCAAACCGACCTACTCGAGATCGGTTTGATTGTGTCTGCTGTGGTTTCTCTGGCCCTGCTGACACCGTCGCAGCTCGAAACATAGCTGCAAGGGTAGCAGTCAACCTGCCCATCGTGGCCCGATTTTTTGCGGAGCCGCAAGCCCCCAATACTGGCGAGCATCATGCCCGCCAATTCATTGGCGGGTAGTTGACGTCTGATCCGAACCCATCCAGCGGTCATCGGTCATAAGCTCTTCTGTGAGAAGATGGCGAATCCGGCAGATTCGATCCCGTCTCCTCCGCCTATCTGTACTTTTTTGATTTAAATAGTACTACTCTAACCGAAATTGTTATTAACCATCCTATGGTCTATCTCTGCGAGATGCCGCCGGAGGCTGCGATAGAAGGCGGGGCCATCAGGGCGAAGGAGCCCCCGGGTTTGGGCCCGGCGGGATTACCTCGCCTTATCTGGAGAGGTTCTCAGATTCAGCGGCCGTTTCGTCGATGGAGGATGGACCAATTGGTGAAGATAACGATAAAGGATCTGAGCTTCAGCTACGGTAGCCGCAGGATTCTCGAAGATTTGAACGTCGTCGTCGGCGACTCAGAGGTGTTGAGCCTGGTGGGACCCAACGGCTCCGGCAAGACGACCTTGATCAAGTGCATAGACCGGATATTGAAGCCGAAGGGTACGGTCCTCCTCAACGGCGGAGTGGACCTGCAGTCCCTCAGCCGCCAGGAGGTGGCGAAGTTCATAGGTTATGTCCCCCAGTCGACGACCAGCTCCCTCACCACCACCGTCTTCGATACCGTCCTCATGGGGAGGCGGCCTCACATGGGGTGGCGGGTGACCGAAGAGGACATCGACCGGGTCGTCGAGATGATGAAGCTCCTCGCCGTCGAGGAGTTCGCCCTCAAGGACTTCTCCGAGCTCTCCGGAGGCCAGAAGCAGAGGGTCCTCATCGCCCGGGCCCTGGCCCAGGAGCCCCAGGTCCTCCTCCTCGACGAGCCGACCTCGAACCTCGACGTCAAACACCAGCTGGAGGCCCTCGACACCGTCAGGTCGATAGTCAAGAAGACGAATATATCGGCGGTGATGGCCATCCACGACCTCAACCTCGCCGCCAGGTACTCTGACACCCTGGTGATGCTCAAGGAAGGGAAGGTCCACGCCATCGGCGATCCCCTCACCCTCCTGACGAAGGAGAATATCAGGACTATATTCGGGGTCGAGGCGGAGGTGATGAGGGACCTGGACAGGCCTTACGTCGTCCCCATCAGGTCTCTCAACGGAGAGGCGATCTGAGTTCGAGATCGCCATTTATGATCAGAGGATCTCCGACGGGTCAGCCAAACCCTTCCTTCTTCTTCTCCTCCTCCTCCTCCGGTACCACCCCTTCCCCCTCCCTCCATCATTGTAAAATTGTTTCAATTAATCTGGGGGGTTTAAAGGGCCATCTATTTATCCTCTTCCGGCGATAGCCTCATTGACATGGAGGGAGATTGACGGAAGACGACATATTCAAAGACATGGGAGTGATCCCCGTCAGGAGGATGAACAGGAGCGGGCGGCCTGCGCCTCACCTCTCCCTCAGGTTCGACTCCCACCTCTTCTCCATAGATACCAGCCGGTCTCCCAAGGGGCACCAGCAGCCCGACACCTACCTCATAACCCATGCCCACAGCGACCACTACGGCAAGTCGGCGATGCTCTCAGCGGAGGCCATCGCCACCATGGAGACGGCCCGGGCCCTGGAGATAAGGCACGAGCGGAGGTATGAGGGGAGGACCTTCTCCGCCGGCGGGTCGATCCAAGTCGACGATCTGGAGGTCGCCGCCTACTCCACAGGCCACACCATAGGATCTGTCGCCTTCGGCTGGGAGACAGATTCGGGGGTCCGGGTCTTAGTCACTGGGGACATCAAGAACTACGAGAACCTCCCCAGGTGCGACCTCCTCGTCACCGAGGCGAACTACGGCGACCCCTGGGACCCGGCCTGCAGGTTCGAGGACGACATCGTCGGCTTCGGGGACGCCGTCGAGAGCGGCGCGACCTTCGGAGCTTACGCCTTCGGAAAGGCCCAGAGGGCGGTCTCCCTCATCCGGGCCCTGGGCTGCAGAGAGCCGGTGGGGATGGACGATAAGAGCCTCGCTCTGACTAAGGAGTTGTTGCCAGGCTACGGCCCCTTCACCCCTATGGAGGAGAACGGCAGCGACCTGAACGTCGTATCCCCCTGGGAGCTCTCCAGGGTGAAGTCGCAGCGTAAGTACGTCCTCACCGGGAGGAGCGATCTCCCCTTCCCCCAGATCAGGCTCAGCGACCACCTGGACTTCAAGGGGCTGATGAGGATGGTGGAGAAGACATCCCCTGATGCGGCCCTGATATACCACCCCGAGGGGAGGAGGGCGAATATGATGGCCCACCACCTCCGGGAGCTGGGGATGGCATCGATATCCGTCAGCGAGATCAAGGACTTCTTTTAGAGATCCAGAGCCCGATTTTGATGGGAGGGTCCTCGACCGTCTCAGAGGTAGTAAGCCAGGAGGGGAACCATCAGGACGCCCATGGCGTGGGTCTTCCTGATACCGGCTATGGGAGCCGCCAGCCCCACCACCGTCGACAGGAAGTAGAGGAAGAGGCCGAAGGGGCCGGTGAAACCGAAGGTCATCGCCGTCAAGAAGGCCAGGACGGCGATGCAGAGGATCCTGTAGTCGATCCGTCTGACGACCATAGCCGCGACCCTTCCCGCCGCGAGGGTGGCGAAGTAGGCGAGGATCGATACGAAAAGGACGATCGCCAGCATAAATACGAGGAGCGGCAAGTTGAGGTCCACCAGATCCTCGATGGCGACGGCCGCGCCGCTCCTGGTCCTCCCTACCACGTAGAGGGCTACCAGGGTGAAGAGGGCGTTGGCGGTGTTCACCCCGGATATGGATATCAGAAACTCCCGGTCCGACCCCTCCGACCCCAGCCTCGTGGCCACCGTCGCCACCGCCGGGGTCACCCCCGGAACCCAGGCGACGATGGACCCCGCGACCCCTCCGACGAAGGCCGCCCTCGTTATCCCCACCGCCGGGAGGTCGAACTCCGTCTCCCTCTGGGGGGGGACTTCGGCCCGGGAGGCGAGGCTCAATATTAGCATAGATGCGCCGAAGAGGCCGCCCAGGAGGGGGAGGAGGACCTCGGGCTTGAACCCCAGGGGGGAACGGGCGAGATCCTGGTGGCCGAAGGCGAAGGTGCCAAGAAATCCGCTCGTCAGAAAGAGGGCGAGGGCAAATAGCTTGTACTTCAGGTGGACGAGGGACCCCTGCCCCTCGATCACCCGCCCCCTCTCCGTCAGGATCATCAAGGAGGCTATCGAGAGGAGGACGAATCCGACGCGGTCCATGAAGGGGTCGTAGAAGCTGCTGAATATCAGGGATAGGGGCACTATCAGCAGAACGGCGACGATGACGGAGGAGGCGCTGCCCAGGGCCGATAGCCGGACCGCTTCGATCCCCTTTCCTTCGAGCATCATCTCGTGGCCCGGAAGGACGGCCAGGGATGTCTCGGCGTCGGGAGCCCCTATGAATATCGACGGGATTATATCGAGGAAGGTCTGGGCTACGCTCGCCGCCAGGATCGCCGCCGCCATGTCGATCGGGTCGAGGCCGAGCCTTATTAAGGCGGGGGAGATGGCCAGCATCAATGCCGCAAAGTTATTTGAATGAAGGCCCGGGGTAAGACCGCTGGCCATACCGACGATGAAGCCCAAAACCACCGATATCGACAGTACAATATCTATCATTTTTAGTAAGAGTATATCATCTCAACAGATAAAATATTTTCGGTATCGCTTCGGGAACTGCCTGACGGGACCCGGGGTGAAAACCCTTAAATACTGTTAATCAGGTGGTTGTAGCGATCCGCAGAGGGAGCGAGAGCTCGCCCCCTCTCTGGCGCATGGGCCCGCTGGTCCGAACGCGCTCCGCGCGCGTGAGTCGGCCCCCGGAAGGGGGCTATTGCGGAGGATTGAGATGAAGATGGTAAAGAAGACAAATCCGAGATTGGTCACCCTCATCGGTGATCTCAAGGCCGCCACCCGGGGAGAAGGGGGAGCGATCTGGCGGGACGTCGCCATGCGGCTCGAGAAGCCGAGGCGAAACTACGCCGCCGTAAACGTCAGCAAGATTAACAGGCACACGGCTCCCGACGATCTGGTTCTCGTCACTGGGAAGGTCCTGGGATCAGGAGAGATCGATCACAAGGTTACCGTTGCCGCCCTCCAGTTCAGCGAAGGGGCAGCATCGAAGATAAGATCGGCCGGTGGCGAATGTCTCAAGATAGAGGAGCTGGTGGAGAAGCACCCAAAGGGCTCCGGAATAATTATTTTAAGGTGATCTGATGATTATCGACGCATCTGGGATGATCCTGGGACGTCTGGCCAGCCTCGCCGCCGCCAAGCTCCTCGCAGGAGAGGAGATCGCGATCGTCAACGCTGAGAAGGCCATAATCTCAGGTCGAAGGGAGAGCATTTATCGAGAGTACGAGGAGATGAAGAACAAGGGCTCCACCGAGATGGGACCTCACTATCCCAAGCGGCCCGAGAGGATCATGAAGAGGACGGTCCGCGGTATGCTCCCCCACAGGACGAAGCGGGGTCGCGAAGCCATGTCCCGGCTCAAGATCTACGTCGGCGTACCATCGGAGTTCGAGGGGATGAAGATCGAGCGGCCACAGGCGGCGAAGATGACCCGCCTTGGGACCGCCAAATATGTGGAACTTGGCGACGTAAGCCGGAAGTTCGGATCAAAATTCTGAGATGGTAAGCATGAAGATAACCAATTCGTCGGGTAAGAACAGGACGGCGATCGCCAGGGCGACCTTGGCCGAAGGTAACGGCAGGGTCAGGATCAACAGCAAACCCCTGGAGATCTTTGAGCCGAAGCTCATCAGGGATAAGATCATGGAGCCCGTGATAATAGCTCAGGATAAGGCCACTGGGCTTGACATCGACGTCAAAGTCCGCGGGGGCGGATTCATGGGTCAGGCTGCAGCCGTCCGGACCGCCATCGCCCGCGGGATCGTAGAGTGGACCGGCGACACGGCCTTGAAAGAGGCCTATATGGAGTATGATCGATCGCTCCTGGTCAACGACCACCGGCAGAAAGAGCGGAAGAAGGTCGGCGGCCCCGGTGCCAGATCCAAATATCAGAAGTCCTACAGGTGAATTCGTTTGATCCCTGTCCGATGTTTCACATGCGGAAACGTCATTTCTGATGTATGGGAGGAGTACAAGGACCGTTGCAATTCTGAGCCCCCGGGGAAGGTCATGGACGATCTGGGCATCGAAAGCTACTGCTGTCGTCGGATGCTCCTGACCCACGTCGAGATCGTTGACGTCCTCCGGCGGTATCAGTGAAGAGACGTGGGGTTGTGGGGTAGCCTGGTCCATCCCTCGGCGTTCGGGACGCCGTAACCTGAGTTCGAATCTCAGCAACCCCACCATCAACATTTCTTTTGAGGTGGCCACTTGACGGATTCGATGAATGAAGAATATACGCGATACGAACGCGCCAGGATAGTGGGGGCTCGAGCTTTGCAGATTTTGATGGGTGCCCCGGTGTTGATCAGAACCGAGTCCATAGACCCCCTCGAAATTGCCCTTGAAGAGATGAGATTGGGATTCATTCCCATCACCGTTAAAAGGGATCACAGAACCTCTAGGTAGGTGACATTTTTGGAAGATGAAACGATAAAGCCCGTTGAAGAATACGAGACCCTTATCCCCATAGATGAGTATCTGGCGGCGGGGATACACATAGGTACGCAGCAGAAGACGAAGAGCATGAAGGATTATATCTACAGGGTCAGGACCGACGGCCTATACGTCCTGGACGTCCAGGCGACGGACAGGAGGATAAGGCTCGCGGCCAAGTTTCTGGCTAAGTACGACCCCAGCAAGATCCTGGTGGTATCGGCGAGGCAGTACGGCCAGCGTCCAGCGACGATGTTCTCCAAGTCTTTAGGATCGAAGGCGATAGTCGGCAGGTTCATACCCAATACTCTGACAAACCCTGACTTCTACGACTACGTCGAGCCTGACGTGGTGGTGGTCACAGATCCCGCCGGAGACAGCCAGGCGATAAATGAGGCGATAGACGTCGGAATCCCCGTGGTGGCGTTATGCGATACCAACAACTTGACCTCTAACGTCGATCTCGTAATCCCCACCAACAACAAAGGGCGCAAGGCCCTGACCCTGATATACTGGCTCCTGGCAAAAGAGATCCTCAAGGAGAGGGGAGAGGAGGGCCGGTTCAGATATTCGGTATCAGACTTCGAGATGGAGTTTTAGTCCCATGAGACGCCCGGCAGTGGCAGGCCAGTTCTATCCCCGCCACCCCAGGGAGCTAGCCGAGGAGCTGGAGGCGGCATTCAGAGGCGCCGGATCAGGAGAGACCCTACCCATCCGGGGGGCCGTAGTCCCTCACGCCGGCTACATGTACTCTGGATCCGTAGCGGCGGAGGTGTACGCGAGGCTACCGGAGAGGGAGACCTACGTCCTTCTGGGGCCGAACCACCACGGCCTCGGACTTCCCGTCGCCCTATCCACGGAGCCATGGATGACGCCCCTGGGGGTGGTTGAATGCGACCAGGAGCTGGCCGATCTGCTCTCGGGCAGCATCATCGAGGTGGACGAATCCGCCCACCTTTACGAGCATTCTCTGGAGGTCCAGATACCGTTTCTCCAGGCCAGGTTCTCGGGATTCCAGATCCTTCCCATATCCATGGGGCTCCAGGACGAGGAGACGGCCGTCGAGGTGGGGGAGGCGGTCGGCGAGGCGGCCAGAGAGCTTGGCAGGGACTGCACCATCATAGCCAGCAGCGATTTCACCCATTACGAGCCCCAGGAGGATGCGAGGAGGAAGGACTCTCAGGCGATCGAGGCGATCCTGAGGATGGACGTCCCCGCCATCTACAGGACCGTCTACGCCCTGAACCTCACATCCTGTGGATACGGTCCCATCTCGGCGGCGATAACCGCCTCTCGGATCCTGGGGGCCGAGACCGGCAGGCTTCTCCGCTACTCCACCAGCGGCGACGTCATCGGAGACTACAGCCAGGTGGTGGGCTACGGGGCCATAGCCTTCATCTAGGAGGCGATAGAGCTGACCATAGCCTCCGCTCCTGGGAAGGTGATCCTCTTTGGAGAGCACGCCGTCGTCTCCGGGGCACCTGCCCTCGGCGCCGCGGTCGACCTCCGGGTCCGAGCCCGGATCGAAGATCTCCCCGGAAGGCTTGAGGTATCGGTCCCGGATATGAGGTTTACATCGGAGGGGTTTGTCATCAGCCCCCTCTCAGGAGATCTCCTTACAGAGGGGGTCCGGGAGAGGGCGGTCTTCGCCGCGAGGTATGTCACGGCGGTTTTGAGGGAGTTTGGGGCGAAGGATCTTCGGATAACGGTGGAGTCGGAGCTGCCTGCGGCCTCTGGCCTCGGGTCGTCGGCTTCCGTCGTCGTGGCGACCCTGGGATCTCTGAGCCGTCACCTGGGGCTGGACCTCTCCCGCGACGAGATAGCAGAAGAGGCCTACAGGATAGAGAAATCCGTTCAGGGGGGGCTCGGCTCGCCTCTGGACACCGCCCTTGCCACCTTCGGAGGGTATCAGTTCGTAGAGGGGTCGGCAGAGTCGATCGACCTTCCGGAGATGACGCTGGTGGTGGGGTACACCGGCAGGCCCCACGACACCAGGGCGGAGGTTGAGAAGGTCCAGAGGTTCAGGGCCGGGTATCCAGAGATCGTCGACCCAGTATTCCGGGCCATGGGCGAGATATCGAGGAGGGCGCCGGAGTGCATAAGGGGGGGTCGGCTCCAGGAGCTGGGCACTCTCTTCGACGCCAGCCACGGCCTTCTGGAGGCGATAGGGGTCGGTACCCGGGAGCTCTCAGAGCTGGTATACGCCTCAAGGGGGGCAGGCCGGGCCTTCGGCGCAAAGCTGACGGGGGCCGGCGGTGGAGGATGTATGATCGCGCTTCCCCGGACTGATCCGGAGGATATCCTGAGGGTGATGACAGCTATCTCCCAGGCAAGGGGCTTTCCCTTCTCCGTGGTGACGGGATGCCAGGGGCTGAGGCTAGAATATCCCGGTGAAGAGATATGACAGAGATCAAAATTCTCAAGATCGGTGGATCTGTCCTCACCGACAAGACGAGGCTTGAATCGGCGAAGATGGATGCTATTGAGAGGATCTGCGCCGAGGTCGCCAACTACCGAAGAGGTCTGATACTCGTTCATGGAGCCGGGTCCTTCGGCCACATCCACGCGAAAAATTTCAGCCTGACTGAAAAGTTCAGCCCCGAAGGGGTCCTGGAGACCCACAGGTCTGTGGTGAAGCTCAACGGTCTCCTGGTGGAGGGTCTCAGGGTCTGCGGGGCGAGCCCCGTCCCCATCCACCCCCTCAGCTCCACCCTCCTGAGGGATGGGAGGATAGATCTGATGGAGGTCGGGCCGGTGGTGGAGATGGTGGATAGGGGCCTTCTCCCCGTCCTCCACGGCGACGTCGCCATGGACAGGAGGAGGGGAGCAGGGATCGTTTCGGGAGATCAGCTGGTCACCCATCTCGCCAGGGCTTTGAGGCCGAAGCTCGTCGCCCTCGGGACCGCCGCGGACGGGGTCATATTCAACGGCGAGGTCCTTGCGGCTGTGAGGAGTGAAGACCTCCCCAGGATATGGTCTCAGTTGGGGGGGTCGGATGGTGTCGACGTCACCGGCGGGATGAGAGGAAAGATCCGGGAGCTTCTGGACCTGGCCGACGCGGGGGTTTCGTCCCGGATTTTCAACGCCGAGAGGCCGGGGATGATCGAGAGGGTCCTCGGAGGCGAGAGGGGTGGGACGGCGGTGGAGGGGAGGGCGTGACGACGGCCAAGAGGAAGCTCGACCACATCAGGATCTGCCTGGAGAAGGAGGTGGAGGGTCCATGGCGCCCCTTCGATGATCTATCCCTCGTCCACAGGGCTCTTCCGGGGATCGACGCCGGAGATATCGATACAGGCTGTCGATTTCTCGGTAAAGATCTCGAATTTCCATTTATGATCTCGGGGATGACGGGAGGCCACCCCGATACCAAGGAGATCAATGTAAATCTCGCCTTGGCGGCCCAGGAGGTGGGCGTGGCCATGGGGGTCGGATCCCAGAGGGCGGCCCTCGAGAGGGCTGAGGTGGAGGATACCTTCTCGGCGGTGAGGGATGCGGCGCCGAATATCCCCATAGTCGGTAACATCGGGGCGGTCCAGCTCCGGAGGGGCGGTGCCGAGGTGATAGATCGGCTGGCTGAGATGATAGACGCCGACGCCATAGCCGTACATCTCAACTTCCTCCAGGAGAGCGTCCAGCCTGAGGGGGAGACGGAGGCGAAGGGCGCCATCGAGGCGATAAGGGCCGCATCCGACAGGAGGGTTCCTATCATAGCCAAGGAGACGGGGGCGGGGATATCCAGGGAAGATGCCCTCGCCCTTATCGAGTCGGGGGTGGAGATCATCGACGTCGGGGGCCTCGGCGGGACTAGCTGGTCCGGCGTGGAGGCCTATCGGGCGGAGGAGCGGTCCGATATCGAGTCTGCGAAGATGGGGCGGCTCTTCTGGAACTGGGGGGTCCCAACGCCCGTCAGCGTCGTCGAATGCGCTTCCGTCGGTGCGGCGGTCGTATCCTCAGGAGGGGTCCGAAGCGGCATCGATATAGCAAAGAGCATAGCCCTGGGGGCGAGTCTCGCCGGAGCGGCGCTGCCGTTTTTGGCTCCTGCGACCGAGGGGCCCTACGGGGTGGCGGAAGCCCTCCGCGTTTACGAGAGAGCCTTGAGGACGGCCATGTTCCTGACCGCCTCAAAGAGCATATCAGACCTGGGGTCTGCCCCGATCCTCGTCTTTGGAAGGACTAGGGAGTTCCTGGAGCAGAGAGGGTTTGACCCGCGAAAATTCGCAATTCATAGAGAGATGTCGAGATGAAGGATATTGGAATAGTAGCGATTGGAGGCTACGAAGAGATAGGAAGGAACATGACCGCTATAAGGATCGGTCATGACATACTGATAATGGACATGGGCATCCGGCTTGACAGGGTTCAGATCCACGAGGATACGGACCTGGAGAGGCTCCGCCCTTCAGAGCTAATATCTCTGGGGGCCATCCCCAACGACAGCGTCATGAAGGACGTCGACGGGAGGGTGAGGTCGATCGCCTGCACCCACGGCCATTTGGACCACATCGGCGCCATATCGAAGCTAGCCTACAAGTACAGAGCTCCCATCATCGGGACCCCTTACACTGCGGATCTGATCAAACAGGAGATAGAGTCCGAGAAGCTTCAGGCGACGAAGAATGAGGTGGTGACGATGAACGCCGGGAAGACCAGGCAGATAGCCCCAGACATTGAACTGGAGTTCATCAGGGTCCAGCACAGCATAGTCGATTGCGTCTTCGCCGCCATTCACACGCCCAGGGGGGTTATCCTCTACGCCAACGACTTCAAGATGGACAGAAGTCCCACATTAGGCCAGCCTCCAGACTTCGAGAGGCTCAAGAAGCTGGAGAGCGAGGGGGTTTTGGCCCTAATCACCGAGACTACCAACGCCGGGGTCTCGGGGAAGACCCCTTCGGAGCAGATAGCAAAGGACCTGGTCTGGGACGTCCTGATGGGGACGGAGGAGACTAAGTCGGGGGTTCTTTTGACCACCTTCTCGTCTCATATCGCTCGGATCAGATCGATCATCGAGGCGGCACACGAGATGGGTAGGAAGCCGGTCCTTCTGGGAAGGTCGATGGAGAAGTACTGGGGGACGGCAAAGAGGGTGGGATACGCCCCCAAGTCCGACGACCTCCCGGTCTACGGCAGGAGGAAGAGCGTCGATAAGTTCTTCAAGAGGATGATGCAGGAGGGCAAAGACAAGTACCTCCCCATCATGACCGGCCACCAGGGAGAACCCGGGGCCGTCTTGAGCCGGCTGGCCAGCGGCGAGACCGATTACCAGCTGGAGTCCGGGGACAAGGTGATATTCAGCGCCGGGGTCATACCCCAGCCCCTCAACAAGTCCAACCGCCACATAGTGGAGACGAAGCTGAAGATGAAGGGGGCGAGGGTTTACGACAACGTCCACGTCTCAGGCCACGCCTGCGTCGAGGACCACTGGGAGCTCTTGAGGATGATAAACCCCGAGCACGTCATCCCCAGCCACGGGACCTTCGAGAGCCACGGAAAGTACCTTTCCATGGCCGAGGAGACGGGCTATGAACTTGGCTACAGCTTCCACATCATGAGGAACGGCCAGGAGCTCGTCCTCCCCTGAAGGGATGGAGCCGGGGCATAAGGACGGGGGAAGGGGCAAGAAGGAAGAGGAAGAGGAACCGAAGGAGGCGTGACGAAATATGGTGATCCTTGACCAGGAGCTGAGAAGGCGAGCCGGGATGATATCCGGGGCCATCGAGGAGTTGTTGCCGGTGGTCCATCCAAGGGAGCTTTACTCTGCCGGAAGGCATCTAGTGGACGCCGGGGGAAAGAGGCTCCGCCCCTGTATGCTCCTCCTGGCTGCCGAGGCTGTCGGAGGCGATCCGAAGGGTGTCGTCCCGGCAGCCGTTTCCATCGAGCTCGTCCACAACTTCACCCTCATCCACGACGACATCATGGACAACGCCGCCACCCGTCGGGGGAGGCCCGCGGTTCACGTCAAGTGGGACGAGGCCGGCGCCATCCTCGCCGGAGATACCCTCTATTCCAAGGCCTTCGAGATCCTAACGGCCTCGGAGGCGGGGCCTGAGGATATGGTCGCCTCGGTGAAGATGCTCGCCCGGACCTGCGCCTCCATCTGCGAGGGGCAGTGGCTGGATATGGAGTTTGAGAGGAGGGAGGAGGTCACCGAGGCGGAGTACCTGGAGATGGTGGAGAAGAAGACGGCGGTCCTCTACGGTGCTGCCGGCTGGATAGGCTCCCGCCTCGTCGGCGGCTCGGATGAAGAGGTCGAGGGTCTGGAGAGGTTCGGCCGGCTGGTGGGGATCGCCTTCCAGATCCAGGACGACGTCCTCGACCTCACCGCCCCGGCCGAAGTCCTCGGAAAGCCCCGGGGAGGCGATTTAGCCGAGGGGAAGAAGACCCTGATAATGATCGATGCCATATCCAAAGGCGTCGATATCCCCATCTTCTCCAAAAAGAACGCCACCACCGAGGAGATCGAGGCGGCTCTGACGATCCTTCGGGCGAGCGGCTCCATCGATTATGCGAGGAAGAGGGCGGTGAGGCTGGTGGAGGAGGGAAAGGACGCCCTGGCGGTTATCCCCGACTCCGAGGCGAAGAGGCTGCTGATGAAGCTCTCCGACTACATGATAAGCAGAAGTTATTAATCCATCAAACGACAGACGGGATTCGTAGCTGGAGCGCCGCCGAGCGCCGTCGGGGTCGCGGCGCCGGCCGGATGAAGTCGAAGCATAGGAGGAGGCGTTCAAATTGGAGGAGCATAAGCACGGGCACGGGTCAGAGAAGCACGGAGACGGACTGCATAAGCACGAGATAGAGCACCTCATAGAGCACTGGATCGAGCACAACAGGAGCCACAGCGAGAGCTTCCGGGCGCGGGCGGAGGAGATGGAGGCAGCAAGCCCGAAGGCGGCGGCGAGGGTCCGGGAGGCGGCTGAGCTGATGGACGCGTGCACGAAGAAGCTGGAGGAGGCGGCGGGGGAGGTGTGAGGGGCGCATAGATGTGAATGTCGCACGCGTTTGTGTGTGGAGGGCTATTTTTACATCATCTCTACAATTCTTTATTAAAGTTTATCTGTTAATCTACCCATCTCTATCATCCCCCTCAGAAACCTCCTGCTTCCAAAAGACAAATAAACTTGTCTGCACTTCCCGGAGACGACATGACTAGATTCATCGTGATCCTCGGCACCACCTCCCACTCAGGCAAAAGCACCGTCGTCGCCGCCCTCTGCAGGATCCTTCGAAACCGGGGCCTCAAAGTAGCCCCCTTCAAGTCCCAGAATATGTCCCTCAACTCCTGGGTCACCAACGAGGGGAAGGAGATGGGGATCGCCCAGGCGGTCCAGGCCTGGGCCGCAGGAGTCGAACCAACGGAGCTGATGAACCCGATCCTTCTGAAGCCGAAGGGGGACCGGACGAGCCAGGTGATCGTCTTCGGCGTCCCCGTAGCCGATATGTCCGCCGAGGAGTACTACCGGGGGATCGAGGGGATGAAGTCGGTGGTCGACCGGGCTATCGAGGAGCTGTCGGGGGAGTACGACTACATCGTCGTCGAGGGGGCGGGCGGGGGGGCTGAGATCAACCTCTACGACCGGGACATCGCCAACATCTACGTCGCCAGGAAGCTCGCCGCCCCCATCATCCTGGTGGGGGATATCGAGCGGGGCGGGGTCTTTGCGAGCCTCTATGGGACCGTCACGCTTCTGCCTGCGGATATCAGGCCCCTCGTCTGCGGCCTCGTCATCAACAAGTTCCGGGGCGACCCTGCCATCCTGGAGCCGGGCCTAGCTATGCTGGAGGAGCTGACGGGGGCTCCCGTCCTGGGGGTGATGCCCTACCTCGACCTCGCCCTCCCCTCCGAGGACTCCGTCTCCCTGGGGGACAAGGGGGGCGGCGGGTCTCAAGGGGCCAACCGGGAGGATGCGGGCGGGTCTGTGGCCGTCGATATCGCCGTCATAAGGCTTGCGAGGATATCGAATTTTACCGACTTTGAGCCCCTGGAGAGGGAGGGGAACCTCCGGTACGTCACTCCCGGCCAGCCCCTGGGACGCCCCGACGCCGTCATCATCCCTGGGACGAAGAACACCGTCGCCGACCTTCTGGAGCTGAGGAGGAGGGGGACCGACCGTGAGATCCTCGCCCTCCGGGACGAGGGGGTCCCGATCCTGGGGATCTGCGGCGGCTACCAGATCCTGGGCCGGGAGATCGTCGATCAGGGTATCGAGGACGGAGACTCTGTCGTACCCGGTCTCGGTCTCTTGAATTCGCAGACCCGGTTCGACCGTTACGAGAAGAGGACCGTCCAGGCGGAGAAGACGGTGACGGGGGACGGGCCGATCCTGGGTCCGATAAAGGGGGAGACGGTCTCTGGTTACGAGATCCACATGGGTGTCACCACCAGCCAGGACCCACCGGCCTTCGGTGACGACGGCGGCGTGGGCGGCGATGGACTTGTCATCGGAACCTACCTCCACGGGATATTCCAGAACCGCAACTTCCGGGACGCCTTCCTGGATCACCTCTACCGGAGAAAGAACCTGCCCCGGCGGTCTGCTCCGGCGGGGGACGGTTATGACGAGCTGGCGAAGGCAGCCGAGATACATCTCGATATGAAAAAGATATGGGATATGATGGGCATATGAAAGGGAGACGGTCGGGGTAGGATTCTCCTGGCCGCCCTGCATCCTTTTCGGCTTAAGGACCGGGGATGAATAGCACCAGGCCTTCTCATCGATCTATCGGCTTAAAAACCATCTGAGATAATCCGGATAGGATGTGAGGTTCTCGCCGCCTTCTCTTGTAGCGTTCATGAACTCCTCGAAGGCGGGAGAGTATCTAGTGTAATTGATTCTGAGGACTTCCTGGGTATCGTTCAAAAAACGGATCAGGTAATCGGGATAGGATGAGGGATAAAGGACGCTCCTTTTTGAGAGGTTCATGAACTCCTCGAAGGCAGGAGTGTACTGGCTGTAGTTCGCGATAGGCGGCTGTTCTCTTCCCTCCAGAAACTCCACCAGGTAGTCTGGATAGGACGAGAGGTTCCTCTCGCTGGGGCCCGTCATGAACTCCTCGAATGCGGATCCGTACTCGGAGTAGTTGGCTTTGGCAACCACCCCCCGGGGTCCGAGGACCTCCAGATAATCCTCCTCGCCCAAGGCGGTGGCTAGGAAGAGGGGGTTGAAGGCGAGAGAGAACGCGAGAAGCATATACGACGATCGAAGGATATACGACGATATCATGATATGGTTTTCTATTTTGGCTGGCGATCTATAAGGATTTTACCATGACGATGGTACCATCGGATCCTATGCCGAGAGGCCGAAGAGAACTATCCCATCGAGGTGGCGGGATACGGAAAAGGTAGATAAGGGTTGACGGGAATTCAGCCCCCTCAACTGGGGAGAGAGAAAGGATGATCGATTACCTGAGGATGCTTCGCATAAAAGACTGGATCAAGTTCTATCCGCTATTTCCGCTCCTTGGAGCCTATCTCGCCGGTGGCGGAAGATCCGAGATCACGCTGGTCTTGGTCGCATATATGTTCATCATAGGTTACGCCTTCGTCGTCAACAACTATTATGATGCCGAGATCGATAGGCAACACCGCGGTAAGGTGGAGTCGGGGACGAACCCCCTGGCCGTGGGGAAGGTCGATGAGAAGGGGGTTCTCCTCCTCATGTCAGCCCTCGTCTCGATCTCCCTCTTCATCTCCCTCTGGTTGGACCTGTTGGGGGCGGCATTCGTCGTCCTAAACCTCCTGGTATTGACCGCCTATTCAGCGAGGCGCATAAGGTTGAAGGAACGATATCTTTGGGATATGGCGAGCCACGGTCTCATGTTTGGAACTCTCCCCTTCATCTCCGGGTTCGTCCTCTCTGGAGGGGACCCTTCAAGAGGGATAATCTTGATATCTCTCCTCGTCTTTATAGTCGGCTGTGAAGCCCTGATAGCCCATCAGATAGTGGATTACGCGGAGGATGTGGAGTCGACGACGACCACCGTCACGAGGATCGGGGAGAAGAACGGCCTCTTGATGCTGGGGGGTCTTGCCGCCCTTTCTCTGGTCTTCGCCTTCGCTTCAGCACGCTTCTACCAGCTCTCCCTGGTAATGACGGCGGCCTCGACCCTTTGTCTGGTGGCGTATCCGGCCTATTCCCTCAGAGGTATGTTGAATGATATCGGTCATCGTCCCAGCGCTGAACGAGGAGGAGCATATAGAGGCGACCCTGAGGTCCCTTCTAAGCCAATCCCTGGGAAGAGAGAGCTACGAGATAGTAGTAGTCGATGGGGGCTCAGATGACGGAACCGTGGCGATCGCCGAGGAGTACGCCGACCAGGTGATCGTCCAGACCCACCCCGGAATAGGAGGGGCCAGGAGGGACGGGGCGGAGGTCGCCTCCGGCCAGATCCTGGCCTTTACGGATGCGGATACCGACTTTCCCAAAGGCTGGCTTGAGGTGATAAGCAGAAACCTGGAGCGGCACGAGGCGAGCACCGGGCCGGTGCTATTCCAGGATAGAGACCTCAGGACCGAGATTCTGACGGCGGTCAGAAGCTCCTACAAGCTCCTCAAAGCCTTCAACTTCTGCTACATGATCGGCTCCAACATGGCCATGAGAAGAGAGACGTACCGGAGGACGGGGGGGCACAGAGACATATCTCTGCTGGACGACTACGACCTGTCGGTCAAGCTCTTCAAGATCGGAGCCGACGCCGTCTACGACCCCCGCCAGGCGGTCTGGACCTCGTCCCGGCGGGCCCATAAGCTCCTCACATACGGGGTGACAGTCGCCTACGGCCATTACAACTACGCCGTCACCAAAGATTACGATAAGCTCCTCTATTACCCGAAGGTGGAGGAGATGACGGTCAAAGACGTTCTCAACGGGATCCGGTGGGGCAGAAACGTCGTATCGGCGGTGGAGACGGTCCAGTCAACCCTTAAGAAGTAGCCGTCGACCGTTCCGCGCCTTTCTCATCGGTTCAGGGACACCGATATCTTTATTTGATAGGTCTGCGTATGCCCCGCCCAGAGGGCCGGTAGATCAGGGGTAGATCGCTACCTTGGCATGGTAGAGGCCTCGGGTTCAAATCCCGACCGGTCCATGGATAATAATCCGCATATATGGATAGAATCTCTTAAGCTCCTTTTTCTCTGTCTCAGCCCCACCTCTGGATGGAAAGGTTCAGATACCATACGATCGCTTGCAGATGGATATGCTAGGGGCTATAGAGACCCTGATTTTAGCCTTCACCATAGGGCTCACAGGCGCTCTGGCGCCGGGTCCAACCCTAGTCGCCACCATCAATTCGTCCCTCCAGAGGGGGTGGACGGTGGGGCCGAAGGTGGCGACGGGCCATGCCATCGCCGAGATGGGGGTCTTCCTCATGATAGCCCTGGGGGTGGCAACGCTGGTCGAAGATCATACCGCCACCGTCGCCGTCGTAGGTGGTTCGGCCCTGATCCTCTTCGGCCTTCTAACTCTGAAGGGATCCAGGACCGCCACCATGAAGATATCCCAGGGGGACACCGCATCAAACCCGTATATGGCGGGGGCTCTGACCAGTGTCGCCAACCCCTACTTCTGGATATGGTGGATGAGCATAGGTTCAGCCCTCGTCCTGGCGGAGCTGCGGGAGGGGCTCCTTCTTGCTATGATATTCATGATCGGCCACTGGGGAGCAGATTATGGCTGGTACACCTTCGTCTCGACGAGCCTCCACCGGGGTAGGACGTTTCTATCTGAGGCGAACTACAGGAGAGTCCTCGCTCTATGCGGCGCCTTTCTAGTCCTCTTTGGCGCCAGCTACCTTTCCGGTGCCTGGTCCGCCTGAAGGCTTGATAGATCGGCTGCTCTGCAGGAGTCTGCCCTTCAGGGGGAAAATCGCCAGAATCTTATACGATGTCGGAGGGTGGAAGGGGAGGAGATATCGCTTGAACTGGAAAGAAGACGTTTCGTACCTCAGGTCCATCAGACCCTACATCATCCTCTCCGTCTGCCTCTTCCTGGCGGCGGCAGCCCTCGGGTTCGTCATCTCGATCAGCCAGCCCGACCTGGCGGCTTCCACCGTCGGAGACGTCGCCGAGAAGCTCCGATGGATCCTGGAGCTGAGCCCCGGAAAGATGATGCTGGCCATATTCGTCAACAACCTCTTCGCATCGGCGATGGCGCTCCTCTTGGGGGTGGGGTTCGGGATAGTCCCGTTCATCGTCGTCGTGGTAAACGGCCTGGTGGTGGGGCTCGTCATCCATCAGGCGATCCTGGCCGGTGGAGCCGCCTTCGTCATCGTCGCGATCCTCCCCCACGGGATTATAGAGCTGCCCACCGTCCTCGTCTGCATCGGCGTCGGCTTTCGGCTCGGCCATCTGATGATAAAAACCCTCATGGGGGTGGAGGCCGATCTGGAGGGGGAGTTGAGGGCAGCTTTGCGCCTCCTCCGGTGGGTCGTCCTCTTCCTCTTCATCGCGGCGGCGATCGAGACCTTCATAACCCCTGTTCTCATCCAACCTTTCATCCAGTCCACGCCAGATCTTCAACCTCTATCGGTGATGGAATGACCGAGTCCAAGCTACCCAGCAAAGATAATTTCAGCGAATGGTATCACGAGCTACTGAAGGCGGGGGAGATCATAGACGTCCGGTATCCCGTCAAGGGGATGTGCGTCTGGTACCCCTTCGGCTTCGCCGTCAGAAGGAACGTCTACGACCTGATGAGGTCCCTCCTCGACCCCGACCACCTGGAGACCCAGTTCCCCCTCCTGATCCCCGAGACGGAGTTCATGAAGGAGGCAGAGCACATCAAGGGCTTCGAGGACGAGGTCTACTGGGTGACCCACGGCGGGACGAGCCCCCTCGACATAAAGCTGGCCCTGCGTCCGACGAGCGAGACGGCGATCTACCCCATCTTCAAGCTCTGGGTGAGGAGCCACGCCGACCTCCCCCTCAAGATCTACCAGATAGTCAACACCTTCAGGTACGAGACGAAGCATACCCGGCCCCTGATAAGGCTGCGGGAGATCACCTCCTTCAAGGAGGCCCACACCGTCCACGCATCATGGGAGGAGGCGGCAGAGCAGGTTGAGGCGGCCCTCACCATCTACGCCGAGTTTTACAGCCGCCTCGCCATACCCTTCCTCTTCGCCAGGAGGCCCTCCTGGGACAAGTTTCCTGGGTCGGACTACTCCATCGCCCTAGACACGGTGATGCCCGACGGAAGGACGCTCCAGATCGGGACCGCCCACCTCCTGGGGACGAACTTCGCCACCACCTATGACATCACCTTCGAGAACGAGGCCGGTGAGCAGGTGTACGCCAACCAGACCTGCTACGGCGTCTCGGAGAGGTGCATCGCCGCCCTCATCTCCGTCCACGGCGACGATAAGGGGCTCGTCCTACCCTGGGCGGTCGCCCCGGTCCAGGTCGTCATCGTTCCGATCCTCTTCAAGGAGAAGGAGGCGACGCTGGAGGTCTGCCGGGATATCAAAGAGGATCTCGCCGCAGCCGGGATGAGGGTTGCGATCGACGAGGGGGACGAGCGGCCCGGGGCCAAGTTCTACAGGTGGGAGATGAAGGGCGTCCCCATCCGAATCGAGATAGGGCCCCGGGATATCAAGGACGGGGTCGCCGTCCTGGCAAGGCGCGACGGCAAAAAATTGACCGTTAAGCTCGGCGAGCTGAATGAGACGATCGAGAGAGAGGCCGCCGACCTCACCGAGGCGATGCGGGCCCGGGCCCAGGCCTTCCAGGACAGCAAAGTCAAGGACTGCGAGACGGCCCAGGAGGCGAGAGAACAGACCGGGGCCGGGGTCGCCAGGGTCGGGTGGTGCGGCTCGGAGGAGTGCGGCCACAGGATCGAGGAGGAGGTCGGGGCGGCCGTCCTAGGCGAGCCGTGGCGGTCCGCTGAGAAGGGCGAGAGAAGCTGCATCGTCTGCGGCGCGAAGACCGAGAAGTCCGCCCTCCTGGCGAGGCAGTACTGAGCTATGGTCTCATCAGAGATCCCATCATTGAGAAGAGCATGAAGATCCTCATCGCCGAGTACGCCGTCGCCACAGGCCTTCAGGGGACCTTTCAGGTCGAGGGGAGGGCGATGCTCTCGATCCTCGCGGGGAGCTTCGTCCGGCTTGGCCATGACGTCATTTATCCGACGGCGTGGCCCGCCATAGGTGCAGGGCGAGGAGTCGTCCTCGGCTGCAGGAGCGATGACGACTTCGGGAAGTTCCTCGCCGGGACGCAGGCCGACGCCGGCCTCGTCATCGCCCCCGACGAGCTTCTCCCCGGATTTCTTGAGATCCTGGAAGAAAACGCCATCAACCTCGGCTCCTCCCCGAAGGCCGCCCTTCTATCGGCCGACAAGCTCGCATGTACCCGTCTGCTGGAGGGGGCGGGCGTTCCCGTCGTCGAGGCATTCGACCCCGGCGACCTGGAGAACCCCTACGACCCTGGCGACGGCCCCTTCGTCCTTAAGCCCCGGTTCGGGTGCGCCTCCGAGGGTATGGAGCTCGTCGAAAATCTGCCGGAAGAGCTGGGCGTCGGCCGGATCGCGACCAGGTACCGCGAGGGTGAATCCCTCAGCGTCAGCCTCATCGCCGCAGGCGACCGGGTTCTACCCCTGACCATCAACAAGCAGCTCGTCTGCGTCGAGGCGGGTTTCGAGTACCGGGGCGGGATCGTCCCCTACCATACCGACCGGGAGGAGGAGATCCTGCGGGTGGCGAAGGCGGCGGCCTCGGCCCTCGACCTACGGGGGTACGCCGGGATCGACCTCGTCGTCGGCGACCTCCCCCGGGTGGTGGACGTCAACCCCCGGCCCACCACCTCCATCGTGGGGATATCAAAGGTCATGCGCGAGGAGCTGGCGGATCTCATCTTGAGAGCGAGGTTTGCGACTCTGCCGGAGGGGGTGACGGTGGTGGGGGTCTGCGAGTTTCGGAAGGGGGAGCTGGAACTGCAGGGGAATGGGCTATCCTCGGGCTGATGATGATGCGGGCTGGCCCGGCGCTCGCGAGCCTTCATTTACTGACGCCTTTGAGATTGGCCTGGACGCCCGCCCAGTATTTGCGGGCCGACTCGTAGCTCTCCCAGATGATGAAATCGTCCCACTCGTCGAAGGACTCGTCTCCCTTTCTCGATTTGATCTGCTCTTCGAACTCCTCAAAGCTCATATCGTACTTGGCGCGCATCTCTTCGATCAGGGAGTCGAAGTGACGGATCTTCGATCCGGCCTGACTGGCAAATCGCCTTTCACATCCGTTTACTAATTTCTCATACTTTTCGTATTGCCGATTAGAAAAATCAAGAACGTTGTATTCGTCTGCTATTCCAGGTATTTTTCCCTTCATCTTATCATCCGGTCTAAGGACTACATCATAAGTCACTGGTTCTGATGTAACTGGTTCTGATGGCAGTATTACTGGTAAAGGGGGTGCTGTTAATCTTCTGGGGTCCCCCTCACTATAGACGATTCTTGTAGTCATTGGGATCGAAATACCACGTTTAGTAGTGATAGCACGTGGCTTCAGGTGGACGAATTCTACTCTTATCTCATTAAGAAGCCTCAACTCTGGATCAAATTTGAACCCTTGTTCCTTATACCAGTCATTACCATATTGATTTTGCATATAATTACCAGTGATACTCCGGCCAGCTGCAATAAATGCTGACAGGTTGAAAAGGAGTTCATCACGATTTTCATCAGTCGTTTCCTTTACCAGCTCTGTATACGCACGACAGACCTTATCTAAGAAGTACTTTGTCTCCTTGAGCTTGAATCTGGTAGGATTTTCTATCCAATCCCTCCCGCTGGTGGCAGTTGAACGACTCTTCGTCATAGCTAATGGTAATGAGGGATAAGGAACGCCTCTGTGACTGAATCTCCTTAATACCTCATCCAACTTACAAGTTTTAGGCCCCTCTGCTTCCTCATCCATATAATCCCCCTCAACACTACATTACGCCCTTTCGTTCCACGTAAGCCAATACTTCGGTAGCTCTGGGATCATCAATCTTCTTAAGAGCCCGAATCGACTCTCCTCTGACCTCCCAGTATTCATCTGTTATTGCATCGAGAAGGGGGTCAACAGCTCTGGGATCTCCGATCTCACCAAGAGCCCAGGCGGCTTTGGTACGTAAATTAGAACGTTCATCCTTAAGAGCCTCGATAAGAGGGCCAACAGCTCTGAGATCACCGAATTCTCCTAGAGCCATGGCGGCTTCTATGCAAACATATGTATCATTATCCTTAAGAGCCTCGATGAGAGGGTCAACAGCTCTGGGATCGCCTATCTTGCGGAGAGCTACAACAGCTTCCACCCGGACATCTCTATTTCCTGTGTAGTTTAGAGCCTCTATTAAGGGGGCAGCGGCTCTTGGATCGCCTATATTGCCAAGGACTATGGCCGCATACTTCTTGCGTTGCCAACACCCTTCATTTAGTGTTACGATGAGGGGATCAACCGCTCTGGGATCACCTATATCACCAAGTGCATTGATAGCCTGGCACTGTACGTCTATACTTGGGTCATTGAGAGCCTCAATGAGAGGGTCAACAGCTCTTGGATCTCCTATCTTGCCAAGAGCCTCTGCGGCACCCTTCCGTACTGTGGGGTAGGGGTCAAATCTAAGAGCGTTAACAAGAGGGTCCACTACCAGGGGATTTTTTGTATAGCCGAATTCCTGGACAGTCCTCCAACGGATTCTCCAATCCTCATCCTGGAGAGGTGTAATCAGAAGAGTATATGCGTTCTGATCACCTAAAGCAGAGAGAGCCAGAGCCGATTCCATACGTACCCTCCGATCACTGTCATTTAGAGCCTTATTGAGGGGGTCGACAGCTCTTGGATCTTCTATCTCACCAAGCTCCCTAGCTGCTTTTTCTCTCTCGTATGTCGGCCCATACTTTAAATCCAATATTAAATCGTCTACCCTATCTGCTACCGCTGTTATAATTAATATCACAATTGCCAGGACACTAAAAATCGCCATCCCTCTCATCGCCTTACCTCTTCAGTATATTAAGACTATCTCCCCGCTAAAAAAGTTGTCGGTATTTCAGGACCTCTGTTCCGGCACTCCCAGAGAAAGTCCGGAAAAGCCGTCGAAGATCACCACGCAGCCGTCAAGAAAGACGGCCCGGTTATTCAGACCGATCTCGCTCCTGCCCCAGATGCGAAGCAGTCGGCTACACCGCGGCCTACCCCCACCGCCGCGCCGGTCGCGCGCATCATCCCCACCATGCCCGAAACCCACGCCGCGCTCGTCACCCGGCCGATCGAGCCCAGGGCGCCCTCGATCCGCGGGCGGCGTCCTCGGCCACGAAATGACCCGACCGATATGACGAAAGACCCCGGCGTCATTAAATGACCAAGTATTTAAAATCTCGACGCAAAATAGTCGAGAGATGAAGGCAAAGTTCAACGTCGTCGTCGAGAGGGACGAAGACGGATACTATGTCGCCACCGTCCCATCCCTCCCCGGATGCCATACCCAGGCGAGGAGCCTGGACGATCTCATCGAAAGGGCGAAAGAGGCTATAGAGCTATACCTCGAGGTGGAGAAAGAGATCGTTTCCGGGGCGCCCTCAGGTGGCGGCAGAGAGGCCGTAACGGCATCTCCGACGCCCGACGGAAGGGCTTCTTTGTGATGTTGAAGAGCAGCCCCGGAGGAGAGGCAGGGCTGGGTCGGAGTTAAAAGCATAACCGGACGCAAATCAACTCCAAGGGATCAGATCCGCCGACAAAGGCGCTGGCGAGATATTCAGTTTTCAGAGGGATTTAATTAGGTTCAGGCCCATAAAGCCCTCCGGTGATCCTCAGATGATGAGAGCCAGACTTGAAGGCGATAAGCTTTCGATCCCCGAAGCGATCATTCAAAAAGCGGGCCTCAGGGACGGCGATGAGGTGGAGGTCGGGCTGGAAGACGGAAAGGTTGTGATCAAGCCTCTGAAGCCTTTAGTCAGCTTAGCCAAATTCAAGGGGGAGCTGAGAGGCTGCGTCGAGAGTTCAAAGGTCGATC
>CP086218.1:1931316-1943002 GCA_020844795.1 Methanothrix sp. | reverse complement strand
ACTAGGTCCATCTCTGGATCGTAGGCCTCTTCCTCCGGATCTATGGGGAAGACTGTTGGCTCATCAGGCGGTAAGGCCACGGGCAAATCTTCCAGTTGGTCGACCTCTGGGACCTCTTCAACTTGGCCAAATACAGGGGTTGCCAATGTTAGGACGCCGACCAAACATACTACAAATATCAAGGTATGTAGTTTCATACAAATTACCTCCAGATAGTTATCTGATTCAATAAGATAAGAATATTGCGCTTCAACTATAAAGATAAAAAAACTATTATATATATTTGTATTTTATTATATATATGATAGGTATTGGGTTAAAAAGGTCGATTGATATTTGTATAATATCAGTTAAATGAAAAATGCTCATAGTATTCGTCCGAGAGATATACCATTTTTCCTATATGATGCCATGTAAAATATCCATTTATTTGAGAAATTTCCTCTCCACCAATTTCAATATAATGCTTCAAAAATTAAACTTCATCTACATGGATCGTCGATCACCCTGCAGATGCTGATGCTGGGAGACTGTGCATAGAAATAGTTATATATGAATAACAAGGCAAAGCTGCCCATTTTGCAATAAATAAATGTTACTCATAAGATTTAACTATGGGAAGCTGACATGGGCTTCCTCCTAACTCGCGGCGAGACGGCCTTTGGCGGAACGCGAGATGAGGGTGATTTAGGGATGGCAGAACTCAACCCGTTTGATATAGCATGTGAACAGCTGGATGACTGTGCAAAGATACTCAATCTAGATGAAGACGTACGGGAGATGCTGAAGAGCCCGATGAGGGAGCTTCACGTCTCCATCCCGGTCCGGATGGACGACGGGAGGACGAAGGTCTTCAAGGGGTTTAGGGTCCAGTACAACGACGCCAAGGGGCCGACGAAGGGGGGGATCAGGTTCCACCCCGACGAGACGATCGACACCGTCAGGGCTCTTGCGGCGTGGATGACCTGGAAGTGTTCCCTCATGGACCTCCCCCTCGGCGGCGGAAAGGGCGGCGTCATCTGCAACCCCAAAGAGCTATCAGAAAATGAGCTGGAGCGTCTCAGCCGCGGCTATATCGATATGATATGGCAGTTCATGGGACCGAATAAGGACGTCCCCGCCCCCGACGTCTATACCACCCCTCAGGTCATGGCCTGGATGATGGACGAGTACTCCAAGATCACCGGGAGCAACGAGTTCGGCTGCATCACCGGAAAGCCCATCTGCGTAGGCGGCTCCTGCGGCAGGGACGACGCCACCGCCCGGGGTGGTATGTTCACGATCCGGGAGGCCGCCCGAGAGCTGGGGATAGACCTCGCCAAGGCTACGGTGGCGATCCAGGGGTACGGAAACGCCGGATCCAACGCTGCCATCCTCTGCCGGGATCTCTTCGGCTCCAAGGTGGTGGCTATCAGCGACTCCAAGGGAGGAATTTACAACAAGGACGGTCTGGATATCGAGCTCGCCTGCAGCGTCAAGAAGGATACCTGCACCGTCGTCAACTTCCCGAAGGATGAGACTCAGAAGATCTCAAACCAGGAGCTTCTGGAGCTGGATGTCGACATCCTCATCTCCGCTGCCCTCGAGAACGTCATCACAAAAGAGAACGCCCCCCACATCAAGGCGAAGATCATAGCCGAGCTCGCCAACGGCCCCACCACCCCCGAGGCGGACGAGATCCTCTTCGAGAAAGGGGTCCACGTCATCCCCGACTTCCTCTGCAACGCTGGCGGCGTCACCGTCTCCTACTTCGAGATGGTCCAGAACATAGATCGTTACTGCTGGGACGTCGAAGATGTCCGAAAGAGGCTCGACGAGAGGATGACCCGCGCCTACCACAGCGTCCTTGAGACCTCCAGGGCATATAATATAAATATGCGTCAGGCAGCTTACGTCGTCGCCGTCAACCGGGTCGTCGAGGCGATGAAGATCCGGGGCTGGATCAAGTTCTCTTAGCCCTCATCCCTCTGATCCATAGAAGAGCTTGGAACGGATCGTGGGGGTGGGGGTCCACCCCTCCCTCGGGAATCACCCTTTTTTAAAATCCTTCTTAAGAAGAGTTCCCTTTGATGATTCGATAGCTTCAAGCCTGGCCGTTACAGGAGGCCTTCTTCTTATCTTTTCCTTCACCCCTCCCCAGGGTGGGGTTCAAAGCCTGGGGCGCCATATCCACCAGCTTGTGCCAGTTATCCCGCTCCCAGAGCATGGAGGACCGGTCCTCCTCGGGGATGAACTGGCGAAGGCGGAGGGCCAGAGTCTCCCAGTTGACCTGGTGGCCGTCGAAGTCGGGGCCGTCGACGCAGCCGAACTTCGTCTCCCCACCCACCTCCACCCTGCAGGCGCCGCACATACCGGTCCCGTCGACCATCAGGGGGGTGAGGCTGACGATCGTCTTGACGCCATAGGGCTTGCTCGCCTTGGCCGCCTCCATCATCATGAAGGGGCAACCGTGGACGAAGATCCTGTCGATCCTCTCGCCGCCTTCAAGCCTTCCTCTTATGAAGTCGTTCGTCCAACCAGGCTGGCCGCAGCTTTCGTTCCCGGTGAGGACGTGGAGCTCGTCGCTCTCCTCCTGCAGCCTCTCTTCCCAGAAGATGAACTCCCGGCTCCGCCCTTCCACCACCGTTATCACCCGGTTTCCCGCCTCTTTGAGCGCCTTTATCAGGGGTAGGGTGGGGCCTATCCCGAAGCAACCGCAGGCGCAGATGACGGTCCCGAAGTTCTCGATCTCGGTGGGGGCACCCAAGGGGCCAGCGAGGTTCTGGACGGTGTCGCCGACCTTGAGGGCCCCTAGCTTCATGGTGGAGGTTCCCAGGACGAAGAAGACGATCTCGACGGTCCCCTCTCCGGGGTCCCAGCCCGACAACCCCATGGGGACCCGCTCGCCGGTCTCGTCGACCCTTATCATCACAAACTGACCGGGGCGGGCGGCCTTCGCCACCTTGGGGGCCCTGATCTTCATGGAGATGATGTTGGGGACGATGGGCCGCTTCTCTACAATCTCGTACATCTTCAATCACCACCCGCTTTTGACAGCTGAACGGCACAGACCTTCAGCTCCGGTATCTTGGCAACGGGGTCGAGGGCGGGGTTCGTGAGGACGTTCGTCGGCGTCTCAGCGAAGTGGAAGGTCATGAAGGCGACCCCAGGAGACGACCTCTCCGTCAGCTTCGCCCTGGCGGTGACCGACCCCCTCCGAGAGGAGACCTCCACCAGGTCGCCGTCCTCGATCCCCAGATCTGCCGCGTCACCGGGGTTGATCTCCACCAGCTCTTCGTCTCTTAAGAGGTTCAGCCCCGAGACCTTCCGCGTCATAGTCCCGGTGTGGAAGTGGCAGAGGACCCGTCCGGTGGTGAGGATGAAGGGGTAATCGTCGTCGGGGAGCTCCGCAGAGGGCCGGTAGGTCAAGACCGAGAAGAGCCCCTTGCCCCGGGTGAAGCCGTTTCTGTGGAGGATCCCCGTACCGGGATGGTCGGGGGTCGGGCAGGGCCACTGTAGTCCCCCCTCATCGATCCTATGGTAGCTGATGCCACCGTAGCTGGGGGTGAGGGACGCTATCTCCTCCATGATCGCTGATGGGTCGGAGTAGGAGAACTGGTCGGAACGGCCCATCCTCTTCCCTATCTCCGATATGATCATCCAGTCGGGCCTCGAATCTCCCAGGGGCTCCAGCACCTTCCTCACCCTCTGGACCCGCCGTTCTGTGTTGGTGAAGGTCCCGTCCTTCTCGGCGAAGGAGGTGGCGGGGAGGACGACGTCGGCGAAGGCCGCCGTCTCCGAGAGGAATATCTCCTGGACGACGAGAAAGTCGACCTTCTCCAGCGCCTCGGCGACGTGGGTAGAGTCGGGGTCGCTGATGACGGGGTTCTCGCCGATGATGTACATGCAGTCGATATCGCCTTCTTCGATGGCGCTGAAGATCTCCATCAGGGTCAGCCCCGGCCTCTTCGGGAGATCCCGGCCCCACGCCTCCTCGAACTTCCTCCTCTGCTCTTCGCCGACTACCGGCTGGTAGCCGGGGAATACGTTGGGGAGGGCTCCCATATCGCAGGCGCCCTGGACGTTGTTCTGGCCCCGGAGGGGGTTCATGCCGGAGCTTGGCTTTCCTATGTTTCCGGTCATCATGGCCAGGTTTGCGAGGGCCAGGATATTCTCGGTCCCGTGGGAGTGCTGGGTTATCCCCATGGAGTAGACGATGGAAGATGGGCCGTTCTGGGCGTAGATCCGGGCCGCATCTCTTATGAGCTGCGGCTCGACCCCGGTGATCTTCCCCACCTCATCCAGGGATAGATCGGCTAGGGATTCCCGGAAGGGATCAAAACCCTCACACCTCTCCCGGATGAACTGCTCGTCGATGAGCCCCTCCTCGAGGATCACCTTGCAGAGGCCGAGGGTCAGGGGGACGTCGGTCCCGGGCGTCTGCCTCAGCCATACGTCGGCGATGTTGCACAGGCCGATCCACCGGGGGTTGGCGACGACGATCTTCGCCCCCCTACTCTTCGCCTCCTTGATCTTGAGAGCGATGACGGGGTGCTGCTCCGGGGTGTTGGATCCGATGATGAAGATCGAGCCTGCTTCCGCCAGCTCATCGATGGAGTTGGTCATCGCCCCGCTTCCGAAGGCCGCTGCCAGGGCGGCGACGGTGGAGGCGTGACAGAGGCGGGCGCAGTGGTCGACGTTGTTCGTCTCCATCACGAGACGGCATAGCTTCTGGGCGAGGTAGTTCTCCTCGTTGGTGCATTTGGCGGAGGAGAGGAGGGCAAAGCGGTCGCCTTTGGACCGAGAGAATCGATCGACTATGAGGGAGAGCGCCTCCTCCCAGCTGGCAGCGACGAGCTCGCCGTTCTTCCGGATGAGGGGGGTCTTCAGCCGCTCGGGGCTCTCGACGAAGTCAAGGCCGAACCGCCCCTTGACGCAGAGCTGACCGTTGTTGGGGGTATCGCCCCTCGTCCCCCTCACCCGGACGATGTGGCCGGAGGCGACGCCGACGTCCATGACACAGCCTACGCCGCAGAAGGGGCAGACGGTGGTGACGAACTCCTCCGGCCTCTCCCACCTCTCGGACCTCGCCTTGAGGGCTCCGGTGGGGCAGACGTCGACGCAGGCGCCGCAGAACTTGCAGTCGGATTCCAGGAGGGAGACGGGCCCTATCCCATGTTGACGATGGTAGTCGACCTCGAAGTCGAGGACCCCCTCCCCCCTCACCTCCCGGCAGGTCCGGACGCACCGGCTGCATAGGATGCAGAGGTTGTAGTCGCGGTCGAAGAACGGCTCCCTCAGGACGGGGTGGTTTCGATAGGAGGTCTCGTACCTGATCTCTTCGAGGCCTGTATACTCCACCGCATCCTGCAGCTCACATTCGCCGTCGTTGGGGCAGTACTTGCACCCCACCGCCATGGGGAACTTTCTCATGCACTCCCGCAGGTCGCCGCAGTCGTCCTTCCGGTCGCAGAATAGACAGCTCGTCGGGTGGTTCGTCAGGGCCAGGAGCATCTCCAGGGTGTGGCGGCGCATCTCCTGGAGATCTTCGGTCCTCGTCCTCACCGCCATCCCGTCTTCTGCGATGGTGGTGCAGGCGGTGGGGTACGCCTTCTGACCCTCCACCTCGACGATGCAGAGCTTGCACGAGCCGATCGGCGAAAGGTCGGGGTGGTCGCATAAGGCGGGTATGTAAATTCCGGCCTTTCTGGCTGCTTGGAGGACCGTGGCTCCCTTCCGAGTCCTCACCTCTAGTCCATCAATGGTCAGGGCGATCTCGTCCACTTTCACCACCGCGTGATCTCAGGAGCGGCGTAGTCGTATTTCTAAGTTGCTCTCGATCTTCCCCTGGAAAAGAGCCTTCTACGGGGCGTATTCGAGCTAGATGAGGTCGAAGAAGCCTCCAGGGAATGTGATAAAAATATATAATTACAAGGGGGACGATACCGTCCAGTTAACCATCAGTAGGGAAAGCCGAAAAGATTTAAATATCGAGGCATAGGTTGAACTCCAAAACCCATCGTCGAGGGATATCGATGGCGGGCAGACTCCGCTTGGGGTGCAGACGTCGGCATTTCATCTATACGTCTGCCTCGTAGACCCCGGCTCCAGCCGCCAACTCTGACGGCGGAGGACGGGTCGATCCGAAGAGCCGCAGAGCATCAATAAATCGAAAGCGGGATACGATGTCAGATAAAAAGAAGCTGAACCTCAACCGGGTTTCCATGCCCAAGCAGTCTCCCGAGGATAGACGGAGAAACTTCCTCGAGGTGGCGTACGGCTATTCTCAAGAGGAGGCAGCCGAAGAGGCCAACAGATGCCTCCAGTGTAAAAAGCCCAGATGCATCGAAGGCTGCCCCGTGGGGATTGAGATCCCGGCCTTCATCGAGGCCGTAAGGGAAGGGGATATGGGGAGGGCCGTCCGGATCATCAAGGATAAGAACAGCCTACCCGGCATCTGCGGAAGGGTATGCCCCCAGGAGGTCCAGTGCGAGGCCGAGTGCGTCCTCAGCAAGAAGGGGGCGCCGATCGCCATCGGCCGTCTCGAGAGGTTCGTGGCGGACTGGGAGGGCCATAACAACCTCCTCGATAAGGGTGGCCCCGGCCCGAAGGGTGTCGACAAGGCAGAGCCGACGGGAAAGAAGGTCGCCGTGGTGGGGGCGGGGCCTGCGGGCCTGACAGCCGCCGCCGATATCGCCAGGAGGGGCCACCAGGTCACCGTCTTTGAGGCTCTCCATGACGCCGGGGGGGTTCTGATATATGGGATCCCGGAGTTCCGCCTCCCAAAAGATATCGTCCGCGGCGAGGTCGAGTACATCAAGAGGCTGGGGGTAAAATTCGAGCTCGACTCGGTGGTAGGAAGGCTCCTTCAGGTCGACGAGCTCCTGGAGGGGGAATATGACGCCGTCTTCCTCGGTATCGGAGCAGGAGCTCCCCGGTTTCTAAACATCCCCGGCGAGAACCTCAACGGGGTCTACTCCGCCAACGAGTATCTGACGAGGGTCAACCTGATGAAGGCCTACAGGTTCCCCGAGTACGACACCCCCATAAGACAGGGGAAGAAGGTGGCGGTCGTCGGCGGCGGAAACGTCGCCATGGATGCCGCGAGATGCGCCGTCAGGCTCGGAGCCGAGGAGGTCCACGTCGTCTACCGCCGGTCCGAGGCGGAGATGCCGGCGAGGCTCGAGGAGATCGAGAACGCCAGAGAGGAGGGGGTGATCTTCGACTTTCTGACCAACCCCACCAGGATCCTGGGTAACGACCGGGGGACGGTCGCCGGGATGGAGGTGGTAGATATGGTCCTCGGGGAGCCGGATGAGAGCGGGAGGCGAAGGCCCGTCGTCGAGGCCGGGTCCGAACATATAATGGACGTGGAGACGGTCATCATAGCCGTCGGCACCATACCAAACCCCCTTGTCCCGAAGAACACCCCTGATCTTGAAACGACCAGATGGGGTACCCTCGTCGTCGACGACGCCGGGAGGACGACCCGGGAGGGGGTCTGGGCAGGCGGGGACATCACCACCGGTGGGGCTACGGTCATCAGCGCCATGGGGGCGGGGAAGAAGGCGGCGGAGGATATAGACCGGTGGCTGCGAGAGGACGGACCTTGGTCGAGGTGACCGCACCCCGGCCGGAGGATCTCCGGCGGCTCGCAAGATACGTCGGCTTTGAGCTGCATCTCGACCAGACCCTCTTCCGGGGGATGGTGACGGGATCGAAGAGAGCCGCCTCCAACTCATTTTTCGTGAGCTTTCAACTTATTACGTAGATTCGCAGGAGAGAGATCGATGGGATTCAAATCACCAAAAGAGACTACCTGCTCCGTTGACAACGTCGGATGTAACAAGATCGGTATAGAATTTGGCCCTCTGTTGACGCTATCCTTTTTGGCTGGCGCTTTCATCGCCTTTGGAGGGCTCCTGGCGGTGATCGTCGGCGGCGGAGTTCCCGATATCAAGGCGGCAAACCCCGGCCTGCAGAAGTTCATCTTCGGGGCCGTCTTCCCGGTGGGGCTGATGCTGGTGGTGGTGGCAGGAGCAGAGCTCTTCACCGGCAACAACGCCAGCTGCATCCCGGCGGTCCTCTCCAAGAAGGCCCCCTGGTCGGGGCTGGCAAGGAACTGGACGGTATCTTACTTCGGAAACTTCCTCGGCTCCATATTCGTCGTCATCTTCCTCACCTATATGACCGGCCTCTTCGCCTCCGATCCGTGGCTTTCGAGCATCACGGGGATCGCCGAGGCGAAGGTTGCTCAGGATTTCTGGCCCCTCTTCTTCAAGGGGGTCGGATGCAACTGGCTCGTCTGCCTCGCCGTCTGGCTCGCCATCGCCTCCGATGACGTGGTGAGCAAGATCTTTGGGGTCTGGTTTCCGATCATGGCCTTCGTCGCCATAGGCTTTGAGCACAGTATCGCCAACATGTTCTTCATCCCCTCGGGGATCATGTACGGGGCGAGCGTCACCTGGGCCGAGTTCTTCGTCGTCAACCTGATCCCCGTCACTCTGGGGAACATCGTCGGAGGGGCGCTCTTCGTCGGAGGAGTCTACTGGTACGTATACAACCGGAACGACTGACTTAAATATTTCTTTTTATGATCCTGTTTAGCATATTTCATCCAATTTTATCCAATAAGCGTTTCCATCACTTCGAGAAAGGCGAAGGATTAATCACCAATAATCGCGATTTTATTTGTTGGAGGAGATTTATGGTCGGAATAAATGGAGAAAGATGCATCTTCTGCGATATCGTCGAAGGAAAAGCACATTGTTACAAGGTCTATGAGGATGAACTCTCCCTCGCCATCCTCGACATCAACCCCTTTTCAAGGGGTCACTGTCTCGTAATCCCCAAGAGGCACGTGCCATGGTGGCATGAGCTTACCGGTGACGAGAATGCAAGCCTCTTTGGGGTAGCGAAGGTGGTGGCCGAGCGGATGATGGAGACCTTAAACCCAGACTTTGTCTGCATGTATGCCCGCGGCAGGAGGATACCCCATACCCACATATTCCTGGTTCCGACCTATGGCGGAGACGTGCTGGACAGATTCTTCAACGCCCTGGAGCTATTCCAGGAGTCCCCTCCCGAGCTTACAGCTCTGCGAGGTAAAGAATCTATGGAAGGGATCGCAGAGCTTCTCAGGAGATCGAAGTAAAGATTTACATAACCGCCTTACCTCGGCTCGGTAAATCGTTTCAGGATTACGAGCTGACTTTCGATCTCCAATATGGCCCTGAATCTTCCAATAGAGGATCTGCTGTCCCGGCTCCATTCATCGCTATCATCCGCCAGGATGAAGGGTGGCACCGGGAAGCGGATAGCATTCTTTCAACGGGATCTCTTTCCTACAGTTATTATCTTGCGATCATGACCGAGCACTTTGCGTTTCTGACGACGTCCTCCGAGACCCCGCCCAAGAGGAACCTTTGGACTTTTCCATAGGCTTTGGTTCCCATGACGATCAGATCTGCGCCGATCTCATCTGCATATGAGAGGATCTTGGCAGAGGGGTCTCCATGGAGCACCCGAGATTCGACACGCAAATTGTACCCTCTCATATATTCATCGATGAGCTTCTTCTGGTGATCTTGAAACTCATTTTCGCTCCGGCGGAGATCCTCCCTTCCGATATCTGCCACAGAAGCGATCAGCTTTGGAAGGCTCACAACGCTTATCACATGGATCTCAGCTTCGAAGGCGATCGCTATGGCCGAAGCCCTGGCCATCACCATCTTCGAGTACTCCGAGGTATCGATGGAGACTACGATCTTTTTGATCCCAAAATCCTCGACACTTTCCATATCCATATTCTGCACCTCTCAATTTTTATTATGATCTTCAACTATAAGAGAGCGCCTCATACCAAGACACCTCATCATATTTCATTTCACACTCTTGTCAGGCACAAACCGCTTTGCGATCAAAGTTGGAACGATGGCGCTGAGGATCACTGTGGTTATGGCGATGGAGAACTGAGTTTGATCGAGGAACCCCAGATCACGCCCCAAGGTGGCGGTTATCGTTCCTACAGTAAGCCCCGTGGAGAGGAGCATGGTGGAGAAGATCGGAGCCTCAGGAATCCACTTCTTATTGAAGTAATATGTTCCTATGAACTTGGAGAGCATCTTGACCCCCAATAGTCCCAATATGATCCCGATATTCTGAGCAACGGCCGAGATGGAGATGAGCATCCCGGCCCTCAAAAAGAAGGCTGGGGAGAGGAGCGAAAAGGTGACCGATCGGATTTTGGGGAGTATGTCACTGTAGCTGTGGATACAGTTTGCGAAGACGAGACCCAGGACGAAGGCCCCGAAGACGGCGTGGAGCTTGCCGACGTCGGCGATGAAGGAGACACCGAGCATGGCGGCGAATATGAACCGAAGTTCCAGCTCCACCGCCCTTTTGCCGTAGCTTTCGACCACGTACTCCAGGATCTTCGGCAACACCAGGATCAGGAAGGCGATTATGAGGAGGAAGGCGATGGTGTAAACGTTGAAGCTGGGCGATATGAGGGTGATCGCTATTAGTGTTAAGATGTCGTTCACAAAGGTCGCCGCAATTATCATCCGGCTCGCCTTGAGATCCATCAGTTCGTACTCCAGGAGCACGGAATATACCACCGCTACCGACGTGGTCGTCAGGGCGATGCTTGCTGCCAGGACGGCCAAAGTGGACCAATCTGTGAACAAAGACAAGAAGGCCACTTCGCCGATGAGGGGGACCGCGAAGGCCATGCTGCCTATAGTGAAGCTCTGCTTCGCACTATTCCTCAAAAGATACAGATCCACCTCCGCTCCTGCCAGGAAGGTGAGCATCAAGCCACCGAAGGTAGCGAGGAAATCGAGCCAGGCTTCTATCCCCACCCCGAGGAAGCTGGCAAGTATTATGCCTGCTCCAGCTTCGAGAATGGAGGAAGAGATCCGCAACCTTATACTGAGGATGCCGGTTAAGACGACGACCGCTGCTATCAGAGCGGTTGAATATAGATCTACAGCCACCTACTATCACTTCGTATGTATTTCTAGTAGGTGTCATTAGCCTAGCGAGGCGATTTAGGCATCTAAGCCCGGGCGGACGCCATCGCCCCAAAGGCAACCTAAGGTTGCGTATGTCGCTTATAAGTCTTTTCCCAATAGGAAATGATTTAAAATATTATATAAAATATGCAATAAATTCCAATCTTCCTCTAACCCTGGCAGAAATGCTTTAATAGCCTCTCAACTTAGACCTCTGAAGACGGTGATGGAGTCCACCCAAACCGCCTCAAGGCTGATGACTCCTGAATATGGTGGAGGATCATGCCAGATATTCAGGCGTTTATCAGATATCTCGAAGAGAGACAAATACGAATCGGCTCTGGATCAGGTTACTCTTTTGTTAGGGGGCTTCCGCCGAATATTTGCGATACGTATTTTGCCATGTGCTCAATCAAAACGCTAAAATTGCCATCGCCAGATGAGGATATAGTCCTGTTCCTGTCGGGTTATGACCATTACGATCTGAATTCTGGGTATTTTGCCAGGAAATGTCTTGAACTTGCCGGAGCCGAGGTGGAGTACAGAGATGGAAATATCTGGTGGTGTTATATGGGGGATGAATCGATCATACCATGCTTTATACCAAAAACCCCCGTCTCCAACTACTTCAGATACGATTTACACGGAGCTTATGGGGAAAACGTATTTTCATCACCTTTAAGCGCTTTATT
>CP086218.1:1913172-1931216 GCA_020844795.1 Methanothrix sp. | reverse complement strand
TCCGGGCGGCGACGTCATAAGGCAGCTCCTCCCCAGGGACAGACCTTGCATAATCCTGATGGATGAGCTGATGAACTACGTCAGCCGTTTTCGCAAATACGGTTTATCCGACCAGCTCTACGATTTTCTCCAGAACCTCTCAGGGGTCGCAAGCGGCCTTGAAAACGTCGTTCTGGTCGTCTCGATACCCGCCTCCGAGATGGAGATGACTTCGGAGGACGAGCAAGATTACGGGAGGCTCAAGAAGCTCTTGGACAGGACCAGCAAAGCGGTGATCATGTCTGCAGATGCCGACACCGCTGAGATCATAAGACGCAGGCTCTTTGAGTGGGGCTCTCAGATGAACCCCGACGGCCGTGTCCAGCTGAGCAAGGATGCCATAAAGACATGCAGGGAGTACGCGGCCTGGGTCAGATCCCACAAGAACCAGGTGCCAGGCTGGTTTCCGGTCGATCAAGCTCAGGAGGCTTTCGAGGCCGCCTACCCCTTCCATCCGATCGTCCTCTCGGTCTTCGAGCGAAAGTGGCAGGCTCTTCCCAGGTTCCAGAGGACGAGGGGCGTCCTGAGGCTTCTAGCCTTCTGGGTCTCGAAGGCCTACCAGGAGAACTACACAGGAGCCCATTCTGACGCCCTCATAGGTCTAGGGACCGCCCCTCTCGACGACCCGATATTTCGGGCCGCCACCTTCGAGCAGCTCGGCGAGGACAAGCTGGAAGGTGCCGTCACGACCGATATCATGGGGAAGAACGACTCTCACGCCATAAGGCTTGATAAAGAGTCGACGAAAGCGATTCAGAGGGCTCGGCTCCATCGGAAAGTTGCCGCCGCCATATTCTTCGAGTCGAACGGCGGGCAGACCTCCGGCACCGACGCGAGCCTTCCTGAGATCAGGCTCGGAGTAGCAGATCCCTCCCTCGACATCGGCAACGTCGAGACGGTCCTGGAAGCGCTCTCGAAAAGCTGCTACTTCCTGACCGTCGATGGGAACAGGTATCGGTTTAGCCTCAAGCCGAACCTCAACAAGATCTTCGTCGACCGGCAGGCGGGGATAGAGAGGCGTGATATCGACGATTCTGTTCGAAACGCGATCCTCAAGGTCTTCAACGATAACAAGGGCATAAAGCCGATACCCTTCCCCGAGAAGAGCAACGATATACCGGACCATCCTGCTCTGACGATCGCCATCCTATCTCCAAACCACAGGAGGCGGGACGACGAGACGATCAGACTCGTGGAGTCGCTGACTCGCGACCACGGGACCTCCGCCCGGACCTTCAAGAGCGCCATCGTCTGGGCTATAGCCGAGAACGATGCGGCAATGGCCAGCGAGGCCCGCAAGCTCCTCGCCTGGGAGAAGATCCGCGACGAGGAGAGGCTCCTCCATCTGGACGACGGACAGAAGAGATTCGTAAACGAGAACATCGCGAAGGCGAGACGCGATCTTGAGGAGGCGGTCTGGAGGAGCTACAAGAACATAGCTCTCCTGGACAAGGAGAACAAGATCCTCCTGATAGATCTGGGTCTGGCCCACTCCAGCGCAGCAAAGAGCCTCATTGACCTCTACAAAAACGACCTGAGACAGAAAGGCATCGTCGAAGATAGGATAAGCCCCAACTTCCTCATGAGAAACTGGCCTCCTGCTTTCAAAGAGTGGTCGACCAGGGCGGTACTAGACACCTTTTTCGCCTCGCCCCAGTTTCCTAGACTCCTCGATCCATCCGCAGTCAAAGAGACGATCGCAAACGGCGTCTCCAACGGGATATTTGCTTACGTAGGAAAGGCCGGAAGCGGCAGGTACGATCCGATCTTCTCGAATACCGAACTTAGAGCTAGCGAGGTCGAGATATCTGATGAGATCTTCATCGTCAAAGAGCCCATCGACGTCGAGATAGACGTTAAGAAAGTTGTGGTCTCCCCTGATAATGTAGTCCTCAGGCCCGGCGACGAAGTTCGGTTCGTCGCGAGAGGCTTTGATGATCATGGTCGTGAAGTATCTATCGAGGCGATCGGCTGGTCGGCCTTCGGGGGCTCCATCGACGACTCTGGATCATTTCGATCCGGGCCTGACGAGGGAACCTTCGTCGTGAAGGCCGTTTCTGGAGGTATAGCTGGAGAAGCACGGGTGGTTATCAAGGACGAAGAGATCGAGCTGCAGCGAGTGGTCATAACACCCCAGGATGTGACCGTAAGTCCCGGCTCGAAACAGGCATTCTCGGTCAGGGGCTTCGATCAGAACGGCCAAGAAGTATCCCTGAGCAACGTGATCTGGGAGGCAACGGGTGGGGTCATCGCTGGTGACGGATTCTTTGAAGCTGGAACCGACGAGGGGAGTTTCAGCGTTACGGCGAGATCAGGAGATCTCTCTGGATCATCTCAGGTGACTATCAAAAGCCAGGTGGTCGCGTGGGATGGCGACGTTACACCTCAAAAATGGATGAACTTCTACACTAAGGTCCTCTCGAAGTTCGTGTCGAGAAAGGGTTTGAAGCTCAGGGTCTTTGTCGAGGTATCCGACGCCTCTGTCCAGGAGATCGAGGAGATGAGATCTGCTCTGATGGATCTCGGTCTTGAGGACGAGCTCGAAGTGAAATGATCAAGGGGCGAAAATCGATGGCCGGAAAGATATACCTCGTTGAATCGAACGGCACCCTCCGATCCCTGGAGGAGCAACTTTACGATAGCGAAGATCTGCTCCAAACTTTGCTTGAGAAATATCCGGATCTCCTGGCGGGCGAACAGATTGATGAATCATCTCCTCGCCGATGGCTTCTGGTATCCCGGGAAGTTGGCATACCGGACGCAGAGTTGGGTACTGACAGATGGTCCCTTGATCATCTTTTTCTCGATTTTAACGAATACCCCGCAGCTTGCTGCGGGGTGCGCCGCCGCAATTTGACTCCGCCATGATTGGACAGATTTAGACCGCCGCTGACATCATCGACTATTCTGGAAATAAGCCTGATTTGGAGTATCAACCGTCCTGAGTCTGAAGAGAGGGACCTCCATAGAAGCTATGCCTAGTAGAATGCTGAATCGGATCAGAACGACCTAATAAGAGCCTGCCGATTATGTATGCGAGGGTAAGCAGGATTGGTCTATCTTTGTGCGGAGTTTCGTACCGCTGAAGCATAAGGCGACCATTTGGCGGTTATGGCGGTGGGTTTTGGCGGGGGAATACGACCGCCCGATCCCAGGCCGCCATATCGAAGTCGGCTCGATCTTGGCGGAGGGATCAAGCCCCAAAATATCTCTCCGCGAAAATCGTCTATATCAGGGCGGAAATGGCGTTAAAAGAGCCGGTTAATATACAATAGCCTCGATTCGCCTCCATACTGACGAGCCTTTTGTCGGTTAGTTCTCTTGTTAAGACCGCCTAAATGGTGGCAGATCTTGGGTGAGTGCTCTTGATGGCACTTCAATGGTCATGATTCAGGGCAGATCTGGCTCTATTTGCCGGTTTTATATATCAATTTTAATTTAACCAGGCATCCCAGGCGCTGATCGGCATCTATCGCCCGGAACCTCCGGCGAGAGAGGGGCGATCTTGCCAGGTTGAAAGAGGGATCTCTGTTCACTTTTCATGGGCCACCGGAGGTCTCCGCCAATAATGGCTCCAAATACGACCACTATCCTACGTTTTGCCGTCGATTCGGCGGCCTTTATAGCGGGTCATTGCTTCGAGCCGAGAAGATCCTGCATCTTCCGACAGAAGACGCCTCTAAATTGGGGCTCCGATGGCATCGCTATAAGCTTCCCTTTGCCCCGGAGGCCATCCTGGCGAGAAAGGCGGACAATCCCCGTTTATCCTTGGGAAAGGACCAGTCCTTCCCGACCTTCACATCGGTCAAACAGAGTACCACCTTCAGAATCTCGTCTCCCGCCTCCTCCATCACCCTCTGGATAAGCCTCGCCGCCTCCCGGGTCCGTTTGTCGGGCACCTCCAGAAGGATGCTGTCGTGGACCGCATTCACCAGCTTGAAACTCTGAGTTGGGGATACCAGTAGCCTTTGAGTTGCTTGTTAGGGGTTTTCATTTGCAACAACTCGATATATATAAGTATACTACCAGATTTCGGACGAAAAAAGATCGTACAGGAGCTCTAAGGCTCCGGATACAAAAATACCCCCTTCTCCTCCAGATCGTAGTCAATCCGCTGGAATTCAGTGAGGTACCGCTGATGGATCGCTTTGGGATCAAAGTCCTCGAAGAGCTCGGGGTGGAGGATCTTGGCCGCGTAGGCGACGCCTATGAAATGCCGACATCCGCTGTAGGGAAGATAAGTCCATAGAGGCGAGGCCACCAGGTAGACCTCTTTATTCTTCACCGCGTTCACGATCGCCATCTCCTGCCTGTCCAGGATTTCCTGCCTTATAGCTTCCACATTCTCGGTATCGTCTGCAATCTTGCCGTCAGGGTCCTCCTTCGAGAGGAGCCTGATGATCACATCAGGGTTTGCGGACACCACCGCTTCCGGGTCGATCTCTGTCGTCTGACCAAGGTCGAAGATGAAACGACCTCCCGCCATCTCGATGGGGTCGATATTGTTGTCTGAGGTTGTGTAGCGTTCATGCTCGCAATAGACCTTAGGCCTATCCTCTTCGTCAAGGTCCTTTGTCCTCTCCTCGACCGTCCCTAAAATGCCCTTATAGAAGTCGAGGAACTCAGTGGCCTCCTCTTCCTTCTCTAAGAGAACTCCCAGTTTCTCCACTTCCTCCGGGTAGATATCCGGCCTGCTTAACGCAAGGCATGCGACGGTTATCCCCGTCCCCTCCATCTTCTGCATAAACGGTTCGTAAAAAGCGCCGAAACGACCTCCACCGGAGCCGGGATGTACTATGAGCAGATCGGGATTTGCCTGTACGATAGCCTCCACATCAGGATCGTGGAAGTGTCCCAGGGAGGGTATGTGGCTGAAATCGGAGAAGTACGAGTAGTGGCTTATGCTGTGGTCGGCTATTACCACCATATCCAGGGGTACCTGCAGTGTCCTCAAAGTTTCTAGATGCTGGGATATGGTACAGCCTACCGTCTTCACTGGCTTGTATATGGTCACTTCCCGCCCCTTAGTGTCGATTATCGTTCTAGGGTATTCCTCATGAATGTGTCTTATCTCCTCAAGCTTTTCTGACGTGATGCTCCCATCTTCAAAGGATGCCTCTACAGCCATCATCTCCTCGTCGGAGACGATTTTATCCCCATCGAAGTCTCCTGGAATCGCGGCATCGCTAGCGGACGCTGGCCCTATCGCTAAAAACAGGCATAAAGCCAGCAGTGATACATTGTATACAGTTCTCTCCATTATGTACGCTCCTGTGTTAGCTATAGCAACTATAATAATACTACATAAATCTAATCATCTATTAATTTGGACTTATAAGCTGAAACGTCACTTTTTAGTTATAATTATTTCATTTTTCTTGTTATTAAATATACGAATTATCATAATTATGGTTATTCAAACAAAGATAACCAGAGTTCTGGGCATTAAAAGATTATTTATCTGGCTCTTCGCTATTCCTTGTATGTAACTACAGGATAGCGATGAGCGGATTAGATCATGCTAATTCTTGCCACGGATTCCCGTTCGTGAGTAATGATTGGGTTGGAGATTACAAATCGATAGCAGTAAAAATACCAATTTCAAAACGCAAGGTGCGGAATGTGGGACATACGATCGTTCTAATCGAAAACGTTAAGGGAAAACCACTCAGAGAATGCTAATCTGCTGATCATCGAAACCTCATCTGTATAAGAACGTAAAATTTTCGCGCTGCCCGGTCGCCAATCTGGCCAAAGAATGCGAAGATTCTGCGATCTCTACCTCCGTAGGGGATCGCCTCACCTCTCGATGAGGCTCTCCTCGATATCTCCCTCCATCTGAAGATAGGCATCCTTCAGTTTCTCCATCTCCTCCTCGGTCGCCTCCCAGTACCCCCTCTTCTCTGCCTCGAAGAGCCGCTCTGCAATCTCTACGGCCGCGAATCGATTGTTCTCGATGAGCCTCTCTCGGATCTCCTCATCGAAGATGTACCTCTCGGCGATGGAGGACCAGATCCAGTTATCGACGGAATCGGTGGTGGCAGCAAACCCCAGGACGTTCTCCAGCCTCTCGGCCAACTGCTGGGCTCCGTGGAAGTCGTGCTTGAGCATCCCATCGATCCACTTGGGGTTGAGAAGCCTCGTCCTGACGCCTCTAGCTACCGCTTCCCTCACGTCCTCAGTCTGGATCGCCTCGCCAGTGGTATCAGAGATGAGCATCTTTGGCCTCTCGCCTCTCACGGTGCGAACGGCGTTAGAAAGCCCTCCGAAGTACTCGAAGTAATGATCGAGGTCGACGATCTCTCTATCGTGGGTGTCCCTCACCTGGGAGACCAGGTCAACCCTCGCGAGGTTAGTCCTGTAAACAGCCTCGCTCTTGACTGCGTGGAGGTTTTTGGCGTAGAGGTGGCTCATCGACTGGATGTAGACCTCAGCCAACTCATCCTCGGTCTTCCAGATAGAATCCTCGACGAGAGGGAGCATTCTCGTGCCGTACTCTCCGGCCCTCGGGCCGAATATCCTGCCGTTGGCCATCCTGATGAGCGTCTTCTCATCTAGGTCTGATCCTCCACAGTCATCACCGGATCTGAGCCTCTCAAGGTTCTCAATGGAGTGCTTCCGAACGTAGTTCATCTCAGATGGCTCGTCCAGCCCCGCTACAAGGTTGAAAGCCTGGTCGAGAAGTTCCACCACGTTTGGGAACATATCCCTGAAAAAGCCGCAGATGTTCACCAGACAGTCGATCCTGGGCCTGCCCAATTCTTCTAGGGGCAAGACGGTGAGCCTGGGCGAAAAAAAACCAGGAGCCCTCTCGACTTTGACCCCAAGGTAGCTTAATATCTGGCCGACCGACTCGCCGCCGGTCTTGGTCGTCTCAAAGCCCCAGAGTATTACGCCTGTATTCTCAGGGTAGATGCCGTTCTTCTCCATGTACTTGGATATGGTCTTTTCGGCGATCTCTACGCCCCTCTCGAAGGCTGCTGGGGTTGGGATCTTCGTCGGGTCGAACTGGGTGAGGTTTCTGCCTGTTGGTAGTACCTCAGGCGACCTTATGACGTCGCCTCCGTCCCCCTGCTCGACGAACTCGCCTCCCAATCCCCGAATGAAATTATCAAGCTCGCTTCGGTTATCAGCGTAGCTCTCCATCAGGCTCAAGCCGTAGCTGAGGGTTTTGATCAGCTCCGTCTTTCTCTCCCTTGGAAGACCGCTCTCCTCGACAGCGGCCTGCAGCGACTGATCGATGGCCATATCCACAACCCTTCTGCATACCTCATCGATCCTATCCAGATCTTTTGCAGATCCCACCCTGTTTTTTAGGGCGAAGTCGTAATCGATACCCTCGGATTCGGCGAAGATCCTGTTTAAGGACTTCAACTCTTCGCGGTCGTACCGGAGGATGAAGACGACGAACTGCTTCATTACGTCGGGACTGTACACCTCCCCCAAGACGTGGAGGCCGTCGGGAATTATTCTCCTCTTCATCTCGTAGAGCTGGTCGTGTAAGACCTCAACGTCCTCGACCTCGAAGTTCAGCTTCCTAGCCTTCTCCAAGACCATCTCCCTTACTCGCTGGCATCTGATGGGGTCCTGGACCCGGGCCTCTGAGTGCTCGTCAATCAGATCCTGAAGCTCTGCGTACTCCTCATAGAGTTCGGATCTGGTGTATGGAGGCGAGTTGTAGCCGACGATCGTCCCATATAGCCTCCTTTTAGCGATCACGACCTCCGAGGTGTTCACGACATGGTAGAAATAGAGGTGGGGAATATCTCCTATCAGAAGGTCTGGAAAGCAAAGAGAGCTCATCCCCACCTCCTTTCCCTTCATGAACTCTGCGAGGCCGTGGGTCCCGACGTGGACAACCAGGTCAGCCTTCCAGACCTGCTCGATCCATTCGTAAAAGGCGACGTACTGATGGTGAGGCGGCTTCGTCTTGTCGTGGGTCGCCGAGACCAGATCCTGATCCTCCAGGGGCGGACGGGCGGGCTGAATCCCGAAGAAGACGTTCCCAAACTCTATGCCCGGGATCAGCATCTTCCCGTCCAATGTCATTACACCCCCTGGCGGCTCGCCCCAGGAATCGATCATATCTGACCTAATCTTCTCGGAGAGAGAGGCGAAGAACCTCCCGTAGTCTTGCACGTTCATAGAGGGGCAGCTCTTCAGGGTATCGTCTATGGTAAACCAAGTGCCTGAGTTTACTATAGAAAATTCGTGAAAGATAAGATGAAGGTCCTTTTCGGGTAGATCGACCCTGTAGCCCTCCTCCGCCATCCTATCGAGGAGCCTTCGGACGCTTCCGAAGACGTCCAGGTAGGAGGCGCGGCCCAAGTTCGCCTCTCCTGGAGGGTAGTTGTAGATTATGATCGCCACCCTCTTCTCTTCGTTAGGCATCTTCTGGAGCCGGTTCCAGTTCCTGATCCGAGCGGCGATCCTGGTTATCCGGTCGTCGATGGCGATCACGTCCTGGGCGTCGTGCTCTCCCACCTTGAAGCTCTGGACGCCGCAGCAAGGTACCGGCTCGATGCAGCCGTCGAGCTCCGGCCAGATCACCGCCATGATCACCTCGGGGGGAGAGAGACCTGTCGGCGACTCCATCCACTTCTCCACCTCCCTGCTGTACATGGGGGCCGGGGTGAAAACCGGGACGTTCAGGTCCCGGAGGAGGTCCCGGGTCAGCTGGTGGTTTCCTCCGAGAGGACCGCCGTTCAGCCTGAACCAGGTGAGGTTCACGAGGGCGTCGATGATGGGCCGTCCATCTCTGAAGAAGAACTTTCTCATGGCCCGGAGGTTGTGGATCCCGTCCGAATAGACCGGCACCAAGTTCACGTCGCCCAGCTTCTCTGTCGGGGCCTTAAGCGTCGACTGGCACTGGTCGAAGTGCATGTTCCCGTAGAATAGGAGACCGATCGTCGCCTTATCTTCTGAGACGCCGGAGATCCTTAGAAATTCATCGAGGTCATCGAAGCTGCCATAAACCGGATGATATATCCCGTACTTTGGGAATTCCAGGGGTTCCTTCGCTTTAGGGAGATCAGAGCCGAGGTGCTCGTTCAGGAAGTGAAGGAGTAGGTTCCGGTAGTTCTCTATTCCGCCGTACCTCCAGTACCTCGCGATCTTGACGTAGCTAGCCGTGTCCTTCATCTGACCCACCGGGAGCACCTTCCCGGCGGCGGATATGAGCCCCTCGATCCTCTGTACCCTCCTCCAGACCTCCTCGGGGTCCCTCACCTCACTGGGTATTATCCTGTCGGCCAGCCGGCTTCCAGAAAAAGAGCCTAGCCTCGTTATTCTCATCATCCGGGAGAAGGGGCTCGAGAGGTTCACGACGATGTTCTTCTCGTCTTTCAGGGCGTTGTAGACGACCTCAATCGCTCTTCCCTCGCCCCTTATGTCGACGAAGACGGCTACTGACCTCTTCAGGTCATCTTCCAGTACCCCATCATCCACCTCCTCCTCGTCTATCTGGCGAGGGTAGTAGATCTTCAGGTCGAGGTCGAGGCCGAACTCGGCCTTTAGGTCCCGGGCCGCCATGGCAAGAGAGGAGGCCGGGACCGTCGATATGAAGGTGACCTTCATGGAGGGCCTCCAGAGTTCAGGCGGGTGGGGGGTAGGCGAAGGCCCCCCTCTCCTCCAGGTCGTAATCGAGCCCCTGGAACTGGGTCAGGTATCGCTGGTGGATCGCCTGAGGGTCGAGGTCCTCGAAGAGGTCCGGATAGAACCACTTGGCCATGTAGGCTACGCCTATGAAATGCCTGCAGCTGCTCCCCGGAAGGTACGTCCAGAAGGGGGAAGCCATGGCGTAGACCCGCCCCTCCTTCACGGCTTTGACGCCGACGAGTTCCGGACGGCCCAGGATCTCGGAGGTGGCATCGGTGAAGCTCGATATATCGTCTGAGGCTATGGCGTCGTAATCCCGGTCCCAGACGAGTCTTATTATGACGTCGGGGTCGGATACCATCACCGCCTCGGACTCTACCTCCCTCACCGGCCTTCCTCCGGCGAAGATGTGGACCCCTCCCGCCATCTCCACTTCTCCCATGTCGAGGATCGAGTTGGTATTGTAAGGCTTCCACTCGGTATAGACCTTCGGCCGCCCTTCAGGAGGGATCGATGCCGTCCTGGCAGATATCCCCTGCAGGACCCCCTCGTAGAACTGGATGAACTCCTCGGCCTCCTCCGCCCTCTCAAAGATCTTTCCCAGAGCCCTCATCTCGTCGGGGTAGGTCTCGGGGATGTTGCACTTCAAAGAGATGACGGGAACCCCGGACACCCTCATCCTCCCCAGGAGCTCCTCCAGGGAGTTTCCTCCCGGTCCTGGACCGGGGTGGGCTATGATCAGGTCAGGCTGAAGCTCCAGGATCCTCTCCACGTCCGCTTCGTAGAAGTGGCCTATGGAGGGGACGGCCGCAAACTCGGCGAAGTAAGCCTCCCTGTTCGCCCCTTCGGGGATCCCGACGATCGTCTCCGCAGGAACCCGCAGGGACCTCAGGCTCTCTATATGCTGGCTCGCCGTGCAGACGACCCTCTCCACGGGCCTGTAGATCGTCACCTCCCTTCCGCTGAAGTCTACGACGGTCCTGGGATATTCTTCGTGGATCCTCTTTATCAGAGCCAGCTCGTCATCGGCCAAATCTCCTCGTTCGAGGGCGCCCTTCGCCTCCTCCAACTCCTCGGCGGAGACGATCATATCCCCGTCAAGGTCGCCTGGGATCAGCGACTTCTCCGCGACAGAGACCCCCATCATCAACAGGCAGACGCATAACGTCAAAGTCATATAAATATAGCTCAAGTTGTTCATATAATCTCTCACATCCGCATGCAATCGTCATATGATATTATCGGCAAACATCCCATTAGTTATAATCTTAACTGTTTTTGTGTTATATAAAATTTTGCAGATTCTTCATTGCAAAGGATTTAATCATTGAACGGAGAACGACGGACAGGTCTTCGGAAGAGATAGCATCCGAACGAAATCGGACGATATTGAACGGGAATTTGGAAACGATGGTTGATTATTACAACACTGATCAAAGTGTGTGCGGTCACCCCGCCCTGAAGGGCAGGGTATGCTTCGGGCCGCACTCCGCAGTTTTCTGGTTTTTCAGAAGTATTCGAGTCCTAGTTTGCCAGATTCCCTGATATGCATGAATTCTATTGATATTGATTTCCTCATGGGTGTCACTAATGTTTTATCGATCTAACGACCCGGAAAATGGGCGAGGGTTTACTTCATCCCCAACCTAAAGGTCGGGGTATTCGTGACCCTCCACACTCCCAAAGTAATAACTTCGATTCTGTGGTTCTTTCACGCCCCGAGCATCTTTGACATCTTCTCTTTCCAAGCCGCCACCTCGTCTGCGGTCACCACGTCGATCGCCCCGCCCTGGAACTCGCCGCTGACGTCGCCCATCCTATCCTCCATCCAGCCTTCGATCTCAAGGTATAGCGACTTCAGGGCGTCGAGAACCTCGGGATCGGCCTTCCATAGGCCCCTCTGCTCCGCCTCCAGGAGCCTGCGCCCCATCTCCTCCATCGCCCAGGGGTTGTTCTCCTGGAAGAACTGACGGTTCTCCTCGTCCACGATGAAGGTCCGGGCGATATCATCGAAGATCCAGTCGTCGACCTCAGAGGTCGTAGCCTCCCAGCCGTAGACCCGGCCCACTCGCTTCGAGATGTCCCCGGCCCCCTTGTAGCCGTGCCTCTTCATCCCCTCGATCCACTTGGGGTTGAGAAGCTTCGTCCTGACGACGCGCCGGACCTCATCGGCCAGGTCCCGAACCTCGACGTGCTCCGGCTCCCTGGTATCGCCGTAGTAGGCCTTCACGTCCTTTCCGGAGATGTGCCTCGCCGCCGCAGTCATGCCGCCGTGGGTTCCGAAGTAGCTGCAGCATCCGAAGAGGTCGTACTCGTCGCTGACGACCTTATTGTAGGTCACGTCCACAGACTTGAGGGTGTTCACAAACTGCTGATGCGACTCTTTGCCAGGGACGCCCTTCCCGTAGGCGTAGCCGTTCCAGTAGACGAAGATGTCCGAGAGGTCTTTCTCGTCCTTCCAGGCGCTGGCGTAGACGGCCATGTTTGTTCCCGACTGGTAGGTTCCGGGCTTGCTCGCGAAGATCCGCAGCGTCGCCTCTCGCCAGTCCTTCGCCGTACCGTTCTCCAGGTTCTCGAGAGTGTGCTTGCGCACAAAGTTCATCTCCAACGGCTCATCGAGCTCGGCCACCGCCTGCACCGCCTCGTCGATCGTCTCGATGGAGTTTGGGAAGTTGTCCCGGGTGATCCCCGATACGCGGATGGTCAGATCGATCCTGGGCCGGCCAAGCTGCTCCAGAGGTAATACCTTGAAGCCCTTCAGCCGGCCGTTCGACTGCCAGACCGGCTCCGTGCCCAACAGAAATAACATCTGAGCCATGTCCTCTCCGTCGGCCCACATGATATCGCTGCACATCCAGTAAAAGGCGATATTCTCTGGATGGCAGCCTTCCTCCTCCAGGTGCTTGGCGATGAGAGCTTGACCTAGCTTACCTCCCACCCTCCAGGCGATTTTGGTGGGAACGCGGTAGGGGTCGAGGGAGTAGAAGTTCCTCCCCGTGGGCAGAACGTCGTCCCGCCCCCGGGTGATCAGGCCGCTGGGACCGGCCTCGACGTAGCCACCGTCCATGCCGTTCAGGAGGGCCTCGATCTCCAGAGAGGCCTCTATCCGAGCATGGAGGTCCAGGACCTTCTCCCGTATCGCCTCCAGCCTAAGCTCATAACCTGAAACGGAAAGCCCCAGAACTTCATCAAGTCGTGCTCCGTCCCCCCCCAAATAGATCTTGATAAGCCTCTTGCTGAGACCGTCGATCGTCTCCAGAAGCTGGCCGTGAGACCTGCCGTATCGTTCGTTTACAGCTCCCTGATCGGCGAGAAGCTCCTCCATGGAGAGGCTCATCATATCAGCTACTGTCCCTCGTAAGGGGACCCCGCTTCCCTCAAACCGCATCACTGAGTTGATGAACTCAACCCGCCTTTCTCCTTCAGGAAGCCGACCGAATATATGCATCCCCGAATCGATCTGCGTATTTCTAACCCGGCTCAGCTCGTTGTGAGCCCGGGTCACTATCTCTTCGAGGGGCATATCCTCTGCAAGCTTCATCTCTTTGTCGAGGTTGGAGGCTTTGATGGCGTCGACCAACAGATGCCGCAGCTCGTGGGATCGTCCGTGGTCATGCTTTGCCGTCTCGTACTCGCCGAGGAGCCGGTCCACCTCCAGTAGTTCATCATAAAGCCCGCCTTGAGTCATCACCGTCTGCATATGATCTACCAGGACGGCGTAGCTCCGCCTTTTTGCGATCGTCCCCTCGGGGGGATTGTCGGCGTTGTAGATGTACAGATGAGGGATCGTCCCGATGCAGATATCCGGATAGCAGTTCCTGGAGAGGCCGACGCCCTTACCTGGAAGAAACTCGAGGTTTCCGTGGGTTCCCACATGGATCAGAACATCCGCCCCAAATATATCCTCCAGGTAGCGGTAGGTGGCCATGTACTGGTGTGTGGGCGGAACGTCCGGGTCGTGGAGGATTTTGCATACCTGGCCGTCACATCTCGTTCCTGCGCACCCTCTTTTGGGCTGGACCGCCACCACGCAGTTGCCATAATCTACGCCGGTGACGACGATCTTTCCATCGTAGATCATCGCAGCTGGGATGCCGTCCTTCTCCTCGCCTGGAGGGTTTCCCCAGGCCTCGCAGACCCGATTTTTTACCTGGGGCGTGAGGTTGTCAAACCAGCTCTCATACTCCTCCTTCGTCTGATAGGCCAGGACGCCGCCCTTGGCTACGATCTCCTCTATCGGTGTCCAGCGAAACTCGGAGATGGCCTTTCGGTCCATTATGGTATCTATAAGCTGTTTACCTGTCTCGGGGATTTCTTCCAGGGAATAGCCCGCCTCGGCCATCCTCTTCATAATGAGGGCCACGCTCTCGATAGTGTCGAGATGGGCTCCACCGCCCACAGCCGCCTCCACAGAGGCGCAAGGGTTGTTGTGGAAGATGAAGGCCACCTTTCGCTCAGAGGCCGGTTTCTTGGCCAGAGCTATCCACTTCCTGACCCTTCCAGCTAGTTTTTCGCAGCGATCTGGTATCGGCGTTCTCTCTTCGTATTCACCTCGACTCGATCCTGCGCCTATGATGATCGGTTCAATCATCCCCTCGAACTCCGGCATGGCCACGGACCAGCCGATGTCGTTTGAAAGGCCGATGCCGGTTTCCCACTCTTCCAGGCTCATGTGGTAGGATAGGATCGGCTCAAAGACGGTAACGTTCAACCTCTTCAACAGTGAGATCCCCGTTTGGTTGCTCTTCGCCTCCCCTATGCTTTTTACATCCTGACCAAGGAAGAAGGGGACGGTCTTGACCAGAGCGTCTATGCGGGGTTTGTCATCTTCGAGGAAGTAATCTGAGACCACCTCGGCCATGCTCCTGGTCCCGAGCTCCACATCCCGGACTGAGTAGCAGAATACCGGGATGACGTTCATTCCTTGCTCCTCTAGCTCTCTGATCAGATCATCTTCAACGTCTACCAGGTCGTTTGCCCAAGAGAAACGAGAGAAGAGGAGGCCAACTGTAGGTCGTTCATCAGGTTTGTACCACTCCAGATACTGGCCGATGCTCTCGAAGGCGCGGGGAGCCCTCGGATGATACGCTCCTTCCCAGGGCAGAGGACGAGGAGGATCAAAAGCGTTATCCACGTCGAGCAGCTCTTTGCAGAGGTAGATGAACATGTTAGAGACGTTCCCTTCTCCACCGTAAGTGAGGTAGGCGTTCGCCGTGACCACCACCTGGGCTGGAGCGGTGGAGAGAAGCCAGTAAGATGGATCATAACCCAGGCAGACGATGGGAATCCTTTCTCCCATATCTTTCAACTGGGGGTCGATCTCATCCCAGATCGCATCTCCCCCTCTGTGAATAAATATCAGGTCCGACTCTGCGCAGGACTTCAGGGCATCTTCCAGCCGACCGGGCTGATCGTCGAGGCGTTGTGTGGAGTAGAGAGCCAGCTCGAATCCCAGGCGTTTGGTCGCCTTAGCTATTATAGGTAGGAAAGATTTTCCTACTATGCACGTTATTTTCATATGGTAACACCCAAGCTAAGCCTCATGAAAAGTGCGGATATACAAACACTCCATGCTCGTCAAGGTCGTAATCCAACCCCTGGAATCTGGTCAGGTACTCCTGATGAACTGCTTGTGGATCTAGATCCTCGAAGATATCAGGGTGTAAGAATTTTGCAAGATACGCTAGAGAAACAAACCAACATGGTCTGCTGGTGATCTCCGTGGTAAGTAGAAGAACCTTCTGATCCTTTATCGCAGTTACATCGGCCAATTCTGGAATGCTGGTTATCCTCTTCCATTCCTCTTCCATCTTCAAGGGGTCGTCGACATTATAGCCTCCAGGAGAGCTCCACTGGAAGATCGCCTTGGGATCAGCGACAATAAGCCACTCGGGATCTATCTCTGGATACATCCCACCAGTACCGCCTCTTAGATCGGCGGCCACGTTTATGCCACCGGCTCTGTCACACAACATGTGCACAATGGAGCCTTCTGAGCCTGGCTTATATATGCTGTACATCGGATATACTCTTGGCTTTTCTCCTTCGGATAGCGTACTGAGCCGATTATCTATCAGGTTTAGATGCCCTATCATGAATTCAGCGAACTCCACAGCTGAATCCCTTTCATCCAAGATGTATCCGAGGGCTATCATTTCTTGGATGGAGAAATCAGGATATGTAAACCCCATTCTCACAACAGGGATATCAAATCCTTGGAGCTTATCTTCAAGAAGCTCTGGATCTGGCCATCTGACATCTGCGATGACAAGATCGGGATTGAGGCTGACTATCGCCTCAATATCGGGATTTGACCAAGTTCCTACTTGAGGACGCTGGCTGAGGTGGGGAAACATCGCCTTATTCTTCTCCTCAGAAAACCCGCTACCAACGCCTACTACCTTATCTGTAGAATTGACTATCCTTATCGCTTCTCCACCAGATATCGATAATACCACTATCCTTTCCACCGGTTTGTGCACAGTAATTACTTTGGCTTCCTCGTGGATGCTGAATGTATTGAGAATCAGACTACTCTCATCTCTACTGATTATCCTCTCTATATGAACGATGTCTTTCTCATCGATCTTGCCGTCGCGGTTGGCATCCGCCAGCTGTGTGGCTTCGTATCTTCCATCGATAATCCCCCTGACGTATTCTATGTCCGCTTCGTCGATTGTCCCATCCATATTTGCGTTTCCGAAGATACCCAGGGGATACTCAGCTGCAATTGCTGGTGTGACTGCCATCGATAGGCATGACATCATAACCAATATCAAAGCCACTCGTCCCATAATTATACACCTATAACTTATATAATCATATTCGATTTAGGATTCATATGATTATATCTCAATATATAACTATATCGTAAAACCGAAGCACATATATTCTTACAAAAAAATCTGTTGTGTGAATTATCAGCAGATCTAAACCTAATCAATCAATCAGTGCCTACTGGTATTTTGTAATCGCACCCATAAAGAGCAACAACTTCCATCCTTATCTCAAAAGGATTGCTGAAATCTAGATCTGGATCTGGACTGACGTCAGGATAACCAGCTTTGTGTCAATTTGGCCGTTAGCCTTCCCAGTGACAATCCCTTCTTTGAAGCTTAATCAATCTGTAAAAATATCAATTTCAGAACTCAAGGTGCGGAATGTGGGATATTTGACATCGTCTCCTTCCACGACTTAGCTTCGTAGTCGGTAACCACGTCAATGGCCCCGCCTCGGAACTAGCCGCCGACGTCTCCCATCCGCACAATCGTACACCCCCGGATTTGCAGGTATAGAGATTTTAAAGCATCTAGAAGCTCGGCATCTAGGATCGACAGTGACCACTTGTTTCCACAAAACCAGAAGCAAAGGTGCATGGAAAGACCACTGGAAAGGAGCTCACCATCCTTTCTTGTGACTATGATTCAGACAGCTTCGGCGTCCAGAGACTTGATCGGCACGACGTAAGGTCTGTCCAGGTCCCTCATCACCACCGCCTCAACTCCGAAAATAGTTCTAATATTATCCTCCGTAAGAAGGGAGAAAGGATCGCCCACGTCGAAAACCCTACCGTCCTTAAGCATCACCAGGACATCGGAGTACCTGGCCGCCAGGTTCAGGTCGTGGATTGCCATCACCGCGGATATATCGGTCTTCTTTACTATCGACCTCACCGTATCCAGGGCTTCAAGCTGGTGCTTCACATCCAGGTTCGACGTCGGCTCGTCCAAGAGCAGGACCTCCGGCTCCTGGCATAACGCCCGGGCGATGAGAACCCTCTGTTTCTGGCCCCCGGAAAGCTCGGAGAAGTCCTTTAAGGCGAACTCATCAACGTGGAGGAGCTTCATCATCTCGACGACCGAATCGATGTCCTGATCGGTAACCCTCCATCCCATATGGGGCCTCCTCCCCATGAGGATGGTGTCGAAGACGGTGGTGGTGAGGGCGCTGGTCGTGGACTGGGGGACGTACCCTATGTACCTGGCCACCTCCTGACGGCTGAGGCTTTGCAGGTCGATCCCGCCATCGAGGAGAATAGTCCCCTTTGGCTTCAAGATCCGGTCGATGCATTTTATCAGGGTTGTCTTGCCGGAGCCGTTGGGGCCTACGAGGCTTAAGATCTCCGAGTCGCCGACTATCAGGTTCAGGTCATCGAGGATGCTGCGGCTTCCGTAGCTGAAGCTTAGATCTTTGATAGTTATCTTTACCAATAATCCTTCCTCCTTCTCAGGAACAGATAGACGAAGAACGGAACTCCGAGGAACGCTGTCATGATCCCCACCGGGAGGATGACGGGAGCGAATATCGTCCTCGCGACGGTGTCTGCGGCCAGGAGGATCAAGGCACCGACGAGCCCCGAAGCCGGGATGAGGAACCGATGGTCTCCACCCACCATCATCCTGGTGATG
>CP086218.1:1908808-1913072 GCA_020844795.1 Methanothrix sp. | reverse complement strand
GGTGAGCAAGAGGACGGGCATAAGGATAGAATCCGATTCTCTCAGCCCAGCCGTCCTCTCCCTCCTCACGGAGGTCTTCGCTCATGAGGCGGAGCCTACATATCGGGATCTGATGGAGATAGTCGCCGAGTTTCTCTTCAGCAGCAGCTACGGCCGTCGGGATCTTCGAACCCTCATGACCAGGCTCGGGGTCGACGACTCGGAGATGCAGAAGAACCTCATCTACATGGCCCGGTCCTGGCGGAACCGCGACCCTTTCCCTCAGGTCCTTGCCCATCGATGAGAAACTGAATTATCGACCTTTCGCGAGGGACTCAAGATCGCCGCCGCCCATATCAGCTCAGGCTCTATCGATCCCATCCCCCGACCTTTCGACCTTTCCGGGATCCCTGATCACGGCAGCTTCGGAGAAATGGGACTCGACCTATCCGGGACCCGCTATCCTGGCAGCCAAGAGATATGGGATAAAAGTAAAAAAAAGGGTTTTTCAGGCCCCGGTGGCGGCCCGAACCCTCGCCAGCCCCGCCTCCAGCGCTTCCGCCAGCTTTTCACCCTGGGGGCCTCCTCCCTGGGCGATCTCGGGCTTTCCGCCGCCTCCGCCGCCGACGACCTTGGTTGCGGCCTTGACGATATCTCCCGCCTTCAGGCCCTTCGCCAGCCCCGTCTTCCCAACGGCGGCGACGATCTTAGCCCCCTCCTTCTCGCTTCCCAGGATCGCGACATAGTCCTCCCCCGAGATCAAGGAGGCGGCCTTGATCAGTTCCTCGACGTCGGCGTTATCGAGGGTAGCGACGACGACCCTGAGGTCGCCTGCTTCGACAGCCCTGCCGATGAGGCTCTCCATCTGGGCTCTCGCCAGCTCCTCCTTGAGGCGCCCTCCCTCCTTCTTGAGCTCCTTCCACTCCTCGAAGAACCGGGCAGCGGTCTTGGGGAGCTGCTCCGGCGGGACGCTGAGGGCCTCGCAGGCCTCGAAGAGGAGGTCGTCCCTCTCCTGCCCCCGGAGGACCGCGGCCTCGCCGGCGGCGAACTCGATCCTCTCCACCCCGTCCTGGACCCTCTCGGTCCTGAGGATCTTGATGGGGCCGACGATCCCGGTGTTGGTGCAGTGGGTCCCGGAGCAGGCCTCGACGTCGGACCCCACCTGGACGACCCGGATCGACTTTCCCGGGGGAACGCCCCCCTGGTAGAGCTCGAAGCCGAACCTCTTCTCCGCCTCGGTCCGGTCGAGCCATCCCGTCGATATGGGGATGTTCTCCATCACCATCCTGTTGGCGAGTACCTCAATCTCCTTCAGCTCTGAGCGGCCGATCCGCCTGTGATGGGAGATGTCTAGCCGCGCCCGATCCTCCGACTTCTGGGCTCCCGCCTGCCATATGTGGCCTCCGAGGACCTTCTTCGCCGAGTCGTGGACTATGTGGGCGGCGGTGTGATGTCGCGCGTGGGCCGTCCTCCTGCCCATATCCACCTCCCCCTCGATAGCGTCGCCAGGCCGGATCTCGGCGGCGGCTGCCTCCGCCTCTTCATCGGCGATCCTGTGGAGGACGACCCGTCCCGCCGACTGGACGTCGGCGACCCGGAAGGCCTTCTCTCCCTTTCTGATCAGGCCGCGGTCCCCGGGCTGGCCTCCCCCCTCCGGGTAGAAGAGGGTCTGGTCGAGGACGAAGTTCCCGTCGATGACGTCCAGGACCCGGGCGGCGAACCTCATCTCGGAGGGGCGCTCGTAGAAGAGCCGCCGGGTCTCGGGGAGATCGATCTTCACCTCATCCTTTACGGCCTTCTCGGCCTTTATGTGGGTGCTCGCGACCCGGGAGTAGAAGTTGTCGGGGAGCTCAACCTCGACCCCTGCCTCCAGGGCCGCCTCCTTTGATATCTCCGGGGGTATCCCGTGGGAGTCGTAGAGGGATATCATCTCCGAGAGGGGGATCGTCTCCCCCTTCTTCCCCCGCCCCTCGGCTATCCTCTTTACGAGCCTTCGCCCCTTCTCCAGGGTCTCGGCGTACCTCTCCTCCTCCTGGTCAAGGATCTCGACGATCGTCCCGAGCCTCTCATCGAGGTCGCCGTAGTCGAGCTTCGCCAGCTGCATCGCCACCAGGCTGGATAGGGGGACTTCTATAGATAGGTCTCCCATCTGCCTTATCGTCCTTCTGATGACGAGCCTGGCTAGGTAGCCTGCCTTTACGTTGGAGGGGATGATGCCGTCGCCGAGCATGTAGGCGAGACACCTGGTGTGGTCTGCGACGGCGTAGATCCGCTCCAGGGGCGTTATGATCTCGTCGAGCTTCTCTGGCGGGATCCCTATATCGGAGGCTATCCTCGCCCGGAGGTCCCGGAGGCTCGCGTCCTCCAGGTCCACCATCCCGGCGAGGCGGGCGTTGTGGGCGAGGATCCTGGCCCTCTCATCGTCGCAGACCGAGGGCTCGATCCCCGCCAGCTCCGATATCTGCTCTACGACGTCGGGGAAGATGGCGTCGTAGATGGTAGGGCTCCCCTTGGAGGCCCAGACGAACCTCTCGAGGCCGTAGCCGGTATCGACGATGTAGTTCTCCATCTTCTCGTACCTCTCCCCCTTGATCTCGTACTCTCCCCCGGCGGAGACCTTCATGTCCATGAAGACGAGGGTCGCCAGCTCCAGCCCCCCCATCATCACCTCTACAGAGGGGCCGGCGTTCCCGCCCCCGGCCCAGGGAGACTCCTTGTAGGTTATCTCCATGGGGTCGGCCCCCAGGCCCAGGAGGAGCTCGTCGCAGAGGGCTACTGTCCTCTCCTTCCAGTAGATCTCCTCACTGGGGGTGTTGAAGACGTGGTGGGCCATCATCTCGAAGGTGGTGAGGTGGCGGCCGCTCCTCCCGACGGAGTCGAGGTCGTCGAGTCTGATGCAGGGCTGGGATACCGTCAGGGGGTTTGCGGGCGGGGGGACCTCCCCCGACGTTATGAAAGGCTGGAAGTCGGCGATGGAGGCTATGGTGAGGTAGATGTCGTCCCTCCACCGGGCGATCACAGGGTATCTCTTAATCCGGGCGTGACCCCTCTCTTCGAAGAAGGATAGGTAGTGCTCCCGCATCTCGTCGAGACCGATCTCCCGGCGGAATACCGGGGAGCCGATGAAGGTGTAGGGGTCGCAGGGGGGGTCTCCGCAGGTGGTCCTGGAGGGGTCCCTCGTCCAGAACCGGCCGCCGCACTTATCGCAGCTCTTCCGGATAAACCCCTCCTCTTTGAAGAAGTCCAGATTGTAAGCGTCCTCGGGGAACATTTCGATCAAGTCCGATGTAAAGGGAATGGGAGGACGAAGGGGCCGGTACCCTAAAAGGCTTTCTCAAGGGCTGGTGAAAAATAAGATGAGCTGAAGAAGAGGTGAGGACGGGGATAGAACGTGGAGAGAAAGTGGAGAGGAGGGATCCGATTCTGCATGATTTGAATCCTGGGGGGAGACATCCAAAGCCGATCTTAAACGAGATAAAGTGGCGTGGCCTTGATATGGATAGGTGCGAGATCGATATCCTCCACCGGGGCGCTGCCGATGATATGATCACCATCAGAGGCGGCGAGATCTCCCTTGGGAGGTCTTTCTTCACCTTGGGCGAGACGATGATACCATACCACCGGATCCTCAGGATCAGGTACGATGGGGTCACGGTCTTCAAGCGGGGGTCTCTTCAAACTCCACCGGTGCCGGGAAGAAGAGATGAGGATAATATATAAGGTGGCGGGACCATCCTCCGGTCCCGCCATCAGAGAAGCCGGTATATCTTCAAAGATCGGATATTACCACCGCCTTCCGGTGGCTTTAGGTCTGACCCTTCTTTCTAACCCTCTTGCGGCTCAGGGTACTGAGATACAACCCTCCCGTCGACGTCCATCAGGGTGGCCACATCCCCGGCGTTGTTCCAGACCGGTTTTCCCATGTTCATGTAGAGGTCGTTGGCGGTGTCATCGCCGACACCGGTATGGACCAGCACTATCCCCTGGGGGAGGAGGACGAATCCCTCGGGGAAGGCGTAAGTGTGGTTCTGCTCATCGCGGAGGCTCCAGCCTGAGAAGTCCTGGGCGGAGTCGCCCAGATTAGATATTTCAACCCATTCGTCGACCCAGCTGGCGTTGATGATGACGACGCCGTAAACCGCATCTGTGCCTTCTTCCATCTCTTTTTCCGCGTCCTCTCCCAGAGAGAGGCCCGCCGCCACGAAGACCAGGGCCGAGATCAGCACCAGTCCTCTGACCATTGATATCGAGCTCATGGAGTGACACCTCCTGGATGCTTACATAT
>CP086218.1:1899878-1908708 GCA_020844795.1 Methanothrix sp. | reverse complement strand
CTAAATCCGATGAAAGCCGCCGCGGCCAGCAGGAGGAGCAGAGCTATCGACAAAGATCTGGAGATGCCGGATCCCTCATCCTCCGCCCCATCGTCGGTCCTCATCGTCGGAGGCCTCGGAGGTATCTTCGCCTCGATTATCGTCTCCTCGAAGTCGAGGAGGTCGCCGTCGTTGCCGAGGAGCTGGATGGTGAGCCTGTAGACCCCAGGATCCAGGGTCCGGCTCCATGAGACCTCCACCGTCTCGTCGTCCCCTGATAGGAGGATCGGCGTCTTCTCCTCGACGCTGGCGAGGAGGATCCCGTCCCGATGGAGGTTGAACATGAAGGATCCCTCGAAGGGGACGCGGGACATGCCCATCACCGTCGCGCTCGCCCCGGTCTCATCGCTGTAAGTGTCAGTGATCTCGGCGTCGTCTCTTGCGGTGAAGGGGTTCATGAAGGCCCTGGTCTGGCCGTCCCTCTTTTCGACGATCTTGACCCGACCTACATACTCACGTCCGTTCTCGAGGATCTGCTTCCATTCGAGGGATAGATCCGAAGGAGAACGGAAAGAACCGGCTATGGGGACCGAATCCCTCCTGGTGACGTATAACGCCTTATCGCCTTCGACGAGCATGTAGTAGACGTCCACCACCGCCAGATCTTCGGAGTAGACGAGAAGGGTCATGCCCCGATGGTCGGCGTGAACGTCCCTAACGTCGAATCTGATGGCCACTCTGCCGCCGTAGTAGAAGTCGGTGCACCTCTCGGAGACGACCTCTCCATCTCGGATCAACCTGGCGCAGGCGCTGTAAGATCCTTCCGGAGCCGCCGCAGTCTCCCATTTAGCGACCCAGGTCCCCGGTCCGTCGAGGGGCAGGGTCCTGGTCTGAATCGTCCCCTCCTTCGACGAGGCGAGGGAAAGCTGGAGGAGGGATCCTGCCACATCCCCCCTTACGGTGACGTCGCAGGATTGGAGGTCTGAGTAGATCTCCGTCACCTCTTGTGCATGAGCCGGGGAGGCGACGACGATGAGCGCGATCGCGAGCATGAATGGAAGAGACAGTTTCATAGCTAATCCTCGCATCAATCCCAGTAACAGCATCTTTGAAATACCCACCGATCTCACTCGTCCGGTGGTCTGGCGGCCCCTCCATATCAGCGAGGATATCCGCCCTCAGCAGTTCGTACCGAGGGTGTTTAAGACTTTTGGAAGGTCCTGGAGCCACCAGCTGGCGGGATGGAGGGAAAAAAGGCGGGGGCTCAGGATACGACCCTCGCCCTGACTATGACGACGTCTTCGAGGGGCCTGTCCCCGGGGCCGGTCTTAGTCTTCCCTATCCTGTCGACCACGTCCATGCCGTCGACGACCTCCCCGAAGACGGGGTGCATCCTGTCGAGGTAGCTGTTGTCGACGAGGTTTATGAAGAACTGGCTTGCCCCGGTGTTGGGGCCGGCGTTGGCCATGGAGATCGTCCCCCTGCTGTTTTTATTCTGACGGGTGAACTCATCTTTTATGGTGTAGCCTGGGCCTCCCCGCCCCGTTCCCGTGGGGTCGCCTCCCTGGATCATGAACCCGTCGATGACCCGGTGGAATATGACGCCGTCGTAGAAGCCTGTAGAGACCAGCTTCTCGAAGTTGTCGGCGGTTACAGGCATATCGTCTCGAAGCCGTATAGTGATATCGCCCATGTTCGTCTCCAGGAGGACCTTCTTGCCCCCAGCTACCCCTACTGCCCCTATATCCTTTCCTGCATCCTCATCTTTAGTCAAGCAACCAGCTCCAAAGACCGCTGACATGAATAAGATCACCACAACGATATGAGATCCGGTCATAGGCCATCGATGGATAGTGGCGGGGGTCGGAGTTATAGTTTTCCCGGTCATCTCAGGGAGTCTCTCAAAAAAAGGCCACCGACCAGGGCCGCCAGGCCCCCTAACGCCACCAAAACTGCTCCGAACTCCTCGCCGCCGTCCAGGAGGACCCAGCCCTGGAAGGCCTTGAAAATCCCCCAGAAGATGAGGAAGAGGCCGGTTATCGGCTTTATCATCCTCCGACCTCTCTCATATGGCGACCATCTCCGGTGATGTGCCTTCTCCTTTATCTATCCGCCCTCTTCTCGTCGACGACGATGTAGTCCTTCAGGGCGCAGACCGAGGAGAAGGGGACGAGGATCAGCTTTCCCTCTTTCCTGTACCTTGCGAAGTCAAACTCAGAGTCGGGCTTCACCAGAAGGTCGAGGAGCCTACCCGTCTCCGGGTCGAGGATTATGTTCTCAAGCTCCCCCAGGACCGTCCCCCCCATCGTCACGATCTCCTTTCCGGCGAGGCTTCGGGCGTATATCCTGGCCATAAACCCACCTCACCGGTACCCCAGATAAGAGGCGGGATCGACCTTGACCCCGCCCCGGAACCTCTCGTTGATCCGCTCGTAGTACCTCACCATATTCTCCTCGAAGCTGGGCCTCACCTTCTTGAGAGCCTCCCGGTAGTGTCTCATCTCCACCTCTACTGCCTCGGGGTCTTCCCTAAGGGCGAGCATTACCGCCTCCCGGCAGAGGGACTCGAGGTCCGACCCCACGTAGCTCTCCGTCAGCTCCGCCAGCTCCTCCAGGCTGACGTCGTCGCCGCATGGCGTCTTCTTGGTATGGATCCTGAGGATCTCAAGCCTCCCCGCCCGATCGGGAGGGCCTACAAAGAGGAGCCGGTCGAACCTCCCGGACCGGAGGAGAGCGGGGTCGATGATGTCGGGCCTGTTCGTCGCCGCGATAACCACCACATCCTTGAGGGTCTCCAGGCCGTCGAGCTCCGCCAGGAGCTGGTTTACGACCCGCTCGCTCGTCCTGTGCCCCTCCTCCATCCCCCTCATGGGGGCTATGGCGTCGAGCTCGTCGAAGAAGATGATGGCGGGAGAGACCTGGCGGGCCTTCTTGAAGACCTCCCTCACCGCCTTCTCCGACTCGCCGACCCACTTCGATAGGAGCTGGGGGCCCTTGACGGAGATGAAGTTCGCCTTCGTCTCCGAAGCGACGGCCCTCGCGATGAGGGTCTTTCCCGTCCCGGGAGGGCCGTAGAGGAGGACGCCCCGGGGCGGCCTTATCCCCATCTCCTCGAACTTGGCAGGGCGCTTAAGGGGCCACTCCACCGACTCGATTATCTCTTGGCGGAGGCTGCCTATCCCCCCCACGTCCCGCCAGCCGACGTCGGATATCTCCACCAGGACCTCCCTCATGGCGGAGGGCTCGATCTCCTTGAGGGCGTTCTCGAAGTCCTGGCCTGTCACCGACATCTCTTCGAGGACCTCCTGGGGGATGTCGTCGTCGAAGGAGATGTCGGGAAGGTGCCTTCGGAGGACCTTCATCGCCGCCTCCTTGCATAGGGCGGATACATCGGCTCCCACGAAGCCGTTGGTCCTGTCGGCGAGGTCGTCGAGGTCGACGGACCCGTCGATCGGCATGTTCTTTACGTGGATCTGGAGGATCTCCCTCCGATCGATCCTGTCTGGGACGCCGATCTCGATCTCCCGGTCGAACCTTCCCGGCCTCCTCAGGGCCGGGTCGATGGCGTCGATCCTGTTGGTGGCTCCGATCACCACCACCTGTCCCCTCTCCTTGAGGCCGTCCATCATGGCCAGGAGCTGGGCTACGACCCTCCGCTCCACCTCCCCGGTCACCTCCCCCCTCTTGGGGGCGATGGAGTCGAGCTCGTCGATGAATATTATCGACGGGGTACTGCGGTTCGCCTCTTCGAAGATATCCCGGAGCCTCTGCTCGGACTCTCCGTAGTACTTGGACATAACCTCGGGGCCGGCGATGGAGAAGAAGCTGGCGTTCGTCTCGTTGGCGACGGCCTTAGCGATGAGGGTCTTTCCCGTTCCGGGAGAGCCGTGGAGGAGGACGCCCTTGGGGGGCTCTATCCCAAGCCTGGTGAAGACCTCGGGGTGCTTCATCGGAAGCTCTATCATCTCCCTTATCCGCTGAACCTCGTTTCGGAGGCCTCCGACGTCCTCATAGGTGATCCCCGTCCCCTTCACCGAGCCGAACCCCTTAGCCGGCCTATCGAGCAAGGAGACCTCGGTCCTCTCGGTGATCACCACCACCCCTCCGGGGTCGGTCTCCGCCACCACCAGGGGGACCGCCTCCATCCTCCCTATGAAGGGGTGGCCTGAGGCGGACATCACCGGGAGGATGTCGCCCTGGACTATCGGCCGTTTCAGGGTCTGCCTCTTGATCTGCTCGGCGGCGTCCTCCCCGTAGTAGGTGTGAGCCCCGGAGGGGGGTGAGAGGACGACCTTCACCGCATCCGCTTCCGTCGCCTTTCTTATCTTCACCCGGTCTCCTATGCTCACCCCGACGTTGTGGCGAATGAAACCGTCGATTCTTATATAGTCCTGGCTCCAGTCCTGCCTGTCGGCGCGCCAGACCTTGGCTGCCGAGGTCCTCCTTCCCTCGATCTCGATGATGTCCCCTGGGGAGAGGCGTAAGGTCAGGAGGGCGTTGGGGTCGAGGCGGGCGATCCCCCGGGCCGAGTCGTTGGGGTAGGCCTTCGCCACCTTGAGCTGAATCTCTTTCACGTCTCACACCTTAGCCGGTGATGGGCTTCGCTCGATTTAAGGCTATCCTGATCGCTAACACGTTGTAAATTGATACAGTATTATATTTGACGCTTTTGGCCCTTCGATGGGGCGAGATGGATCCTCAGCAGCGCCCTTGAAAGCAAACCCCCTCAGATAACGTTCTGATGGTAGCAGCTGACGTAAATATAGCAGCAGCAAACCCACCCCCAAAGAAAGATAGGAGACGGATATGGCGGACGATCTAAACCCTTTTAATCCACCAGGACGTATCCATCCCCGGTGAACTTATTTGGAGAGGGAATGGGAGATAGACGTATCGGTTTCGGATATTGGCTCGATCTTCACCCTCCTCGGGATCGCCGTAACCTCGGCGGTGATCGGGGCGGCGGAGATAGCCTACACCATGCTCTGGATCACCTCCGCCTACGAGAGGAACGGGAAGGACTTCTTTCTAGATCTATTATACGCCACCTCCTACACCTGGACGGCGCAGTACGTCATCGTGGCGGGGTCGGTGATCCTGGTATCGGCGATCATATTTCTTCTGACCATGAGCATATCCCTGGTCTACCTCAACCACATATCGACCAAGAAGAGGAGGCCGAACCTCAACCCCCTCTTCGGCCTCTACTTTCTCGGTCTATCTCTGCTCATAGTGACCCTCCTCTCGGCTATAATGCTCAGGTACTCTTGAGGTGGCAATTTTGCGGATAACCGGCGTCATAAGGGAAAGAAGCGGACGGAGATCCTCCGACGAGATCGCTCCGGAGGCAGGTACGTATAAATCCAGGAGGAGAGCCCCGTCCGGCCCGGACGAAGACGGTTCCGGGACTGGAACAGGTAGGGAGAGGGGAGAGGATGGGGCGGAAGGGCCGTCGGAAGGAAGGGGGGGATCCTTCGGCCTCACCTCCTCGCGGTCGAAGCGGCTCCTCTACCCCTTCGCCGCCATCGTCGGCCAGGAGAAGATGAAGCGGGCTCTGATCCTCAACGCCATCAACCCCTCCATCGGGGGGGTCCTGATCAGGGGGCAGAAGGGGACGGCGAAGTCGACGGCCGTCCGCGGCCTCGCCGAGATCCTCCCCGGGATCGAGGTGGTTTCTGGTTGCAGGTTCGGCTGCGATCCCGGGGACGGGGAGAGCCTCTGCTGGGAGTGCGACGAGCGGCTTAAGAGCGGTGTCCTCCCGACGGAGGTGAGGGCGATGAGGGTCGTCGACCTGCCGGTGGGAGCGACGGAGGACCGGGTGGTGGGGTCCTTGGATATGGAGCGGGCTCTCCGGGGCAAAGAGAGGGCCTTCGAGGCCGGGGTCCTGGCGGAGGCAAACCGGGGGATCCTCTACGTCGACGAGATTAACCTCCTCGACGACTACGTCGTCGACGCCCTCCTCGACGCCGCCGCCATGGGGATGAACACCGTCGAGAGGGAGGGGGTGAGCGCGAGCCACCCGGCGAGCTTCATCATCGTCGGGTCGATGAACCCCGAGGAGGGGGAGCTTCGCCCCCAGCTTCTGGACAGGATCGCCCTCCAGGTGGAGGTGATGGGGATCTCCGACATCGAGCAGAGGGTCGAGATCATCGAGAGGAGGAAGAGGTTCGCCGCCGATCCTGCTAAATTTAGAGAGGAGTTCGAGGTCGAGAATAGGAGGCTCGCCACCAGGATCATCGCCGCGAAGAAGGCGCTGGCAAAGGTCAGCTGCGGGAGGGGGGAGCTGCTCAAGATAGCCAGGATCTCCGTGGAGTTCGGGGTCGACGGCCATCGCGCCGACATCATGATCGAGCGGGCCGCCAGGACCAACGCCGCCTTCGAGGGGAGGGGAAGGGTCGAGGCCGCCGATATCGTCGCCTCGGCGGAGATGGTCCTGCCCCACCGGATGAGGAAGACCCCCTTCGACGACGGCGAGTTCAGCCCCGAGAGGCTCCGATCAATGGTGGCCTGATGGTCCCGTTGGGTTTCGACCCTGCCCACCCCCCGGCCCAGGAGATGGCGGCGATCCTGAGGAGAAACCTGGATAGGAATTACGGCTGCAAGGTCTTCTTTGCAGGATCTCCGGTTATGGGGATCAGGATCCCAAGGGAGACGGCGGGGATGATCACCGCTGAGGACGCCTGGAAGATCAGCTCCATCCTCTCCTCGAAGGCGGACTCCATCAGAAAGGAAGAGATATCATCCGTCTTCGTCCTCGGGGACGAGAGCCTAATCGAGATGGATTTTTCTTCCCTTGAAAGCCTCGCCCTCCTGGGACGTCGATCCGCTGAAGGAGGCTCCTGCGACCTCCCTGAGATCCTCAACCAGTTCGCGAAGACTCTGGTCAGGACCTGCTCAAAGTCGGCGGCCTCGGGGAGGAGGGCGGAGGTCCTAGCCGCAGGAAAGAGGGGAAGGTACGTCCGGGCCCGGATACCCCGGGGAAAGACCGACGACATCGCCCTCGCCCCCACCATCAGGGCGGCCCTGGCCCGTCCCGGCGGCATCGGCAGCGGAGGGGTCGTCATAAGGGAGGAGGACCTCCGGGAGAAGGTGAGGCGCCGGAAGGCCTCGACCCTCGTCGGGATCGTCCTCGACTCCAGCTTCTCCATGGAGGAGTGGGGGTCGGTCGCCGAGAAGGTGGTGATGGAGCTCCTGAAAGACGCCTACCAGAGAAGGGACCGGGTGGCCCTCGTCTCCTGCTCGGGGAGGGAGGCGAAGGTCGTCCTCCCCTTCACCCCTTCGGTGGAGACGGCGAGGAGGCATCTGGATGATATCGAGTACGCGGGGACGACTCCTCTCGCCAGCGGCCTGTTGAAAGGCTCCGCCCTCCTCGCCCAGGAGCAGGAGAAGGACCCCTCCGCCACTCCCATCCTGGTCCTGATCACCGACGGGACAGCCAACGTCCCCATCGATCTGGTCACAGACCCTTGCCTGGAGGTGGAGGAGATCGCCAGCGAAATCGCCCGGTCGGGGCTCCATCTCCTGGTGGTGGACGTCGGCGCCGCAGGCTCGGATCTCGCCAGAAAGATAGCCATAGAGGCCGGAGGAAGGTACGTCAAGACCCTCAGGCCGAGTCAGGAAGAGATATACGCCGCCATCAAAGGGGAGCAGATGGAGGCGTCGGGGACGAGGGTCCAGAGACGTCCGGGGGTGAGGTCATCTCCGATACGGCGAAGGCCCGGGGGCTGAAGGTCGATAAGAGCCGGGGGGAGATCTTCCGGCGGAGGCTCGTCGAGATCGGCGCCTTCGACCGGTCCAGGAAGATCCGGTCAGAGGGCGAGGATCTATACCTACCCATCCTGGAGCTCTCCGCCGGAGCTGATGAGGAGCTTGCCAAGATAGGAGAGTTCGAGGTCGTCCTCACGGTTTTCGATGACGAGCCTCCTAAGGAGACGGTGGAGGCCCTCCTCGGTCGCAAACCGTCCTTCGAGGTGGTGGGAGACGTGGCCGTCCTGGAGGACCCGGATGAGGAGGCGGCCGCCGCCATAATGGCGGTCCACAGGAACGTCCACGCGGTGATATCACCCCTGTCGGCGGTGGAAGGGGAGTTTCGGACCCGGCGGTTCTGTACCGTCGCCGGGGAGGCCAGGACGGCGACCGTCCACCGAGAGCACGGCCTGAGGTATCGAGTCGACCTGGAGAGGGCCTACTTCACCCCCCGCCTCGGGACAGAAAGGCTCAGGATCGCGAATCTGGTGAAGCCTGGGGAGGCAGCCTTCGACATCTTCGCCGGGGTCGGCCCCTTCGCCCTCCTGATGGCGAAGCGAGGGGCAAGGGTCGTCGCCGTCGACAAGAACCCCGATGCTGTGAGGCTCCTGCGGGAGAACGCAGCCCTCAACCGGATCGAAGATATCGTCATCCTGGAGGCCGATGCCGCAGATCTGGCAGAGGAGTACAAGAACTGCGCCGACAGGATCATCATGAACCTCCCCCACACCGGCCACGACTTCCTGGGCGTCGCGATACGGATCGCTAAAAAAGGCGGTGTCGTCCACTACTACGCCATCGCCCCCGAGGACGATCTCTTCGGCCGGGATACGGCCTTCGTCGAAGAGGCGGCGAGGGCCTCAGGCGTCGAAGTCGAGATCATCAGCCGCGGGGTCGTCAGGAGCTACGCGCCGCACCGGTACAACATCGTCATCGACTTCCGGGTGGAGAAGCCATCAAAGGAGGCGGTGGCGCCGGCCAGCTTATAATGTAATGGACCGAAAGGTATATATTCGACAAATGACGTAGTAGGGTATAGCAAAAGTCGTGAGCTATTCTCTCCCTCTACCTCCTACAGCGACTTTTGCTCCTCCCTCCTTTTATT
>CP086218.1:1891173-1899778 GCA_020844795.1 Methanothrix sp. | reverse complement strand
GACCCGTCACTATATTATATCTTAAACTCCCCCCAGCACCTTTTGAAGATGAGAGAGACCGTCAAAAGAGAGGAGATCGACCTGGTGGTTTCAGCGAATATCCTCCCCTCCCTCATGGCAAACCTTTTGAAGGTCCCCATCGTCTTCGATTATCTCGACCATCTCGAAGAGTCGGCGGCTATATATTATCCCGATTCAGCATTCGGGAAGCTGGTCAAATCCGGGGTAGGGATGATGACCAGGTACAACCTCAGGAAGGCGGACTCCGTGATAACGGTTACCGAAGAGCTGAAAGGCTTCTTGAAGGGGATCGGAGTCGAAGAGGTCGCAGTGATCCCAAATGGCGTCGACACCGGCCTGCTGAGGTCCATCCCTGGTGAGGAGGCGAAAAGGGGTCTTGGTCTCGAAGGCGATCTTCTCGGATACGTGGGTTCCCTGGAGCACTGGGTGGATCTGGAGACCGTCGTCGAGGCGCTCCCAAGCTTGGACGTAAAACTGCTCGTCGTCGGGCCGGGATTGTTCACCGATTACGGGGATATGATCAGAAGGATGGCGGAGGATCTCGATGTCGCTGACAAGATCGTCTTTACCGGAGCCGTCAAATACTCGGAGCTTGGAAGATACATCTCCGCGATGGATATCGGATTGAATCCGCTGAAGAAAATGAAGAAGAACGATATAACCATCGGCGGCAAGGTGTTCAATTACCTCTCCTGTGGAAGGCCGGTCTTATCCAGCAGGATGACGTCTCTCGTAAGGGTTCTTGGAGACGAGCTCGTCTACTACGACGATAAGGAGAGCTTCATAGAAGGGGTTGAGGAGATCCTCAGGAGACCAAGAGAGGAGAGGAGGCATCGGGAGGTTGCCGAGAGGTTCGATTGGAGGGCCATCGCCACTGAATATGAAAACGTTTTGAGGCGTATCGCATGAAGATAATGCTATTGGCCAACCAGCCTGAAAAAACCACCAGATTACAGATGTTTCGAGGGACCCTGGAGGAGCTGGGATATGAGGTGGTAGTTCCCACCTTCAACACCATAAACTGGGAGAAGATCGCCAGGAAGGCGGAAAAAGCCATCGAGAGCGAGAGGCCGGAGGTGGTTCACGTCTTCAACGTTCCCGACGTCATTTACCGAAACATTCCAAAATTGAGGGGTTCGCACTTCGATAAACTCATCTACGACTACAGGTCTCCATGGGGGGTTGAGATGCAGATGACCTTCGCAGCTGCAGGAAGGGCTTTTGGGGAGCGATATGAAAAGAAGCTGGCGGCAAGCGCTGATGCCATCACGACGGTCAACACGCCCATGGGGAAGAAGGTGAGATCCTACATAGGTGCCGAAGAGGAGGATATCCATGTAATTCCCAATTACCCCAAAAGAAGCTTCATCAAAAAAGGTGAGAATATCAATTCAAGCGATGAAGCGATGATATTTGTGGGGAGGATCAGCCAGCAGGAAGGAGTAAAAAATCTTATGAATATTGTGCAGAATTTTCCCGATGAGGAGATATGGATCGTCGGAGATGGACCGTTCGCAAGATGGCATCTGCGAAGAAAGCATAAGCAAGCAAAGCTTCTTGGGTGGCAGCCTCACGATGAAGTAGCTAGATTGATAAGAAGGGCTAAGTTGTGCCTTATTCCCATGAACGAAACCATATTAACGCCTTACGCTACCGATAAGAGCGTCTGGAAGCTCAACGAGTACCTGAACCTCGGAAAGCTGGTGGTAGCCTCAGGGGTAACGAAAGAGGAAGAGAGGAAGAACCTGGTCGTGGTAAAAAGCAACCAGCTCGAAGAGGCGATAAGGGTAAATCTCCAGAGGAGGCCAGAGGCGCTTAATAAAGAGGACTTCAGGATCTGGGAGATGAACCAGGAAACGATAAGAGAGGTGTACGATAAGGTAACCTGACGAAGGAATGTCAAATTGTATTAAAATTTAGTCATAATAGTTAACGTAGCCGTTTTTTCAAGTGGATCAAAGGTGCGATGGCATTGAGCGAGTACAGGCTCTTCGCGCAGAGGATAGGGCTCATAGGCGTGACAAACCTCCTCGTCAGCCTCAGCGGAGTCATACTCCTGCCGATCCTGACCAAGAACCTTCCCGTCGAAGAATACGGAGTTTATGCACAGATTATCGTTACCATCGGGTTGATACCATCCATCGTCCTTCTGGGTCTCCCATACACCATGGTCAGATTTTTAGCAGGGGAGAAAGATCGAGAGACGGTCCGGGAGGGTTTTTATTCTATATATATTATCGTATTGTTCATGGGCGCCATCGCCTTCGTGGCGCTGTTCTCATTCTCTGACCTCATCGCTTCGATCCTCTTCGACGACGATCAAACCGTTGTAAAGATCTTATCCATCATAATCTTCATAGAATGCCTCAACAGCTTACAATATAATTATTTTAGAACATTTCAACATATGAAGCGTTATTCATCATTCATATTTTTGCAAACAATTTTAAATATAATTCTCATCGCCTATTTCGTCCTTTCAGGATACGGGATCACAGGAGTTGCCATCGGCATTTTAATAACCCGGATCTCAATGTTCATCATCATGGCCGTTCCCATCGTCGCAGAGATAGGGGTCAAAATGCCCAGGTTCGCGAATGCCAGAGAATACTTGGCCTTTGGCCTCCCCACAGTCCCGGGGAGCCTTTCGAGCTGGCTGATAAATTCGAGCGACAGATACATCATCGGAATATTGATGGGGACGGCATTTGTCGGATATTATTCGCCAGGGTATACATTGGGGTATATGATAAGCATGTTTATGGCCCCCCTCGGATTGATACTGCCCGCGACGCTATCCAGGTATTACGACTCAAATGACAAAGCTACAGCCGGGGCCTTTCTTAAGTATTCATTAAAATATTTTTTGTTATTGGCGATACCCTCTGCCTTCGGCCTCTCTCTCCTATCAAAACCGCTCCTAACCATCCTTTCTACGCCGGAGATCGCCAAGGAGGGGTACCTCATCACGCCCCTCGTCGCCTTCGGAACGGTCTTCTTTGGAGCCTCCGTAATAATAACCCATATAATAATACTGGAGAAGAAGACCGCCATAATGGGATCTCTATATACCGTAGCTGCCGTGTTGAACCTCTCGATGAATCTGGGTTTAATCCCATTAATCGGAATAGTTGGCGCTGCAACCGCGACCCTTTTGGCTTTTATCTTCATCTTCGCAGTTGGAACCATCTATTCCTTCAGATATCTCAAGTTCGACCTCGATCTCGGATTCTTATTTAAAAGCGTATTCGCATCGGCGGTGATGTCTCTTGCAATTGTCATTTGGAAACCGGAAGGATTATCGAGCGTGATCATCGTGGTGGGGGTCAGTGCCATTATCTATCTGGGAGCTCTATTGATCTTGAGAGGAATGACTAGAGAAGAGCTCCAATTCTTCAAAGGACTCTTCTCGCCCTAGAGAATTACTCCATTACTTTAGAGCCCTTTTTCCCATCAGATCTTTTCCGATTTTTAGGGCCAAAAAGGTTATATTTGAGTGAACTATTGAAGTAGAAACGTTGATTTATAGAACTCAAAGGCGTCATTTAAATGGTAGATAAGATGGTAAAAAGTGCTAATGGAACACGCCCAAAAATCAGAGTGGCTTTTATATGCTATTCACCCGACGCCTCGTTTATAAGAAGAGATTATAAAATATTATCAAAATATTTTAGCGTTGAAAAGTTCAATTATAGGAGACCGCGAGATGCCTTCGGAATGATGAGGGCCGTTTGGCGATCAGACGTCTCATTTTCTTGGTTTGCTGCGGGACATGCATTTCTAGCAGTACTATTCTCTAAGTCACTCAGGAAGAAATCTGTGGTTGTCATAGGAGGCTACGAGGTTGCATATGCTCCTGAAATCAACTACGGCCAGCTCACACAGATGTGGCATAAACGAAAGTTCACAGAATTTGTGCTAAGACATGCAGACCTGGTCTTACCAGTGTCTGATTTTACTAAAGGAGAGTCGTTACATGTCATAAAGCCAAAAAATATAGCAGTTATATACAATAGTGTAGATACTGATAAATTTAGACCAAGCGGTAAAAAACGTAATTTAATTATAACTGTTGCATCAGGATGGGGTAGCGTGATAAAATTGAAGGGGTTAGATACGTTTGTTACAGCCGCCATAAAAAATCCCGAACTTGAGTTTGCAGTTTTGGGACTATCTGAGATCGATATGGCTACTTTAGAAGCCCTTGATCCGTCAAAGAATGTGAAGTTACTCGGACACTTATCTCGAGATGAGCTAATTAAATGGTATCAAGAAGCTAAGGTATATTGCCAGCTCTCTTATCGTGAGTCCTTTGGTATGGCGTTAGCAGAGGCGATGTCTTGTGAGTGCATTCCTGTAGTGACAGACAGAGGAGCCCTTCCCGAAGTTGTTGGAGATACAGGGTTCTACGTTCCATATGGCGATCCAGAGGCGACAGCAGAGGCTACTAGAAAAGCGATCACTTCATCAGAAAATTTAAGAAAAAGATCTAGGGAGAGAGTCATGGATAAATTTTGTATCGAGAGACGAGAAACTGAGTTATTAAAACTACTGAGAGTGGATTAAATGAAGAAAATTTTTGCTGTAATTAATGGACATATTTTAGAAAATTTTGGCACAAACACCTCGCCCACATATACCAGAATTAATCAACTGCTAACAGAAATGAATAAATTAGACGATATAGAAATTATATCGATACAATTTAAACAGTTTTCGCAATGTTTGGCTCACGGAGAACCTCGCAATGAGTTGCTTAGAACATATATAAACTTTTTTAGCGTAATTTATAATAATATTGTGAAAACGATAGTTCTCGCAAAGTCTATATTTATATTGATAAAAATTAAACCTTTGGTTTATTTTGCTTATCCTCATTCCATCACGACCATTCAGAATAGACTTGTATTTAAGTTTTGTAAACTATTTAAATTTTCAATAATATTGGATATTCATGATACCATTGAACAAGCAACTGCAATTTCTAACGGAATATCTGCAATTAATAGTAGAATAGAAGATTATTCCCTCAGAAATTCTACATTATTATTGCCTTTGAATGGACAGATGAGGAATTATATTCGAAATATATATAATTTATCAGATAAACTTATAGTTCCTGTTCCTAACGCCTTTGAAGATGAGTTAATCGAGAAATTTCCAGATTTATATGAATATGTGTCCGGCAGATTCAATGTCTGTTATATTGGTGGTTTAGGTAAAAATAGAGGAGTCGATCTATTAGTCAAAGCCTGCGCAAACTTGCATAAGAAATATGAATATTTAAATTTATATTTATTTGGACCTTACGAATTTGGACTTCAAAATCGAACTAGAGAATTGATCGAAGAAAGCGATTTTATTATTAGGAAGTTGGTTCCAAGGATCGATCTACCAGATGCACTTCATTCCATCGACCTTTTTGTGATGCCTTATAATCCAGATGAAGAATACATGAAATTTGTATCGCCTACAAAACTCTTTGAATATATCGGAACTGGAAAACCAATTTTATGCACTAAATGTGAATCATTACTTGAAATTGGAAAAGATGGCAGCATAATGTATGTAGATTATGACGTCGATGATATTGAAAGGAAAATCGAGCTTCTGATAAATTGCCCACAGATAAGAGTAAATATGTCAAAAGGGTTATTTAAAATGAGATCTCAACATACATGGAAAACCCGAGCCATTACAGTCCATGATGCCATTATGTCGTTATGATTTCTCAGAAGGATATGACAGCGCAAAGGTCCTTGGATCCAACATGCAGCCTTTGCAGTCGGAGGCAAAGTCATTTCGATTATCGACCAAACCTTAAGCCGATCAACAGCCGACCTCCCACCGCCCTCAGGGAAAAGAGTATAATCTTCCCGGCGATCTTTGCCGTGAATGTAGATTCAGAACAGCCAGATAAACTCCCACTCCCCACATGTAACGCAGAGGGATGCGATGGCAGGGATTTGGCCGTTGAGGTAGATTTGATGATTCCCGTAGCAAAGCCGATACTTTCCGGCGAGGAGATAGAAGAGATCAGAGCGGTTTTCGATAGTGGCATCCTCGCCCAGGGAGACGTGGTGGCCAGGTTTGAAGAGAAGTTCGCCGGGTACGTGAACACATCCCACGGGATCGCGACGAACAACGGGACCTCCGCCCTCCACGCCGCCCTCGCTTCCTTAGGCGTAAGCGAAGGCGACGAGGTTATAACGACCCCCTTCACCTTCGTCGCGACGGCGACGAGCATCATGATGCAGAGGGCGCGGCCGGTCTTCTGCGACATAGATCCGCAGACTTACAACATCGACCCAGACCTCATCGCGGAGAAGGTGACGGAGAAGACTACGGCGATCGTCGTGGTCCACCTCTACGGCCTTCCCTGCGATATGGGGCCGATCATGGAGATCGCCCGGGATAAGGGACTGAAGGTGGTAGAGGACGCATGCCAGGCCCACGGGGCCGAATACCACGACCAGAAGGCTGGGTCGATCGGAGACGCCGGCGTCTTCAGCTTCTACCCCACCAAGAACATGACGACCGGCGAGGGGGGGATGATCACCACATCAGACCCCGAGGTGGCAGAGAGGGCCCGGATATTCAGAAACCACGGCCAGAGCAGAAGGTACGTCCACGAGACCCTCGGCTACAACTACCGGATGACGAACATCGCCGCCGCCATCGGCCTATCCCAGCTAAAACACCTCGACGAGTTCAACGCCAGACGGAGGGAGAACGCCGCGCATTACGACAAGAACCTGGATGTAAAGACGCCCTTCGTCCCTGAAGGGAGAAAGCACGTATACCACCAGTACACCATCGAGGTCGAAGGGCGAGAGGAGTTCCTCAAGCACCTCGAAGAGAACGGCGTCGGCTACGGGATCCACTACCCCGTCCCAGCCCATAAACAGCCCTTTTTGAAGGATTATGGCGAGCTGGTCCTACCTAACACCGAGGAGGCGAGCCGCAGGGTGGTATCGATCCCGGTCCACCCAGGCCTCACCGAAGAGGAGCGAAATGTGGTGGTCCAGATGGTGAACGGCTATGAATGAGCCCCTCTATCTAGGAGAAGTCCACCTCGGACGGGGATCCGTCGTCCAGGGTGGTGTAGTCATCGGCGGTGAAGGTGGGCTGACGGTCATCGGAGACGAAGCGACGATAAGAAGCGGAACCGTGATATACCCCTCCGTCAGGATCGGGAAGGGGTTTCGGACCGGCCACCACGTCCTGATCCGAGAGAATACCGCCATCGGAGACCACGTCCTCATCGGCACCAACTCCGTCGTCGACGGAAACTGCGAAATTGGAGACAGAGTCAGCGTCCAGACGAACGTCTACATCACCACCAACACCATCATCGAAGACGACGTCTTCATGGGCCCCTGCTCTGTCACCTCCAATGACAGGTACATGGTCCGGGGGGCGGAGCTGATAGGCCCCAGGATCAAGAGGGGTGCCAGGATCGGGGCTAACGCGACGATACTGCCGGGGGTCGTCGTCGGCGAGGGCGCCATCGTCGGTGCCGGGTCGGTGGTCACAAAAGATGTAGGAGATGGGGCGACCGTCGCAGGAAATCCTGCGCGAAGCCTCCATTCAAATTCTCGATGAGAAGAAGCGATCTCTTGCTTCGACGGCTCCGTCTGTGGTGATAGCACCGGGCCTTTAGGAGGTCACGGACCGTTCATCGACTCAGTGAAGGCTATATGGAGAGGACGGCATGGATATTGGAGTAATTGGCACAGGAAACATGGGACGTAACCACGTCCGCATATATTCCGAGATGAGGGACGCCGAAGAGGTCTACGTATACGACCCCGACGAGAAGGCGGCAGGAAAGATGGAAGAGGCCTTCGGCGCCGTCCCCTCCAAATCGATCGGGTCGCTGCTCAATGATGTCGATGCTGTGAGCATATGCGTTCCCACAAAATACCATTTCGACGTCACCAGGGAGGCTATAGAGAATCATGTCAGCTGTCTGATTGAAAAGCCCATCGCCTCCAGTTCGAAAGAGGCAGAGAGGCTTCTGGAGATCATACCCGATGACCTGGTGGTGGGAGTGGGACATATCGAGAGGTTCAATCCGATGATCGGAGAGGTTAAGCGGCTGATAAAAAATCCCAGATATATAGATATAAGAAGGCACAACCCCGCCTCGTCGAGGATAATCGATGCGGGCGTGGTGGTGGATCTGATGATCCACGACATAGACATCGTCTGGAACTACCTCTTCAGCGGCAAAGAAAGCTCTGACCTCTACTCCCTCGGAGATGACGACCTGCGGAAGATCGTGACCAAGTTTGGAGGCTGTGTCGTCTCTTTGTCTGCGAGCAGGATCGCCTGCAGGAAGATAAGAACCATCCACGTTGAAGAAGACGACTTCACCATCGACGGCGACTTCATGAACCAGGAAGTTTACATATATAGAAAGCCGGCAAAATATGAGGTGGAGAACGCGAGATACTCCCAGGAGAATATAATTGAGAAGGTCCAGGTGAACAAGGTCGAACCCCTTAAAGAAGAGCTGAAAACCTTCATCAACTCCGTGAAGACCGGAACGCCTTTTCCAATAACCCCAAAAGAGGCTCTT
>CP086218.1:1872364-1891073 GCA_020844795.1 Methanothrix sp. | reverse complement strand
GTCTACATCGACCCTGCCTATACGTCCCAGGAATGCTCCGTTTGTCATCATATATCCCGGTCAAACCGACCTACTCGGGATCAGTTTGCCTGTGTCTGCTGTGGTTTCTCTGGCCCTGCTGACACCGTCGCAGCTCGGAACATAGCTGCAAGGGTGGGCTGTCAACCTGCCCATCGTGGCCCGATTTTTTGCGGAGCCGCAAGCCCCCAATACTGGCGAGCATCATGCCCGCTAATTCATTGGCGGGTAGTTGACGATATCACAACCCCAGAAGAGCTCTCAACGAAGAGATGGTCTAGGATGCCACTAAAGCTTATCCCCAGGGATCTGACATCCTCTCCTCCTCATCCTCACCATCCTGTATCCCTCCGTTCAGATCTCAACAGGATCCTGATCCATATCGATCGCCATCCTCACCACCCGACCCATATGTACTAACATAGTTTTTTATAGTAACCGATTCAACTAAACACCTCGATCATCATGAAGGGAAAGGTTCTCCAAATATCTGCCCTGGCCCTCATCCTGGCCCTCCTCTGCACCGCTGCGGCGGCAGAGAGTGGTGCCGGAGCCGGCCAGAAGGAGCGACTTAAAATCTCTACGACCACCAGCCTCTACGACACCGGCCTTCTGGAGGAGATGGAGAAGATCTTCGAGGAGATGTACAACGTCGACGTCCACACCGTCTCTGGAGGGACGGGGATAGCGATCCAGTACGGCGTGAGAGGTGACGTCGACCTGATCCTCGTCCACGATGTGGTCAGGGAGAGGAATTTCATCGACGAGGGGCACGGCCTCTCCAGGAGCTGCTTCGCCTACAACTACTTCATCATCGTAGGCCCCAAGGACGACCCAGCCGGGATAGCCGGGATGAAAGCCCCTGAGGCGATGAAGACGATCATGGAACAGGGGATGGAGAGCCCGGGCCTCGTCAGGTTCGTCTCCCGGGGGGATGACTCCGGCACCCACGCCAGGGAGAAGCTCCTCTGGAAGGCTGCTGGCCTCGACTATGAAGAGGTGAGATCCTCCGGCCGCTGGTACGTCGATGCCGGCAAGGGGATGGGACCGACCCTGTTGATGGCGAGCGAGCTTGCGGGATACACCCTCTGCGACACCTCCACCTTTGAGGCCTTCCGGGGCGACCTCGCCCTCGTTCCCCTGATCGAGGAGGACGAGACCCTTCTCAACGTCTACGCGGCGATTCCGGTCAGCCCCGCCGTCCATCCTGCGGTGAACTGCGAGATGGCGGTGAAGTTCGTCAACCTCCTGGTCTCCGAGGTGGGGCAGGACCTGATAGCCGAGTATGGGACGGATACCATAGGCAAGCCCCTATTCAAGGCCGCAAGAGGCGACTGTGATCTGATAGGCTGCTCCGGGGACGAGTGCGCCATGCCTCTGGCTGAAGGAGCTTGCAGTCTCGCGGCGGCGTAAGGGTTATCTCTGGTGCCGAGAAGGCCAAAGGGCGGTTCAGCCAAATGATTGGTGAAACCTTTGGATGAGATCGGGGCGGGATTTGTAAGGGCGATGGAGCTGATCCTGACCCTCGACCCTGCCGTAGTGGAGATAACGGTCCGGTCCCTTCTCATCGCCGTCGCCTCCACGGCCATCGCCACCACCATCGCCGTCCCCGCGGGGGGTCTCCTCCATTTTCATAATTTTTGGGGAAAACGGGCCATCATCAACATCATCCAGACCCTCTACAGCCTGCCGACGGTCACCGTCGGCCTCCTCGTCTTCCTCCTCTTATCTCGGTCCGGCCCCTTGGGGGGGTTCGGCCTCCTCTTCACCCCCGGCGGCATGGTCGTCGGCCAGACGATCCTAATCGTCCCCATCATGACGGGGCTCACCATCGCCGCCTTGAGCGGCATCACAGATCAGGTCCGCGACTCGGCGATATCCCTGGGGGCCTCGAAGCGCCAGGCGATCTTCACCATCATGGTAGAGGCGAGGGCGGCCATGATGGCAGCGGTCCTCCTGGGGTTCGGAAGAGCCCTCTCCGAGGTGGGGGTGGCGATGATGATCGGGGGAAACATCCAGGGTTACACCAGGGTCCTGACGACGGCGATAGCGCTGGAGACCTCCCGGGGTGATATCGAGTTCTCCATGGCCCTGGGGATCATCCTCGTATCCATATCCCTCATCGTAAACCTCCTGGTCAACCGGGTCCAGGGGAGGTGGTGGACATGATCGAGGCGAGGGGGGTCCGGGCGATCCGGGGAGGAAGGGAGGTTCTGAAGGGGGTATCTCTGGAGGCGAAGGCGGGGGAGGCCCTCGCCATCATCGGCCCCACGGGGTCGGGAAAGACGACCCTCCTGCGGATCCTCAACCTCCTCGACCCCCTCCAGGGGGGTAAGCTCCTATTCGACGGCGCCGACGTATCGGCTGGGGAGAGGGCCAGGTTTCTTGCAAGAAGGAGGATGGCGATGGTCTTCCAGAAGCCCTCCCTCTTCAACACCACCGTCGAGAAGAACGTCTCTTACGGCCTGCGGGTGAGGGGGGTCTCCGGGACCGAGATCGCAGGGAAGGTCGCTGGCGCCCTCCGGGAGGTAGGCCTCGCAGGATACGAGAACCGAAGGCCCTCCAGCCTCTCCGGCGGGGAGGCCCAGAGGGTTGCCCTGGCGAGGGCCCTGGTCACCGAACCCGATCTCCTCCTCCTGGACGAGGCCACGGCCAACCTCGACCCCAGGACGGCGGAGGCGATAGAGGACCTAATAAGCAGGGTCAGGGATGGAGGGATTACGGTGGTGATGGCTACCCACGACCTCGACCAGGCGAGGGAGCTCGCTGACAGGGTCGCCGTCCTGATGGGGGGGGAGGTGGCGGGCATGGGGACTGTAGAAGAGATCTTCGATAGACCCGGATCCGAAGAGGTGGCGAGGTTCGTCCGCAGGAGGCAAAGGCCCCTCCATGGATGATCCTTTATGATCCCTGACTATAAATATGATCCATTTATGATCCATTTTGATGAGACGACGGGAGATTATGGGCGATGGTTATACCATCCGGAGGATGGGCCGGGACGAAGTGGAGCTGGCCGTCGACTGGGCGGCGGAGGAGGGGTGGAACCCCGGTCTCCATGACGCCGAATGCTTCTTTTCAGCAGATCCTGAGGGGTTCTTCGTCGGCCTCCTCGACGACGAGCCCGTCGGATGCATATCGGCGGTATCTTACGGTGAAGCCTTTGGCTTTCTAGGCCTCTACATAGTCAAGAGAGAGTATCGAGGCCGGGGTTTTGGGATGAGGCTCTGGCAGAAGGGTATGAACCATCTCCGCGGGAGGAATGTGGGGCTCGACGGCGTCGTCGAGGAGCAGGAGAAATACAAGAAGTCCGGATTTCGGCTCATCCACCGGTCGATCCGGTTTCAGGGGACGGGGACGGGCGACGATAGGTCCGATCCCGGCGTGGTGGAGCTCGCCGAACTCCCCTTCGAGGATCTTCTCAGCTACGATAGGCGCCACTTCCCTGCCCAGAGAGGCCGGTTCTTAAAGAGCTGGATCGCCCAGGAGAGCTCCTCATGCTTCGCTTTTATCGGTGATGGTGAGATCGAGGGGTACGGCCTCCTCCGGCGGTGCCGGAACGGCTTCAAGATAGGGCCACTATTCGCGGAGGAAGGACGGGTCGCAGAATCCCTCTTCTCCGCCCTGGCCGGTCGGGCGGATCGGGGAGCCCCCATCTATCTCGACGTCCCGGAGCCGAACTCTTCGGCCCTGAGCCTCGCAGCCCGGCACGGGATGGCCGAGACCTTCGAGACCGCCCGGATGTACACCGGGGGCGATCCGGGGCTGCCCCTCGGTAAGATCTTCGGGTTGACGACCTTCGAGCTGGGGTGAGGATCGGCCGGGGCTGTTGGCCAAAGACCAGAAGCTCCTGCCATGGCTAGATTATGGAGCCCCTTGCTTCCGAGGTTAAAGATCTAGAAAGGTCTATATATTGACAGTCCGACAATTAATGCAGAGCATGGACCCAAAGAGCCGGTTTCTATGGATGGCTACCGCGATCCTGGCTGTGGCGTTGGCCGGGGTCGTATACGTAACCCAGAACTTCATAACGACGGTACTCTTGAGCTTCTTTCTCGCCTACATCCTCTACCCCTTCTATCTCCGCTTATTGAATCTGACCGGGAGAAAACGAATCTCCGCCCTCCTCTCGATATCCATAGTCTTTCTCATATTCCTCGTCTTCGTCCTGAGCGTCATCAACGCCCTGGCGACGGAGGTCTCCTACCTATACGCCTCCCGGGACTCATGGGACGAGACCGCCAGCATGCTGGCGGAGAGGACCGCCGGAAACTTCTTCGAGTGGACCGCCGCCTATGCGGAAGATCAGGCTCCGGAGTTTGTGGCCCCCCACCTCAGAGATCTCATCGCCTTCGCCGAAGACCAGATAGCTCCGATCCTCGCAGCCCCTGCGGCATGGCTTGTACCGGAGGTGCTGCCCAGGCTATCAAGGGTCCTTACCGGCCTGGCAGACTGGATCGCGGGGAACCTGCCTATCCTGATGGCCCAGTTCGGCGTGGCTATCCTCCTCACCTACTACCTCCTCGTTGATGGGGCGAAGTCGGCGGAGGAGTTTCTGCGGCTCCTCCCCGAGAAGGCGCTGGTCCGCCGGTTCCTCGGTGAATTGAACTCCATCTACAACAGTCTCTTCAACGTCTACCTGATAACCGACCTTCTTATAGGGCTTATAGCGGCCTTCTTATACCTCCTCGTCGGGGTACCCTACCCCTTCCTCTGGGGGATGGTCACCGCCCTCTTCGCCCTCATCCCCCTCATAGGCTCAGGGGCCGTCTACGTCCCCATGGCTTTGTACTATCTCGTGATCGGCGAATACCTCAAGACGGCGGCCCTTCTGATCCTCGGGACCGCCTTCTTGAACATATTTCCTGAGAATATAATGCGTCCGGCTCTCGCCAGGGCAGGGGCGGCGATCCATCCCGCCGTAACCCTCCTCGCCTTCGCTGCGCCTATATTCGTCATCGGGGTGATGGGGGTGATCGTCGGCCCCGCCCTCTACGGCTTCGTCCTCGCCGCCTACAGGACCCGCCTATCGCTGATGGAAGAAGAGGCAGGAGTTGTGGCGAGACCCGGCGGGCGGTCTCCGCCGCCTGGAGCCAGCTTCTTATCCGTCGAGGGTCTCCGCCGCTCGGGCCGGAGGATGAGAGGATTTTTTTCGAGGATATCGGGAGGGCGGATCTGAGATGGCGTGGATAGGGGTTCGCCATCTTTATCGCCTCATAGCTCCCTATCAACCTTCATAAGGTGGCGTCGATGACCAGAAGGGAGGAGGATGACGACGGGGCCGGCGAAAGATCCGGGGGGCGGGATAGCCTCCTCACCGAGAGGCAGGCCGCGGTTCTGAGGCTGCGAAAGAAGGGGCTCTCCCAGCAGGAGGTGGCGGAGATCCTGGGGACGACCCGGTCGAACGTCAGCATCCTCGAGAAGAGGGCGCTTCATAACGTATCCAGGGCGAGGGCGACCCTGAGGGACTGGACGATGATCCAGGCCCCCGTCTCCATCGATATCCCGGCGGGAACCGACATCTTCGAGGTTCCGGCCCTCCTCTTCTCCGAGGCGGACAGATCCGGGACGAAGCTTGGGATAGGCTCTGTAGACATAATAGTCCAGATTAAGAGCAAGGCCCCGGAGGCGCTCAATAAGAGGGTAATTGTCCGCAACCTCGCCGTCGCCGTCACCGAGGACGGCCTCCTCCTCGTCCGGGAGGCTGTGCCGGGATGAATTGAGCCGCCATCAAATGGATCATCGTCCAGGAGTTTGATCATATATGGCCAGAACCCTATCAGATAGAGACATCGAGATCCTGAAGAAGCTCGCCCCGGAGTGCGCAGATACGACCTGCTCCGGATCCGGCCTGTACTTTCAGTCCATCCTCCCCCCCGTATCAAACCACTTCTCCCTCGACGACGAGGACTTTGAGGATAGGCTGAAGAGGCTCGACATCTTCGAGCTGCGCTACCTGGCGGAGGTGATCCTCGAGGGATCGGAGAGCCTCGGGTGCATCCAGCCGGAGCACGCCGAGATCCTCTTCCGGCTCCTGCGGGAGAGGGTCTCAGAGGATGTAGGCGAGAAGGTGAGGGAGCACTATGAGGGGGCGGGGGAGTGCCATCATTGAACTGTGATTATGGCTGTGATTATGTCTGTGACCATCTCTCTGATTATGTGGTCGTCTTATCCACGGCCCCGCCGGACCACTCCGGAAGGTTGGCGAGGCTGATCGTCGAGGAGAGGCTCGCGGCCTGCGTCAACATATCCCAGGTGAGGTCCACCTTCTGGTGGGAGGGGGAGGTCAACCAGGAGGCCGAAGACCTCCTCATCATCAAGACGAAACACGAAAAGGTGGAGGAAATCTCCAAAAGGATTAAAGACGTCCACCCCTACGACCTCCCTGAGATCATCATCCTTCCCATAATCGGAGGCGACGACCGCTACCTCGCCTGGATATCGGAGGCTTTGAGGGGCTCCTCCGGCGCCGACGGGCCGAAGGCCGAGGATCCGTAACCGATAACCCCGCCCCTCACGCTCCCTTCAGCCGGTCCGCCGCCTCCGCCAGCTTCGCCTCCTCCGCGAGCTTCGCCAGATCCGCCGCCCCCTCCTGGAACCCCTCCAGGGCGTTGAAGAACCTGTCCAGGACGTCGCCGCGATAGGTCGGGACGACGAAGATGTGGGTGTGGGGGATCCTCCGGCCCCGGGCGTATATCGCCACGAAGTCGGGGGTGTAGGCCCTCATCAGCTTCTGAGATACCGCCCTGGCCACCCGAAAGAGGCTCTCCACCTCCTCCTCGGTGAGGTCGTGCCACCAGGGGACGTGCCTCTTGGGGATGACGAGGGTATGACCTTCCGAGAAGGGGTTTATGTCCAGGATCGCTAGGGTTAGGTCGTCCTCATAGATCCTGTGGGCCTTTGCTCTGCCGGCGACGATCTCGCAGAATATGCAGCTCTTCTCTTCGACATTGTCCAAGAAAGATCCTCCCGTTTATCCAGAGAGACGTTACAAGATCCGACCTGATATGAGTTTGCATCACCATATCGAGATGTTTGGCTCAACTGAGCACCTCGCCAATCTCTAGCTTCGTTTATGCTCGAACTCGATCAGACCCCATTATATCGCCTCCCTGCCGCCTTCACCATCCCCCACAGCACCTCATTGCCCGCCGCCTCCATACCGTGCCTCCTCGCCCGATCGATCACAAACCCGTTTATCGCGTCGATCTCCGTCTCCCTGCCGCGGAGGACGTCCTGGAGCATGCTGGAGGTGTTGGCGGCTGTATTCTCGGCGACGGTCCGGACGAAATCCAGGACGGCCAGCTCGTCGAACCTCTCCCCCTCCTTTTCGGCGACGGCGACGCACTCTTGGACAATCAGCTCGACGACAGGGGCGAGATGAGGCGAGAGGACGATCCCGTTCTTCTCTCTCGTCAGGGCCGTGATGGGGTTTATGACGGCGTTGGCGAAGAGCTTCATCCACTGCTGGCGCCGGAAGTTTGGCGCGAACTCGGCATCAAAGCCCTTCTCAGCGAGCCTGGACCCGATGAACCTCTCCAGATCCTCGCCGATCCCGACCTCGAAGACGGTCTTTCCCCGCCCTTTCAGCTCGATTTTGCCATCGGCGGAGAAGACGACGCCTGAGGAGGTGATAGCTTCGTAGACTGGATTATCGGGGAGGTCGAACCTCTCCCGGTTTCCCATCCCGTTCATCAGGAGGACGAACCGGGAGTCCGAGAGCCTCTCCGCCAGGAGCCCCGACTCCTTGATCTCCTTCGCGACGGCTGGGAGAGAATAGGTCTTGACGGTGACGATGACGACCTCGGGGGCGAAATCTGACTGCGCGAATTCGCCGAGGCCCGCGAAGGCCTGGCTGAACCGGATCGAGAGGGGTCTCTCTTTTTCGGCGAGGGTGACTTCGAGGCCATCTTCTCTGATCGCCTCGATGTGGCCAGGCCTTCCCAGGAGGGCGACCTCCTCGACGACGGGGCGAGGGCCTGCATCCGACCTATCCGCCCCGGTCCCCTCTTCCGCCGCCGATCCGGCCCCATCCTCCGATGCCCGCTCCGAGAGGAGGTAGCCGAAGAAGGAGCCGATCGCCCCCGCCCCGATGATGAGGACCTTCGTCATCGGTCGGTCTCTTTCCTCCTTCAGGCGATCCCGAGCTCCTGGTGCCTCTTCAGGATCTCGTCGGCGAGGCGGTCGAGGGCCTTATAATCCTCCGCCGTCGGAAGACCCTTCGCCAGGACCGGCTCCATCACCTCCACCTTCAGGAGGGGTATCGCCTCCTGGATCACCTTCACCGTCTTGCCGCCCCAGCCGTAGGAGCCGATGATGGAGGCGAACCTCGTCTTCGGCCGCAGGGCGTTGGCGAGGAAGGCGACGTGGGCGGCATTGGGGTGGGGCCCCCCCAGGACGGTGCTCGTCCCCAGGACGAGGGTCGCGGCGTCGACGAGGGCCTCGGCGATCTTGCCGACGTCGGATACGGCGATGTCGAACCTCCTCACCCCGATCCCCCGGCGGATGAGTCCGTCGGTCAGGTGATCGACCATAAGCCGGGTGCTCCCATGCATCGAGACGAAGGGGATCACCACCTCGTTCTTGACCTCCTCGGAAGACCAGTCCCGGTATGCTTCGACGATGAAGGAGGGGTCGTCGTGGAGTGGGCCGTGGCTCGGGGCGATCATCTTTATATCCAAGGAGTCGACGATCTCCAGGTTCTTTCTTATGATCGCCCGAAAGGGCATCATGATCTCGGCGTAGTACCTCTTGGCAGGCTCGTAGATGATCTTCGGGTCGGCGAAGAGGTCGCTGGTCGCATAATGGGAGCCGAAGAAGTCGCAAGGAAAGAGGATCTTCTCCTCCTGGAGGTAGGTGACCATCGTCTCGGGCCAGTGGACCCAGGGGGTGTAGAGGAACTCCAGGGTCTTTCCTCCGAGGGAGAGGGTCGCTCTGTCCTCGACGGTCATAAACCTCTCTTCTGGTATATCGAGGAGGATGGATAGGAGCTCCCGGCAGCGGGGGGTGCAGACGACCTTCGCCCCAGGGAACCGTTCGAGGACCGCCGGGATCGAGCCGGAGTGGTCCTGCTCGGCGTGGTGAGCCACCACATAATCGAGCCGATCGATCCCGAGGCCCGCCAGGTTCTCCAGGAGCGCCTTCCCGAAAGGCGGGTCGGCGGTGTCTATGAGGGCGGTCTTCTCGCCGCCACGAACGATGTAGGCGTTGTAGCTCGTCCCGTCCGGCAGCGGTATCAGCTCGTCGAAGAGCCTGCGGTCCCAGTCGATAACCCCGACGGAGAATACGCCGGGCCCGATCTCTCTATAAACTCCCATATCTTGTCACCTCATTTCGATTCAACTATCCACCATCGGCAGCGCGCCCGCCTCCAAGATCCACGACCCCCGCCATCGGTGGCTCGATCCCCTCCCTCTTGAAGGCCTCCCAGGCCCTCTTGGTCACGTCCGTCTCGAATTTGAACTCGTACCTTATGTCGTTGACGTAGACCCTGGCCCTAACCATCGAATAGAAGGGATGGTCTCTCATGAGGATCGTGACAGGCCGCTTATTTGATATGTAGACGTATTTCGACGTCACGGCAGCTTCTCTCAGAATCTTCATCGCCTCTGCAGCATCGGAGCTGGAGTCGATGAAGAGGTCGATGACCACCTGCATCTCGAGGCTTCCGGCGTTGGCGTTGGCTACGGTCTGGTTGATGACCATCTGGTTTGAGACCGAGACGAGGTTGTCGTCGGGGGTGACGAGCCTCGTCGCCCGCAGGCCGATGTCCGTCACCTCGCCGTATTGGTCGTCGATCCTCACCTTATCCCCCACCTGGTAGGGCTTGTCCAGGACGATGACTACCCCTCCCACCACCTCGGCTACCAGATCCTTCAGGCCGAAGCCTATGGCAGCGCCCGCAAGGCCGGAGAAGACGATGAGCTGGGTAGCTGAGAGCTGGACTACGGAGGAGAGGATATGGTATACTGCGAAGCCGTATATCGCGAGCTTCGCGAAGGGGATCGCCATCTTGACGGTGATCCGGTGTTCGTACGCCCTCTCTGAGAGCCAGCCAAGGAGGAAGACGACGACCCGGACGACGACGTATGCGATAGTCAGCAAAAGAAGGGCGCTTATAATGGTGGACGGGTCGATGCCGATATCCGGGATAGGTCCTCCCGGACCGGAGGGCGGAGCGGTCGCGTTCTCAGCCATCCTACCAGACCAGCCTCACCCTTCTGAGGTGTTCTGCGGTCCTCTTCAGCGCCTCGGCCCTCAACGATACGACCTCTCCATCGATGAAGACGAGCCCCCTCTCCTCTAGGAGGGCGGCAGCCCTCTCGGCGGAGGTACCCACCGGCTCCAAGACCTCCGAGAGGTCTGCGAGATCCAGCGACCCCATGGAGAGGATTATGCTGAGGGCGAAGGAGTCGTCGAGGTCGAGGTCGATGGACGGCGGATCTGTGAGGCAGTCTCTGACCTCTGGATAGTCCAGAGCCTCCTTCCAGAGGAGGTCGGCGACCCCTGGGTTTCCATCGGAGATTCGGGCGAGCTTTCCGAAGAACGCCTCCATCGGAGGCCTCTTATCCTCCTTCTTTTGGAGGCGGGACCTGACCGACCCCAGGTCCGCCACCGGGCGGGGGATCTCGATCCTCTGGCTGAGGAGGCGTATCTCAAAGCTGGAACGCTTGAAGATCTTCGGCTCTCCCCTCTCTTCCGTCTCTTCCTCCAGGAAGGTCAGCTCCCCCTCTTCATAACCTGATAGGAGCATATCCCGGATCTCGCCAGCATCCATCCTGGGAAGGACCACCTTCAGGGGAAAATGCTGGCCTATGCCCAGAACCTCGTCGAGGTACTTCCAGGAGAAGCTGTTCCATGTGGTGATGAAGAGCCTATCGGAGGAGGAGACGAAGTTCATGAAGCGGTCCATGAGATCAAAACCGCCTATCTTCCGGAGGTAAAGACGATGGGCCTCCTCCACCACCACTATCTTCGCCGAGGACCTCTCCAGGATCTCGAAATCCTCCTTCAAAGACCCGGCTTTTACCCTGAAAGCTCCGCTTGCTGCCGCTTCCCAAACCTGATCCAACAGCTCCGACTCGCCGTAGAAGGGGTCGGAGATGACGGCGACGTTCCTCCGTTTGCCTCCCCGAAAATCCTCCATCGACCTCTCGATGACCTCCACCTCTTCTTTGAAGTCCCGTGGCATATGACAAGATCTCCGATAGCAGATATGATGCAAAGGCAATCTGGCGGACGATTCCTTCCTCCTTCATTTAGATATGCTCCTAAATTAAGCTTCCTTTGGCGTACCTCTTTTGACCCCCATCAAATAAGACGTCCATGGGTCTTCATGACGCTGTCGCTCTGGAGATTGATCTCAGGGGGTGGGGTCCGCCTCCTCCAGATCGAGTCGAAAAATATTAAATAGATAAGGACGATATATGGGTTGATATATGAGTTGATCCTAAGAGATGGGAGTTGGAGGGGGTAGCATGAAATGCTTGATTTATATTGCAATAGCGCTTCTGGCGCTGGCGCCGACGGCCTTCGGCGCGGTGGGGACGGTTGAACAATCCGGGCAGTCGGGTTATTCCGACTTTGCCAGGTCGTACCAGATAGAGCCGCCGAGCCTGAGGGGGCCTTATGAGGAGGGGTATTCGCCGACGGAGCTGAAGTTCGCAACCCCTGATATGTACAGCTTTCCTCCTGATGAAAAGCTGAGCTTCGTTCAGGCAACCCCACCACCGTCTGTACTGGCTGCATTTCAGGGCGCTTCGCAGACCGGTCCAAGCTCCTGGTACTGGCCTGGATCCGTCGAGTCTCAGAACAAGCTCTACGTCCAGACCCGCGACGGCGTTACGACGGTGGCGGGATGCAGCAGCGGAGGATATCTTCCCCTCTGGGCGAAGGTCGCCTACACCGGCAACTTCTTCTTCTACGAGTGGTATCCCAACAGGCTCGCGCCGTCGGTGAACTGGTACTTCTGGACCTGGCCCGGCTATCTAAAGGGCTGGTTTAAGGGCGACGAGCCTGGTTGGCACGTCCTATGTTTCCACAGCGACAAGTCCAGCAACTACGTCTACATCTACGTCTGGCCGGAATCTGGATCCTCCTTTCCTGAGAAGACCGGATTGTACGGATTAGAGAAGACGGCTAGCTATCCAAAGATAGAGGCGCCCCAGACCAGACCAGCTTCGTCGTCATTGACCGGCGGGGTCCTAACGGCGGGGGCCGGGATGACAACGCCGACGCCCCCAGATCCGGTCTCCGAGGGGCTCATGCCGACAGACCTGCGGCTTCCAGCACCGGATTATGCCGCCTCAGGATATGAGGGGTGGACGGCGCCCCTCCCGGCCGGCATAGCATCCGGCAGCGGGATATCCGATTACGGCGGTTACTCCCTGGCGGCCTCAGGTTACGGAGGCTTCGGCCCCGGCGCCATATCGCCTCCAGGCTTCAGTCCCGGGGTGGATACGGTCTCGGACTTCGGTCTCGTCTACACACCCAAGTCCGTCTCCAAGTACAATGAGTACTACGTCCAGACGAAGCCGGGGAGGCTGACTACTGTAGCCAGCACCAGGCAGAACCAGTGGCTTTCTCTCTGGTCCAAGATCAACCGGCCGGGGATGTACTGGTCCTTCGAGTGGCCCCCGTGCAAGGCCGGCTACTACTGCCCCCCGGAGATTAAGAGCTTCGGCTACAAGAAGGCGGGGTGGCATCCAACCTGGTTCAAGAGCAGCACTCCGGGCTGGCACCTCCTCGTCTACCAATGCAACGACTGGTCCAACTACGTCTACATCTACGTCTGGCCTTGAGGCTCTGACCCGCCCGACCTCCCCCCAATTTCGGGGGGAGGGGCGATCTCTTTATATACAGCGAGCTTGGGTCTACACTGAAAGCGATCTGATGTAATTACCCTTACTGGAGGATCTTTATTGGCGAGAAGGTCACAGAGGAAGTCTGACAGCAGGAAGGTCAAGGCTAAGCAGTGGTACAAGGTCGTAGGTCCAGATATGTTCGGAAAGTCTCCCGTAGGGGAGACCCTGGCCAGCGACCCGGCAAAGCTTATGGGAAGGGTCATCGAGACGACCCTCGGAGAGATGACGAACAACTTCTCCAAACAGAACACGAAGCTGAAGTTCAAGGTGGACCAGGTGGCTGGCGACTCGGCCTACACCATGTTCGTCGGCCACGAGCTGACCAGCGATTACGTAAGGTCTCTGGTCAAGAGGAGGACGTCGCGGATCGACTCCATCATCGACGTCACCACCAGCGACGGTTATAAGGTCAGGGTAAAGCCGAGCTGCTTCACGGTGAAGAGGGCGAGGAGCACCCAGGTCAAGACGATCAGAAACATAGCCTCGAATATAATTCAGGAGAAGGCAGGAGCCCTGGACCTGAACCAGTTCATCCAAGACGTCGTCCAGGGGAAGATATCCCTCGACATATACAGGGATGCGAAAGATATATACCCCCTCCGGCGCGTTGAGATAAGGAAGACAGAGATCCTCGCAGGTCCCGTGGCCTCATGAAGATCCTCGGATTCTTCGGCAAGGGCGGAACTGGAAAGACGACCCTGACGGCCCTCATCCTCCGGGAGCTGGCCAGGAGAGGGGACGGTGGTATTCTAGCCGTCGACGCCGATGCCAACGAGTGTCTTGCGAGCCTCCTGGGGTCGGGGGGGACGTCGTCCGTCTCCGAAATGCTCCAGAGATATAAACGCCAGAGGGAGGAGAGCCCGGAGCTCACCGGCCTTGACATATTCCAGAACCTCTTCGACTCCCTCCTGATGGAAGGGGAGCAGGAGGGGTACGATATGCTGATCATGGGCCGGGGCGAGGGGTCGGGTTGCTTCTGCGCCATCAACGACCTCCTCCAGGCGGTCTTCGAGAAGACCGTCGAGGGCGAGAGATACGGCTACCTCCTGATGGACTGCGAGGCTGGGGTGGAGCATATCGCGAGGAAGACCTCGGGGGAGATCCACGACGCCATCATCGTCACCGATGCCAGCAAGGTGAGCCTAGACACCCTCAGGCGGATAAAGGACGTGGCCAGGGAGGTGGGGACGAGGATCGAGCGCTACTACGTCGTCGCCAACAAGACTAGGCCCGATATGCTGGAGAAGGTCGAGGAGACGGCCAAAAGCCTCGGCTTCAAGTACCTGGGGGCTATCCCCGAAGACCCGAACTTCACCGAGGTCGCCTATCAGGGGAAGACCGTCTTCGACCTGCCCGACGACTCCCCCGCGGTCGTGGCAACCAAGCAGATCGTCGACCGCCTCCTGGAAGGCTGAACTTAGGATTTCAGGATGATCATGAAGGGATATCTGATATCGATTCTCATATGCGTTGCCGTATGCTTCTCCTCCGGCTGCATGGATCGGGGGAACGAAGATGAAGACGGTCCATCGGATGGACCTCTATCCCTCCTCACTGTAGTAATAAACTCTCCGGCCTCCGGCTCTATCCTCTCCGGGGACGATAGGGTCAACTTCGATGGCGAGGTCCGGGGTGGTGAGCCTCCTTATACGTATCAATGGTCTTCGTCCCTCGACGGAACCCTATCCGAAGAGAGCTCTTTCTCAAAGCCCCCGTCGGAGATGAGCAAGGGGAGATACGTCGTCACCCTGACGGCCGCTGACGCCGCCGGGACGAGGAGCGAGGCGAGCGTCACCGTGACGGTCCTTTAATGGGGAGCTATATGATGGTGGCGGCTGGGGTCTGGTCCTTCGTGTCCCATCCATCTGCATAGGATGATTTGGGGTCTTTCCGAAGGTTTCGCTCGCCTTCTTCGATGATCCCGTTCACCAAATTCTAAGATTCTCCTCCCGATTGATCTTCCAAGATCATAGCCTCGCCTCGGCCAGGGCCCGGCCGCAGGAGCAACCCCTCTCCTGCGGGATCTTCGACGCCGCGGCCGCTATGATCTCCATCAAGAGGCCTGAGGATCTCTCCATCTCGGCTGTGATCTCCGCAGCAGACATCGAATCTTTCCTCATCCCGGTGGCGGGGTTTGTTACGATGCAGATCGAGGCGTAACATAGCTCCAGCTCCCGGGCGAGGACGACCTCGGGGTAGCCGGTCATGCCGACGACGTCTCCAAACCGTCGGAGCATCCGGATCGTGGCGGGGCTCTCCAGGTGGGGTCCCTCGGTGCAGACATATACCCCGCCGGAGACGAGACCGCCCGCGGCCTTCGCCCCATCGACGAGGGCCCGCCTCACCTCGGGGCAGTAGGGAGCCGTCAGATCGACGTGTACCGCCTCCTCCTCGAAGAAGGTCGAGGACCTTGATCTGGTGAAATCGACGAAGTCGTCGGGGATGACATAGCTTCCGACGGGGTGCCAGGACATCGATCCGACGGTGTTGGTGGATATAGCCCGGCGAGCGCCCCACGCCTTTGCAGCCCATAGGAGGGCTCTATAGTTGACGCGATGGGGGGGGAGGTGGACTTCCCCGTGGCGTGGGATGAAGAGGAGGCCGTCGCCAGCCACCTCTCCGTCCTTCGCCTCCACCCTGCCGAAAGGGGTATCGATGCTGATCGCCTCCCCCTCCATCTCGATCCCCGTACCTCCGATGACCGCGACCCTGTTATCCATATATTCTGGAATTACACCTGAAGCTAAAGGTTTATCCTCCGGCGGTCGATCCCGGGACTTACCACCTCCCGGCCGTAGGCATCCGTTATCATGGCCATACGGCGAAACCTAGATAAGGGGCGTGGCCATCTTCCAAGAGAGACGATCGCCCAGCCAGAAAGCTCTCATATCGATGACGGACCCCGATATCGGGACCTTTTTGAGGAGAATATCAGATGGAATTTACCGCCCAAGAGAAGTACGAATTCAAAAGGCTCCTGGAAGACCTGAGGAGCAAGACCGGAAGGGGTACAGAGCTGATCTCCCTTTACATCCCCCCCGAGAAGCAGATCTCGGACGTCACGGCTCAGCTGCGGGACGAGCACGGCCAGGCCGCGAACATCAAATCGAAGCTCACCCGGACCAACGTCCAGAGCGCCCTCGAGTCGGTGATGGCGAGACTTCGGCTGATCCCAAAGGCCCCTCCCAACGGCGTCGCCATCTTCGTCGGGGCCGTCGACGTCGGCAGCAACAAGACGGATATGTACAGCATGGTTATGGAGCCTCCAGATCCGATAGTCACTTACCGATACCACTGCGACTCCTCCTTCTTCCTCACCCCTCTCGAGGATATGCTCGCCGACAAGAAGACCTTCGGTCTGATCGTTTTAGACAGGAGGGAGGCGACGATCGGGGTTCTCAGGGGAAAGCAGGTGGATGTCATAAAGCACCTAACATCCTCGGTCCCCGGAAAGCAGAGGAAGGGGGGGCAGAGCAGCCGGAGGTTTCAGCAGCTGAGGTTGATCGCGATCCACGACTTCTACAAGAGGATAGGAGATAGCGCCACCGAGGCGTTCCTCCAGATAGACCGAAAGGACCTGGAGGGGATCCTCATAGGCGGGCCGTCTCCGACGAAGGAGGAGTTCGTCGACGGCGAGTTCCTCCACCACGAGCTCCAGCAGAAGGTCCTGGAAGCCCTCGACGTCACCTACACCGATGAGTCGGGGCTCTACGAGCTGGTGGACGCCGCCCAGGATAGGCTCCAGGACCTGGAGGTCACCCAGGAGAAGCTCCTCATGAGGAGGTTCATGAAGGAGCTCGTCAGCGAGAAGGGGCTCGCCTCCTACGGAGAGAAGGAGGTCCGGGAGAACCTGATCATGGGGGCGGTGGAGATCCTCCTCCTCTCCGAGGACCTCCGCAAGACGAGGGCCACCATCAGGTGCCCAAACTCTGGATGCGATTTCTCCGAGGATCTAACACGGTCGCCGAACTCTCCTCCCCCCGAGAACTGTAAGAAGTGCGGCTCCCAGCTCGAGATCGCCAACGAGGAGGATATTATAGCCGACCTATCGCGGATGGCGGAGGAGAGCGGCAGCTCCGTCAAGATCATATCCACCGAGTTTGAGGAGGGGTCCCAGCTCTACCGGGCCTTCGGCGGCATCGCCGCTATCCTGCGGTTCAGGACGAGCAGTGTCTGAGGCGGATTATGATCGAACTGACCGTCATCTCACCCTTGAGACCGACCGAAAGCCCCGAGAAGGTGGCTTCTGCCCTGGAGAGCCTCTTTTCCGGGATCGTCCTCGAAGCGACGGAGAATAGGATCGAGGGTCGCGGAGGGGCGGAGGCGCTATCGACCTTCCACCGCCTTCTGAGGGAGCAGAGGATCCTCGACACCGCCAGGTCCGTCCTCCTCGCCGGAAGGGTAGGCGACGCCCTCCAGTTCAGGCTTAACAAGCAGGCAGCAACTGTGGGCAGGATAAGCTTCCCCCCCGCAGAGGAGCCCCTCGGCTCTATCCACGTCGAGATCCGGGGGCCGGAGATCCTCGTCGACTGGCTCGCCCCCCAGACCTTCGATGGGAAGCCTGTGGATGAGATCGACCTGGAGGATCATGTTTAGCTTCTCGTCGAGCGCCCTCGTCGATCAGCCCTTCGACTGGGCGTACCAGCTGGAGGATCTCGGCTACTCCGGCTGGGAGATCGTCAACGAAGGAAGGCAGAGGCTATCGGTCGAGACCCTACCTCTCGCGAGGGAGATCGTCGAGACGACCGACCTCGTCATCACCGTCCACCTCCCCTACTCCGACCTCAACCTCGCCAGCATGAACCAGCCGATCTGGGAGGAGACGGTCCGGCAGATGAAGGAGTGCATCAGCCTCGCCTCAGATTTCTGCGGCCTGGCCGTCGTCCACCCCGGCTACCTCTCGCCCCTGGGCAAACAGATGCCCGACCGGGCCTGGGAGCAGAACATCCTCGGCCTCTCGACGATATGCGACCACGCCGCCGACTTCGGCATGAGGATAGCCGTCGAGAATATGCTGAATATCGAGTCGATGCTGGGGAGGACCCCCGACGAGATCAGGGGTATGATCGAGACCGTCGGCCGGGAGAATCTGGGGTTCGTCTTCGACGTCGGCCACGCCAACACCAACGGCAACGTCGAGGGGTTCTTCGCCCTGAGGGATGAGATGATCCACGTCCACATCCACGACAACAAGGGGGCGAGGGACGAGCACCTCCCCGTCAAGGGCGGCAACGTCAACTGGCGAAAGGTGGGAAAGGCCCTGGAGGGGTACGACGGGAGGCTCGTCACCGAGGCGCGGACCCTAGTCCAGGGGGCCCAGTCCGTGAGGAACCTGTTGGCCTTCCTGGAGGTGCCGGGATGAAAACCCCCATCGAGGAGCTCGCCGAGGAGATATCCGCCTCCTTCGAGGCGAAGGACCGGGCCCGGGAGGCGGCCCTCGCCCTGACTAGGTCGGTCGTCAGAAGGTCGGGGGCGGCCATCAGGTCGGTCCACCGGGGCGAGATCGATAGGGCACAGGACCTAATCTGCCAGGCGGGGGAGGCCCTGGCGGAGATCCTGGATCTCCTGAAAGAGCATCCCGACGCCCGCTACTCCGGCCTCGTCGACGGCGCGGAGCAGGAGTACGCCGAGGCGAGGATCGTCTTCTCCATCATCGCCGAGGCGAGGATGCCAGCCCCCGGAGAGGTGGGGGTCGAGATGACGGGCTACCTGGCGGGGCTGGGCGACGCCGTCGGGGAGCTGAGGCGTCACATCCTCGACCTCATCAGGCAGGGGAGGCCCGAGGAGGGGGAGGTCCACCTCGAGGCGATGGAGGAGATCTACCACCT
>CP086218.1:1863926-1872264 GCA_020844795.1 Methanothrix sp. | reverse complement strand
TCTCTTTTTTTGGCGGTGCCGTCCTCGACCTCCTCGATCCGCCACCCAAAGGGATAATACCTCCAAGGTCGAGTTCCACCAATACCCAGGACCCCCAGGAGAGATCTCTTTTGGAGAAGATCGCCACCATCTGCGTCTACTGCGGCTGCGGCTGCGGCCTCGTCCTCCACGTCGAGGACGGCCGGGTCGTGGGTGCCTCCCCCTCCCCTGCCCACCCCGTCTCCAGGGGGAGGCTCTGCGTCAAGGGGTGGCTCGCCGCCGACTTCGTCCACCATCCCGACCGGCTGAAGACTCCCCTGGTGAGGCGGGGGGAGAGGATGGCCCGGGTCTCCTGGGATGAGGCCCTCTCTCTCTCGGCCAGAAGGCTTCGGGAGATAAGAGAGGAGTCCGGGCCCGACTCCCTGGCGATCCTCACTTCGGCGAAGGGGACCAACGAGGAGAACTACCTCCTGGCGAAGCTCGCGAGAGCCGCCCTCGGAACGAACAACGTCGATCACGTCGCCAGGCTCTGCCACGCCCCCTCGGTGGCCGGCCTCGGCATCGCCCTCGGAAGCGGCGCGATGACAAACCCTATCAGAAGCCTCCTCTCATCCGACGCCATCCTCGTCACCGGATCCAACACCACGGAGCAGCACCCCCTCGTCGCCGCCACCATCCTGGAGGCCCAGGCCCGGGGGGCGACCCTGATCGTCGCAGATCCCAGAAGGACCCAGATGGCAGAGCTCGCCGATATACACCTCGCCCCCCGCCTGGGGACCGACGTCGCCTGGACTAACGGGATGTTGAACCTGATCATCGGGCGGGGGCTCATCGATGAGGATTTTATAAATGAGAGGACCGAGGGCTTCTCCGCCCTGAAGGAGCTGGCCCTCCGGTATACCCCTGCGGCGGTGGAGAGGATCACGGGGATCCCCCCTGGAGACCTGGAGAAGGCGGCCGCCGCCTTCGGGGAGGCGCCCAGGGCGGGGGTCGTCTACGCCATGGGGACGACCCAGCACTCCAGCGGGACCGATAACGTCCTGGCCCTCGCAAATCTCGTCCTGGCCACGGGAAACGTCGGAAGGGATGGGACGGGCATATACCCCCTTCGAGGCCACCAGAACGTCCAGGGGGCCTGCGATATGGGGGCGCTTCCGATCTTCTATTCGGGATATCAGAAGGTGGAGGATCCGGCGGCGAGAAGGAAGATGGAGGCGGCCTGGGGAACGGACCTGCCGGCGACCCCAGGGCTCACCGCCGTCGAGATGATGGAGGCGGCCGAGGAGGGGAGGATCAGGGGGATGATCATCTCCGGGGAGAACCCCATGATCAGCTATCCAGACCGGGGTCAGGTGATCCGTGCCCTTCGGTCCCTTGATTTTCTCGCCGTCGCCGATATATTCCCCACCGAGACGACGGCCCTCGCCGACGTCGTCCTTCCGGTCGCCTCCTTCGCCGAGAAGGACGGGACCTTCACATCGACGGAGCGGCGGATCCAGAGGGTGAGGCGAGCGGTGACACCACCAGGGGAGGCGAGGCCGGAGGTGGAGGTGGCAGCGGAGCTTCTGAGGCGGTTTTCGGTCACTGCCGACTATGCCTCCCCGGAGGAGGTGATGGGCGAGATATCATCGGTGACGCCATCCTACGGCGGGGTCAGCAGCCGTCGGCTCGGGATATCCGGTCTCTCCTGGCCCTGCCCATCCCCAGACCATCCAGGAACCGAGATCCTCCATCAGGGGTCGTTTCCCATCGGACGGGCTCGGTTCTACGTTGTGGAGCAGCAGCATCTGCCGGAGGATCTAGATTATCCCCTCTTCCTGACGACCGGACGAAGCCTCTTTCACTTCCACACCGGGACGATGACCAGGAGAACCCACCTTCTCGACCGGGAGAGGCCGAAGGCCACCGTCGATATCAACCCCGCGGACGCAGCGGCTCTGGGGGTGAGATCCGGCACGATGGTGGTGGTGGAGTCCGCAACCGGCAGCCTCGAGATAGAGGCCCGCCTGACGGCAGAGGTCCCGATGGGGACGGTCTACATACCCTTCCACTTCGCTGAAGCTCCGGCGAACCAGCTGACGACCCGGACCCTCGATCCCACTTCCAAGATCCCCGGCCTCAAACGGACCCCCGTCAGGATCAGGAGGGCCGACGGATGACCTCCACCACCGCCCTCTTCATAAGCCGCGAGGACCTCATCCACCTTCTGGAGGAGCTTTCAGGAACCCTCGAAGTCGTAGCTCCCGTCCTCGTCGGGGATGAGGCGGCCTTCGCCACCTGGAGGGGTGAGGCTCTCGCCCTAGACGATAAAAACCCCCTCGCATCCCCCGTGGAGTTCTTCCTGCCGAAGAAGGAGGTCCTATTCAGGTACGTCCAGTACAGCGGCCGTTACACCTTCTCGGAGGACCCTCCCAAGGCGAGATTGATCTTCGGGATGAGGCCCTGCGACCTGCTGGCTCTGAAGGTGATCGACGGGATCTTCGGAGCCGACCTCTCCGACCTTCCTTACGCCGGCAGGAGGAGGTCTACGATAATAGTCGCCCTGAACTGCACCTCCCCCGGCGAAGGATGCTTCTGCAGATCGATGGGGTCGGGCCCGGTAGCCGAGGGGGGGTACGACCTCCTCCTGACGGATCTGGGCCGCGGCTACCTGGTGGAGGCAGGCTCTCCTGCGGGAGTCTATATACTCAGGGCGCATCATCGACATTTCGAGGAGGCGGACATCGAAGACATAAAAGAGAAGGAGCGGCTCCTCGCCCTCGCCGGGGAGAAGATGATAAAGAGAGGTCCTTTCCCAAACCCCGAGAAGATCAGGGAAGCCATCGACGGCGCCGACTGGGAGGAGGCGGGACGGAGGTGTCTTGCCTGCGGGGGATGCTCCTTCGTCTGTCCCGTCTGCCACTGCTTCAGCGTTCTCGACCAGGGCGTCCCCGATGGGGAGAGGTTGAGGTGCAGGGACTCCTGCATACTATCCGGCTTCTCGAGGATGACGAGCGGGGCCAACCCGCGGCCCGACCCCGGAGAGAGGCTCCGCCACTGGTACCTCGACAAGTTCGTCTACATCCCCGAAAAGACGGGGCTCTTCGGCTGCGTCGGCTGCGGCAGATGCTCTCGGGTCTGCCTGGGCGAAGCCGATCGGTGGTCTTTTTTCAGGGAGGCGACGGAATGAAGATAGATAGATCGAAGATGGGAACGGATACTCTTGATGGCTTTGGTGGTGACAGGATCGTAAGAGCCGCCCCGGCGAAACCGGAAAGCTACATCCCCTTCCAGGCCGAGGTCGTCGATATAGACGTCGAGTCCTCCAACACCTACCTATTGTCCCTGCGCCCCATGAACGAAGAGGACGAGCACGTCGCCATAAATTACTTTCCCGGCCAGTTTCTGATGGTCTCCGTCTTCGGCCTGGGGGAGTGCCCCATATCCATCGCCTCATCCCCCACCCGAGACCCCCTCCAGATCTGCGTCCGGGAGGCTGGAAAGATAACTCAGGGGATCATGGCTGCCAGGATCGGAGACGTCCTGGGGATAAGGGGGCCTTTCGGTAACGGCTTTCCCGTCGGTTCCATGAGAGGTGAAAACGTCTTAATCGCCGGGGGCGGGTCGGGTTTTGCGACGCTGCGGTCCCTCATAAACTACATAGCCGACGACCGTGAAAAGTTCAAAGAGGTCACCGTCGTCTACGGGGCGAGGACCCCCCAGGACCTTTACTTCACCACCGAATACGGGAGCTGGCAGGCTGCTGAGATTGAGGTGGGGATCACCGTCGACATGATCGACGCGACCTGGAAGGGGAACGTAGGCCTCGTCACATCCCTACTCGCCGACCTCGACCCTGCCCCCGGCGCCTCCGCCCTCTGCGGCCCGCCGATGATGATACGGGTTGTGGCTAAGGACCTCCTGGGCCGGGGATTTCTCGAGGAGGACATACACATCTCCCTGGAGCGGCACATGAAGTGTGGGGTCGGTAAGTGCGAGCACTGCACCATGGGACGCTACCACGTCTGCACCGACGGGCCGATCTTCAGCTACGATGTGGTGGGGGATCTGATCTGACGAGCCCTCATCTCTACTTTCGGTTCCTGTAGATCTCCCGCAAGACCTCCCTGTGCATAGAGGCTACTGCGTCGCCGAGGATCCCCAGGAAGAATAGCTGAAATCCGACGATGATCAGTATCGCCGTCAGGATCGTCAGGGGTATATGCTCCGTCCGGGTGGTAAACCACTCGCTAGCGACGTAGAGGCCGAGGATGAATCCCGCCATCCCGAAGAGAAAACCCATCAGACCGAAGTAGAAGAGAGGGTTGTGGGTCTTGGCCATCCGATAGATGGTGGCGATGATCCTCGCGCCGTCCATGAAGGGGTTGAGCTTCGTCTTCGTTCCGGTCGCCCTCGCCCGGTAGGTTATGGGGACCTCGGCTATGGCGAGCCCCTTCTTGACGCTGTCGACGGTCATCTCCGTCTCGATCTCAAAGCCCGCCATGGTGAGGTCGAGCCGTTCGACACCCAGACGGCTGAAGGCCCGGTACCCGGTGAGGATGTCGTTCAAGGGGACGGTGTAGATCAGCCGGAAGAAGAAATTGATCAATCTGTTCCCTGCGGAATTGAGCCGGGTCAGGGCCCCCACCTGGAGGTTTGCGAACCGATTTCCCATGACGTGGTCGGCCTTCCCAGCGAAGACGGGATCGAGGAGGAGGCCCACCTCGGCGGGAAGGTAAGTCCCGTCCCCGTCGATCATCACTATGAAGTCGGCCTCGATGAGGTCGAAGGCCTCTTTCAGCGCCTGACCCTTCCCGTGGCCGCTCTGGACGACGACCCTCGCCCCGGCTCCCTCGGCGAGCTCGCGGGTTCTGTCGCGGCTATTGCCGTCGATGACGAGGACGTCTGAGAATCCCATCTCCCGGAACTCGCTTATCACCCCGGCGATGGCGTCCTCCTCGTTGAGGGTGGGGATCAGGATGCAGACGTCTCTGGTGGTCAATGTCTATCAGCTCCGTTCTGTCCAGTATATGGCGGTCGGTCTTCGCTGGTCGGTCGTCAAAGGCTCTTTCATCTTCTGGGTTTTCTCACTTCTTCATTTTGCCGCCCCTTTTATGAGCTTCTCGAATCTATCGACGAGCTCGTCGGCAGCGCCACCCGCCGTCTCCACGTAGAGCCTGATGAGGGGCTGGGTGTTGGAGGGCCTGATGAGGACTGTATAATCCTCGGCGGTGATCTTGAGGCCGTCGGTCGTGTCGGGCTCCAGGGATGCCAGGTCGCCCTCGAGCCGTCTCATGAGATCGGCCGCCGACCCCTCTATCCGTATGCTCTTCTGGACGTAGGGGTAGTCGGGGATGGCTTCGGAGAGGTCCGAGAGCCTCTCCCCTCTCGATATCACCTCGCCGAGGGCGAGGGACATGGCGAAGGGGTCGTCGGATAGCTGAAACTCCGGGAGAAAGAGGTGGGCGGACCTCTCGACGCCGATGACCGCCCCCTCTCTCTTGACCCGGTTGGCGATGAATACGTCTCCGACCCTCTCCCGGATCACCTCGAATCCGAGGGGGAAGAGCTCCCGTTCCAGGATCATGGAGCAGTCGAAGCCTGCCACCACCCTGTCGCCGGGGGAGTACCTCTCCTTTGCCAGGATCACCGCCACCTTCTCGGGGGGGACGATCCCGCCCCGGTCGTCGATGACGAGCCCCCGGTCGGCGTCGGGGTCGAAGCCGACGCCGTAGTCTGCCCCCGCCTCCACCACCATCTTCGCCGCCTCTCGGAGGGACTCCTCGGTGGGGGCGGGGCCGCGACCGGGGAAGAGGCCGTCGGGGCTGTCGTTCGTCACCCAACAGTCTAATCCCAGCCTCTGGTAGAGGGGGAAGGTGCCGCAGGCGGCGCCGTTTCCCATGTCCAGGACGATCCGGAGGGGCCGGTCGAAGTTGAGCTTTCCTTCGACGTAGTCAGCGTACCTGCGGATGGCGTCGTCGGGGGATCGGTCCGTCATTTTGCCGTCCCCCTTCCGGAAGGCCCCTTTCTCGTAGAGGTCCATCATCTCCGTCTCGTGGTAGAGCATCCCGTACCCCTCGGCGGTCCTGAACCTGATGCCGTTGTACTCGGGGGGGTTGTGGGAGGCGGAGATGTAGGCTGCCGCGTTTAACCCTCCCTTCCAGGTCTCAAAGCCGATCATCGAAATCGGTAGGACTCCGTATCTCTCGACGGAGCAGCCCGTGGACAAGACCCCCTCTAAAAATGCCCTCTCCACCTCGGGGCCGCTCACCCTCGTATCCCTTCCGAGGGCGATCCGGCCGCCGGGGAGGTACGACCCCAGAGCTCTGCCCACCTTCCGGGCGATATCATCGGTAAGCTCCGTCCCGTAGACGCCTCGCACGTCATAAGCTCTGAAGACTGTCACATCAAATAGGCGGCGGGAATATGTAAAATAGTTTTCGAAAACGGCTCCATCCCTTCTCCGAGGGGCTTTCAGCTCTCGGGAGACCCGATGGCCGAGCCGGATCTTATCGATCCTATCTTAACCCTCATCCTCTCGCCGGGGGCAGACCCCGGAACGAAGATCCGGAAACCCTCCACCTCGCCAAATCCGTCCCCGGAGTTGCCGACGCCGACGATCTCAATCTCCAAAACATCCCCCACCTTCACCGGCGGCCGATAGAAACCCTGACCGACGACGTACATCTCGGCGCTCTCCTTCCGGGAGGCTGCGGGAGAGTGGGACTGGGCCCTTCTGAAGTTGCCCCTCACCTCCGAGAGGTAATCCAAAAAGGTGTCCCCCTGGAAGACCTTGACGAGGAAGTTTCCCCCGGGCCTGAGGGTCTCCTCCGCCACCCGGAGGGCGGACCGGGAGAGGTCGATGGACCTTGCGTGGTCGAGGGTCCAGTTCCCCGAGAGGTTCGGGGCGGCGTCGCAGATGACGACGTCGGCCTTCCCGCCGAGGGCGTCCCGGATCAGCTCCAGGGTCTTTTGGGCGGTGATGTCGGCCTTGATCGTCGTCACTCCATCGATGGGATCGATCCCGAGGAGGTCTACCCCGACGACCTGGCCGCCGGAGATCTCCTTTGCCACCTGGAGCCACCCTCCTGGGGCGGCCCCCAGGTCGAGGACGGCGTCGCCCCTCCGGATCAGCCGGAACCTCTTATTGATCTGCTGGAGCTTGAAGGCCGACCGGGCCCGGTACCCCTCGGCCTTGGCCCTCCGGTAGAAGTAGTCTTTTTGATCCCTGGCCATCAGAAGAGATCTTCGGCCCAGGGCGATAAAGGGCTTGTGGTTCGTGTTCTCGATGAAGCTCTTTCGCCCTCTCCACCGAATAGAGGGGATGTGCTCGCAGGGGCTAAAAATAGATTGGAGGAAAAACTTTTTAGATGTATATAACCTCTGGTATGAGCTGGGGTTTGAGAAACCCGCCAACAAACTCTTCGACGAAACGAGCTGATTGATGTGAGGTAAGAAGCGTATGTCCCAGCTGAATACAACCCCATCAGGTCCGCCTCCTGGATATCCAGAACTGCTTGCCGATCTGAAGGGCCGAATCCGCTCTGCTCAGGTTCGTGCAGCGCTTTCCGTCAATCGAGAGCTTGTTCTCCTCTACTGGCAGGTGGGGAGGTCGATCCTCCAGCGCCAGGGAGAAGAGGGCTGGGGCGCAAAGGTGATAGATCGGCTCTCCGTCGATCTCTGCCGGGAGTTTCCGGAGATGAAGGGCTTCTCTCCGAGGAACCTCAAGTACATGCGGGCCTTTGCGGAGGCGTGGGAAGATGACGGATTTCTGCAGCAGGTTGCTGCACAAATTCCGTGGTTTCATAACTGTGTGATCCTGGACAAGCTGAAAGATCGGGCCGAACGGGAGTGGTACGTTCGCGAGACGGTGAAGAACGGGTGGGGCCGGAACGTTCTCATCCACCAGATCGAGAGCGACCTCTTCCGCCGTCAGGGAAAGGCGGTCACAAACCTCCACCGGACCCTTCCCCCGCCCCAGTCCGATCTGGCCCGGGAGATCCTCAAGGACCCCTACAACTTCGACTTCCTGAGCCTGGGAGAGAGGGCATCGGAGCGCGACCTTCACCGATCGTTGCTGGCGCACCTCCGCGACTTTCTCATCGAGCTTGGGGTCGGGTTCGCCTTCGTCGGGAGTGAGCATCCCCTGTAGGTGGGCGGTCAGGACTTCCGGATCGATCTCCTCTTCTACCACCTCCGGCTCCGCTGCTACGTGGTCGTCGAGCTGAAGATCGGCGAGTTCGCCCCGGAGCAGGTCGGCAAGCTGAACTTCTACCTGTCGGCGGTCGACGACCTGATCCGGGAAGCCGACCACGACGGGCCGACGATCGGGATCCTCCTCTGCAAGACGAAGAACAGGGTGATAGCCGAGTACGCTCTG
>CP086218.1:1860984-1863826 GCA_020844795.1 Methanothrix sp. | reverse complement strand
AGTAGCCCGGCTAGGATTCGAACCTAGGTGACGAGGTCCAGAGCCTCGTATGATTGACCGCTACATCACCGGGCTTCAGCACGCGAGATTTCGCTTTTCATGTATTAACCTGTCGATCAGGCCGCCACCCCCGGCCCTCATTTGTAGTCGAGAAGGACGATCACCGGCTCCTCCCCCTCGCCGCCCTTCGGCAGCCTCTCCTTCGAGACGGCGAAGGTATGTCCCGGCCTCTCGACCCTCTGGCCCGAGAGGAACCGGTCGGGGGGATCGATCTGGAAGGTGAGCGCCGGGGTCATGAAGTGCATCGGGATGACGACCTTCGGCTTAATCTGGCCGACGACCTTCTTGGCGCCCTCGGCGTCAAGGGTGTAGACCCCGCCGACGGGGATCATCAGAACGTCCACATCGCCGAGGGCGGCGGCCTCCTTCTCGCCGAGCTGGTGGCCCAGGTCGCCCATGTGGCAGATCCTGACGCCGTCCATCTCGAAGGAGAAGATGGTGTTTTTGCCCCGGAGCCTTCCTCCCTTCTCATCGTGATATGTGGCAATGCCCTCAAACTCGATCCCAGCCGCGGCCTTCTTTCCGGGACCCCGGACCACCTCCGGTTTTCCTCCGATCGCAGCGACGTGGTTGTGGTCGTGGTGGTCGTGGCTGACGGTGACGACGTCCGCCTTCACCTTTGGGTGGGGGTAGCCGACGGCCTCGTCGAAGGGGTCTGTTACGACGACCTTCCCCGAGCCGTCCTCGATCTTGAAGCAGGAGTGTCCGAGCCAGGTTATCTTCAAAACGATCACCCTCTCCAATTATTGACCTCAAAGGATAACAATCATTCGGGCGGCGCGGTCGTTCGGGCGGCTTTTCATTCTGGCGGGGTGGTTACTCTTGTGGTGGGGTCATTCGACCCTGGCGTCGATGACGGCATGGAGCATCCCCGGCGAGTACTTCTTCACCCGGGCGGCCCTCTCGATCTTCGCCGACCGGTCGGCCCGCCCTGCCGCCTCGGCCAGGTCGTCTTCCAGCCTCCCCGGATAGAGCCGCTCGGGGACGGTCTGGTGGTAGTGGAGGACTCCTCCGGGCCGCAGAGCTCTGATCCCGGCGTCGAGGTAGCGGTCCGTCGTCCCGACGTACCCCATCACGACCCGGTCGGCGACGCCTTCGGGGGTCAAAGCAGCGCAGTCGCCGTGAAGGGGGACGACGATCCCATCGACGCCGTTGAGCCGGAGGTTCTCGACTAGGTATCCGTAGGCGACCGGGTTGATCTCGATGGCGAAGATCTTCTTTGGGCGGGAGTGGACCGCCATGGGGAGGGTGAAGTAGCCGATCCCGGCGAACATGTCGACGACGGTTTCACCCGATCCGAGACGGCCCATCCTCATCCTCTCCCGCATGTTCCCCGGCGAGAACATCACCCTCATGGGGTCGAGCTTGAAGACGACCCCGTCCTCCCGGTGGACCGTCTCGGTCCGCAGGTCACCTGCTATCAGCTCCCTCTCAGGCTCCCGGAAGGGGCCGGCGACGCCTCTGTCCAGGAGGACCGATCCGCACCGGGGGTAGATCTCGAGGAGGGCGTCTCCGATCCTCCCCTTGAGGTGGCCGATCCGGGGGTCGATCTTGACGGCGATGACCTTCCCCAGGATCGACCACCCCTGGGGGAGGAGTCTCCTCTCTTCGGCGGAGATCCCGTCGCCGAAGAGAGCCGCCAGGTCTGGAGAGGTCTCGTAGAACTCGGGATCTTCCTGGAGGACGATCTCTCTTCCTGGTAGGGGCGAGGTGACCGGTATCTCTACCCAGGCGCCCTTCGAGACGGTCTTACGGCTGCGGTCCAGGAGCCCCAGCTCGAGGGCCAGCTGTAGCGTTCCCTGGGCCTGTCGCCTCGGGACCGGGACCGCCAGATGCTCTCTTGACATTGTAGATCTGATCGAACTCCAGGGGGTCTGCGGTGGTGTTGGACCAGAGGATGATGGTGTTGTTGGTCCTGCTGACCCGATAGTCTTTGTCGTAGACGAGGACGGAAGACTCATACCCTTCGGGTATCCCCAGGTTGAAGGTGACGGGGACGAGGACGTACTCGTCGGTGAGGGCCACCGAGATGCTGGCGTTGTTGCTGGAGACGAGCTGGATGATGGTGTTGTTGGTATAGTATATGGTGACGATCCCGCCGGTGGCGCTGATGCTCTTGTCCACGTCCGGAGGTAGGACGAGCTCGACCCTGCTATCCAGCCCCTGGGGGTTTGTTATATCCAGGTTCATGTACGTGCTTGAGGTGGTGGTGGTGAGGTAGGCGGAGAAGCTGACAAAATCCGATGGCGGCACCGGGACCGATGGAGGCTCCGGGGTGCCGGGCGACCATAAATAAACGCCTGATACGATGAGGAGGAGGGCGATCCCGGCGAGGAGTAGAGCCTTTTTATCTCTCCACCAGCCGCCGCGCCCCTCATCCGGCTTCTTCGATGGCGCAGAGGGCTTCGAAGGCGGCAGCGTCACCATCTCGCCCTGAGGCTTTCTATCCGGGCCGCAGGCCCGTGCCCCCGGATCCAACGCCCCCAGATAGGCGGCCTTCCCCTCAGCCTTAGCCTCCGACTCTTCCATCTCGACGAAGATATCATCCCCGGGGGGGGCGAGCTCCCCTTCCTCTCCAGCCCCCTTCTTCTCCCCCATCTGATCGGCCGGACCTACGGCGGGGATCCCAAATTCGTAGGCATCGACGCCCCTCTCATCCCCGACCACGGGGGGGATGTCCTCCTCGCATGCCTCCGGAGCGTCGCCCTTAGCTCTGGGGGTGACGCCGGATTCTTCCTCGCCTTTTTGGGCGTCAAAAGCCTCCAGCTCCCGGGCCGCCTCT
>CP086218.1:1858273-1860884 GCA_020844795.1 Methanothrix sp. | reverse complement strand
TGAAGTCGAGGCGCTCGGGGTGGCCGTTGGTGCTGTAGTATTGGATCTTCTTCATAGTCGCTTGAGGATAGGGAGGGATCACCCTTAAACTTTGTCAGGGTCGGGGGCGGGGTCGGCGAAGGCCGCCTCGATGAGGCTCCAGCCCCGGTCGCGCTGGTAGGATTCAGCCACTTCCTGGATCATGGCGTCGAACTGCTCCTGGGTGTAGCTGAGCTTAGAGGCCAGGCCATTGATCCAAGGTTCGACCTCTTTGAGCTTCGCGTTGCCAATAGATTTCAGAATCGTTACGCTTAGAGCTACGAGACGCAGATCTCCCTCGACGCAGCCGCGTAATGAGGCCATAATTCCGAGCTGGGCAAAGGTTTCTGCCTCGCCCACACGGTCCCCGACCTGTTGGGTGATCTTGAGCGAGGTCTCTAACTTCTGGCGCGCCTTGTCGTACTCGCCCCGTTCCAGGTCGATCGATGCCAGGTTGTGCAAGATTGCTGCCTCGCCATAGCGGTTTCCGATCTGCTGCATGATCTGAAGGGCCATCTCGAACTTCTTTCGCGCTTCTTCGTACTCACCACGGTGAAAGTCTAAAAAGGCCAGGCCGTGCAAAGTTCCCGCCTCGCCAGCCCGATGACCGATCTGCTGCCTGATTCTCAAGGCCATCTTGAACTTCTGGCGTGCGTCTTCGTACTCGCCCACTTTAAGGTCGATTATTGCCAGATTGTGCAAGGTAGCTGCCTCGTCTTCAAGGTCTCCGATCTGGTGCCTGATCTTGAGAGCCGTCTCGAACATCTCGCGTGCGTCTCCGTACTCGCCCCTAAAAACCTCAATCGTGGCCAGCTCGTGCAAGTTTGATGCCTCGCCTGCTCTATACCCGATCTGCTGCATGATCTGAAGGGCCATTTTGAACTTATCTTGGGCTTTTTCATATTCACCGAGGTGGACATCAATTCTACCCAGTTCGTGCAAGGCGAATGCAGTGTTTTCGGGAATTGACCCTTCAAAGTTAAGAGAGCGCTGATACCATACCTTCGCTTCTGAGTAATCTGCTCGTTCAATGCAGGACCTGCCAATCCAACCCATAGGAGTAGGATGTTCCTCGTACAGTAGCAGCTCCTCATTCAGCCGTCTTACGCTGTCGTAGAGGCCGACCCGAACAAAGAATCCAGAAATTTTAGCAGTCTCTTCCCGCGCCCGTTCGTAGTCCCCCGCCTGCAGGTACTGAGAGCGCGCCTCCAGAGTCTCTTCAACCGGAGAGAGGCCAAGTTCAGTTGCCTTGTCTTCTTTTACAACTCCGACTAAGAAGTCGCCAGCTGCCTTGTGCGCCGCCTTCCGGTCCTCAGAGCTTAGCTGCGCCAGGAGCCAGCCTCGTAGGAGGCCGTAGACCGCCCAGAGCTCATCAGCTGCCCTCTCGGCATCGGGGTAGGCGAAGGCGTGGTTCTGCCACTCCCGAACGAAATCGTGCAGGCTCTCGGCGGGCTCACCGGTCACGGCCGCCAGGCCCTCCAGGTTCACGGCGACGCCGTAGACCGCAGCCCGGCTGAGCGCCTGCCGGGATTCGGGGCTGAGGTAGCTGTACAATCGAGAGGTGAAGATCTCCTCGCAGTATTCGTCCAAGATCTTCTGAAGCTCGCCCTTTTCAAGGCCGGTGGGAACCAACACCCGCTCAAGCTGCTTTTTCAGATCGTCGGCCGGAATGTCCCTCAGGACCTTTCGGATCTGGTCGAGGAAACGGGGCGTTCCGCCGAAGAGCCGGTGGACCTCCCGCATCAGCTCGTGGGATAGCTCGCCGGAGCGGAGGCGCTCTTCCACCAGGTCGTCGCGCCTCATGAACTTGAAGAATGAGGCCTCGCCGAAGTCGCCGAGGGGCTCCTCGCGGACCTTCGGCGGCAATTTTCCAACCGGAAGGTATCGGGTGGTGACGATCGCCCTCGAAGTTCCGGTTAAGCTTGACAGCAGAAACTCGTAGAACTCGGCCAGCTTCGGGTCTATTATGCTTCTTTTTGCCTCGTCCATGTTCGACTCGAAGTTGTCCAGAACCAGAAGGAAGCGGTTCTTGTTGAGAATCCCGACCGCATATCTCAAGCGCGCATCGGCCGTGATTTGGGGATTATTTAGCTTCTGGAATGCATCGTCAAGATTGGCTGCGAGAAATGCGTCGCTGAGAGTCCGGAGGAGGAAATCCCCGGTCAAGGGCTTATCCCGAGAGCTGGGGACCGCTATGGGCGTGAAGCCGTCCCCCTTCAGCTTCCAGGCGAGCCTCGTCGCAAGGGAGCTCTTGCCACTTCCCCCGAGGCCGGTGATTATAACCGTCTGAAGAGAGCCGTCCCGGAGAGCCGAGAGGAGCCGCTGCTGCTCGCGCCTCCTGCCGACGAACTGCTCTGCGTACCCCTCGGTCATCCCAGGCAGGGGGAGCTGCGGGCCGATCTGGCGGGCTGGCTCCACCTTCGGCCGTCCGGGGTCGGGATCGAAGACGAGGCCCTGGCTGGTGGCGGAGTAGAGGACGGGGAGGGTCCACGACGGATCGCCCCTCTTCTCGCAGGCCTTCGCGACATCCTGCCGGGCCTGGACTAGGGCCCGGTCTACGGGCCTTCCTGCGGCCAGAGTCCGATAGAAGGAG
>CP086218.1:1843275-1858173 GCA_020844795.1 Methanothrix sp. | reverse complement strand
TGAAGACTGGGCAGGGAGGGCTCCAATAGTCAAGATGGAGCGGGAGGGGCGGCGGGATCCTCACCCTTCCTCCTGCTGTCTCCACATTTAATCGGCGAGATCTGGATCATGATGCATAAGACGAACTCAAGAAGACGGGTGAAGGGATACATCATCGCCCTGATCCTATCCCTCATCTTCGTTTCGGCGAGCTTTGCCGCCGCCTCCGAGATCGTCTTAATAACCTCGCCGGGGTGCACCAAATGCGCCGCCGCCGAGAGGGTCCTCCAGGGCGTCATATCGGAGTACGACGGATTCACCATCCGGGAGGAGATCTTCTACAGCGAGGAAGGGCGCCGGATCATAAGGGAGACGGGGGCCAGGGATATGCCTTCGATCGTCATCGAAGGGACCGTAATAGGCTACCGCGACTATGGCGGTGACGAAGGGAAGCTCGAGGGGATGATCAGGGCGGCCCTGGCCGGAAAAGAGATCAGCACTTCCGCCGGGGAGGAGGGTCACGACCTCATCTCCCTCGACGGCGTCTCCCTCTCCTCGGCGGCGGCGGTCCTGGGGGCGGGGCTCCTCGCCGGGTTCAACCCCTGTCTACTGGCGGTCCTGGTATTCCTCGCCAGCATGACCCTATCCAAGTCGGGAAGGAAGCGAGATATGGCGGTGATGGTCGGGTTCTTCTGCCTCGGGATCTTCGTGATGTACTACCTCTTCGGCCTGGGGCTCTTCCGGCTCTTTCAGGTCCCCAGCTTCGAGGCGTCCTTCCGGCTGGTTCTCACCCTCATCCTCCTCGTCCTGGGGATATCCCAGATCGAGGATGCCAGGAGGCTCCACCGGGGGGGGATCTCCATCTTCAAGACGGAGTGGGCCCTCGGTTACTTCAAAAAGTCCCTGGAGAGCTACAGCATCTTATCCTACTTCCTCATAGGAGCCCTCTTCTCCCTCGTCAAGGCTCCCTGCGTCGGGGCGGTCTACATCGCCATCATCGGGATCATCCAGTCCCAGGGGTACGCCTCGTCGGGGACGGTATACCTCCTCCTGTATAACTTGGGCGTCGTCCTCCCCGTCCTGATCCTGGGGATGGTGATCGCCCTGGGGATGTCCCCCGACCAGGTCGACAGGTTCAGACACGACCACCGGGTGGCGATCCGGCTCATCACCGGCCTCACCCTGGCCGGGCTCGCCCCCCTGATATGGTGGCAGATATTGTGATTTTCGTTTGAGATTAGATGGAGACCATAAACCTGAGGTGTTATGATTGAAGAAGATTCATTATGATATGAAGGAAGACGGCGAAGAGATCAGAAGAGAGCCCTTCACCTCCGACCCGCTGATGGGAGGGCCGTTCATGGGAGGCCCCCCTCCAAGGGCGGCTACCATGAAGAGGACCTTCGAGCGGATCCCCGGCTTCAGGCGTATCTTCGGCCTCAAGAGGGTTTCAGCCCTGGTCGTCCTTCTTTTGGCCCTGGGCGGCCCCCTTGCTCCCATATCTGTTGGGAGCGACTGTGGGCCCTTCTGCATCGACTACTCCAGGCCCTACGACTCTCAGGTGGCCGCACTTACGGGATCATCCAATAAACCCGCATCCAATAACCCCGCGCCAAATAGCCCGGCCAACAACCCCGCCCCTGCAAACCCAGATCGGCACGGTATAGGCGCCTTTCTCCTCCCCATATCCGCGGTCCTGGAGGACGACCTGATCCTGGACATCAGCCCCGACGCCGAAGAGTACATCGAGGGGGCTATAAGCGTCAACTACGAGGAGTTCATCACGAAAGACGGACGGATCAGGCCCCCATCGGAGATAGCGGAGATCCTGGGGGCGGCCGGGATATCCCGGGAAGACTCGGTGGTCATATACGGCGAGTGCCTCCCCTGCGGGACCGGCCCCGTCCCGGCGACCTTCACCTACTGGCTCCTCAAGTACCTCGGCCACGACCAGGTGAGGATCCTCGATGGCGACGTCGAGGACTGGAAGGCGGCGGGGCTTTCTGTCGCCGAATACCCGGCGACGAGGCCGGCGACGGTCTACGCCCCCCAGGTCAAGACCGACCTTTACGCCAACTACAACTTCGTCAAGAGCGGGATGTACCAGGTAGTCGACGCCCGATCTGCCGAGGCGGCGGCCCCAGCATCGATACCCGGTGCCGTCAACATACCCCTGGACTCGGTCCTCGACGGCGACGATATCAAGAGCCCTGAGGAGCTGAAGGAGATCTTCCGGGAGCTGCGAACTAACAGGCCCGTCGCCGTCTACACCAACACCGGGATCCAGGCGGCGGTCTCCTGGTTCGCCCTGGAGATGGCCGGATACGACGCCGTCCTCTACTCCTGGAGGGACTGGCTGGAGAGCCACCCCGCCCTGAAGGTGGAGCTATTGGAGGCTACGGCGGAGCCAAACCCCGTCAGGGCGGGCGAAGCCGTCTGGCTCGCTGCCGTATTCTCCGATCCTGAGGCGGCGGCCGTCCGCCCCGTCCAGCTCGGGCGGACCGTCTCCGTATCCTGCGCCACCTGCGGCTTCGGGTCGCCCCAGTCCTTCGCAAAGATCGACTCCACCGGCGGGGCGGTCCGGATAGGAGGACACCCCAGCGGCGCCTCCTCCAGCCTGCCTTCCGCAGGCGCAGCGGCGGTCAGAAACCCTCTGAAGGTCACCGCCATGATCGTCGAGGCCGAAGGTGGGGAGGTGGGGAGGGCGGACCTCCTTCCCGGATCCGATGACAATTACGTCGGGATATGGAGCCCGGAGGGGCTGGAGCCGGGGGTCTACGGTCTGAACATCCTCGCCGAGCGGTCCGGCTCCACCAAGTTCTTCAGAGACGTTCTGGATATCGAGGTCTTGGGGGAATAAATACGATCAGTTCCATGGGTTCTCGCAAGAGCTCTGAGTCAGGTAGGTGATGAGAGATGGTGAAGATAGAGGTTCTGGGGACGGGATGCGCCAAGTGCAAGTCCCTGGCAAAGAACGTCGAGAAGGCGGTGGCGGAGGCCGGGGTCGATGCAGAGGTCGTGAAGGTGGAGGGTCTTCAAGAGATCATGAACCGGGGGGTGATGATGACCCCCGCCCTCTTCATAGACGGCGAGGCCGTCGCCGTGGGAAGGGCCCCGTCGGTGGCGGAGATAAAGGGGATGCTGAAGAGGTGAGAGTTCGTGATTGAGAGAGAGGATGAAGGAAAACAGGAGGGTTGCCTCTGCGCCTCCGGAGACCTCCTCTTTTTGGCCTGCGCGGGAGGCTCGAACGTCGGCCAGATATCAAACCAGGTGGCGGTGGAGCTGGCCAAGGACGGGAGAGGGAAGCTCTTCTGCCTCGCCGGGATCGGCGCCCACCTGGAAACCATGATCGTGGCGGCGAGGGAGAGAAACCTCGTGGCGATAGACGGCTGCCCCGTCCAGTGCGCCAAGAAGATCCTCGATCACGCGTCCCTTCCCGCCGCCCTGGCGGTGGTGGTCACCGACCTCGGGATAGAGAAGTCGCCTAAGCTCGAGGTCGATCCCGTCGACTGCAAGAGGGTGGTGGATAAGATCAAAGAGGTGCTTAGGGGTTAGCTCTTCTGCAGAATGGTATTTATAAAAAATTTTCAAAGATGGCCGTTTAATCTCAACCGAAGACCTCCTTGACGACCTCCGTCAGTATCGGGCCCGCCTCATCGACGACCTTCGCCTCGTAGAGCCAGCCTTTCCGCTCCGGGAGGGTGCCCGTCACCAGAAGGGCTTTGCCCTCATGCTCCTCCAGGCTTATCTCATGAGAGGCGGTCAGCTCCTCGGCTATCGATGCAGGCTTTTCGATGCGGGTCAACCTCACTGTACAGCACTGAGGGCGCGGCATCAATATCGAGAACCTTCCGTCTTTTGCTATTCCCAGAAACTTGTCCATATTCTGATCCTCCTCTGCCGTTGAACGATATCATGTTAATGCTATTTTTGATAATTATAAGTTAAATATCTTTTGCAGTATCAGAGCGTTTTTTTCAGGTATCTCAAGCTCGCAGCCCAATAAGCCTTCTATATAACCCGTAAAGCAGTATAGCTCGTCAGGCCATCTATCCCCAAAGCTTTTAACTTGCAAAATCGAACGTCCGGATCGGACCATCCACGCCTTCCGGCTTTTATGGTGGGAGATCCGTTAGAAAGAATGGGATGGATAGATATACCAAGGGTGCAGGGGATCGCCTGAGATATGGGGCTGCGAGAGGCTGAATTTGTGGACAACGAGGAATAAGGATGAAGCATATCGATCTCCATGATGTGGCGGAGTTCTCTTCCGATGGCCACGTCAAAAAGGATATCATAAAAACCCCGGGCTTCGACTCGGTCCTCGTCTGCCTGAAGGACGGCCAGGAGATTCCGCCCCACCCGGAGCCGTACTACGTCCTCTTTATAGTCCTCGATGGGGAGGGGACGATAACCGCAGGGACGGAGAAGTGCCATGTAAAACCCGGCCATGCGGTCTATGTGGAGAGGGATGCTGTCCGCGGGATCAGATGCAGTAGAAGGATGAAGATCATGGGAATAAGAGAGCCCCATCGATGAGGACCTCCTCAAAGGTGCACCTATGAAGCCCATCGAGGTCGAGGAACTCACCAAGTACTACGGCGACTTCTGCGCCGTAGATCATATCGACTTCGATGTGGGGGCGGGGGAGTTCTTCGGCTTTCTCGGCCCCAACGGCGCGGGAAAGACGACGACGATACGGATGATGACGGGTCTGTCGACCCCCTCGAAAGGGACCGTGATGATTATGGGCTTCGACATATCTAAAGACCCCTTCGAAGCCAAGGAGCGTTTCGGGGTCGTCCCCGAGGCGTCCAACATATACGAAGACCTGACCGCCTGGGATAACCTGAACTTCGCCGGAGAGCTTTACGGGATATCACGATCAGAACGAAGAAGGAGGGCGGCGGAGCTCCTGGAAGCCTTCGACCTATCCGAGTTCAAAGACAAGAAGGTTAAGGGCTTCTCCAAGGGGATGCGCCGGAAGGTGACCCTCTCCATGGCGATGATCCATTCTCCGGAGATCCTCTTCCTCGACGAGCCGACATCGGGCCTCGACCTTCAGAGCACCATCAGGCTGAAGGAGATCCTCAGAGATCTGAACGGAAGGGGGACGACCATCTTTCTGACGACCCACATCCTGGAAGAGGCAAACGCCTTATGCGACCGGATCGGGATCATCGTAAGAGGAAGGCTGGCGGCCGTCGACGCCCCTGAGAAGCTGAAGAGGACGATCCAGGCAAGCCAGTCGGTGGAGGTCTCCTTCGACCCTGCCGTCCCCGGTATGGCTTTCGATCTGGAGGATCTTCCAGCAGTGATTTCGGCGGAGAAGAAGGGCGACAAGTGGAGGCTTCTGACCCAGGATCCTTCCCTGGTTGCAGCATCCTTATTCGAATACGCAAACTCCCGCGGATTGAAGATCGTCTCCATCAACACCCTGGGGCCGAGCCTCGAAGATGCGTTCCTGGCCATCGTAAATGATCAGGCGAAAGGAGACGGGTCCCGATGACCTCCCCACGAAGGCCTTCGAGGGTCCGGCGGGAGCTCCCCCGGGCTTGGGCGATAACAAAGAAAGACGCCCGGATCTATTACCTCCGGCCGGGGACGATGATGTTCGGGCTGATGTTCCCTCTATTCCTCTTCATCTCCTTTGCTGTAGGGAGGGATCTCTCGCCCCAGGCGCTGATACCTGGACTTGTGGCCATCACCATCTTCTTCAGCGCCTCCTCGGTGGGGCCGGTGGCGGTGCCGACGGAGAGGAGGATGAAGACCCATGAGCGGATGATCACAGCACCCATCTCGCCCCTCTCGATACTCCTGGGGGAGATCGCCGCAGGCGCTATCTATGGCGCCGTCATGACGGCGATCCCCCTCATCATAGGGATGATATGGTACGGCTTCACCATCGATCATCCGATAGGGTTGCTGGCGTCGGTGGCTCTGATATCCTTCGGGTTTTCGGCGATGGGGATCATGTTCTCAGCGATGCCCACAGAGAACCCCGGAGACGTGATGATGATCCTCAACTTCGTCCGTCTCCCCCTCCTCTTTGTGAGCGGGATCTTCATCCCCATAGACGAGATGGGAAGATATGGGATCATCACTCTGATATCACCCCTCACCTATGCAAATGATATGATACAATATTCGGTGAGGGGAAGCTCGGCCTTTCGACCGGAGATAGACGCCCTCGGGATCGCGGCCTTCACCCTCCTCTTCCTCTGGGTCGGGGTTACCTTGCATGAAAGAAGCCGGAAGACGGCTTGATCGCCATTTCCCTCTCCAGATATCGGGGGCTTTAGATCTGGCTTCCTCTGATCTGGGAGAAGATTCAGAAGAATGAGGAGAAGGGGGTCATCCTCCCTTTCTAAGGGCTCCAACGGGCTTAATGGCGATGACTCTTATGCTGGCGATCGACCCCTCGACCTCCTGACGCCTCTCCTCTGGCAGGCCCTCCAAGACCGATCGGCCCGTCGGGTCGCTCGTCACGCAATCCAGGGAGAAGGGTGCCTCATCGATCACCCTCACATTCTCAAACCCCGCAGACCTCATCGAGGCGAGATATTCGTCCTTCCTGGCTGCACCGGCGACGCAGCCAACGTAGGCCTCGATCGAGTCTCTGACGAGATCCGGCAGCTTTGCTCGGAGGACTATGTCGGAGACGGCGAGCCTTCCGCCGGGCCGCAGGACCCGATATGCCTCTTTGAAGGCGGCCTTTTTGTCCGGGACGAGGTTGATGACGCAGTTGGATATGACGAGGTCGACGGATCCGTCCTCCGCCGGGAGGTTCTCGATCTCGCCAAGCCTGAACTCGACGTTCTTGAAGCCGCCAACTTTGGCGTTGGCCCTGGCCCTCTCCACCATCTCTTCGGTCATGTCGACGCCGATGACCTTCCCCTTGGGGCCGACCCTCTCGGAGGCGAGGAAGGAGTCGAAGCCGGCGCCGGAGCCCAGGTCCAGGACCGTCTCCCCCTCCCGGATCGCCGCAAGAGCCAAGGGGTTTCCGCAGCCGAGCCCCAGGTTAGAACCGGGGGGGGCGGCGACCATCTCCTCTTCGGAGTAGCCGGTCTTCTCTACGATCTCCTGGGGCGTTGCGGTACCACAACAGGTCGACGAGGGGCAGCACGATCCGGCCTCTCTGGCCACCCGGCCATACCTCTCCCTCACAGCTCTTTTGATCTCGTTATCTTCCATGCTTTCACCTTCAAGGTTAACATTTTAAAAATTGCCGGCGCCCTCTACGCCCCTTCTCATCCGAAGGCCTCGACTATCCACCTTTTTATATCGTCCCTCGCCCTCCGGAAGGCCCGAAGCTCCTCCTCCTCCGACCCCCTGACAGCCGCGGGATCGTCGAAGCTTCTGTGGACGACCGTCCGGGCCTTTGGGAGCCTCGACGGAAGATCTACGTCGGTGGTGCAGACGGGGCAGGCCTGTTTTGCCCTGTCGCAGACGGTGACGGCGACGTCGAATACGATATCCTCCAGCTCTGAAGCGGCCTTGGACCGCTGGCCTGAGATGTCGATCCCGATCTCTTCCATGACGGAGACCGCCCGGGGATGGACGGCCGTCGCATCGACCCCGGCGCTGAATGCCTCATACCCCTCGCCATAGAGGGCCCTCAGGAGCCCCTCGGCGATCTGGGACCGGGCCGAGTTGGAAGTGCAGAGGAAAAGGACCTTCTTCTTCGTCCTCGTCCCGTCACCGTCATCTTCTCTTGGCGCCCCCGTCTCCATCTTCTCCAAAGAACCTTCATGCAAACTCATTATTCCCACCACATCAGTCGAAGCTCGGTTGGACCGGGCTCACCCGGATCACATCGGCGGGGCAGGCCTCCTCCGCTCCCCGGAGGCACCTTTCAAGTTGATCAGGGGCCGACCCCTCGTCCGGCTTTCCCGCGATCCTGTAATTCTCTTTTATGGAGCTGAGGCCGTCATTGGGATCTTCGATGAAGAGCTCGGGGCAGCTAGCCCAGCACTCGCCGCAGCTTATGCAGCCGCGCCGGTCTACGGTAACTATAATCATGAAACCACCATCTCCATGGAATGGATCTCAGAAAGTGAAGAACCGACCATCCCCCTCCATCATATCCTCGACGAGGATCTCGTAGAAATCTTCCGTAACCTCGGCCCTTATTCTCGCAACAACGCCCCGGGCCGCCACGTCCTCCTTGCTGGCTCGGACTTCACAGGACGGCGGATAAAACCCCTTATCACCCAGCAGATGGTAGACCCCATCCCCGGCGAGGTAGAGCTTAGACCTCTGCGACCTCGACAACAGCTTCATGCAGAGCTCTGACCGTTCGCTTCCCGGCGGCTCTGTCAGGAGAAATATGTCCATCGAGATCACACCTTCAGAGCAGGATCAGGCAGTCCGACTCTTCCACCGCCTCCAGGAAAGCCTCCTCGTCGGCGAGCTCCGCCGTCTCGACGAGCCCCTCACCGAAGAGCCCCCTCTCCAGGACCGAGGGCTCGTGGGCGACGACCCTCATCTCCCCGTAGGCGTAGAGGATGTCGGCTAAGTTTGGCATGGAGAGTGGTCGCGAGTCCTGGCCTTTCAGGGCGAGGTAGACGCCGTCGCCGCATAGCCCCACCGTCACCTCCATCCTCCCGATGCTCACCGCCGCGGCGTTTAATAGGCCGAAGGCCTTCTCGCTGCCGTAAGGGGCGCAGTCGAGGAGGTAGAACGCCGACCCGACCGTCATAGAGATATCACCCTCTCGCTTCCGGCTATCATCTCCGGGAGGTCGTAGAGGCTGGTGATCTTTATCCCGGCGTGGTAATCCTGTGAGGAGCCGTCCTCCTCAGCCGCATACCCCCGGGCGGCGGCGCACCGGGAGCAGGCCCTGATCACCGCCCCCTCGCGGGCGAGGTCGGCGAAGAGCCCCCCCTCGTCGGCGAAGAAGGCGGGGTTCTGCCCCTTCCGGGGTATGTGGACGGCGTCGAGGTAGAGGAAGATGTTTACCCGATGCTTTTTCAGGGCTGCTCTGGCGACCTTGTAGGCTATCTGGGCGTCTTCGGAGATGTAGGGGCCGTCGGTGAGGATGATCGTCAGGGTCTTCAAGGGAGCCTCCGGCTCAGATGTACTCGGCCATTACCTGGAGGTGCTCGAGGTTCTGCCTGTACTTCGGATCCTTGAGGGGGTTGCACAGGTCGAGGGATACCTCCCCGCTCATCAGGCGGATGGCGAAGGAGTAGCAGCTCTGCTCGCCGCACTCGCCGCAGTTCGTCTGGGGGAGGTATTTGTAGATCTCCATCGGCTCGACCCTCACCTTCTCTCGAGGGGCGGGGGCGACGCCCCTGGCTATCGCCTCGTTGATCGTCTCTTTCAGCTTTTCCAGGTTCTCCCTCGCCTCGGCCTCGTCTTTTATCATCGTCATGGTGACGTTTCCCGTCCCGTAGAGAGTGGTGAGCACGTCGCCGCGCTGGATGATCAGGGCGCCGATCCTCTCGGAGTACCTCCCCCTCGGGAATAAGGGCTCCAGGGCCTTGAGAGCGCCCCCCAGGGGCGGAGCCATGTTGGCGATGATCCGCAGCTTCGTCGTATCGGCTATGCAAGGGAGAAGCTGCCTCACCTCGGCGATCTCCACCGGCCTCGCCCCGGAGAGATCGGCCTTTTCTGCCGGCGTCTCTTTCTTTCCCTCGAAGAAGTTCTTGCCGAACTCGCTCAATCGGACCATCCCTTCCGCCACCTCCACGAGCCCAGCCTGCTCCAGTATCTTGAGGTGGTAGTCGAGCATCGACTTTCCAGCCGCCTCCCCGATCTCAGCGACGGTCTTTTCGCCCCCGGCGAGGAAGGTCATCATCTTCCTCCGCGGGATGTTGGCCATGGCGTTGCTGACCATCTTGATCTCTTCTGGATTTCCCGGCATCTTCTACACCTGCCATATATTTTTCCATCTTCCGCTATATATTTTTGGCCGCTACCAGAGCTTGTAGCCGAAGTATCGGGCCGCATAAACGAGCCCGGTGACTATTATCATCACCCCGAAGACCTTGACGACCGCCTTTCCGAGGGAGAGGTAATCCTCTCCGAGCTTTCCGCCGAAGGACCTGCTGAAGGTGGCGATGGGGATTATCGGGACGCCGTGGCCCACCCCGAAGACGAAGAGCATCAGGCCCCCCGTCAGGACGGATATATCCTGAGAGATAAGCCATATCAGGGCGGGAAATACGAGGGAGATGGCGCAGGGAGCCCAGCCGAGGGCGAAGAAGACCCCCAGGGTGAAGGCGCCGATGAAGACGGAGTGCTTGAAGAGTCCTAAGGACAGATTTACGGCCCTCTCCATCAGACCCTTCTTATCCCGGATCTCCTCGGAACGGCGGAAGGGGAGGCGGGATGTTACCGGCTCCAGGATCTCGCCGATCGGCCTGAAGACGTTGATCCCCAAGATGACCAGGAGGACCCCGGCGGCGAGGTCGAAGAACCTCGAATCCCGGACGAAGACCCCCAGGTTCGATATGAAGAGGCCGATGATGAAGAAGACCAGGGCCATCCCGAAGGTGAAGGCGACCCCTATCAACAGCCCCTCCCTCGCAGAGGAGCCGTAATCGGGGTCGTCCTCCAGGACCCTCTTTCTCCGGGAGGTCATGATGTAGGAGAAGATGGCTATCAGGAGGGCGAGGGAGCAGGGGGAGAAGGAGGTGACTATCCCCAGGGCGAACATCCCCAGGAAGGTGATCTTCTGGACGGAGACGCTCCCCTCCATCCCTTCCCACTCCCCCCGTTCCAGGGCCTCGATCTTGGCCGATAGGGTCTGGGCGCTCTGGATCCCGTCGATCTCGCCCCTGCCCAGCTGGTAGACGTGGTAGACCCCTGCCACCATCCCCTCCCCGTCTATGAGGAGGATGGTGGGGTTGGAGAAGCCCCCTTCGCGGTTGGTGAAGTCGGCGTACCTTCCTGCTATCCTGAAGGGCTCGAACTCCTCGGCCCAGATCCAGCCGACCTCGGCGTCCCACCAGCTCTCCGAGAGGGTCTTTCCGTCCTTTGAGAAGGGGTTCTTTCGCAGGTTCAGGGTTATGAGGTTCGTCTCGGGCTTATCTTCCATGAGCCTCTGAAGCTCGCCGATCTGGCCCGCCAGGGCCTTCTCGCACTCGACACAGAGGGGGGTTTCGATATTCGTGATGTGAAGGACCACCACCTCCCCCTCGAAGTCGCTGAGGGAGAAGTTTGGACCGTTTACCGCCTGGGCCTCGAACTGCGGCGCCTCTATAGGCTCCTGGTCGGCCCCTAGGGTTGGGTTGAGGGAGAAGAAGGCGGCGAGGATGATGATGAGAGTTAATAGACCTACTACCAAAAAATGTTTGTGATCAGACCTCATCTCCGATCACGCGTCCCAGCCGCCGACGTTCTCACCGTGAAGCTCGATGGCGTCTCTGACGAGGGATCGAAGCCATTCAACGCTGGTGGCATCCTCGACGCTATGCCATGCGACGACGACTTTGCCGTCGGAGCCCTCGACGAGGGTCAGAACGATGGTCAGGGGTATGTACTGCTTTCCTCCATCGGGATCGTAGACGTCAAAGAGCCCTTCGGCCCTGAAGTCCCCGACGTTCACGATCAGGTTCTCGAAGGCGATATCGTCGCCATAATCCTCTAAAACGGCGTCGGCAGCCTCCTCCTGGTCGGTGCAGGCCCGGCAGTTGGTGCTGTGGTCGAGGATCAGAAGAGGTCTATCTCTGAGAATATCCAGGACCCACCGGGGATGAGGGACCTGCGATCCTGCGTCGGGATGCCGATCGGGATAAGCCGTCCACCAGTCGTCGGGTCCAGACCCGACGGATCGTTCCGCTGCCGATGCGACCGCCACAAGGCCGACGGCCATGATGATGCCCAAGATCAGGGCGCAAGACTCAATTTTAACCGGATGCGAAATATCTACCAACTCCCACTCTCGATTCTTTGCCCTACTCCTTCTCACACCTTGGACCTGGCAGACCCTCCTTTCAGGCGCCCTTCAGAGAGGATGTATCAATATATATTGATATATCACCGCTACTTCATCGCAGCGACCTTCTCCGGTCCTAAATCCGGGTAGCGGATATTTCTATTTATAGTTGTTGGAATGAAGAATCCAAAATCCCCATATAATCCGGTTTATACATCGATACGCCAGCATGATGGGTTTATATCTCCCTGAAATTCCACCGATACGACCTCTCTACCCCGGCTTTTAGGGATATATCTATGGAGAGTCGATATCCTTATATATCGAAATGGTTTGATACGACAGTGGTGAGCAGGTGGAGGGGTCAAGGGCGAAAACCGAGATGAATTGCGATATCTGTGGCCAAGAGAGCCGGACCCTCTTCAAGGTTATGCACCGGAATAGGGGAGAGGTGAAGATCTGCGAAGGATGCCTGATAGATGAGAAGAAGATGCTCCTCCCGTCCAAAAGATGCTCCTGCTGTTGAGCAGATGGATATGACCGAATCCTCCGAACCCCTGGACCCCTCCGTTGAAAGGCTGGCAAGGCTAAAGGGTGATAAGTGCAAGGCCAGGATCGCCGCCGACAGGCTGAAGAGCCTCACCAACAGGATCGACGAGGGAGAGATCGCCGCCGAGGCCGAGATCTTCAGGGCCATCTGCGACCCCTTCAGGCTATCGGTCCTCAAGCTCCTCAGGGACGGAGAGCTCTGCGTCTGCGAGATCATGACCGCCCTCGACCGGCCCCAGTCCTCCACATCTCACCACCTCTCCATCCTGAAGAGGGCGGGGCTCGTAAAGGAAAGAAAAGAAGGTAAGTGGTCCCGATACCGCCTCGCCGACGGAGCGGTGATAGAGATGATGAAGCTCGCCGAGATATTGAGGGTAGGATGACAACTCTCTTGAGGGATGGTGAATGGAGACCAAGCTATTGAGCTTTGGGGCGGTTCTGATTTCGGTGATCGCACTATTCGGCGGCGCTGAAGGAGGATGTAGATCCTGCGGTGGAGGCGACGTCGCCTGGAGCGGCGAGACCTGGCTCGAAGGAGTCCTCGGCGGTCCGTCGAGGGCGGCGACGGATGTCTCCGCAGCGGAGGCCGGGGTGGCTGCCGATGTGGCAAACGTCGCTGAAGAGCCGATCATCCCCGAAGAGCCGATCGTCGTTGAGGCGGATGAACTATCGACGGAGGATCTCAGCTCGTGGTCCATATCCGCAGAGGAGCTCCGGATCAGGCTTGATCGAGGGACGAAGCCCGTCGTAGCCTACGTCAGCAACATCCCGCCCCACGGATCCTACATAGCCGGATCGATCAAGCTTCCTTCAAAGAGCCTCATCACCGGCGACGGATCCCTCAGGTCTCCAGAGGATATGGCGGCGGTCCTCGGGAGGGCGGGGGTCACCGAGGAGGACGGGCTCGTATTGTACGGCGACTGCTTCTCCTGCGGGGATGTTACCTTCGTCTTCTGGATCATGAAGTATCTCGGCCACCGGGATGTGGCGGTCCTCCTGGGCTACGAAAAAGAGTGGTCCTCCGCCGGCATCCCTCTATCCGGGGCGACCTCGGCGAAGGCCGAAGCGGTCTACACCCCCGATCCCAGACCCGGCCTGATGGCAGATTACGGATCCGTCGCCGCCGGGGTGTATCAGGTCGTCGACGCCAGGACTCCGGACCAGTATAAAGCGGGCCACATACCAGGGGCGGTGAACATCGACTACCACCGGGTGATAGAGGGGTCCTGGTTGAAGAGCGACTCCGATCTAGCCGAGATCTTCGCCGACCTAGACGAGGATAAGCCGGTGGCGGTCTACACCAAGAACGGAGGTGCCGCCTCCATCGTCTGGTACGCCCTGGAGCTTCGGGGTCGCGATGCCAGCCTCTACACCTGGAACGACTGGCTGGGCCACCGGAGCTGAAAAGAAGACAGGGGCCTCCGCCCCAGACGGCATCTTTTTGTTGCTGGGGCGGGGGCTTCTCTGCCGCTGAGCATCTAAATCTTCCCCACGGCGATTATGTAGAGGGGCGCCTCTTCCTGCGGCATATTCAACCCTCTCTTGACCCCTCCGTCGTCGAAGGCCCCCACCGGTACGGCCCCGAGGTCGAGGGAGGCCGCGGCCAAAAGGACGTTCTGGCCGGCGTGGCCCGCTTCCATATGGACATACCTTTCGCCCCTCTCGCCGTATCTGCCGGTGGTCCTCTCATAGACCGCGGATATCACCAGGAGGGCGGGGGCGTCTCTTACGAAGCTCTGGCGGAGGGAGGCATCATAAAGCCGGGGGCGAATGTCCCCTTCCCGCACCATCGATAGCTCGTGATCATGGGGTCTGTACCTGTAGGCCCCCGGGGGGATATCCTCCACATCCCCGGCTACCAGGTATACCTCCAGGGGATAGAGCGCCCCCGCCGAGGGAGCGGTCCTGAGCCCCCTGGGATCGGTGACGCCATAAGCTGCCCAGAGGATCTGGGAGACCTCTCCGACGGCGAGGGGCTCATCTGAATAAGCCCGGTGGGACCTCCTCTTCTGCAGGGCGCTCTCCAGGGGCACCTCGCCTATCCGATCCGGCTCGGGAAGCTTTATCACATCTCCAAGAGAAGCTGAAGAGGGCTCACCGTCCCCTCCAGACTGGAGCAATATAAAGGATGTGACGACCCCAAGGGATATCACCACAAGAATCTTCACAATAGATATTCTCTCCATAAAACGTCTCCTCCAAATACCATCCCTCTCCCAAATGCCATCCATCTCGCCCCTTTAGGGCTCGATCCATTCGACGGAGATCTCGCCTTCGAGATCGATGAGGGCGGCGCGCCCTTGCCGCAGCTCCCCGACGTTGACGACCCTGGTGGAGCCGATCCATCCCTCCCCCCGGTCCTCGTGGATGTGGCCGCATAGGAGGAGGTCGGGGACCGCCTCCTCGACGAAGCGGCGCAGGCCCGCGGAGCCGCCCCTCTCGCCGTTGTATATCAGATCCCTGGTCCCCCGGGGAGGCTGGTGGGT
>CP086218.1:1837891-1843175 GCA_020844795.1 Methanothrix sp. | reverse complement strand
ACAGGGTCTTCGTCCTTGAGAGCTTCGATGAGGGGATCGACTGCAGGTTCGCCGACCTCACCAAGACCCATGGCAGCCCCCGATCGGGCCCACTCGTTCTCATCCCTGAGAGCCTCGATGAGAGAGTCTACCGCTCTGGCATCGCCGATATCACCGAGAGCCTGAGCAGCATACTTTCGGACCACAGGGTCTTCGTCCTTGAGAGCTTCGACGAGGGGATCAACCGCAGGCTCGCCGATCATGACAAGAGCCCGGGCAGCCCCCAGTCGGACATTCTCGTCCTCATCCTGGAGAGCCTCGATGAGAAGATCGACCGCCCTTGGATCGCCGATCTCACCTAGAACCCTAATAGCATCCGATCGGACACGCCAGTTCTCATCCTTGAGAGTCTCGTCAGCTTCACGCCGAACATTCGGATCTTCATCAGTCAGGTTCGATATAAGTTCGGCGACCCTGTCCGAAGAACCTGACGATTCAATTTCTTGGATCTTTGCTCCTGAGGCTTGAATCCCCATAATCGGCTGAACGAGAGCTCTACCAGTCTGGGCGCTGGCATCGTCCGGATCCAGGCGGAGGGCTTCATCGTAAGCTTGGATCGCCTTTTCGTAATTGTTCAGCCCTGTGAGTGCCCAACCTCTTTCGGTCCAAGCCGCAGCATATTCAGGATCTAGCCTGATGGCTTCGTCGTAAGCCTGGATCGCTTCGTCGTACTTGCCTAACCCTGCGAGAGCCGAACCCTTGCCTCTCCAGGCCGCGGGATCCTCGGGATCTAGCCTGATGGCCTCATCGAACGCCAGGATCGCATTATCGTGCTGTTCCTGAATCGTGAGCAACAAACCTTTGCTATACCAGGCTATGGCATACTCAGGAACAAGCCTGATGGCTTCGTCGTATGCTAAGATGGCTTCGTCGTATTTTCCCAGCAGGCTGAGAGCAGCTCCTTTGCTCGTCCAAGCTCCGGCTATTATCCTTGGATCATGATCCAGACGGATGGCTTCGTCGTAGGCCTGTATCGCCTCCTCATACCTGCCTAGCTCATGGAGAGCAATCCCCTTAGAGAACCAGGCCCAGCCTCTCTCCGACCGCCGGGGGTCTTCAAACTCAGAGACGAGACGAATAGCTTCGTCGTAGGCCTGGATCGCCTCCTCATACCTGCATTGGTCGAGGAGAATATCGCCTTTCTCTAGCCATTCTTCTCCTGTTTGCTGACCACATGCTGGCATCACCATCGATGCCAGCACCACCAGCGCCGCCAAAATCAGGCTCAATCTCATTTTATATTAGCTCCTTCAGGAAAGATAGTCCCAACAGGAAAAAAGCTTTCGATTTCGGCATCACGCCTAGCGTTCCCAGCCCCCGATATCCTTCAATCTAAAAGTTAGGAGGATTTCGATTATCCGCAGATTAGCATTCTCTGAGTGGTTTTCCCTTAACGTTTTCGATTAAACGATCTATTAACCGGCTTGTTTTCCTCGTAATGACCAATTTTAAGCTGTTTCCACCTCTTACCTCATCCATTTCCCGATTTTCTCGATAGCTAACGCTATCCCATCTCCTTTTTGACGAGTCCATACAGATTATACAAATTATAACCTATGGCACTGAACATCACTTTTACCGCCGCTTTTTCAACAGTTGTAACCCTTACATGACCCGCGTTGAACACGGTCTTTATAACGCTAAAACATCGTTCGACAGGTGACCGCTTTTTGATCATTCTCCTGTTTCTTAAAATGTCCGAGATTCCGAGAGGATGTCCTCTTGCTGCCCTCTTCATGGATGCATCATACCCTTTGGTCTTGGCTCCTGAGTAGCCTTTGTCACCATACCGGACTTCACCCTCTGACTGTGTGAGCTCCGAAGTGGACATGAACATCCTGGCGGCGAAGCTTCCGCGATCAATGGAGGGGGCTGCGACCGTGGCCGTGAAGAGGGCGATCGCCCAAAGGAGGACTGAGGAGCAGATCCTACGACCCTGCTATTTTTATATGGATTCGTTATTTTAAGTTTTACGGCCGTTTATCTCAAGATAAAGTACTTTAACCCTTCGCAAATGATTTTATAATCAGATCTATCAAGAAATGGCATGAAATAGATATGTGGATTTGATTGAGTCAAGTTTATGCTCTCTTCGCGAAATAAACGCCGTCAAGATTGAGGAAATCGATCGAATCCCGCTGAGCTACGTCGGATAGGCCAAATTTACCAGTAAAAACGCGACACGGTCTCCCCCTCGGCGCTTTTATATCCCAGATTTTAGGAGTTAATCTCAGAATAGTCGTCTATATCCAGACAATACGAACCACTAGAATACACTTTGCCGGTTTGATCTTTAAAACTACCAATTAGATTCATTTTTCCTGAATAACCCATTTCTCTAAGTGCCTGTGCAATATCTTCAATATATATGCGATAATCGAATCGCTTGCCGGGCAACAACTCATACGGAAATGATAAATGATGCTTAGTATAACTGAGCTGTTCCTTTTTGAAATTCACATTTATTTTTCTGTTATCTTTAAGCCGCAAATCAAAATCATCTAACGTTATCGCTTTCTGACCCTTATTTATGGCAACAAAAATAACGGCAGGAACATCCTTCTCACTTTCAGGCCCCCAGTTGCCATATTTTAGTATTTTATCAAAGTGACCATCTTGTATTTCTATATTTATATTAGGTTTATTCATTCTTCGCTGTTGGTACGTATTATAGGTTGACAGTCCTGCCCCCCCAAATAGCTAAAACTGCAGTTAATATTTGAGCGAAATCAATATCCCAACTATTTTCGCTGGATGCACCAATAGATTCTCCCGACACCGCATATATAACAGCTATTAATATAACCAGCGGATAGTATTTCATGGCCTACCATTAGTTCTTCACTCATTTTATCTTTTGGTCCACCCGACGAAGACGTCTCGCCACCTGGGAAGCTTGAGAACACCGCTAATGCTCCAGAACAGAATAGACGAGGAACCTCGAGATTGCTATCAGCGCTGAATTTAAGACGCTTGCCAACGAGGCCAGTCCATGTAATGAACGAATGAAGCCAGAGCAAAATAAGATAAATGATGCCAGAGTAAAACGCATATAAATTTGATGGTACAAAGAGATCTAAAGTTACGAGACTGGCGGAGCGGTGCTCTATATACAGACGCCTGCAAGCTAGGTGGTTTCGCTGACCAAAGTCCGCAGAATTGATTTGAATGTTGAATGCTCACTCATCATGGATCGTGCGGTATGACCAGAGTATCTGTTAGCGGGCCTGTTATTGGCTGGGCGCTAGAGCGCTCGGGCCAGAGAGCGGACCTTGAGCGGCGGTTCCCCAAGCTGCCTGAGTGGCTGAGCGGTGAGAGCCAGCCGACGCTGCGTCAACTTGAGGATTTCGCAAAGGCCACCTCGACCCCGCTGGGATATTTCTTCCTTCCCGAACCCCCAGAAGAGCGGCTTCCAATTCCTCACTTCCGCACCCTCGGCGATGGGCGTCTGCACCGTCCCAGTCCCGACCTCCTGGAGACGGTCCAGATGATGGAAAGGCGCCAGGCCTGGATGCGGGAATATTTGATCGAAGAGGGCAATGAGCCGCTGAGCTTCGTCCGTTCGGCAGAGCTCGCCATCGAGCCTGAACGGCTCGCCGTCGAGATCCGGGAGACGCTGGGACTCGCTGACGGATGGGCTGCCGGTAACCGCACATGGGCGGACGCGCTCCGGCAGCTTCGAAACAGGATGGAGGAAGCGGGTATCCTGGTGGTGGTGAACGGCGTAGTCGGTAATAACACTCATCGCAAATTGGACCCAGGTGAGTTTAGAGGATTTGTACTGGTGGATGAGTATGCTCCGCTGGTCTTCGTGAACGGCGCAGATGGCAAGGCTGCCCAAATGTTCACCCTGGCTCACGAGCTGGCACACGTTTGGTTCGGTAGCAGTGCCGCCTTTGACCTGCGAGAACTTCAGCCCGCTGACGACAAAACGGAGCTCGCCTGTAACCGCGTTGCTGCGGAGTTTCTGGTACCAAAAAGCCAGCTACGTGACATTTGGTCTTCCGCAAAACAAGAGCAGAAGCCCTATCAGGCTGTAGCTCGCCACTTCAAAGTCAGCGAACTCGTTGTCGTCCGTCGAGCGTTAGATCTAGAGCTCATCACGAAAAATGAATATCTCGATTTTTACCGAGGCTATCAGAGAGAAGAGCGGGCTGCTGCCGCCAGCCAGGGCCAGGAAGGCGGCAATTTCTACGCCAACCAGAACTTGAGAATAGGGCGACGCTTTGCTCGGGTAGTGATAGGGGCCGCCAGGGAAGGCAAACTTCTTTATCGTGATGCGTATCATCTGACCGGGCTCTACGGAAAAACCTTTGAGAGATACGCCCAGTCCCTCGCCGCCGGAGGGCCGGTGTGAGTTCCTCTCGCCGCTTTCTTCTCGATGCCAACATCTTCATCGAGGCGCATCGTCGCTACTACGCCTTCGACATCGCGCCGCCCTTTTGGAACGCGCTGATCAATAATGCCAAAAACGGTAGGCTGCTCAGCATCGACCGCGTTGAGATTGAGCTTAAGTGGGGTGGCGACGAGCTTGCAGATTGGACAAGTGGCAGTTTTCATCAGTTCTTCGCCTCAACAGACGAAAAGGCGGTAACCGAGGCTTACCGCAGGATCATGGTCTGGTCTCAAGGTCAGACAAAGTTCACCGGAGCTGCTAAAGCCAAGTTTGCCGATGCGGCGGATAGTTGGCTGGTGGCGTATGCGCTGGCCAAAGATAGCATCGTGGTCACACATGAGCAGTTCCGTCCCGAGGCAAAGAACGAAATTATGATCCCGAACGCATGCAAAGCGTTTGGTGTTGAGTATGTTGACACGTTTCAGATGATGCGTGCGCTGGGCGTTAGGTTTGTATAAAAAGGGCTTGGAGACACCGGCCTGCAGATGGAATCCGATTTGCATATTAGAGGCCGCAGATCTCCTCGGGTGAAAGACCCCGACAGACCTGAACTGTGGTGGACGATGAGATGGATGTCTAAATATCATGGGGGGGGGCAAGTCTTTCAATATGAATGGCTTATTGAGGCGTAGGCAGAGGCTCCGGAAGGCGTTGATCATATTATCCTTCGTATTGATGCCCATAACATTTGTTTATATATCTTGCCCGATAATAACTCGAGGAGCATCGGAGGGGATCGTCACCGGAGGGCTGATGGTCTTCATCCTCATATTCATCAGCTCGCTATTTTTGGGACGGCTCTGGTGCGGGTGGCTCTGCCCCGCAGGCGGCTTACAGGAGATCTACTTT
>CP086218.1:1806752-1837791 GCA_020844795.1 Methanothrix sp. | reverse complement strand
CTCTCTAATGCCGCCTCTCTAATGCCGCCTCTCTAATGCCGCCTCTCTAATGCCGCCTCTCTAATGCCGCCTCTCTAATGCCGTCTTTAAGCCGCTGTATCTCTCCTGCTGTATCTCCCCTGCCGTCTCGTCCCGACGTCTCTCTCCACTCATCTCTCAAGCCGTCTCTCCCCCCCACCCTTGTCCAGGAGACGGGGGGCGGAGAGGGACGAGAGATATAATATAGGGGCTCATCCCTGGGGGAGGGGGTGAGACGGGGAGTTCCATGATATCAGGCGAGGATCGGCCGGGAGATCCGGCGGTTTTGGAAGGTTACCGACGGAGGCGCGAAGAGGCCTCTTTTCCCTCTACAAACCTTTTTATAATAGGAATAGATCTTGGGGGTAAGATCCGATGATCGGTGACGGCGAGACGTCCATCTTGATCCCGTCCTCCACAACGATGGAGTCGGCGGACGAGAGGATACGCACCCTGAAGGTGGGACAGATCGCCAGAGCAGCTGCGGTATTTCGGGTGGACCGGATCGTCATATATCGCGACGATGACTTCGACGACTCCCGGTTCATATCCCGGGTCCTGCAGTACGCAGAGACGCCCCAGTACCTCAGAAAACGGCTCTTTCCCCGGGAGAGGGCCCTGAGGTACGTCGGCATCCTGCCGCCGCTGCGCACCCCTCATCATCCCAGAAGCTCAAAGGTTTCAACGCTCGAGGTCGGCGAGTTCAGAGTAGGTTTAGTAGTCGACGAAGTGGGATCTGACGACGGCGCATGGGTGGAGATAGGTGTTGAGCGCCCATTGCCCCTCAGAACCGAAAAGCGATTTCGGTTGGGGCAGCGCCTGAACGTCAGAGTCTTTTCGCTGAAACCCCTCGCCGCGGAGCCGGTAGACCGATCGGAGATACCTCACTACTGGGGCTACGAGACGGAGGTCATCCCGAACCTGGACGAGCACGTCCGCTCTAGCGAGAGGCTAGTCGTCGCCACGTCCAGGGCAGGGAGGCCGGCCACCCCAGACCTCCTCGCGCAGGTGGTCCGCCAGGGCCGCAGGCGCGGTCTGGAGCTGGTCTACGGCTCGCCCGCACGCGGCGTTGATGCGTTCTTGAGCAGCGAAACGATGGAAGGATGTCTGTTGATTAACACCATACCGCATCAGGGAACCGAGACGGTGAGGCTAGAAGAGGCTATAGTTGCCACCCTCTCCCAGGTCAACCTGATGCGTTCACTGGAGGGCTAAATGGCAACCATACACCGACCAAGGCGAGGTTCGCTGGCCTTCAGCCCCCGAAAGCGGGCTAAGAGCCAGGTCCCCAGGACGAGATACTGGGCCGCTGGCGAGGAGAAAGCCAGAATGGACGGTTTTGCCGGGTACAAGGCCGGCATGACCCATCTCATAATGATCGACGACAAGCCCAACAGCCTCACGGCGGGGATGGAGATCAGCGTACCGGTCACCATCCTCGAGACGCCGCCCCTGGGGATAGCTGCCCTGAGGGTATACGAGAAGCACAACGGCGGGTTGAGGGCTGCAGGAGAGGCTTGGTCAGAGAAGCTGGACCCGTACCTTGCACGGTCGATAACAGTACCCAAGAACAAGAGGGGCGGATCTCTCGACGAGATCGGGGCCCGGATAGACGATATGGAAGAGCTCCGCTTGATAGCTTATACAAACCCCAAGCTTCTTACAGGGGTTCCCAGGAAGAACCCCGACCTGATGGAGATCCAGGTGAACGGAGGGAGCCTCCAGGAACAGTTCGATGTGGCCAGAAGCCTCATCGGATCCCAGGTCCCCATCTCCAGCGTCTTTGGCGTCGGATCGATCATCGACGTCTCCGCCATCACCACGGGGAAGGGGACTCAGGGGGCTGTCAAGCGCTGGGGGATCAACCTGCAGAAGAGGAAACACTCCAGGGGCGGCAAACGCCGCCACATAGGAAACCTCGGCCCCTGGCACCCCCACCACGTCCGGTGGACCGTACCCCAGATGGGCCAGATGGGCTACCACCAGAGGACGGAGTACAACAAGAGGATTCTGGCCATCGGATCCGACGGCGGCGAGATAACCCCCGAAGGAGGATTTCCAGGATACGGGATCGTCCGGGGAGAGTACGCCATCGTCAGCGGAAGCGTACCGGGACCCAGCAAGAGGCTGGTCAGGATCAGAAACGCCGTAAGACCAAAGGACGCCGAAGCGAAGACGCCTCAGGTCCTATACGTCAGCAAAGAATCAAAGCAGGGGTTGTGATGAAGGCTAAGGTTATCGATCTATCTGGAAAGGAGGTCGGCGAGATGGAGCTTCCCGGCGTCTTCAACGAGGAGTTCCGGCCAGACCTCATAAAGAGGGCGGTCCTCGCGGCCCAGGCCAACAGGCTCCAGCCCTACGGTCCCGGGATCTTCTCGGGGCTGAAGACCTCTGCCGTCTCCTGGGGAACCGGACGCGGTGTATCTCGAGTTCCGAGGATCGTAAATGGAAGGCGGGCCGCCCGGGTCCCCCAGGCGAAGGGCGGGAGAAGAGCCCACCCCCCCAAGCCCCAGGCTGATAGGACCGAGAAGGTCAACGCCAAGGAGCGGAAGAAGGCGATCCGGTCGGCGATAGCCGCCACCGCGAACCGCGACCTCGTCAGGGCCCGCGGCCACATATTCACCGGGGAGCCGATCGTCGTCGCCAAAGACGACCTGGAGACGGTCGAGAAGACGGTGGAGGTTCGAAAGTTCCTCGAATCCTGCGGCCTCTGGGACGATGTCCTGAGGGCGAAGAACGGCAGAACGATCCGGGCGGGCCGGGGAAAGATGCGAGGGAGGAAGTACAAGCATCCCAAGAGCCTCCTGATAGTGGCGGGGAAGGACTGTAGCCTCATCAGAGCCTCCAGGAACCTCTCGGGGGTCGACACCACCACCGTAGATAGGCTGAACGCGGAGCTTCTGGCCCCAGGAACCCATGCCGGAAGGCTCACCGTCTGGACCGAATCCTCTCTGAAATGGCTGGGTGAGACCTATGGTCATTAAGAGTCCTTTCATCACGGAGAAGGTCACGAACATGATCGACTCCGACAACACCATGGAGTTTCTGGTGGACATAAGAGCCAGCAAGAATGAGATCAAAAAGGAGTTGGAAGAGATCTACGACGTCGAGGTGGTCTCGATCAGGACGATGATCACCCCCAAGGGGGACAAGAAGGCGTCGGTGAAGCTCGCCGGAGAGGGAAGCGCCAACGAGCTGGCCACCACCCTGGGGCTTCTGTGAGGTGAGGTTATGGGGCACAGAATTATACAACAGAACCGGGGTCGAGGAACCCCGACCTACAGGGCTCCCTCCCACAGGTTCAGGGCTGAGCTCAAACACGTCAAGTTGGACGGCGGCGAGACCGTCCGGGGGCTCGTCAAGGAGATACTCCACGATCCGGCCCGGTCGGCCCCCGTGGCCAAAGTGTTACTGGATAATGATGAGGAGAGGTACATCCTCGTCCCCGAGGGGGTCTACGTAGGCCAGGAGATAGCCTGCGGCGCCTCCGCCGAGATCAAGCCCGGCAACTCTCTACCTCTGGCGGAGATCCCCGAGGGGGTCCCCATCTGCAACATCGAATCGAACCCCAGGTCCGGAGGCCAGTTCGCAAGGTCGAGCGGGGTTTACGGGATCCTGGTAGCCCACGACGTCGGTAAGACCGTCGTCCAGCTCCCCAGCGGAGAGATGAAGTGGCTCAACCCCCAGTGCATGGCGACGATAGGGGTCGTCGCCGGCGGGGGGAGGACCGACAAGCCCTTCGTAAAGGCCGGAAAGAAGTACCACAAGATGAAGTCCAGGGCCGGGAAGTACCCCAGGGTCAGGGGGGTCGCCATGAACGTGGTGGACCATCCCTTCGGAGGCGGCGGATGGCAGCATCCAGGAAGGCCCAAGACCGTCAGCAGGAACGCACCGCCCGGTCGTAAGGTCGGGTCGATTGCAGCCAGAAGGACCGGAAAGCGTTAAAGAGGGATCATTTTGGCGAGGAAATCAGGATCGAGGCTTCCGAAGAGGAAAGAGGAGTTCACCTATCGCGGCCTCAAAGTCGAAGAGCTGAAGGAGCTGAGCCAGGAGGAGTTCTTGGGGCTTCTTCCCGCAAGACAGCGCCGAAGGCTGAAGAGGGGCCTGACCAAGGATCATCGAAGGCTCCTATCCAAGGTAAAGGCGAAGGACGTGGTGAGGACCCATCTTCGGGACATGATAGTCCTTCCCGAGATGGTGGGAAAGACGATCGAGATATACAACGGCAAGGCCTTCAACCGGGTCGAGATCATCCCCGAGATGGTCGGCCATTACCTCGGCGAGTACTCCCTGACGAGGGGACGGGTCTCTCACGGCAGCGCCGGCGTAGGCGCCACCAGATCGAGCAAGTTCGTGCCGTTGAAGTGAGGTGTGAATTTTGGGACGACTGAAATATTCCATCACCCCTGAAAAAAAGGAGAAGACAGCGAGGGCGATGGGCACGGAACATCACATCTCCCCCAAGCACGCTCTGGAGATCTGCAACGCCATCCGGGGAATGCGGGCCGAGACGGCGAAGGAGTACCTGGAAGAGGTTATAGCCCTGAAGAGGCCCGTCCCCTTCAAGCGGCACAACAAGAAGGTACCCCACAGGCGCGGCCTGGTCGGCTGGGACGCCGGCAGGTACCCCCAGAAGGCGGCGAGGGCGGTCTTGAGCGTCCTCGTCAACGCCACCAGCAACGCCGAGTACAGGGGGCTCGACCCCGAGGAGATGAAGATCGCCCACGTCTCCACCAAACAGGGGAGGACCCTGCGGGGCTGGATGCCGAGGGCGATGGGGAGAGCCACCCCCAAGGATACCGAGACGGTATCGATAGAGATGATATTGACCGAGGTGAGCTGACTTGGGAGTAGAGAAGAAATTTGTAGAGGACGGCTTCACCAAAGCCCTGGTCCACGAGTATCTCTCCAAGGAGCTCAGTCGGGCCGGCTATGGCGGCATGATGATGAACAGGACCCCCATGGGGATCCAGATCACCGTCTATGCGGAGAAGCCCGGGATGGTCATAGGAAAGGGCGGCAAGCTGATAAGAAAGCTGACCCGCGACCTGGATCGTAACTTCAGGCTGGACAACCCCCAGATAGACGTCCAGGACGTCGGCAAGGCCGAGCTGAACGCCCAGGTGGTCGCCAACAGGCTCGCCAACTCCCTGGAGAGGGGCTGGTATTTCAGAAAGGCGGGCCAGACCACCCTCCGACGGGTCATGGACAGCGGGGCCCTCGGCTGCGAGATCATCCTCAGCGGCAAGCTGACGGGCCCGCGATCTCGCGTTGAGAAGTTCCTCTCCGGCTACGTCAAGCACTCGGGGAAACCCTCCCAGGAGATCGTCGACCACGGATACGCCGTGGCGGTGAAGAAGCTGGGGACCATCGGTTGCCAGGTGAGGATCGTTCCTCCCGACGCCGTACCGCCAGACAGGTTCCGGGTAGTTCCCCCGGCCCAGGATGCCCCCGAGGAGCTCCCCCCCGTCGAGGAGAAGAAGGACGAGCTGGAAGAGCTTCTGGAGGCGAAGACCGAGGGTCCCGTAGAGGAGATAGTCGTCGAGGATCTGGAGATCGAGATAGTCGAAGAGGTAGCCGAAGAGGTAGCCGAAGAGGCGCCGTCCGCCGAAGAGCCGATCGCTGAAGCTCAGGCCTTAGGGGAAGAACCGGCCGAAGAGCCGATCGGCGCTGATGAGCAGGTCCAAACCGAGCCTACCGACGAAGAGGTCTCCGAGGAAGAAGTCTCCGTCGAAGAGATCTCCGAGGAAGAGCCAAAGAGGGAAGGGTGAGCCGGGAGGGTGACCAACGATGGCGATATTCAGGGTCGATGAACTCAGGAATATGAGCCCCGAAGAGCTGGGCGAAGAGCTGGTGAACCTCAAGAGCGAGCTGATCCGGGAGAGGGGGCTCGTCGTCTCAGGCGGCGCCCCGGAGAACCCCGGCAGGATAAAAGAGATTAAGAGGTCCATAGCCAGGATCAAGACCATACAGAAGGAGCGTGCAAGGGCGTTATGATAACTCCTGAGAACCTCGTCAGACATGAGCTGATAGGCCTCTTGGTGGAGGTCGTGGAAGGCAGAAACCCCGCCTCCGTGGGGATATCCGGCCGGGTCGTCGATGAAACCCGGAATACATTTCTGATCGAGACCAGGAGTGGAGATAAACGCGTTCCCAAGTCCTCCAACCGCTTCCTTTTCACCCTGTCCCAGGGCCTGAAGGTGAAGGCAGAGGGCTCAGTTTTAGTCTCACAACCCGAAAACAGGATAAACAAAAAAATACGGAGATCGAGGTGGAAATTATGAGGGATGTCGGACTGGGCGTCAAGTCACCTGATAAGGCCTGTGACGATCCAAAATGTCCCTTTCATGGAGAGCTATCCGTTCGCGGTCAGGTCTTCGACGGAAAGGTGGTCAGCGACAAGATGACCGATACCGTGGTCGTCCTCCGCGAGTTTGAAAAGAAGATCGCAAAGTACGAGAGGTATGAGAAGAGGCGGTCGAAGCTTCACGCCCACAACCCCCCCTGCCTGAAGGCGAAGGTGGGTGACCTGGTAAAGGTGGCGGAGTGCAGACCCCTCAGCAAGACCAAATCCTTCGTCGTGGTGGAGGTCATGGGATGAAGGGGCTCAAGGCCAATATGGGAAGGCCGATCAACGCCGGAGCCCGCCTGGAATGCGTCGACAACACCGGGGCGAGGATGCTGGAGGTCATATCGGTCAAGAGGTACAGGGGTGTAAAAAACAGGATGCCCTGTGCCGGAATAGGGGATATGGTCGTGGTGTCGGTCAAGAAGGGGACTCCCGAGATGAGAAAGCAGATCATGACCGCGGTGATCGTCCGCCAGAGAAAGGAGTTTCGCAGGCCCGACGGTATGAGGGTCAAGTTCGAGGACAACGCGGCGGTCATCACCGACCTTGCCGGGATCCCCAAGGGATCTGAGATAAAGGGGCCGGTGGCCAGAGAAGTGGCTGAGAGGTACGGAAAGATCGCCTCGGCCGCGTCGATAATAGTGTGATAGCCATGAAGAGCAAACAGCCACGCAAACAGAGGAAAGAGAGGTTCTCCGCGCCCCTTCATAAGCTGCAGAAGTACGTCCGCGCCCCCCTGTCCAAGGATCTCCGGGAGGAGATGAAGGCCAGGAGCGCCCAGGTGAGGCAGGGCGATACCGTCAAGATGATGCGCGGCGACCACGCGGGGACCGAGGGAGAAGTCCAGAAGGTGGACCTCAAGAGCGGCACCATCCACGTCGCGGGAGTCAGCGTATTCCGGGCCGACGGGACGGAGGTGCCCAGGTCGGTCCAGCCCTCCAACGTCGTCATCACCAAGATGGAGATGGACGACGAAGAAAGGAAGAAGATCTTTTCCAGGTGATTTAGGTGAGCGGATATCAGAAGAGGGTTGCAAGCCCCAGAAGCTGGCCGGTCGCAAGGAAGACCCACACCTGGGTGGCCAAGAGCAAACCCGGCCCCCACTCCGCCTCGGGGAGCATCCCCCTGGTGGTGGTGGTCAGGGATCTTCTCGGGCTCGTCGACAACTCAAGGGAGGCGAAGCGCGTCCTCCACGAGGGCGGGGTTCTCGTCGATGGAAGGGCGAGAAAGGAGATCAAGTTCCCCGTCGGCATATTCGACGTAATAGCCGTTCCGGCTCTCGACAAGAAGTACAGGCTCCTTACGGACGCCAAAGGCAGGTTCAACCTCCACGAGCTGGAGAAGGGCGAAGCCCGGAAGCTCTGCAGGATCGAGGATAAGACCGTCCTAAAGGGCGGCAAGATCCAGCTGAACCTCAACGACGGGACGAACATCCTCGCCGAAGGGGATTACAGGACGGGAAGCTCGTTGATCCTGTCGATACCCGATAGGGAGATCGCCGACGTCATCGAGTTCAAAGAGGGGAACCTCGCCATGGTCATAGGCGGGACCCACTCCGGAGAGATCGGGACGATCAAGGAGATCGAGGTCGTCAAAAGCTCCCGGCCGAATAGAGTGATCATCTCCGGGAAGAAGGAGTTCGAAACGACCGTAGATCACGTCTTCATGATAGGCAGAGAGAAGCCCGCCATCAAGCTGGGGGCCACGATATGAACGGCATGTTGGAGCCCCGGGTCGATAAGGTGACGGTCCACATAGGGACCGGCGAAAGCGGCCAGAGGCTCGTCAACGCCGAGACTATCCTCGGCGCCATAACCAGCGCCGTCCCCGTCAGGTCCGTCGCCAAGAAGACCCTCCCGGGATTCGGGATAAAGAAGAACGAGCCGATAGGCTGCAGGCTGACCCTCCGGGGCGAGAGGGCGGAGGAGTTCCTCCGGATCGCCCTGGAAGTGGCGGGGCGGGTCCTCAGGAGAGGCCAGTTCGACGATACCGGCAACTTCTCCTTCGGGGTCGAGGAGCACACCGACTTTCCCGGCATGAAGTACGATCCCGACATCGGGATCTTCGGCATGGACGTCTCGGTGGCCCTGAAGCGACCCGGATACAGGGTCGCTCGAAGGCGCATCGCAAGATCGAAGATCGCTTCCAAGCACAGGCTCACCCGGGATGAGGCCGTGGAATACGTCAAAAATAAATATGGTGTAGACGTGGTGGAGGCGGCATGAAGACCGAAAGCAAGAGCTTCGGCCGAGGCGCTAACAGCTGCAAACGGTGCGGCAGAAAGCCGGGGCTCATCAGAAAATATGGGATCTATCTCTGCAGGCAGTGTTTTAGAGAGATCGCCCCAGAGATGGGTTTTGAGAAGTACTCGTAGGTGATGACTAATGGTACTGTTAGATCCGCTTGCCGATGCCATGTCCATCATAAAGAACGCTGAGGATGTCGGCAAAGGGGAATGCATCATCCAGCCCGCCTCCAAGCTCATCGGCAACACCCTAAAGGTGATGGCAGACCTCGGATACATAGGTGAGTTCGAGTTCGTAGACGATGGCAAGTCCGGGATGTTCAAAGTAGACTTGCGCGGAAAGATCAATAAGTGCGGCGTGATCAAGCCCCGATTCTCCACCCAGGTCTCCGACCTGGAGAAGTGGGAGAAGAGGTTTCTCCCCTCCCGGAACTTCGGGGCACTCATCATGAGCACGAGCCAGGGAGTAATATCTCACGTCGACGCCAGGGAACGGGGTATAGGCGGCCAGCTTCTGGCTTACGTTTATTAGGTGGTGGAGATGGGAAAGGAGTTGGCACGACATATAGAGGTTCCTGAGGGCGTCGAGGTGGAGATCAGCGACGACTTCACGGTGACGGTCGCCGGCCCCCTGGGGACGGTCTCAAGACGCCTCTGGCACCCCGGCATAGAGATCAGAAGAGTCGAATCCGGCCTGGTGGTGGACTGCGATGTCGCTAGGAAGCGGCACAGGTCCATGGTGGGGACTCTCGCAGCCCACCTGAAGAACATGATCACGGGGGTGACCGACGGCTTCGAGTACAGGATGAAGGCGGTCTACTCTCACTTCCCGATACAGCTGAAGGCCACCGGCAAGGAGGTCCTCATCAGCAACTTCCTCGGGGAGAGGAAGCCCCGGTCCGCCAAGATCATGGGCGCCTCCAAGGTGGAGCTGAAAGGCGACACCCTGATTGTCACAGGTATCGATAAAGAGAGCGTCGGTCAGACGATGGCCAACATCGAACAGGCGACCAAGGTCAGAGGGTTCGACATCAGAGTATTCCAAGACGGGATATATCTGGTGGAGAAGAGGTGACGGAGTTGACTTCCGAGACAGAGAGGTTGATGAAAGTTCGGGCTAGGCAGAAGAAGAAGAAGAAGCCCGAGTTCAACCGTTGCGATTCACATAAAAAGAAGAAGCTCTCTCCCAGCTGGAGAAGGCCCCGGGGCCTCCACAACAAGCTCAGACGGCATATCGCCGCCAAGGGCAAGGTGGTCAAGGCCGGCTTCGGGAGCCCTCGAGACGTCAAGGGATACCACCCCTGCGGCATGAGAGAGGTCCTGGTGAAGAATCCCGATGACCTCCTGGAGGCCGAAGGCTGCGCCGTCAGGATAGCAGGAACCGTAGGGATGAAGAAGAGAGACGAGATCGAGGCCCGCGCCCGAGAGATGAACCTGAAGGTCCTGAACCCCACATCGGGAGGCGACTGAGTTGCCGGACTTTTCGACCCAGAAGAGGCTTGCGGCATCGGTCCTCGATGCGGGGGAGAGCAGGATCTGGATCAACCCCGACCCAGAGGTAGCAGGCGATATCGCCGACTCCATAACAAGAGAGGACATCAGGGCTCAGATCGAGGCGGGGAACATCAAGGCCAAGCCGAAGAAGGGGAACAGCCGCGCTAGATACAGGGCGCGGGCAGCCAAGAGGGCCTACGGCCACCAGAAAGGCCAGGGTAGGAGGAAGGGCCGGAAGGGAGCCAGGTCTCCGAGGAAGGAGATGTGGATGACCAAGATCCGGGCTCTCCGCCGGAGGCTGAGGGAGCTTCGGGAAGGGGAGGAGATCGACCGTCAGACCTACAGGATGCTATACCGGAAGGCCAAGGGCGGCGAGTATCGGAGCACAGCCCACCTCAACGCGTACATCAAGGCAAAAGCTCTAAAGAGGAGTGACTGATGGCAACGGGACCGCGATACAAAGTGCCCTTCAGAAGGCGGAGAGAGGGCAGAACTGATTATCACTTCAGATACAAGCTCATCCTTTCAAGAAAGCCGAGGCTTGTGATCAGGAAGGGAAACAAGAACATCATCCTTCAGCTCATCGTCGCAGAGCCCGCCGGAGATCGAACCCTCCTGACGGTCAACTCCCGGGAGCTGAGAGAGTTCGGCTACGAAGGCAATACCGGAAACGTTCCGGCATCATACCTCTCCGGCCTCCTCTTCGGGAAGAGGATGAAGGCCATGGGCGAGGGTGAAGCGATACTGGACATGGGGATCCACGCCAACACCAGGGGCAACAGGATATACTCCGCCCTCAAGGGCGTCCTCGACGCCGGGATAGAAGTTCCCCACAGCCCGGTGATCTTCCCAGAAGAGGGAAGGATCCGGGGCGAGGATATTGAGGCGTACCGGGGCGTCGGGGTGACGGCCTCCTTCGAAGCTGCCCGCGATAGGATACTGGGGTGAGAGGATGAGGATGGAATATAGAGAGGAATGGGTCCCCAAGACCAAGCTGGGCAGGCTCGTTTACGAAGGGCATATCACCACCTTCGATGAGGCGCTCAAGTCGAGGCTCCCCATAAAAGAGGCGGGTATAGTAGACGCCCTCCTTCCCGGGCTTGAGGACGAGGTTCTGGATATAAACATGGTCCAGAGGATGACCGACTCGGGGCGGAGGGTCAAGTTCAGGGCTACGGTCATCGTCGGAAATAAGGACGGCTACGTCGGCATAGGCCAGGGGAGAGCCAACCAGGTGGGACCCGCCATACGGAAGGGGATCGACGTCGCCAAGCTGAACATCATAAAGGTGGAGCGCGGCTGTGGCAGCTGGGAGTGCGGCTGCGGTGCAGGTCATACCGTCCCCTTCCAGGTGATGGGGAAGGCGGGATCTGTCCAGATCACCCTCATCCCCGCCCCCAGGGGACTGGGGATCGCGGCGGGGGATACCGCCAAGAAGGTGATGGAGATGGGAGGGATCCAGGACGTCTGGACGAAGTCCTCGGGGAACACCAGGACGACCCTCAACTTCGCCAAGGCCACCTACAACGCGCTGCGGAATACCGTCACCATGAGGGTATGAATATGTATGCAATAGTCCGACTTCGGGGGTCCATCAATACCAAGCCCGATATCAAGGATACCCTCAAGATGCTCAGGCTTCACAGGGTAAACCACTGCGTCGTGGTCCCTGAGAGCCCCCATTACAGGGGGATGATCCAGAAGGTGAAGGACTACGTCGCCTGGGGGGAGATCGACGAGGAGGCGTTTGCCAAGATCCTCGAGATGCGCGGCAGGCTGAGCGGCAACAGGCGCCTGACAGACCAGTTGATCAAGGAGAAGACCTCCTTCGGGACGATCGGTGAGTTCGCCTCGGCGGTCTACCAGGACGCTGCGAAGCTCCAGGACGTCGGGATAAAGCCGGTATTCAGGCTCCACCCGCCGAGAAAGGGGCACCGCGGGACGAAGAAGACCGTCAAAGAGGGCGGAGAGCTCGGCTATCACGAGTCGATCTCGGATCTTATCTGGAAGATGAGGTAGGACGATGCCTAAAAGCAAACTGAAGAAGTTTCGAGGAAGCAGGACCTGCGGCGGCGGAACCCACAAGAACCGGAGAGGCGGTGGATCGAGGGGAGGCCGGGGCAACGCCGGAGGCTGTAAGCATCACTTCGTAAGGGATATGATGCGGGGCAGGACGATGGGCAAAGACGGGTTCACGAGGCCCAACGCCAGAGAGATCGAGATCGTCAACGTTGGCGAGCTCGATTCGATGGTCAGCGACGACGGCAAGATCGACCTGGGCAGAGCGAAGGTCCTGGGCGGTGGAAGGCTGACCAAGGCGGTCTGCGTAACGGCGTCCGGCTTCTCCGCTGCCGCCAGGGAGAAGATAGAAGAGGCTGGCGGTGAAGTAGTGGTATCATGAATCAGCAAAGCTTCTTCTACGCGATCGAGCCTTTCGTGAGGAGGCTCCCGGCCGTGGAGAGGCCCGAAGGTCACGTCCACTTCAAGAAGAAGCTCAGCTGGACTGTGGGGATCCTTGTCCTCTACCTCGCCCTCGGCAACGTATCCCTCTTCGGCCTATCTCCCGCCTCCATAGACCTCTTCGGGATGTACCGGGCCTTCTTCGCCGGCTCCTTCGGCTCTCTGATGCTCCTCGGGATAGGGCCTATAGTTACAGCTTCCATCGTTCTGCAGCTCCTGGTGGGGGCCGGCATCATAAAGCTCGACCTGACCGACCCCCGGGATCAGGCGATCTTCCAGGGGACCCAGAAGCTCCTGGTCTTGGTCATGATCGTCGTCGAGGGGCTCCCCCAGGTCCTGGGAGGCTACCTTCTCCCCGATCCGGGGCTGGCGGCGACTATGGGCGTCTCCCTCGGGATGATATCCTTCTTGATATTCGTACAGATCTGCATCGGCGGAGTTCTCATCCTCTTCATGGACGAGATCGTCAGCAAATGGGGCATCGGGTCAGGGGTCGGCCTCTTCATCGTCGCTGGGGTAAGCCAGCAGCTGATCACAGGGATCTTCAACTGGACCATAGGGGACGCGGGCCTGCCGATAGGGATAATCCCCAAATGGATCTTCATAGTGACAGGAGGGGTCCTGGGGCTGGACGACGTCTTCACCGCCTCGGGTTTTGAGTGGATCCTCATCGAAGGCGGGATCCTGGCGCTGATCACCACCATAGTGATCATCCTATTCGTCGTCTTCGTGGAGAGCACGAGAGTTGAGATACCCCTCGCCCACAGCGCCGTCAGAGGCGCAAGAGGGAGGTTCCCAGTCAAGCTGATATACGCCAGCGTCCTTCCCATGATCCTGGTGAGGGCACTCCAGGCGAATATCCAGATGATCGGCGTCCTCCTGGCAGGCAAGATCGGTCACACCACCACGGCCACGACAACCGATTCCGCTTCAGGGGTGAATATAGTCTATACCGCCTATTCGAGCATCCTCGGAACCTTCACCTCCACCTCCAGCTACGACATGGTGACCAATGAGCTGGTGAGCGCCACGTCGCCCCAGCCGATATCAGGCCTGATGTACTACCTCTCGCCGATAAATGACCCCAACCAGTGGATCCCCAGCCTCGTCTCCAGCAGCAACCCGGGGATGGAGCTTTTAGGGCTCGACCCCATAGCAGGATGGCAGATCTGGCTCCACGTAATGACCGACGCCTTCGTTCTCATCGCCGGAGGTGTGATATTCGCCATATTCTGGATTGAGACGACCGGCATGGGCGCCAAGAGCGTCGCCGCCAAGATCCACTCCTCGGGGCTCCAGGTTCCGGGCCACAGGAGGAGCGCCGTCAGCATCGAGAAGATCCTCGGCCGGTACATCCCGAAGGTCACCGTCATCGGCGGCGTCATCATAGGGCTGTTGACCCTGGTGGCCAGCCTCCTGGGGACCCTCGGGGGCGCCGGCGGGACCGGCCTGCTCCTGGCGGTATCCATCACATACAGGCTCTACGAGCAGATCGCCAGCGAGCAGATCCAGGAGATGTATCCGATGATGCGCAGGTTCTTCGGTGAGTAGCCATGAAGACGGACGAGTTTGAGAAGCAGATCACCTTCCTCCTCCTGGGGGTCGGCACCGCCCTGATGGTGGGGATCATGGTGAGCGCGGATTTCAGGCACTGGATGGGGGAGGTGATGAACGCGGTCCTCGGGTGGCTCCCGGGGATCCTCCCCTTCCACATCGTCCTCTTCGCCCTGGCGGCGGTCACCGGCCTTTATGCGAGCCTAATCCAGAAGTACACCATGGACTGGGACTACCTCCGCGGGCAGCAAGAGAAGATGAAGTCCTTCCAGAGGGAGTTTCGGGAGGCGCAGCTCGCCGGAGACAAGGCCCGACAGCAGCAGCTTCAGGTTCAGCAGAGGGAGATGCTCGGCGATCAGTCCAAGATGATGAAGATGCAGCTGAAGCCGATGGCCTACATAGGGATCGTATCGATACCCCTCTTCATGTGGGCCTACCTCTACATCGATGAGCACACCATCTATCTCACCTTCCCCTTCTGGGGCGTCCAAACCATCTCCGATACCGTCCTGGGACCGATATTCTACTGGTTCTACTGGTACTTCATCTGCTCCATACCGATATCCCAGATCATAAGAAAAGCCCTGAACATCGGCGGTTTATGATGATCATCACTATCAGCGGCCCACCGGGGACCGGAACGAGCACCCTAGCCCGACACCTCTCAAAGGAGCTCGAGATCCGCTGGGTCAACTCGGGAGAACTCTTTAGGAAGATCGCCGCCGAACGCGGGGTATCCGTCGCCGAGCTGGGGCGGTCCGCCGAGGCGGGTCCCGAGATCGACTATCTCATCGATGACGCCCAGAGGGCCCTGGCGGCGAAGGCGGGAGGCGTCTTCGAGGGGCGGCTGTCAGGTCACATCCTCGACGCTGACCTGAAGATCCTCCTCAAGGCCGATAAGATGGTGAGGGCCGAGAGGATAGCGGCCCGGGAGAAGAAGCTGGTGGAGGACGCCCTCCGGGAGTCTAGGATCCGGGAGGAGAGCGAGGCGAGACGGTATGAGAAGTACTACAACATTGACTTGAAGGACTTCTCCGTCTACGACCTGGTCATAGATACCGGGACCTGGGACGAGACGGGGGTCGTCGCCATCGTCCTGACCGCCGTGAGGTCCATCGGAGATGAAAGGAAACCTGCCGTCTGACCGGGTCCGGGAGACCCTCATCCGCAGGGAAGGGAGGACCGACCCGCAGCACGGCTACCACCCGGAGCGGCGGCCCATCGACCTCCATCTCCGCCTCGGCTGCATCAACCTCGACAAGCCGTCGGGCCCCACCAGCCACGAGGTGGCGGCCTGGGTGAAGAGGATCCTGGAGGTCGAGAACGTCGGCCACAGCGGGACCCTCGACCCCAAGGTGACGGGGATCCTTCCGATCATGATCGGCGACTCGACCCGGGTCGTCGAGACGCTCCTCTCTGCCGGGAAGGAGTACATCTGCCTGATGCGCCTCCACGCCACCCTCCCCAGGAAGAGGATCCTCGAGGCATGTGGCGAGTTCCAGGGGGAGATATTCCAGCGCCCACCCCTCAAGTCCAGCGTCAAAAGGGAGCTAAGGCTCAGGGAGGTATACTACCTGGAGGTGATGGAGATCGACGGCCCCAGGGTCCTGATGCGGGTCGGCTGCGAGGCCGGGACCTACATAAGAAAGCTCTGTCACGACATAGGCCTCGCCCTCGGGTGCGGTGCCCACATGGAGGAGCTGCGAAGGACGAGGTCGGGCCCCTTCCGGGAGGACGAGACTCTGGTGACCCTCCAGGATCTGAAGGACGGCAAAGAGATCTGGAGGGAGACAGGCGACGAGACCCTTCTGCGGCGGGCGGTCCTGCCGGTGGAGGTGGCCCTGAGACATATGCCCAAACTCGTCGTCGGCGACGGAGCCGTCGACGCCATCTGTCACGGCGCCCCTCTGGCGGCTCCGGGGGTAATCAGTCTCGAGTCGGGGATAGAGGCGGGGGAGAAGTTAGTTATTTATACCCTGAAAGGAGAGGCTGTTGCCGTGGCCGGAGCTGCCATGAGAAGCGAGGAGATGATCAGCACCTCCTCCGGGATCGTGGCGCGGACCTCCCGGGTCTTGATGGCCCCGGGGACGTATCCGAGGCTCTGGTCCAAGAAGCCGTGATCGTGCCGAGGTAGTCTAGTGGTAAGGCGCAAGCCTGGAATTCTCTACTGAAAGCTTGTGATTCGCAAGGGTCGCGGGAGTTCGAATCTCCCCCTCGGCGCTCTTTTACCGCTTATATTCAACGACTTTTGCGATTTTGACAGATCTTTTTCCCGTTCTCGTCTCATCCAAGCGATCCATACATGCCAGCGATTATACCCTAAACCTCCCGCCTCTAACCCAGATATTCTTCAGGAAAGTGCTATAAAGGAATGCCACAGACCAGGTATCGTCTTGTTTTGCGGGAAATCTTAGGGGAGAGGGAGAATATATAAAATGGGTGGAATAATGGAATTGAACGGCAATGAGATGCGAATGGTGAGGGAGATCAGGCCACGCAATCTGCTTTCTTTTGGACCCGATACAGAGCCTATCGCCCTCGAAAGCCTGAACGTGCTAATCGGTCCGAACGGCTCTGGAAAGTCCAATCTCATCGAGGCCATATCTCTCCTGCGCGCCGCCCCAAGCGACATCCGTGCAGTCATCCGCCGGGGCGGAGGTGCAGGCGATTGGATATGGAAAGGAAAGCCAGATGGGGAGGCTTCCATCGACGTCGTCATCAGCAACCCCCGAGGAAATCTGCCGCTCCGTCACGTCCTGGCCTTTCGGGAGGAGAACCGGACTTTCCGCTTGGCTGACGAACGCATCGAGAACGAAAGTTCCTATTCGGGTTACGAAAAGCCCTATTTCTACTACAGCTACCAGCATGGTAATCCGGTCATCAACGTCAGGACCGGAGAACGAGATGAACAACGTAAGCTTAAGCCGGAGACGGTCGAGAAAGATCAGTCCATTTTGGCCCAGAGGCGCGATCCGGAGACGTATCAAGAAATCTCTTACCTGGCGGATATCTACGAGAAGATCAAGATATACCGAGAGTGGTACTTCGGACGCAACGCGGTCTTCCGCGAGCCGCAGAAGGCAGACATGCGCAACGATCGATTGGAGGAAGACTTTTCGAACCTGGGATTGTTCCTGAACCGGCTGCGCGGGGTGCCGAAGGCAAAGAAGGCCGTTCTTGAAGCGCTGCATGACCTATACGAAGGCCTGGACGACTTCGATGTGAGCATCGAGGGGGGCACGGTCCAGGTCTTCTTTACCGAAGGAGATTTTACGATTCCCGCAACGAGGCTGTCAGACGGAACTCTGCGATACCTCTGCATGCTGGCTATACTGTGCGACCCGACACCCCCGCCGCTCATCTGCATCGAGGAACCGGAGCTCGGTCTTCATCCCGATATACTCCCTAAAGTGGCCGACCTGCTTAACGCCGCCTCAGAGCGCACCCAGTTGATCGTAACCACCCACTCGGACATCCTCGTAGATGCGATGACCGAGTGGCCGGAGGCGGTCCTCGTCTGCGAGAAGCACCACGGCCAGACCGAGATTCGACGTCTCGACGGCAAGAAGCTGGAAGAATGGCTGAAAGATTATCGTCTGGGCGAACTCTGGACCCGTGGCGCACTTGGGGGGACGAGATGGTGAGCGTGCGGATATACGTTGAAGGGGGCGGCGACAGCAAGGATCTTCAATCCCGATGTCGGGAGGGGTTTAGAAAGCTCATCGAAAGGACGGGCTTTGAGGGGCGGATGCCGAAAACCGTTGCCTGCGGTGGACGCAACAAAGCCTACGACATGTTAAAGATAGAGTTGAGATCAGCCGATGTGAATAAATTTCCGATGCTCCTCGTAGATAGCGAAGAGCCGGTTACAATGGCTCCATGGGATCATCTGAAGTCCCGCGACGGATGGGATCGTCCCGCAGGTGCGGAGGATGACCAGGCGCAGATGATGGTAACCTGCATGGAGACGTGGATAATGGCGGATCGTGAGGCTCTGCGCAATATTTTTGGCGCACATTTGCGAGAGAGCGCTCTCTTTCCAGCGGAAGACTTGGAGCGCAGATCACGGAAAGATCTGCTGGAGGCACTGAAAAACGCTACCAAGGACTGCGGCAGAGGGAAGGGGTACGACAAAGGTCGCCGTTCATTCCAGATTTTAGCTGAATTGAACCCCGAAATTCTCAAGGAGAGCTTGTCTTATTTTCGCCGTTTTATAGAAACGCTTGACAGGCACCTGCAGGAGACCAGAAGATAGAATCATTCTGACCGCGTGGTGAAATGTGAAGCTCAACACGATGGAGTTATAGCAGCGGAAGATACTTAAAATACTTTTAATTCTTATGGTCTTCTATATGAAACGTATCATAAAAGACAGGCAGAGGCTCCGCGAGGCGTTGATTATATTATCCTTCGTATTGATGCCCATAACATTTGTTTATATATCCTGCCCGATAATAACCCGGGGAGCATCGGAGGGGATCGTCACCTGCGGCCTGATGGTCTTCGTCCTCATCTTCTTCGGCTCGCTATTCTTGGGACGGCTCTGGTGAGGCTGGCTCTGCCCTGTAGGCGGCTTACAGGAGATCTACTTTCAGATTAATGATAAAAGAACCAACGATCTCCGGCTGAACCGGCTCAAATACATGATATTCCTTCTCCTCTTCGCCCCCCTCATCCTCGCGGTCCACTCCTCGGGAGGATTTACAGAGATCGACCCCTTTTTATTACACCGATCATGGCATCTCCATCGCGAAGGAGGGAGCATACACCATAAGTAATTTGCCTCCTCTCACATTTTGCGGTCTGATCCGAAGCCCGCAGACCGGAAAGGCGCAGGCAAGGAGGGGCGGTGGGATCTGCCTGTGAATCATCTCCAGATATCCTACCCTTCCCGACAGACCCTCCATTTTTCGAGATGGGAAACGTATATCAGGAGGGTTTCCCATAGCTCCGCCAGGTGTTCTCATTTGGCTCCATCCGAACCTCCCATACTCGTAACCTGCGGACTGCCCTACGCCAACGGCCCCTGCCACATCGGCCACCTGAGGACTTACGTCCCCGCCGACATCTACGTCCGGGGGCAAAAGAAGATGGGTTATGATCCCCTATTTATCTGCGGCTCCGACTCCCACGGGACCCCCATCGTCGTCAACGCCGAAGAGAGGGGGACGACCCCCGAAGAGCTCGTCTCCCTATACCACGACCACTTCGACGACGTCTTCAGTCGGATGGGGGTGGAGTTCGACTACTTCGGAAATACCGACGACCCCTCCAACCACCGCCGGACCCGATCGATCGTCGAGGCCCTGATGGAGGAGGGGCACGTCTACGAGAAGGAGATCCAGCTCGCCTACTGCCCATCCTGCGACCGGTCCCTCCCCGATAGATACGTAGAGGGGACCTGCCCCTACTGCAGCTCCCCAGCCCGGGGCGACGAGTGCGACCAGGGATGCGGCCGCCACCTGGAGCCGGGGGAGATCTCCGACCCCGTCTGCAAGGTATGCGGCAACAAGGCGGGGTACAGGACTCAGAAGCACTACTTCTTCCGGCTATCCGCCTTCAGCGACTTTCTCATCGACTACCTCCAGAACCTGGGGGGTACGGCGAACGCGAGAAACTATGCCCTGGAGTGGGTCAAGCAGGAGCTGAAGGACTGGTGCATCACCAGAAACCTCGACTGGGGGGTGAAGTTCCCCGGGCATGAAGATCTGGTCGTCTACGTCTGGGTCGACGCCCCCATCGGCTACATATCCTTCACCGAAGAGTGGGCCCTCCGGGCAGAAGGCGATTGGGAGAGGTACTGGAGGAAGCCGTCGAGGATCGTCCACTTCATCGGAGGCGACATCGTCTACCACCACTGCATCTTCTGGCCGGCGATGCTGAAGGGGGCGGGCTACACCCTCCCCTCCGCCGTCGTGGCGAGCGGGATGCTGAAGATCGACAACAAGACCTTCTCCAAGAGCCGGGGGTACGTCGTCTGGGTGATCGACGACTACCTGGAGCGGGGGCTCCACCCCGACCTCCTCCGCTACTACCTCGCCTCCTACACCTCCCATACCAAAGAGCTGAACTTCTCCTGGAAGATCTTCGCCGAGAAGGTCAACGGAGAGCTGGTGGGGGCCCTCGGAAACTTCGTCAACCGGGCCGTCACCTTCACCGCCAAGAACTTCGAGGGGACCGTCCCCGTGGGCAACCTCGACCCGGAGGTGACGGCGAAGATCGAGGCCGCCGTCGTCGAGGTGAAGGCGGCCCTGGCAGAGTGCGAGTTCAAGAAGCTCGCCGACGGGGCGATGGCCCTCGCAGACTACGGAAACGTCTACTTCCAGGCGAACGAGCCCTGGAAGCTCGCCAAGGTCGACCGGGTGAGGTGCGCCGCCGTCCTGAAGAACTGCCTCCAGATAGGAAAGGCCCTATCGATCCTCTTCCAGCCGGTGATGCCCGATAAGATGGAGTCGGCGTGGAGGCAGCTGGGGCTATCGGGTACGGCGGCAGAAGCCCTCTTCGACGACGCCCTCGTCCCCGTAGAGGAGGACAGGAGGCTTGGGGTCCCCGAGCACATCTTCGATAAGATGGATGATTCGATGGTATCAGACCTTGAAGAGATATTCAAAAATAGGGTCGCAGGCCTCGAAGGGAAGAAGGTAGAGGGTGGGGAAGAGAAGATGACCCCCATAAAGTTTGAAGATTTCAAGCGCCTCGACATCAGAATCGCCTCGGTCAAAGAGGCTGAGACGATCAAGGGCTCAGAGAAGCTCCTGCGCCTGGTCGTCGATATCGGATCTGAAGAGAGGCAGATCGTGGCCGGGATAGCCAAGAGCCACCGCCCCGAGGATCTGGTGGGTAGAAAGATAGTCGTCCTCACAAACCTCGAGCCTGCCAGGCTCTTTGGCGTCGAGTCCCGGGGGATGCTCCTGGCCGCCGACGCCGACGGCTCCGCCGTCCTCCTCGCCCCGGAGAGGGAGACGCCCCCCGGGACGAAGATCCGCTGAATCCGCCGGACGGGAGGAGATCGATCCTCCCGACCGATCCCGTCCCCGGAAGACTGATATCTTCGAAGGACCATCTCGCCTGGAGGCGGCGGCTGGTGAGAGGGTCCGGACGTCTATAAGAATATACATAGAAATATAGATACGCTTTATGAAAAGAGATGGGAGGTTTTGATATTGCTCCAGGTTGAGAACTTATCCAAAGTATACCAGATCAAAGACCGCCGGGTGGAGGCCCTCAAAAGCGTGAGCTTCACCGCCGAAGATGGGGAGATCCTGGGCGTTGTAGGAAAGAGCGGCAGCGGCAAGAGCACCCTCATGAAGGTCCTCCGGGGCGTCGAAACCTTCGACTCCGGCGGGATCGAGATCGACGGCCTCTCGATAACGCCGCAATCGGATCAGGGGGTTCTGACAAGACAGAGGCAGATCACCGCCATCCACCTCCAGAGGGACTTCGGCCTCTGGACCGAGTCCGCCCTTAACAACGTGGCGAAGCGGGTCTACTCCCGGAAGACCGGCTACGAGACGATCCCCACAGAGTACGAACAGGAATACGAGGAGGTGATGTCGGAGGCGATGGAGTACCTGAAGGTGGTGGGGCTTGATAAGAAGGCCAAGCAGCTCGCCACGATCCTCAGCGGCGGAGAGAAGCAGAGGCTCCTGATAGCAAGACAGCTCGCGAAGAAGCCAAAGCTCCTCCTTCTGGACGAGCCGGCGACGATGGCGTGCCCCGGGACGAAGCAGGAGGTCCTCGACGCCATCAAGAACGTCAACAGCAAGCTCGGGATCACCACCATCGTCGTATCCCACCTCCCGGAGGTCCACCGGTATCTGGCCAAGAGGCTGATCTGGCTCGACGGGGGAGAGATCCGGGAGGAGGGGGAGACGGAGATGGTCCTGGATCGGTTCCTCTCCCTCCTCGGCGATGCCGGCCCCCTCGTCCCGAGGCGGGACGCTCCCCCCGCCATCAGGGTCGTGGGGCTGCAAAAGAGAAACTACCTCGTCGGGACCGGGGAGGTCCTGAAGATCGAGGATCTGAACCTGGAGATAAGAGAGGGGGAGATCACCTCTCTGATAGGGGCCAGCGGCTCGGGGAAGACTACCCTCTTGAAGATCGTCCAGGGGATAGCCAAACCTGACGAGGGGGCGGTCTTCTACAGGCTCGGTGACGGCTGGGTCGATATGGTAGAGTACTCCCGGGAGAGGATGGAGGTCCGGAGGAACCTGGGCATAATGTACCAGGAGTTCGCCCTCATGCCCCGGGAGACGATCCTGGAGCAGATCGGCTACAAGATGGGGGTGAAGGGTCAGGACGTCATCGATCACGCCCGGGAGGTGGCAGAGGAGCTCGGTATCAGCGACAAGGTCCTGGACGTCATCTACACCCTCACCGATATGACGGAGGAGGATGCAAAAGCGGTTCTCGATAAGCTCGGCCTCACCACCGGCATCTTCAGCGAGCTCTTCCCGCGGTTTCCGGCTACGGAGGCGAGGAGGTACGCCGAGCCGATATTCCAGGTCATGGACCTGGACATATCTGTCCTGGACAAGTACCCCCATCAGCTCAGCGGCGGCGAGAAGGTGAGGGCGTCCCTGGCCCTGATCCTGGCGTCGAACCCGGGGATCCTCATCCTCGACGAACCCTTCGGCGACATCGACCCCATAACCCTTCGGGAGGTCTCCAACGCCATCAAGAGGATCAACGCCGAGCTGGAGACCACCATCCTCCTCGTAAGCCACCACGTCGACTTCGTCCGGGAGATATCCCACAGGGCGGTTCTCATCGACGCGGGGGCGGTATTGGCGGACGGCGACCCCGGAGAGGTCTGCGACCTCTTCATATCCAGGTGCGATGCAGCCTATCTAAAAGAGACCCCAAAGGCGGCAGACGCTCCGGGGAAGGCGTGACGGAGGGGTCCCATGGACCAGGAGATCGGCGAGATCTACGACCAGATATCCGGCCAGATATCCCCTGAGGAGTTTGAAGTCCGGGTCGAGGAGAAGGTCTCGTTGATGGGGGAGCTCTGCGATCGGAGGACGGCGGCGATGCTCGTCGCCCGGGAGTTCGGCGAGATGGAGCTGAAGATCGACCGGATCAGGCCGGAGACGGGGAAGGTCACCTTCCTCGGCAAGGTGATATCCATATCGATGGTCCATGAGTTTCCACGAAGCGACGGGTCCGTCGGCAGGGTTGCCAACCTGTCCATCGGCGACGAGACGGGGACGGTCCGGATCGTCCTCTGGGACGACCTGGTGGAGCCGGTGGCGAGAGGAGAGATAGCCGTCGGCGAGACCTTCAGGGTGAGGGGGTTCACCCGGGAGGGATACTTCGGTACGGAGGTGACGGTGGACCGGGGCGGCCTGGAGGAGGTGGAGGCTGATATCGAGACGAGGGTCGAGCCTCACAAGATCTCTGAGATAAGAGCCGACATGGGGGAGATCACCATCATCGCCCAGGTCATCGATCCGGGGGAGATAAGGCAGTTCGTGCGGCGGGACGGGACCACGGGCCTCGTCCGTTCCGTCACCCTCGGCGACGACTCCGGGAAGATCAGGCTCACCCTCTGGAATGAGATGGCAGAGATGGAGATCGAGGCGGGAGACGCCCTGGAGGTCACAAACGCCCTCTCCCGGGAGAGGTACGGCCAGGTGGAGATCCAGGCTGGGGGTTACTCGACGGTGAGAAAGAGCGAGGTAGCCGTCGACTATCAGGAGAAGATCACCCCCGTATCCGAGGTCGAGGCGGGATCGATCTACAGCATATCCGGATTCGTCACCGGCCTGGGGGAGGTCCGGGAGTTCCAGCGGGATGACGGGACCGTAGGCAGAGTCGCCAACATCTACGTCTCCGACGATACGGGGCGGGTGAGGGTAGCCTTCTGGAACGATCACGTCAATCTGATCGAGAAGATCGACCTCGGCTCCCGGATCGATATCTCTGACTGCCTCGCAAGATCCGGGTGGAACGGCGAACTGGAGCTCTCCTGCGGTTGGAGGAGCAGGGTTACTTTCGCCCCGCCCGAGTAAAGGGGTTAAGGTTGAGAAGGGCCTTTTGATCCATTGGGATTGGTTGAGTATGGCTGAGATATTACTGGAAGATCTCTCCGGGGTGGGTCCTGCCACGGCGGAGAAGCTGAGGGAGGCGGGGTTCGCCAGCGTCGAGGCTCTGGCGGTGGCGTCGCCGGCCGAGCTCGCGGCCTGCGCCGACGTCGGGGAGTCGACGGCGGCGAAGATCATCGCCTCCGCCCGGCAGGCCGCGGACATCGGCGGCTTTGAGACCGGCGACCAGGTGATGGAGCGAAGAAAGCTCGTCGGGAAGGTGACGACCGGGAGCGAGACCTTCGACGCCCTGATGGGAGGGGGTTTTGAGACCCAGTCGATAGTGGAGATGTACGGCGAGTTCGGGTCCGGGAAGACCCAGGTGGCCCACCAAGTGGCGGTGAACGTCCAATTGTCAGAAGAATTGGGGGGGCTCGAGGGGTCGGTCATAATCATCGATACCGAGAACACCTTCAGGCCCGAGAGGATCCTCCAGATGGTGGAGGGTCTCCCCCCCTCTCCCGACCCGGAAAGACCCTGGGACCCCGAAGAGTTTCTGAAGAACATCCACGTAGCAAGAGCCTACAACTCCAACCACCAGATCCTCCTCGCCGAGTCCGCCATCGACCTGGCCGAGAAGCTCAGAAAGTCGGGAAGGCCGGTGAGGCTCCTCGTCGTCGACTCCCTCACCGCCCACTTCCGGGCGGAGTACGTCGGTCGGGGGACCCTGGCCGACCGGCAGCAGAAGCTCAACAAGCACCTCCACGCCCTGATGCGCTTCGCCGACCTGAACAACGCCCTGGTCCTGGTGACGAACCAGGTGATGGCCAAGCCTGATGCCTTCTTCGGCGACCCTACAAAGCCGGTGGGCGGCCACATCGTCGGCCACACCGCCACCTTCAGGATATACCTGCGAAAGTCCAAGGGCGATAAGAGGATCGCAAGGCTGATCGACTCCCCCAACCTCCCCGACGGCGAGGCGGTCTTCTCGGTGACGACGCCGGGGCTGATGGATTGATCCGGGCCGTAGCCATCGACATCGACGGGACGATCACCGACGATAAGAGGCTTCTATCCCCGGTGGCGGTGGAGGCGGTCGGGAGGCTCAACGCCCTCACCGAGGTGATCCTGGTGACGGGGAACGTCCACTGCTTCAGCAGGGCGGTGGCGGTCCTCCTGGGGACGTCCAAGACCTTCATCGCCGAGAACGGCGGCGTCGTATCCTGGGGCGAAGGGGATATGGAACTCTTATCCGACCCTGTCATCTGCCAGGAGGCGTACCGCCGCCTAAAGGAGGTCTACCCCGTAAAGAAGAAGGACTCCAGGTACAGGATCACCGATCTCGTCGTCGAGGCGGGCTTCGACCTCGAGGAGGCGGCATCCCTCCTGGAGAGATGGAAGATACCCGCCGACCTCGTCGACAGCGGGTTCGCCGTCCACATCAAAGATCAGAAGGTAGACAAGGGGACGGCCCTGGCGAAGGTGACGGAGAGGCTCGGCCTCTCCAGGGAGGAGGTGGCGGCCGTCGGCGACAGCAAGAGCGATCTTCCCATGTTCAGGGTCGCGGGGTTTAGAGCCTCCGTCGGAAACGCCGTCCCGGAGCTTAAGGAGGAGTCCGACTACGTATCAGACCAGGATTTCGGCCCGGGGTTCTACGATATAGTCGATTTCATGGCGAGAGAAGATATGATCTGACCCCGAGCATCTCTCCTCTCCCGCCGAACACTTCTCCCTAGGGGTTCTTGATCTCATCCATCCCTTCTCTCTTCCGACCTCTCATCCTCCGATCCTTCCCCTTCCTCCATCCTCTTCAGGATCCGGGTCCAGTTCGCCTCGCATACGATCCACCACCCCAGGGTCTCCTTCACGAAATCCCTGGCGGCGGGGCAGAAGGCGTCGACGGCCAGGTGGTACGGCATCTCCTGGAGGGGCGGGTGGAGGGGGTATCGGGTGCAGGTCTTCGGCCTGACGGAGTAGATGGCGCACCCCCTCTCTTCGGAGTCGTAGAAGGGGCAGGGCTGCCGGAGGGCCCAGGCCCTGGCGTCCCTGTCGTAGCTGCAGAGGGACTCCAGCCTCTTGATAGACCATCCGAGGTGGCCCGATATCCGCTCCATATCTTCCCCGTCGAGGTAGAGCCCCGCCCCCGGAGAGTAGCAGCATCTGCCGCACCCGGCGCACCGAAACATCTCCCAGAATAGGTCCGCCCCCCAGGAAGTCCCCTCCGGGTCCCGGCGATCCTTGGCGGGGAGGGGTATGGCTATATCGAAGGGCTCCGCCTCGCCCCGGTCGATGGTCCGGTGCTGCTCCTCCCGCTTCAACTCAGACCAGTGGGCCCTTCTCTTCAGGAGATCTCTATGAAGGCCCGCCCTTTTCATCTCGACACAATCTCTCGCAGACCGGAGGTGGCAGAGCCTCTTAGCATCGGTGAGGGGATCCGGGGGGGAGGGCTTGCGCCCCTTCCTTTGATGGGACTTTTTCGGAATTATGACCGCCGCCTTTGGCCAGATGGGGGGTTCTATCGAGCCTCGCCGTTAGGAAGATGCAACCAGGGGCGATATAGAGATCCTCACCTCTTCCAGGAGATCTTATCTCCCTTGATCTTGATGACCCCCTCCTTCTTCAAGATCCGGGCGATCTCCTCCGCCGCCTCCGACCCGTCCACCATCATGACCAGATCGTCCATATCCTCTTCGAAGACGAGGAGGTCTGCGAACTCTTCCATCTCGATCTTCGCCCCGCCCTCCGGCGGATCGAGGAGCCTTTCCATCGTCATCCCAATGGAGGAGATCTTGTAGTACTCTAAGGGGTACTCGTCCATGAACTCGTCGTCGAGGTTCTTCGCGAGGGGCGCCGTCACCTCATCTAGGCGGAGATCGACCCACTTCTCCAGCCTCACCGTCAGGACGGGCCTTGCCAGCTCGTCGTCGGGGTCGACCTCTTCTGCGTCGACGGGGATCCTCAGGACCGGATCGTCCCCCATCTCTGCCTTCGCACCTCCATGGAGGTCGATCTCGTTGAGCTGGAGGGCGTCCCCCATGAACTGGATCGCCTCGAGCATCTCCAGGAGGTCCCTCGCCCTCTCCGCCGCCCCGGCGGGAGAGGGGTCCCCCTCCGAGGGCACAGCGGCACCTTCCCCCAGAAACCCGGCCATCCCCTCCATCTTCTCCTTCCAGGAGGGATCCAGATGGGATAGATAAAGGTCTGTGAACTCCTCGGCCTCGGCCCCCCCGGCGAGGGCGGCCCTGAGAGCCTCGAGATAGCGGCCGTAGACTTCGAACTCCTCGATCCGTTCCCTCAGCTCGCTCTCCTTGCCCTCCAGATAGACGGCGCTATCCACGCAGGCGGATATCACCGGCTTCAGATCGACCTTCACGCCGGCCCCTTTGAGGTGGGCTGCGATATCGGCGGCCTCAAACTCGTCGTATTCACCTAGTTTGAACATCAGGAGGAGGTAGGCAGGGGTTTTATTTAACGGGTTTGGCAGAAAGCCAGGCAGATTCCGTCATTCTGGAGGGGCTTCGAGGAGGAACGGCCTTCGAAAAAACCGGGAAAAAAGATGAAAGGGGCGGATCATAGAGATCCGTCCTGGACGGCCCGGGGAGAGGGCGGCGCCCTCCCCCGGTGGATCCAGCCATCGACCTTGTATCCACCACCTCCGTAGGCTTTGATTTGGGAGCTCACTCTCCTGCCGGTACCGGGGGCTTCATCAAGGTGAAGGAGACGATCATCCCCACCAAGGCCAGAGCCGCCACGATCAGGAAGAAGGGCTGATAGGCGCCGAGGAGGTCCTTGGCCTGGGCGGAGACGATCCCACCGATGATCGCACCGGCACCGTAGGCTGTGAAGACGAGGCCGTAGTTCTTGGCGTTGTCCTTCATCCCGAAGTAGCTCGCCGTCGCCGTCGGCGCTATGGCGAGCCAGCCGCCGAGGCAGCCCCACAGAATGCAGAAGGCGATGATGTACGCGTACACCGAGGAGTAGAACATGTACATCAGAATGCAGGCGAAGAAGATGAGGACGTAAGATAACATCGCTGCGTTCTTGGGGGTCAGCTTATCGGTGAGGGACCCGAATACCGGCCGTCCAGCTCCGTTGAAGATCGCAAAGGGCAGGATCAGGAGGAATACCAACTCGTTGGCAGCGAGAGGATCCATCCCTGCGTTGGCGAATACCTCTCTACCCACAGGCCCCGAGATCCCTATCGCGGTCAGCCCGGCAAGGGCCCCGATGGTGTAGCATAGCCAGAGGCCGAAGAAGGTCTTCGTCTTGGTCATCTCATTACGCATGAAGTCGACCTTCCGGGCAGCGGTGGATGGGGGCGCCGTCCAGCCTCCGGGCTTGCAGCCAGATGGGGGGCACTTGAGGAACATCGACAGGACCACGGTGACGATGATGAAGATGATACCGAAGGTCTGCATAATGCCCATTATGCCCCAGCCTGCATCGAGCATGAACTTGGTACCGTATGTGATTATGGCGGAAGAGAAGCCGAAGCCCAATACCGTCAAGCCGACGGCCAGGCCGCGCTTGTCAGGGAACCACTGGGCGGAGGTATAGATCGGTGCGCCGTATGCGATTCCTACTCCAAGACCGCCGATTACCCCGTATAGGGGGATCAGCATCGCCGGGGATGTGGCGAAGGATGCTGCAAGCCAGCCGAAGCCACAGAGGACGCCGCCCGCCATGGCGACCTTCGTCGGACCCATCTTCTGGATGTACGGGCCTGCCAAGGGCATGGTGATGGCGAACATCGCCAAAAAGACGATGAAAGGCCAGGTCATATCCATAGCTGAAGGGTCAAGCCCCAAGCCCCTGAAGTGGTCGGAGAGCGGATTTCTCAATACACCATACGCATAAATGGCACCCAGACAGAGCTGGATCATCATGCCTGTTACAACTATCGCCCACCGTCCACCCGGCGGCTCATAGGTTTCAATATTTTCTGCCATAAATCAGACACCCTCATTCAATAACCTTCGATTCTCATTCGATATGAACTATCGAAAGATCTTTTCCAAAATGGCGTCTCCCTCCAAGAGAACGTCATAGCAGAGATTGTTTAGGTTTGATAATAAGCGTATCTTATCTATTTAAAATTAGCGCCAATTATCTTTATAATAAGTTACGGATATCAGAACCGCGCTTTTTTACCCGGCTTTCTCACCCCGATGATACCTTGGCTGGAGGAGACGGAGATCTCAACCCCTCATGGAACGATGAGATTATCAATAGTTTATATTAATTTTTCCCATCCAGGAAGCCTATTATATCTAGCGCCATTATGAAAATAACACGGTCATTGATCATAATGGCTTTTATCTTAGAAGGTAGGTTAGATGGCGGTGAGTTTGATGAACAAAGCAAACCCAAGATGCAGCTGGAACGATGCCGAATCGACGCCGACCATAGCGAGCACCGCATTCGTCGATGGAGCCGCCACCGTCATCGGAGACGTCCGGATAGGAGAGAGGGTTTACGTCGGACCCGGCGCCTCCATCAGGGCCGACGAGGCGACGCCGATCATCATCGGAGACGATTCCAACGTCCAGGACGGGGCGGTATTCCACGGCCTTGAAGGGACGAGCATAAAGCTGGGCCGGAGGGTCTCCATAGCCCACGGCGCCGTCGTCCACGGCCCCCTGGAGATGGGAGACGAGTGCTTCGTCGGCTTCAACGCCGTAGTCCATGCCTCGAACCTGGGCAAGAAGTGCTTCGTCGGCCACCTCGCCCTGGTGGTGGGGGTGAAGCTCGCCGACGGAAGCTTCGTCCCCCCCGGCACGGTCGTCGATTCTCAGGAGAAGGCAGAGAAGCTCGGCCCCGTCCCCGATAACCTCAAAGGCTTCAACGACGGGGTGGTGAAGGTGAACACCGAGTTCGCGAAGGTCTACAACCTGATGGAGAGGTCCTGCTAGAGGTCTCGCCGGCAAGAAAGGGCGGTGATGGAGAACGGAGGAACGGTGATATACGCTCCATCGCGCTCCGCCTCCGGCCAACTATTTTTTGCTCAATCCGGACCCATCACCGGTCTTGTCATATTACGAAGGACCTCGCGTATCTCCTCCCTCAACTCATCCAGCATATCCCCTCCCCCTTCGTACTCGATGAAGTTGGCCCGGATCAGCTTTGGAGGGAATTTTGGGCACCGCCCCCGCTGGCATAGGACTATAGACTCCTTTCCGATGGCGTGGGCGATACCGAGCATGTACATCACCATGGGGTCCGGCCCCGAAAGGTCTGCCACCACCATCCTGGACCTGCATATATCCCTCCAGATCGCCTTTAGCTTATTCTCGTCATCGCCGAATTCGATGGCCCTGGCGGGGACGAGCCCCCACCGCTCGAGGGCCGGCTTCACCGCCCCGTCGTAGATGTCGTCACCTTCGTCGGTGAGGGGAACCAGAACGGAAGCCATCCGGTCGTCCATGATGTAGGCGGCGTGGCCGAAGAGGGGCCTGATCTGCATCAGGCTCATGAGGTTCATCGCCCTCTCCACCTCCGCTTCGACGTGGGCGAGGGCGATCACCCGGAGGATATCTCCCCGGGCCCGGTCCCCCTCTTCCAGGATCACGGCGGGGAATACTATCATGTAGGGGTCTTCGTAACCGAACTCCCATCGGGCGCTGCTGAGGGCCTTCTGCTCTGATATCTGCTTATCGGGATGGTAGGTGTACATGGTGGAGAGGGAGCCGGCGTGGTGCTGGGCCAGGATGTAGAGGGTCGCCTTGTCCAGGACCGCCACTATGCTGCTGGGGTTTTGGCTGCGGACGACCCCCCTCGGGATATTCCGCTCCTCCACCATCCCCTCGACGATATCCATGAACTGGTCCAAAAGGCCGTCCACCTTATCAATCAGGTCGGAGGGCATATCTCCGCCTCTAATTCTATCTCCAGAAT
>CP086218.1:1802940-1806652 GCA_020844795.1 Methanothrix sp. | reverse complement strand
GCAAGACAGAAACTACAAAGGCATTACATTAATTTGCAGAATTAATGTTACAGAACACTAGCGTTTTTACCATAAAACGCTAACTTTTAGGAAGTTGAGGTCGAATTCCAGGAATGGCGCCGAACTTGAAAGCGGCAATTGATGCTGATTTTCGTTTGGGTCATACGGGACTGTATCATATTCGATCGGATTTTTTAGGTGATATGTCGAATGTGATAAAAATAGAAAATTGCGATGAATTTTGAGTTGAAGGATTTTCAGCTTCGTGGTCCAGTCTATTTCGGGTATTCAAGGGCCCCAACATTCCACAGGTCGGAGTGAGATGTGAGTGACCCTTTACCAGATCGCCGATGGTGAGACGGTGTCGAGTCGCCTCGGAAAGGGTGATTAAGCGGTTATAAAATCGATCGTGAATAAAAAACCTTCAAACATCGACATTAAAGCTCGCCGATCCCGCCACCCAGACGGGAGAGATCCGAATCCTTTATTGCTGCTCAAAATCAGATAACAGTTCATGACCGCCACAGTGACCGTTCGTGAGGATAACGTCCTCGGCTTCCTCCTGGAAGGAAAGCTCACCGAAGAAGACTATACCGAGCTCCTAATCCCGACGCTCCAAGAGGCGATCGATCAGCATCGGGAGGTGCGCGTCCTGATCCAGGTCAAAGATTTCGGGGGCTGGACCGCTGGAGGCGCCTGGGAGGATCTGAAGAACTGGCCGATGCTCCGCCATCTCGACAAGATGGCCTTTGTGAGCGACGATTCGTGGGACGAGGTCCTCACCTGGATGTTCAAGGTCTTCGCCGGCCTTACGGGGATGGATACCCGATTCTTCCGGGAAGAGAGGCTCGAAGAGGCTTGGGGATGGGTGCGGGAGGCTCCATAGCTGGTCTTCTCTCCATCTCATTTGGGCGATTTCAGGTTATAAATCATTCATAGAAAGACCCGGGGATGGGTATCGAAGGCGAGCTGGCTGCCGGCGCCAGGGTCGAAGCCGTAGGTGAAGACGAAGGGGAAGATCGTCAACCCCGCGCCCTCTTCTTCCTCATGCCGCCCCCCACCTCTGGCGTGATCGTCTCAGGGGAGTCCACGCCAGCGAGCCTCGCCCGCTCGATTGGCGTCTATTTTGCCGATCGATTCTGAGGTCGAAGGTGTCGCCGTCGATGACGTTGGCAACTATCCCGCTAGCCTCGTCGGGGGCTCATAAAGCCAGAATCAGCAAAAGAGACGCCAGCGCCAATAGGATCAAAACCGGTTTCAGTCTCGTTATCATCGCCCCATATTAGATAAAAACCTCAATAAATAGATCAGGATCAAAACTGCCACTATACCAGCCACGACTTCGACCGACATGATCTGAGATAGTTCTGCTCCGCCCATGCCTACCGCTCCTCGTTGCAATGAGTGCGAGCCACAGTCGATTAAAAAGATTTTGATGCTGCAAAGAATCCTGACCCGCTTTCCCGGCCCACTGACGGAGGGGATTTGGGCATGTGTGAGACAGAATATACCAGAGGGCTATCGGGGCGGGTTCCTGGAAACCGCCAGGATCTCGATCCCGGCCCACGGGCGGGAGGTCGTGATTATTGAAGATCGGGTGCCAGAGCACACCCGAGAGCTATCGGCGAGGTCCTAGAGAGGTTCACGCCGTCCATTAAGTGATACTTCCTATGCCTAAACCATGACGGTTCGGCGGGTCAGTGCAATGACGATACCATCCACTTGAGTTTTTTTTATCCGTTCCATCGTCTCGGCAGATTCCTTCTGAGTACCGTCCTCAAGCTGCTCGATGATCTAGCCAACTGGAATGGTGAGAGCATAGACCTTGTGGGGCCGCCCCTTACCTTCCGCCTTGACCTCCCAATCTCTTATCCAGTTCTCATGGCGCAGGGTCCTCATAGCTATGCTCACCTCGGGCTGCCTGAGTCCCGCCGCACGCTCGATATACCTCGTTGTCGCCTCGTTACCGCCTGCAATACTGGCTATGACCTTGGCAGCGTTCCTCTGGACGCCCAAGCCGTGTAGGATGGAAGCGAATTCGACGTGATCATCGTCAAGCTCCACGACTGTATTCTCCTCCATGATGACCGAAGAGGCATATGGGATTCAATTATAAAAGTTGTCGTATTCTCCCAAGGCAGAGGGTCATATTTAATATAACGAGCGTCATAAGCAAAGCCATCAGAAACATGAGAGGCTGAATTATGTGACTATGACCACGCCAACCAGAGGGTAGACGCCATATTCGTCGTGGACCTCGTCCCCAACGAGGGCGGGACGAATGCGCAGGTGAGCTCACCCCTACCTATGCTCATGGATCGGAGCCGACCATCCTGACCCGATCCCCCTCTGATACGTCATATATAGAAGTCCTGCTACTCATGCCGTTTGAGGAGGTCGAGCATGACCGCCTCTCCGACAGCCAAAATGATCGGAGGGAGGTAGAGGAGCCAAGATAAGATGACCGCTATTTACCGAGCAAGGCGCATCACCTTCCAGAAAAGGATACGGTCTAACTCGATCCTAGCTTCTCCAGAGCTTCTGCCGCCGTCTTTCGGACAGCTTCGGTCTCATCCTTCGAAGCTAGATTAGTAAGGGGCTCCGATGCTCTTGGATCACCTATCTTACCGAGAGCTTGGGCAGCTCTCCATCGAACACCATAATGCTCATCTTCGAGCGCCTCAATGAGACGATCAACTGCACGGGGATCGCCGATCCTGCCAAGAGCTTCGGCAGCCGCTTCTCTGACCCACCTATCTTCATCCTTTGAAACCAGATTGACTAACTGCTCAGCTGTACTTGAATCGGATATTCGACCTAAGGCTTTGGCTGCTTGACGTCGGACCATCTGGTCTTCGTCTTTAAGAGCCTCGGTTAGAGGCTCTACCGCCCGCGAATCACCGATACTGCTTAGAGCTGGGGCTGCTTGCCATCTAACACCCCAGTCTTTATCTTTAAGAGCCTCAGTTAAAGGTTCAACCGCCCTGGGATCGCCAATATTGCCAAGTGCAGAGGCAGCTGCCTGGCGGACCATAACGTCCTCATCCTTGATAGCACGGATGAGGGGATCGACCGCTCTGGGATCGCCTATATTGCCAAGAGCAGAGGCGGTCACCTGACGGACCCGAGGATACTCGTCCTTCAAAGCTCTTATGTGATCGTTTATTATTGACATCTTAGGCCACCACGCCTAGGACAGGTTCCAATCCCACTTCTTAAACTTAGTTCATCTGGATGATTTCAGGATGGAGCTGAGCTCCACAAAAGTTACGCGATTAGCGTAAAGGCTTTTATTTGGTCTCTGAAGGACCGGCATTCAGGTCCGAATGCCCGCTAGGGCCAACTCTACAGCCGCCTTTACCTGCTCGTTCCCATCCTTCGAAGCCAGGTAACTAAGTCGATCGAACGCTCTTGGATCGCCGATCTTACCGAGTGCCATTGCAGCCTCAACTCGGACACCCCGATCATGATCTGCTTCGAGAATATCGATTAGAGGATCGACAGCTATGGGATCACCAATCTCGCCAAGAGACCTGGCAGCACCCCCCCGACCCTGGCAGTCCTCATCCTTCAGAGTCCTGATGAGGGGATCGACCGCAGGTTCACCGATCTCGCCGAGAGCTCTGACAGCATTCACTCGGACGTCCCAGGCCAAATCTTTGAGGGCGGCGATGAGAGGATCGACGGCATTTGCGTCTCCTATAATGCCGAG
>CP086218.1:1797583-1802840 GCA_020844795.1 Methanothrix sp. | reverse complement strand
CCAAAAGCCGAGATCTTCCGTTCAGTTGGGAGCTCTGATGGTCGATAAAATCCTGGCCCCTCCACGAAGTTCTCATCGTCTCGATCAGAATGCGGTCCTATGAGACGATCGCATAAGGAGACAGGATCGCTAGCCTGCTTCTCCTGCGGCTGATAGATGGCGATGCCCTCCGAAAAATAGAATAATAAGCCATCTTCTTGGTCGATTGAAATATCCGTCAACCAGATTTAAAGCTTAATAGATCATTCAGACTCCTCCGCAAAGGAGGTATGTCAACGATAGAAGCTAAAGCCTTTCTCATCGACCTCGACGGGGTACTCTATGTAGATAATCGCCCGATCGAGGGTGCGGTGGAGACGGTGGAGATGCTGGAGGAGAAGGGATATCGATACCGGTTCGTCTCCAATACCACCTCGAAGTCCAGAAGGAGCCTCGCTGAGTTCCTCAACGAGATGGGATTTTCCATATCCGAAAGGAGGATATTCACCCCTGGAATCGCCGCAGCAGAGAGGATCCGGTCCGAGAGAGACAACAGGTGCTTCCTCCTCACCAGGCCTGCCCTCCAGGAGGACTTCGATCAGGCTGGGATACCCATAGTCGACGATGAGGCGGAGTACGTGGTGGTGGGGGACGCCGAGGACGGCTTCACCTTCGAGCGGCTGAACAGGGCTTTTCGGCTGGTGATGGCCGGAGCGAGGATCATGGCCCTGGAGAAGGACCGGTACTGGATGGCCGCCGACGGCCTCTCCCTCTCCGCCGGCCCCTTCGTTGCGGCTCTCGAGTACGCCACCGGCGCCGTCGCCGAGGTGGTGGGAAAGCCCTCCCGGGATTTCTTCGAGATCGCCCTCGCTGATCTTCGGGCCTTGCCCGAGGAGACGGCGATGATCGGCGACGACATAATCACCGACGTCGGAGGGGCCCAGAAAGCTGAGATGACGGGAATCCTCGTCAGGACGGGTAAGTACCGGGAAGATCTCGCCGATCGCTCCACCGTCATCCCGGACATGATCATAGAATCGATATCTGAGCTGAGGGAGAATATTTGACGGGAGCGGATTTATGCCGTACGAATGAAGGGGTATGGCCCCTCCCCGGCGACCTCAGGAGGGCGGTCCCTCCGAGGGGGGAGCCCGGGTCCTTTCTGGAGGACCGGGGTGACCGGCGCCACTGCGGCGTCGACATCTACGCACCTCAGGGTTCGCAGGTCGTCTCCATCTCCGACGGCCTCGTCTTTGATGCCGGCGTCTTCACCGAGCCGGGAGAAGTTCCATACTGGAAGAAGACCTTCTACGTAGTCGTCCAAGGAGATGGTGGCCTCTTCGTCAAATATGCGGAGCTGGAGGTGGTGGATGTCAGAGCCGGCGAGCCGATCAGATCTGGCGAGAGGCTGGGGAGGGTGGGATCGGTCCCTCGACCCGGAGAGGATCGACGACCTCGCCCCAGGCTACATAAGAAGGCTACAGGAGGTGGGGAAGGTCTCGATGCTCCACCTGGAGCTCTATCGTTCCCGCCCCGAGCCCTCGGATCTATACAGGGGCGGAAACTGGTTTGGGACCGGAGAGCCCGGGGGGCTCATCGACCCCACCCGGCTACTCGCCGCCATATCAACGAGATGATGAGTTCGCAAGTAGGATACAAAGGGGGCGGATCTATGGAAAGACTATGGATCTCCGGGGAGGTTCCATATCCTCAATCTAACAGAACCAGCCCGAATAGGGCGAAGCCTTCTGAATAGGATTCGAGGACCGATAGGTGGTAGCCCGCCCTATCCAGGGTCTTGAAGACGTCTATGCCGCAGGCCTCCATAGAGGGCCTCACCTTCTCCTTATGCCTGCAGTTGCGGGCTTCGAAGGGGCCGACCCTCTCCTCCTCCTCGGGGATGCAGGTGGCGCAGAAGGTGCAGGGCAGGGCGTTGAAGCCGAAGGCCTTGTAGCAGCCGGCGAGGAAGGCCCTCCTCTCCAGCTGGAATACCGTCTCGTGGACCCTGTTGATCGACTCCCATAGGTGGTGGTGGAGCCGCTGGGGCGGAACGTCCCGGTCCGGGAGAGCCTCGAACCTGGCGATGACCCCGACGGCGTACTCCGAGAGGATCTTTCTCGTCTCATCAGGGGTCGGGGAGTAGGGGGGACACCCCAGGTGCTTCCCATAGGCTTTGCAGCCGTACCTGCACTTGAGCCTCACCCAGTTGGCGACGGCCACATCCCTGGCAGAGATGGGGGTGAGGTGAGGGTGGACCTCCTTCAGCCTCGGGAGGAGGTCGTCGAGGTCGATCCTCTCATGGGCCATTCTCGGCAACTGATCCTATCGATTTTTCAGATATTCGTCTATATAAGGTATCCAATCCCGTGGGATGTCGTCGAGGTTCGTTCTGATCACCCGGCCGTAGTGCTGGGCGAGGATCCAGGGATCGTCGGAGTAGAAGGGGTACATGAAGTCCGTAGCCGTCTTCGGATAGGTTACCTGCGCCGGCGGTCCGAAGGACTCCGCCCCGAGCCATCCTATCCCCGCCAGTCCGGTGTTGTTGTCTTCGATCTCGGAGAGCTGGAGGGTGTCGTTGACCACTTCCTTGCCGCTGGGGACGCCCCCCCAGCTCCATAGGCCGTCACCGTCGTCGCCGGTGGCGGGCTGGTACGGCTGATTCTTTAGCCAGGAAATTCCGAAGTCTCCCCCGACGCTCACCGGCTCGGCGCCGGTGGCGTCGTTACCGGCCGCCAGGGCCACCAATATGGAGAGGATGATAACCGTTCTCATGAACAAGCCCCACTATGCCCTTGATGTTAAGAAAAGAAACGTCCCTCCGATAAAAGCCTTTCGAGATATTTTGAGATATTTGGGCCCATTCCTTCCTTCTGGGGAGGCTACAGGAGGGCCATCACTCGATCTTCCTCGCCGCCACCTCTATCGCCCGCAGGAGGCTATCCTTTGGGATTATGGTGGCGACGGGTATCGAAAGGAGCTTCTCCACCGTCGGGCTGACGATGGGAGCGCAGACGAGGGCCGCGGCCCCATCCCTCTCGGCCCGGACGGCGGCGACGATCGCCTCCTCGATGTTCGTCGCCGAGTACTCCCGGAGGACCAGGATCCTCTCCCCCACCTTCATCCTCTTCTCCCTGATCTCGTCGAGGACCGGCCTGGCGGCGATGACGGCGATGAAGCCGGTATCTCCTCCTTCTATCTCTCTTATGGTTTTGACGATCTGCCGGAGGGTCGTGATATTCGGCTCCCGGTGGCCGGACATGATCTTGTAGAGGGTCGACTGGGGTATCGCCGATACGACGCTGAACTCCTTCGCGCTCATCCCCAGCTCCGAGAGGACCTCTTTCATCGATTCCCGGAGCTTCTCGTCGGAGATGAAGGCCGCCCTCATCAACCTCTCGGCATATGTCATCTTATTGTAGAATATCTTAGAAATATTAGTACTTTTGGGATCATAAATTATACTGTCCGGAAAATGCTATATATCCGCCCAAACCCTCTCCCGGTGGTGATGATATTGAGGAGAGATATTCTTATAGCAGCCGTCGCCGTCGCCCTGGCGGCGGTCATCGCCCTCGGCTGCATCGGAACCGATGAGGAGAAGGATAAGATCACCACCCTTCGCATCGGCTATCAGCCCAGCACCCATCAGGTGGCTGCCATGGTCGCGATGGAGGAGGGGTGGTGGCTGGAGGAGCTGAAGCCCTTTGGTATAGTGAAGGTTGAGGCCTTCGAGTTTCCCTCCGGGCCACCGGAGATGCAGGCGATGCTCGGCGGTCATCTCGACGTCGCCTACGTCGGCGCAGCCCCCCCGATAACGGCGATATCCCAGGGGCTGGATGCGAAGATAGTGGCCGGGGTCAATACCAACGGCTCGAATCTGATGGTCAGGCCTGAGGTCGGTTATGATGGTCCTCATTCTCTGAAGGGGCTCACCCTGGGAACCTTCCCCCCCGGATCGATCCAGGATACGGTATTGAAGAAGTGGCTGAAGGATAACGGCATGAGCCCCGAAGAGATCGATATCAAGTCGATGGGACCCGGGGACGCTGTGACGGCTATATCAGCCAAGAGGATAGACTGTTGCTTCCTCCCGACTCCCGCCCCCTCCATCATCGAGCTTGCCGGAACCGGGAGATCCGTCGTCGCCTCCGGGGAGATGTGGCCAAACCACGCCTGCTGCGCCCTCGTAGTCAGCGGGAAGCTGATAAGAAACCAGCCTGAGCTGGTGGAGGAGATAATAAGGATCCACATCAAGGCGAATCGGTTTATCAACGAGAACCCCGAGAGGGCTGCCGAGATATACTCAGCCAAGACAGGCCAGGACCTGGCGATGGTGAAGCACTCCATCGAGCACTGGGATGGAGGATGGATAAGCGATCCTCACATGACGATCCCCTCGACGATGGAGTTTGCGAGGATCAACTACGAGCTGGGCTACACCGGGGGCAGACTGCTGACCGAAAACGACCTCTTCGATACCAGCTTCTACGATAGGGTGATGGGGTAAGATGAGAGATGGAGGGGAACCGGGATTGGATCTGATTGAGAAGGCGACAGAGGGCGGAAGGGAGCACGCCGTCACCGTGCTATCTGTGATGGGGCTGATCGGGGTATGGGAGATCATGGCGATGATCATATCAAACCCGCTGAAGCTCCCGGCCTTCACCTCCGTCCTCAGCGCCCTCTTCGTCCAGTGGGAGACGATCCTCTGGGTTGACCTTCCGGTGAGCCTCATCCATTTCGCCATAGGGATGGGGGCTGGGCTCCTGGTGGCGCTCCCCATAGGCATGTCCATGGGCTGGTCGAGGGTCGCTGACAGGGTCTTTGACCCGATAGTGGAGCTCATAAGGCCTATCCCCCCCCTCGCCTGGATCCCCTTCGCCATAATATGGTTCGGCCTCACACCCCAGGCGGCGGGGTTCATCGTCTTCGTGGGGGCGGTCTTTCCGATGCTGATCAACTCCTACGTCGGCTTCAGGTCCGTCCCCCGGGTGTACGTCGAGTCGGCGATGGTCCTCGGCGCCACCAGGAACCGCGACCTCCTCAGGTACGTAGCCTTCCCTTCGGCCCTCCCGTCGATAGCCGCTGGCATCAGGATCGCCATGGGGATCTCGTGGATGTGCATCGTCGCCGCCGAGATGTTCGGAGCGTCGACGAGGAGCGGCCTGGGGTACCGCCTCTGGGACTACTATTCCCTCCACATGATGGAGATGGTATTCCTCTACATGATAGTCCTCGGCCTCCTGGGGCTCCTCATCGACAGGACCTTCCGCTACGT
>CP086218.1:1793507-1797483 GCA_020844795.1 Methanothrix sp. | reverse complement strand
GGTCGGAAGAAAGAGGGTCCTCTCCATAGGCTACGCCCTATTCGCCTTCGTCTCCCTCGGATTCGCCCTGGCCTCTTCTACGATCGTCCTCGTCCTCCTCTTCGCCCTCTACGGCCTCGTCTTCGCCCTCGTCGACGGAGCGGAGAGGGCCTTCGTCTCGGATTTATGCCGGGCCGAGGCGAGGGGGACGGGGCTTGGGGTCTACTACGGAGCCGTTGGAACCGCCGCCATAGCCTCGGGGCTTCTGGCGGGGGTCCTCTGGCAGTACCTCAGCCCTGAGGCAACCTTCTTCTTTGGAGCGGTGGCAGCCTCTTTGGCCTCTATCTTCCTCATGAGGATGAAAACCCCGGACCTCTTTAACTGAATGATATTATAAAAGAATGATATTAAAGACGGATCACTTGCCCAGGATCTTCCGCAGAAGGCTCCCGCCACCGCTCTTCTTATCTGCCTTCGCCTCAGGACCCCCGCTTCTCCTCGCCAGCCCCGACGGAGAGGCGGGAGCCTTCGCCCCCCCTTCGATCCCCGCCCGGATGCCCCTCCTATCGCCGCCGACGATCGGCGTGCTGACGCCGCCGTGCCTGCTCTTCCTCGGCCTTATGTTGACGGTGACGGGGTGCTCGATCTCGCTGCTGACCACCATCGCCGTCCCCGGCGGGATCCTCTTGATCTCCTCTTCGAGCTCGGAGGACATCCCCTCGATCCCCTTGCTGAGGGCCCGCAGGTCGTTGGGGTTGGTGACCCGGAGGATGATCTGGGTGTTGCACTGGGATATGACGTTCTTGTCGACCCTGGCCGGCCTCTGGCTTATGACGAGAAGGCCCAGGCCGAACTTCCTCCCTTCGGCGGCGATCGTCCTGATGACGGCGGTGCTGGCGGCTTTGCCGCTCCCCCTCTCGGGGATGTAGTTGTGGGCCTCCTCCACCACCACCATCCCGGGGTTGACGAGGTTCCTCTTCCTCGCCTCGAAGAGGTCCGAGAGGAGCTTGGCGACGATCATCCCCTGCAGGTCAGGGGGGACGCCGGTCATCTCGATGACGGAGGCCTTCCCCCTCTGGAGGAGGTCGCCGAGTTCCGTCGCCTTCCCCGAGAATATCCCCAGCTCCGCCAGGGCTTCGAGGTGGCCTATGAGCCCCCACTTCGCCTTGCTGGTGTCCTTCTCCGCCTGGGCGATGACATCCTCGAGGCCGTAGTCTCCTCCTTCAGAGGTGAGGATCTTTATCGCCTCGTAGAGGACCCCTCGCTGGCTGTTGTTGACCTCCTCGGGGAGCATCGCCGAAAGCTCCCTGGCGGTCATGTTCTTCCCGTTGAACCGGAAACGGCGGTCGGCGCCCGGGGCTACGGCCTGGCTTGCGGGAGAGTAGACGGTCACGTCGTACCCCCTCGGCTTGACGTCGAACCTGGCGAACTCTCCCTTCGAGTTCTTCTGCTTCATCGAGGCGTACTCGCCGTGGGGGTCGATTATCAGGAGGGCGACATTCTTCTCCAGGAGCTCCTCGAGGACGACGGCTGCTGTATAGGACTTTCCACTCCCGGTCTTGGCGAGGATGCTGCAGTGCTTCTGGACGAAGGTGTCGGCTTCGAGCTTCACCTTCAGGTCGTGACCCTCCAGCGTCCCTATGTAGAGGTTCCCCTTCGACAGCCCCAGGGCGGTCTCGATGAGGTGGTCGTCGGCCTTGAGGACGGGGTCTCCGGGACGCGGGGGGTTTATCGGCATCTCCAGCCGTCCGCCGGAGGCGACGGCGATGACCCGGGCGGATCCGAGGATCCGCTCCTTTGCCTCCTGGCGATCCTCGTCGATGAAGTTGAGGCTGTAGGCTACGTTGGAGCGGGTGACGTCCACCACCTGGGCGAAGATCCAGCCTCTTGAGCCGTCCCTCACCTTGACGTAGCTCCCCCTCTTGACGTCTCTAGCTATCAAAAACCTGAAGTTGAGGGCGCTCGTCTCCCCCACGATTATTCCGACCTCTTCTTCCAGACTACCACCACGTTATTCATCGGCGGAGCGGTCCCGCCGGGACGCCCCCCTCGCCCTCTGAGGCTACCTTCTCCCCCACCTCACAAGAGCTTAACGGTACCTGTAGCGGTATCGGTCTTTCAGCAGCCCGCCGTAAGCCAATCCGGCTAGGAGGCCCGTTATGTGGGCCATGTGGGCTATGTTGGTGGCAGACCCCATCATGGTGAAGTCGATGACCGCAAAGAGGACGACCGCCGCCCTTATGCTCAGGGGTATGACGAAGAATAGATAGACTCTGATCTCCGGAGCGATGACGGCGAGGCAGCCCATGACGCCGAAGAGGGCGCCGCTCGCTCCCACCATATAGCCCGCCGGGAGGACCGCCATCTGGCCAATGGCTCCGACGATGCCGGAGATTATGAAGATCTGAAGGAACTTCGACTCGCCGACCTTCCTCTCCAGCTCCATCCCGAAGAAGAAGAGGAAGAGCATGTTGAAGAAGAGGTGGGCCATGTCGGCGTGGACGAACATATGGGTGATGATGGTCCAGGGACGGGATGCGAGGAGGTCGGGGTTCAGGGCGAGGTAGTTGAAGGTGAACGCGGGGGCCAGGACCCTGACGAAGAAGAGGACGACGCATAATATGAGGATAATGCCCGAGTAGGTCACAGGAAGCCGAAATCCGCCTGAAGAAGAGATCCGATCCTCGTCCCAGGGGTCGGGGTCGTTCCACCGATCCTCCCGCCCCCTCTCCTTTTGCCATCCTGCCAATAGAGATAGACTCCCGGCGGCAGTCCGACCCGCGTCTGCTATGAGCTCCTTCACCTCCATATCACCATCCTCGAATTTCAGCCTTTATCCATCCGTCTGGAAGAGGGGATACAAATAGATGCTGGCAAATCGCTGTGGAGAGACGGAAGGTTCTAAATCGGGTTTGGGGCAACGATGCTTCAAGATCGAAATCATGAGATCTATCCACTCTGATCTAGCTTGAAAAGACCCCATCACTCTACCACGTACTCGCCGTTGCGCAGGACTATGACGTAATCGGCGGAGTTCTTGAGGGCGACGGAGAAGCCGGGCTCCGCCCCGAAGATCACCGTCTCTTTGCCGTGCTCCATCGCCTTCAGGAGGACGGGCTTGAAGTCGGCGTCCCTGGTGACGAGGGCGATGGTGTCGATCACCGGGTTGTAGATCATCTCCATAGCCTCCACCGCCAGCTTCACGTCGACGTCGCTGGTGCAGATCACGGGGTCGAAACCCTGGTTCTCTACAGCCTCGACCAGCTTCTCCGAGGCGTACTGGTTTAAAAAGACCCGTCCCACCTTGATGTCGCCGTAGTCCTTCAGTATGTCCCTGATCTCCTCTAGGTCTATCTGGAACTCCTTTCTGAGCATATTGGGGCCGTCGACGAGAAGGCCGATCTTCTTCCTCCCCTTCTCCTTCTTGGAGCCGAGATATCTCATGATGTGCTCGAAGCGTATCTGCATCGGATCACTGGTCCAAATCCCTTACATACCGGTCTTCTGATCTGCCTATTGTGACTACTCCCCGCCCTGAAGGGCGGGGCTTCTAGCTTTTGGCAGAGACTGTAGTCCCAGTCTCAGAATGTTTATCGCCGCATTCTCGTCACGGTCCATGACCAGCCCGCATTGGTGACATTCATGGACCCGATCCGATAGGGACTTCGGCACTTTAAGACCGCACCTGGAGCATAGCTGACTTGTGTTCCTGGGATCTACTAGAACCACCATCGAACCGGCGCTCTCAGCCTTGTACGATGTGGTTATTACTAGCATCCTCCAGGCAGCGTCTGATATGCTCTTAGCCAGGCAGCGGTTCTTGAGCATCTTCGTGATACTCAGATCCTCGAAAGCGATCAGCCCGAACCTTTCGACCAGGTTGTGACTGACCTGATGAGCAAAATCGTATCTGCGGTTGGCTATCCGCTCATGGGTCCGCTGGACGACTTTTAGAGCTTTCCTCCTCTCAAAAGTTCCCTTCTCATATTTGGATAGT
>CP086218.1:1780279-1793407 GCA_020844795.1 Methanothrix sp. | reverse complement strand
GGCGCCGAGGGCTCCGATCGCCGCTGCCGACCGCCGCAGGCCGAGATCATAGTAGGTGATCCCCACCACCACCATGATGCCGACGTTCATCATGGCGGTGGCGGGCTCGATCGCCCCGGTCCTGTTCACAAAGCCGCTCCATACCTGGGGGAGGAGGGCGAAGACCCCCATCACCGATCCCAGGGTCAATATCAGGTCATGCCGCTTCAACGCCGTAATCTTCCTTTCGACTCCAAAGCTGCTTTCTTTTCAGCTAGTATGCCTTCATATGGGTAGGGGTGATCGTATTATCAGATAATATCGTATTTGTCTTCATCCCACCACCCATATGAAGTTATATCTCTTTTTCCGCTGCTATTCTGAGACGAATATTGCCATTTCCTGAAATGAAAGATATATCGCCTCTTGCCAACCCCATAACACTTTGAATTGGGATTGAGAGTTCATCAGGATGGTATGCTGTATTTCTGCCGAGATAAATCTTTTGATCGGCGATGGTATCGGAGATATTAGATTATATTTTCCAATTATCTATTCAATGCCTATTTGTGTATTCGGACCGGATATTCATGGTTTGATAAATTCTATAGGCTCATAGCCCGATATTATTTCTCATCAGACCATAATCATCAGGTAAAAACAGAAAAAAGGCGGATATATCTGGGAAATAGACTTCCTGACCGGTTATATTAGGGGGATAATCTCCTTCTCCCCTTCGTCGATCGATCAGCCTTTCACCCTCGACCCCCCCGGCGGGAGGAAGGCGACGATGGCGTCGACGGAGGCGACGGCCTTGAGCCACCTCCTGTCCTCCTCTTTCTCGGCGAAGGACCGGTAGATCCTCTTCGCCAGGTCCTCAGCGCTGAGCTCCCCCGGCTCCACCTCGACGATCGGATCGGCCTTCGGCTTCACCGCCGCGACTGGGCCGCCGATCAGCTGATCGTTCGCGATCCCTAGGGCAAGGCCGAGGGGAACGTCTCGATAGTACCGCCGCTCGCCCCGGACGACGAAGGCCCCCTTCTTCAGGAACTCGCCGGGCTCCGGGGTCTTCGTCACCTGATCGGCCGCCACCAGGTAGCAGTCTCCCTCGAAAAGACCCGCCTTCCAGAGGCTGGAGTAGCTGACGGCGAAGGAGGCCGCCTCCTCCAGGGTCGATTCGGGGACGGCCTCCCCCAGGGTCTTGATGACGACCAGGGGCGCCCCGGGCGCGTCGGTGTGGAGGGCCAGGTCCCTTTTTTCGAGGTACTTTGCGTAGATCTCTTCGTTGGAGGTGGCGTCCCTACCGCCGATGACGAGAAAGCCGTCCGAGGAGGTGAACCAGCGGAACCTCTCGTACCACTTCGGCTTCCTCCGCCGGAAGACCGCCCTCGTCTTCACCTTCTCGGGCCCCGCCTTCCTCTCGATGAGCCGGATCGTCTCCTCCAGGGCCTTCTCCGCCCCCTCCCGCTTTTTGGCTTGCTCCTTCGCCCGGTCGTAGTACCTCTGGGCGTTCTGGGGTACGGTGAGCTTTGAGTTCAGCTCCAGAACGGCTCCTCTCGCCTCGCCCTTCCCACCGGTATCGCCGACGGTTCCGCCTCCGACATCGTCCCCGTCGCCGGGATCATCGAGGCGGAGGCGAAGCTCCCCCTGGTAGTCGAGGGCGAGGATCTTCTCGGCGATGGGAAGGCCGCAGGTCCTTATCTTCGCCAGGATCTCGGAGTAGGTGAACCCCTTCTCAAAGCCCTTCGATATCGCGGCGAGGACCGCCTCCACCTCGCCGTACCTCTCGTAGATCTTCTCGCCGAGGCTTGAGTACTCCCGCTCCTTATCCCGGAACTCCTGGATCGAACGCTCCTGCATCTCCCTTCTTCGTTCCAGGGCGGTCTTCGGCTTCGCCTCCTCACCTTCCGCCTCCTCGATGGCGAAGAACTCGTCGAGGGCCTGGCTGAAGGACTCAAACTCCCGCCGTTCGAGGCCGTTGTAGACGGCGAGGGGGGCGGGGACGACGTCGACGACCTCTCCGCCATCGAGGACGAGGTGGGGGTCGGTCTGGACGAGGCCGAAGACCTCCCCGAGGGCCTGGTGGACCCGGTCGATCTCCTCGCCCGTCAGGCTGTGAGCCGGCTCCGTCTTGTGCAGGCCTGCCCGGAGGCAGACCTCCTCGGCGTAGGTCCCCCCCATATTCAGACCCCGGACGAGGGTCCTCACCAGCTCCGACTCCGACGAGGCGAGGATGAAGGCGAGGTCGTTCTTCGTGACGGTCCGGGGGTCGAGCTGGTCCTCCCGGTACTGGTATTTCTCCCCAGCCAGGAGCTTTCTGTCCCTGAAGGCGAGGGGCCGCAGCGGCAGGACGATCCTCCCATAATCGTCGAGGAGGAGGACGTTCCCCTTGGGGAAGATCTCGGCGATGAGGAGGTATCGGTCGTCGCCCCGCTCGATCTCGATCTCCGCCACCCGGTCGAAACCATGCTGGCGGACGGCCGCCACCCGCCCTCCGGAGAGGCGGCTTCGGAGCATCGTCGGAAACTGGGGCGGCATCTTCGGCGCCTCTCTCGGCTTCTCGGTGATGTGGATCCTTCTTCCGGCCTCCAGGAGGAGGTCGAGCTTCCCCCGCCCTGAAGACTGGAAGGAGACGACGACCCTGTCGGGGGCGAGCTGGTATGATTTGCCGACGAAGGCGCCCACCAGCTTCTCCTGCAGCTCCTCGACGACCGCCGCCACGTCCACGTTGCTCATCGCCTTCTTCATAGTGGCAAAATGAGGACGATCGACAGATAAATAGTTGCGGACCGCCGACCGGGAGGATGGTGATAGACCGCTATATTGCAGATGAGATGCTGATCCGCCTCGCCCGGTGGCTGAGGATGGCGGGCCAGGACGTCTCCAACCCCCCCGAGGGCTCCTCCGACTCCGGCCTCATCGAGGTCGCCCTGAAGGAGGGGAGGGTCCTTCTCACCAGGGACCGGCTCCTGGCGAGGAGGTGCGAGAAGGCGGGGGCAGGCTTCATTCTCTTAAGGTCGTCGCAGCTCGATGAGCAGCTCCTTCAGCTCAAGGAGGCAGGCTTGTCCCTGGAGCTTTCTCCTGCGAGGTGCACCCTCTGTAACGGAATCCTTGAAGTGGTGGAAGGATCGGATCTCTGCGGCTCCACCAGACCAGTGGAGACGACGGCCTGGAGGTGTGAGAGTTGCGGGAAGATCTACTGGCGGGGGTCCCACTGGCCCCGGATAAGAGAGAGGCTGGATGATAAGGAGTTTTGATCCCGCCACGCCCGCAGGATCATCGACATTTGGAGGGGCATCTGCTTAAATAAAGGATCAAAGTTAAATATTTGAAGGGTGGAAATAATACATCATGTCTTATATCGTTGTATCCGACGTCCATCTGGGGAGCAAGTTATGCAACTTCGATGAGTTCTGCAGCTTCTTGGAGTGGGTCCTCGACCTCAAAGGATCTCCAAAGAAGTTCCACCTAAAAGATGGTGCCGTCGAGATAAGAAGCCCCGAGAGGATCATCCTCCTGGGAGACATCCTGGAGTTGTGGGACCCGGAAGATGGGGACAGGGACAACGTCGTAAAACAGTGCTTACGCCCCCTCTCCTTATTATCGGATCTAGGCTGCGATAAGGTCTATGTGATGGGGAATCACGACAACGCCGTCAGCAGCTATGATGAGAAGATCGATTACGAGACCCTGAGAAACGGGACGAAACTGGATATCTGGAATAGGCATTATCCCGAAGAGATGGGCGGGATGAGGATCGGGGACCGGTCCTACTACTTCCTCCACGGTCACCAGTTCGACAAAGCCCAGTCGATACTGACGAAGGTATCAAAATTCCTGGGAGAGACCTGGGACCCCCTCGACTGGTTTAACTCCCAGTACAACACCAGCTTCACCAAGAATTACTGGATCCTGAGCGGCGTCCTATCAGCCGCCCTCCTCATCGGATGGTATTTGAACCGGGATCTCCTCGCCTCAAATTTCGGGTATACAGCTCTTGCGGCTCTCTTATTTGGATTTTTAATCTATAGCTCTCTTCCGGCCGTCGTCACCAAGGGCCAGAGGAGGATCTACGATATCAAGAAGCCGAAGGACAAGACCGCTCGCCAGATTCTTGAGGAGAAATTTTACCAAGAGCAGAAGGACACCATTACCGCAGACGTCGTCGTCTTCGGCCACACTCATTTTGCCAGCTCTTATCAGGGGGAGGCCGGCAAAAAGAAGCTCTTCATAAATTCCGGATCCTGGGTGGGAGAAGATGAGGAGATCGACGGAAAGACGCGCTACTCCAACACCTTCATTTATATAGACGCGGCTGGAGCCCACATCCTCAGGTGGAAGGGGGGGCAGGTCAAGCCCCTGGAGTCCCATTGAGCTGCTCATACCGGTTCATGGTGGACGGACCGCCGACGGATTCATCTCCAAAATCCGGATCCATCCCCCAAACTAACCCGGCCCTCTCCATCCAAAAGATGATAGAAGGGGCGAAAGGTATTCGATCGGCCGACTGCCTACCCGTAGACTTGACATCGAAGAAGCTACGGCGTAAAGACAGATATTAAGGGGCGGGGTAGGATGATGAACAGGACGAAACCAGGGGAGAGGGAGACGGTGGGGATAGCGTCCATAGGAAGCTACATACCGCCGGGGACGATCACCAGCGAAGAGATCGCGAGGCTCTCGGGGATCCCCGCGGAGGTCTTCATCGAGAAGATCGGGATGGAGCGAAAGCACGTCGCCGCCGAGGACGAGCATCCGTCCGAGATGGGGATCCGGGCGGCGAAGGAGGCGGTGGAGAGGGCCGGGATCGACTCCGGGGAGATCGACATGATCGTCTATTGCGGCGCAGGGTTCTACGACTACCGGATCTGGTCTCCTGCCGCCAGGATCCAGGCGGCGCTGGGGGCCGACGGCTGCTACGCCTTCGAGGTGAAGAACGGCTGCAACGGCGGAAACCTCGGTATCAACATCGCAAAAACCCTCCTCCTGGACGATCCGGATAAGAGCCACGCCCTGGTCGTCTGCAGCGAGAAGCTCTCTATATCCGTCGATTACAGTGATCAAAGCGCCCTCTCCCTCTTCATGGTCGGGGACGGGGCCGCCGCCGCCCTCCTCAGGAAGGGAGAGGCGACCAACCGCCTCCTATCCTACGTCTCCATAACAGAGGGATCCACCGTCGACTCTGTCAAGGTCCCCTCTGGAGGTACAAAGGGGAGGCAGAGCCCCGAGAGCTCCGGCGGCATGGGGGGTTACATCCGGATAGACGACCCTGTCGGCCTCGACCGGATCCTCTCCCAGACCTACCTTGAAAATTACATCGGGGTCATCAGAAGGGCCCTGGAGAAGAGCGGCCGCGGCCTGGAGGATCTGGACCTCCTCCTCACAAACCAGGTGAAAAGAAGCCTCCTGGAGGATATCCTCCGGGGGCTGGATCTCGGCTGGAACCATACCATCACATCGATAAAGGACTACGGCCACATGGGGACCGTCGACGGCCTCTTCAACCTATCGAGGGCGATGGATGACGGCCTGGCGGGGCCCGGAAAGCTGGTGGTCCTGGCCAGCAGCGGGGCGGGGTTCACCTGGGCGGCGATGCCGATAGAGTTTCTGTGACCCTCCGATCAATGCCGTCATCTGATGGAAGGCGGCGGGATCATCCCCATAGAGAGTCGATGACGTAAACGCAAAGATCCTACTAAAAAAGTTAAGACGTGAGCTTCGATCCTCCGAGGAACGTATGAAGACCTCCAGCTTCTCCCGCTCCGGCTCCCACCCCCGGGCCGTCGCCATCTCCCGGACCCGGCCGAAGGGCTGGACCGGCCGCGTATACGAGCCGCTCGCCCCATCCTGGTCCCTCCTCGCGGAGGCGTTGAGCGGCGAAATCGATGAGGACGAGTACATTCGGCGCTATCGTGAGGAGGTCCTCGCCAGCCTCGACCCCGCTCGGGTTTATGCCGACCTCGGAGAAGATGCCGTCCTCCTCTGCTGGGAGAGGGCGGGGGCGTTCTGCCACCGGCGGTTGGTGGCGGAGTGGTTCGAGGAGGAGCTGGGGGTTTTGGTGCCGGAGGTGGCCGAGGAGGGTGGAGGCGGGCCGATGCAGATGCGGCTGGACGGCTATCTTCTCCGACCTCCCAAAGAGGTTAAATAAATCCGCCGCGAAGGCTCGACCGGCGATATATGATGTCATTCGAAATAGAGAACATTCATGCTCGCGAGATCCTCGACTCCCGGGGTAACCCCACCGTGGAAGTGGACGTCTGGACCTGCTGCGGCTTGGCCGGGCCGCCGTCCCCTCGGGGGCGTCGACGGGGACCCACGAGGCTCTGGAGCTTCGGGACGGCGACGACAGGTACGGCGGCAAGGGCGTCCTCCACGCCGTCAGGAACGTCAACGAGATCATCGGTCCGAAGCTGATCGATTCCGGGATCAACGCCCTCGAGCAGCGGGCCGTCGACGACTTCATGCTCGCCCTCGACGGTACGGCGACGAAGTCGAAGCTCGGCGCCAACGCGATCCTGGGGGTTTCCTTGGGGGTGGCCAAGGCCGCCGCCGACGAACTGGCGATACCGCTCTATCGGTACCTGGGCGGGGTCAACACCTCGACCCTGCCCGTCCCATCCCTGAACGTCCTCAACGGCGGCCAGCATGCCGGTAACGACCTCGCCATCCAGGAGTTCATGATCCTCCCCAGGGGCGCCAGCTGCTTCTCTGAGGGCCTGCGGATGGCCGCCGAGACCTACCACGCCCTGGGCAAGATCCTCTCGGGGAGGTACGGCGCCGGGGCCGTCAACGTCGGCTACGAGGGAGGCTACGCCCCGCCCCTCAGCAAGACCCGCGACGCCCTCGACTCCCTGATGAGTGCCCTGGACGTCACCGGCTACGAGGGAGAGATCGGCATCGGTATGGACGCCGCCGCATCCAGCTTCTTCAAGAACGGGACTTACGCCATCGACGGCAAGAACCTCTCCGGCGGCGAGATGGTCGACTTCTACGCCGACCTCGTTTCGACGTACCCCATAATCCTCCTCGAGGACCCCTTCGATGAGGAGGCCTTCGGGGACTTCGCCGCCCTGACGGCCCGCCTCCCGGGAACGATCATCGTCGGCGACGACATATACGTCACCAACGTCGAGAGGCTGGCCAAGGGCATAAAGATGAAGGCGACCAACGCCCTTCTCCTGAAGCTCAACCAGATCGGGACCGTCTCCGAGGCCTTCGACGCCGCCCGGATGGCCTTCAGAAACGGCTTCAAGGTGATGGCGAGCCACAGGTCCGCCGAGACGGAGGACACCGCCCTCGCCGACGTGACGGTGGCCCTGGGGGCCGAGATCCTCAAGACCGGCGCTCCCGCCCGGTCCGAGAGGACCGCCAAGTACAACCAGCTCCTGCGGATAGAGGAGGAGCTCGGGGCCGCCTCCTCCTTCGCCCGGATCTGAGACGGCAGCGTAGCAGCTCGAAGGTGCGGCTCGAAAGGTCTATAATCGGATGAGACGAAGGGCCTGAGCATGGAATATTCGTTCAAGAGGGGCTTTAAGCCCGAGCTTGGGAGGATCAGGGCGGCCCTGGAGGAGGAGTTTCCGACCGAGGTCAGGGAGGAGGGGGGCAGGCTCCTCCTCAGCTACGGCGCCCTCAAGGTCATCGAGGTCTCCGTCGAAGGCAAGAAGCTCGTCGTCAAAACCGAATCCTCTGAGGATGTCGCCGATGAGGTGGTCCTCGATACCAACAAGAGGTTTCGCGACTTCCTGGAGCGGGCGACGGGTTATAACGCAAAGCAGAGGCTGCAGCAGGCGAAGAAAGAGGTGAGCAAAGCATAAGCCACGCCCTCTACCTGCCCATATCCCATCATCCATAGGGTGTGGCCCGTCTCTCGCCGCCGCCATCGCAGATGGACGCCCTTCACCGAGATCCTCCAACTACGCGCCTTCCATCATACCCCTTTCCATCTTCCCGCCTTCAGTCCCGCCCGCCCCCTAGCAGACCCGGAGCTTCCCGGCGATGAACTCCTCCACCAGATCGCCAGCCCCTTCCAGATGCCGGTCTACGATCGCCTCTATCTTCCTCTTCTCGTCCTCTCTTGGATTTTGCTCCCCTCTTATCTCGACGGCCTTGAGGAGGGGTTCGGTGAGGGGCGATCCGATCCTGCTCACCAGGGTGACGTAAGCTTCCATCACCCCCTCCATCTCGGAGATCTCCGCGGCGGCCCTCCCGGCGACGACGTTGTAGATCTTCCCGACGTGGTTCACCGGGTTTTTGCCCGCTATCGCCTCGATGGACATCGGCCGCATGGGGGTTATGAGGCCGCTGCCGCGGTTGCCCCGGCCGGTGGCTCCGTCGTCTCCCATCTCTATCGAGCTTCCCGTCAGGGTGAGGAAGATGTTCTGGCCGCCGTCGGCGGCGTTGACGGCTATGGCGGCGTCGGCGGCCCCGGCGATGGTGTCCCGGACCTTCTCCTTAACCTCGAAATAATCCTCCATGGAGGATACGAACTTGGAGACTATCGCCGCCGCCGCCACCAGGTTCAGGGAATCGCCGATCCTGACGGCCATCACCTTGGTATCCTCTCCGACCCCCCTGATCTTCGTCATCCTCCTCTCCAGCTCCAGGACGAGCTCCTCGGTGGGGCTGAGCGGCGCAAACCCGACCCCTATGGAGGTGTCGTTCGCCCCCCTCTTCATGAGGCTCCTGAGCTCCGGCGCCCCCTCCTTGACCCTGGGGTCCACGTTGAACTCCCTGAGGTTCGCGACAGATCGATCGAGGTGATCGCAGGCTGCTCTTACTATTATGGGATCCAGATCCATTCGAGGGGCTGCGGTCGCCCTGCCTCCTACGATAACCGTCGGCGGCTCGATGACCCTGCCGCCGCCGAACCTCACCTCCGTCTTTCCCGCTGATATCAGGACCTTGTCGACGTTGTGGTGGAGGATCTCGCCGTACTCCTCCAGGTACCGCCTCGAGAGCTCCACCGATATCGCCTCGGATATGCCATCGGCGAGGGTATCGGGATGGCCCAGCCCCTTCCGCTCCACCACCTCGAAGGGCAGGGGCCTGTACTTCGCGAAGAGTATCATCAGATCACCTCACCATCAAAGAATCTCCTAATTAATATTTTGATCGGTCTAGACGCAGCCGATCCGACACACTTCGCCGATCGACGGAGGAATATGGGGACGAACGTCGATGATAATCAAGTCTTATCCCTGATGATTGAGGGATCGATAAATGTAAATTTGTCGGAAAACTCGGCGGTCGATGGCCATTGGAGATTTATAATGCTCACCCTATCCCGGAGGGTGTAATTTATATTCATGAAAGAGCATTCGACTGATTACATGTCTGAGTCAACGATAACGCCAGATCAGGAGTCGATTCAGGAATTACACATTAAGAGGATCACAGCTCTGGAGAACGAGAACAAACGCCTCAGCGAGGAGATAGAGACCCTCAGGATGGAGAAAGAGGATACCAGAGCCAAGCTAGTTGAGACCCTCATATCCAACAAGAAGTACATGCGGGAAGAGGAGCGGCTGAAGAAGGAGAACGCCCTCCTCCGGAGGATGCCCCTCTTTCTCGCGACGGTGGTGGAGATGGGTGAGGACTACGTACTCCTGAGACAGCATGGAAACAACCAGGAGTTCATCACTACCACATCTCCCGAGATGATGGAGAAGCTGGAGCCGAACACCAGAGTCGCTATAAACAACTCCCTCACCATAGTGAGGGTGATGGACAAGTCCTTAGACGTCAGGGCCAAGACGATGGAGCTAATAGAGGCCCCCACCGTATCTTACGACCAGGTCGGCGGCCTGGAGGATCAGATAAGGGAGGTGAGCGAGACCGTCGAGCTCCCCCTCACCCGCCCGGAGCTCTTCGCCGAGATCGGGGTGGAGCCTCCCAAGGGAGTCCTCCTCTTCGGCCCCCCCGGGACTGGAAAGACCCTCATCGCCAAGGCGGTGGCCCATCACTCCAGGGCGACCTTCATCCACATGTCGGGGTCTGAGCTCGTCCACAAGTTCATCGGCGAAGGTGCCCAGCTCGTCAGGGACATATTCCAGATGGCGAGGGATAAGGCTCCTGCCATAGTCTTCATCGACGAGATCGACTCCGTCGGGTCCATCAGGACCCACGACGGGACGACCGGGTCCGCCGAGGTGAACAGGACCATGATGCAGCTATTGGCCGAGCTGGACGGCTTCAGGGCTAGGGGGGACGTCAAGGTGATCGCCGCCACCAACAGGATAGATATCCTCGACCCGGCCCTCCTCCGGCCAGGGCGGTTCGACAGGATCATCGAGATACCCATGCCCAGCTTCGAGGCTCGTCTCGCCATCCTCCAGATCCATACAGATAAGATGAAGATGGGCCCCGGAGTAGACCTCAAGGCGATAGCTCATGAGACGGAAGGGGCGAGCGGCGCCGATCTGAAATCCATCGCCGTGGAGGCGGGGATGATGGCCATAAGGCGTCTTGGAACCTCTGTGACGGCCGAAGACTTCGAAAAAGCCGTGGACAAGGTCCTCGGGGAGGAGATGCTCCCCAGAGTAGACGAATCCATGAGGATGTTCTCATAAGGCCCCTCCTTTCGGGGCTCCGGTGGCTGGGATCAACCCGCCCCGGATCATCCTCTCCAAACTTCTCTTTTTTCAATCCGTCCGTCATTTCCCCAATCGGAATTCAGCCCCGGAGGGTGTACATCTCGGAGGGTTTCATCAGGGGGGAGTAGTCCCTCTCGGTCCCCATAACGATGTGGGTCAGATCGCCGATGCCGTCTCCGAAGGGGTCGGGTCCGAAGTAATCGCTCCAGTAGTTGCCTAGGCGCCTATTGTAAGGGATTCTGTTGTAAGAATAGCTGATGATCTCCGTAGAGTTCCAGAAGTTCGTCGAGTTCCAGGAATGGACGTTCTTGGCGTTGTTTATCAGGTTGTTCATGTAAATCCTGTTGTTGAATGAGTTGTCGACGTAGATCCCGTAGTCGTTGATGCTGAGGTTGTTGCCGGCGAGGACGTTCCCGTTGGAGCCATCGAGGCTTATCCCGTCGAGGTTGTTTCTTACGGTGTTGCTGTTCACCGAGTTTCTGTTGGAATAGAGGAGCCGGATCCCGAAGATGTAGTTGTACCTGATCCTGTTTCCCCGGATGGTGTTGGCGGAGGAACGCAGGAGCCATATCCCTTCGTTCTCGTTGTAGCGGGCGATGTTGTTGCTGACGGTGTTGTTGCTGGATTCGCCGAGGATAATCCCTGCCCAATGGTTGAGGCTGGCGTTGTTGTTTCGTATCGTGTTGTTGTTGGCCTTGCTCAGCAGTATCCCGCCGAAGGTGTTGTTCCAGGCTTCGTTTTCGACGATGTTGCACCTCTCTGAGGAGTAAAGGGAGATGCCCACGTCATTCTTGCTGACTTGATTTTTAAGGACGTTGTTGTTTGCGGAGCCGTCCAGGACTATGCCATAAGCGTTGTTTATGACGTTGTTATTTCGAATGACGTTATTCTTTGATATCACTTTTATACCCGCATCCTTCCACTGCTTGCCCGAGTTGACCACCTGAAAACCTTCAAAAGTTACACCATCGGCGGAGATGATGACGGCGCTTCCCATGCCCCCGGCGTCTACTATGGGGCTCCCCTTTCCGGTGTCCAGACCGATGAGGGCCACCTTCTTGGTGACGTTGAGGTTTTCCCGGTACTGGCCGCTCTTGACGATGATCCTGTCCCCATCGCTCGCCCGATTTATGGTGGCCTGGATGAATCGGTCGTCGGATTCGGGGGAGACGATATATGTCGCTGCAGAGGCGAGACCCGGCGAGATGATGATGATGATGAATAGCGACAAGATCACATAGACCTTATTATAGACGACTTTTCGGAGCATGGGAAGAGCCTCGCACCTGTACCGATATTACTTGGCCTGCGTCTTAAAAGCCTTTTTGGGCCGCCGCATAACTCCGCCGTCGAAACGGTTCATCATCCCGGTCGATCAAACCTTATCTCATCTTCAGGCCCGATTTGCAGATGAGTCGATCCCCGCCTATCTCTTCGATTCTGGGAATGGATATCGTATCCAAAGAGGAGGATCGTCTCTAAAGAGGGGGCTTATTTTTGATCGAGATATCCGCCGGATCTGGATAGATGCTGGAAGTCATCGACGGGTCAGCCTCCCCGCCGTTGTCGCGTCGACTTTATGACCTCTCTGAGGGGTTCGATCTCTCCCTTCTTGGCGGTGATCGGGGCGATCTTATCTCTCCACTGTCTCCAGGGGGGGAGCATCCCTAGCCGTTCGCATATCCCGTCCAGGGTCCTATCCGGATCATCGACCCTATCCATCTTGTTGGCGGCGACGACGACAGCCAGATCCAGATCTGAGAGGAACTCGAATAGCTCGACCTCCAGGGGCACCTCTCCTCTCCCCTCCCAGCGGTCGGCGATCTCGATGAAGCTTCCGGCATCTATCACCTGTATTGCAAGGAGGATCTCTTCGACCTTCTCTTCAAAATAACGGACTATGAAGTCCTTCGTCCTCTCCTGGGAGATCCTATCAGCTCCCTTCATGAAGCCGTATCCAGGCATGTCGACGTAGACGGCGTCTCCCAACCGGACTCTGGCGGGGCCGACGGTCACCCCGGGCCTCCTCCCAACCCTCACCTTCTTTCCCGTTAGGTGGCGAAAAAGGGTCGATTTTCCGACGTTAGACCTTCCTATCAGCACGATCTCTGGAGCCATGGACCTTTCATCTCCCATCTCCTTGGAGCCCCTTCCTGAAAGATCTTTCTCTCATCCGCGACCTCGGGCCGACCGGAAGGCTTAAATTCGACAAACGACGTTACGGCCCCAGGCAAAAGTCGAGAGAAACCTTTCCTCCCTCCCTCAAATCCCTGCAGACGACTTTTGCCCTCCTCTCAACCCATATGAGTTGATCGTCTGGATATTCCAGCTTCTCATGGATATCTGTGGTCCCTCGAGAAGGAGAATCTCTGGAGTTGATGGCCGATCCGTGGGACTTGACCAGTAGGGTCCTTGGTCGAAGGTGATTTCGACGATCAATAGAAAGGTTTATATTCGTCATATGACGTACTGATCTCAGGCAAAAGTCTGACGTCGAATAATTCCCTCCCTCCTGGATCCCTGATACCGACTTTTGCCCCCCACCTCCCGTTTATAT
>CP086218.1:1771699-1780179 GCA_020844795.1 Methanothrix sp. | reverse complement strand
GAAGCTGCGGGACGACTATCTGGACTACGGCCTCCTCCTCCTCGACTCCCGGGAGGCCCGGTTCTTCTGCGTCCGATCCGACGTCCCGGAGGCCGTTGGAAGACTCTCCTCCGACCTGATGAACAAGCACAAGAAGGGGGGCTGGTCCCAGATGAGGTTCAACCGCCTCCGGAAGGGGGCGATAAAGTCCTTCCTCTCGGAGGTGGCCGAGGACCTCCTGGAGTCGTGCACCGGCCAGGAGACGAGGGGGCTGGTGGTGGCGGGGCCGGGAACCGCCAAGAGCCAGCTTTTGGAGATCCTCCCCGCCGATATGGGAAAGAGGGTCCTGGGGGTCGTCGACCTCTCCATCGACGCCACCAAGAGGGAGCTTCTCGAGATCGGAAACGAGATCGCCCTCGCCGACGAGAGGGAGCGGTCGATGGAGAGGGCCGAGGAGCTCCGCTCCGAGATCCTGAGGGGCGGCCTGGCGGTCCGGGGCGTCGATGCGACGAAGGCCGCCCTGGCGGTGGGGCGCGTCGGCGTCCTCGTCCTCCTCAAGGACGCCTCCGTCCCGGGCTGGATCTGCGAGAGGTGCGAGGCCCTGGAGGCGAAGAAGAGGCCGCCAGAATGCCCAATTTGCGGGGGCCCCACCTCGACCGTCGACGTCGTCAATGAGCTCTACGAGCTGGCGGAGAGGACCGACGCCGAGGTGGAGTTCGTCGAGGAGGACCCCTGCCTCGCCTCCTCGGAGGGGGTGGGGGCGCTATTGAGGTATTAGGTCCAAAAAAGGTTAAAAAGGTCCAAAGAGGCGAAGACTTAGCCAACGGTCAGCCAACGGTCGCCGATAGCATATCCAGCCGGTCGGGAGGTTTCAAAGCCCCGTTCTCGTCAATAAGCTTATATTCAATCGTTGTAAACATAATTTCATGTCAACAGCAGTTTACAGCATCCGTCTGGAGAGCGACGTCCGGCGGATGATGGACGAGATGAGGGATGTTGACTGGCAGGCCGAGATCAGAGAGATGGTGGAGGCGATGGTCCGGGATAAAAAGAAGAAGAGCCTCCTGGACCGGGCAGAGGCCCGCTGGAATGAGCAGATCGAGAGCCGCGAGGGCGCTGCATCGATGATAAGAGAGGAGAGGGATGGGAGATAGGGCGGTCTTCGACTCCAGCGTGATCGCCGCCATCTTCTTCAGAGAGGAGGCCTCCCCTCGGTCCCTGAAGATCGCGGCCGAGTACGACCCGATAACTCTGGACCTGGCGCTCGCCGAGGTGGGGAACGTCGCCTGGAAGAGGGTCTCCATCTTTCGCGAGGAGAAGGAGACGGCTCTGGACGCCCTCCGGGACTTTCGTGAGTTCATCGCCACCACGTCCAACATCCTCAACTCCTCCGACCTTCTGGTCGAGGCCTTCGAAATCGCCGTTACCGATGAGATATCCTTCTATGATTCCCTCTTTCTCGCGGCGGCGGAGCGGGAGGGTCTGCCGCTTCTCACCCTCGACGAGAGGCTCCATGATCGGGTGAAGGAGAAGCGGGACGTCCGTCTCGTCTAACTTCGAGATAGGCTGCGGTACCATCAGCGCCTGGGGGGCGGCCGTCTTTGGATTTTCATCTTGAAGCGGCGACATCAAACCTCTTTTCGTATTGGAGCTATACGATAACAGGGATAAGATTCGAGGAATCACCGAGGCTTTTCCTCACCCCACGACCCCAGGATACCCCGCCACCGTCGCCCGGAGGAGCACGTCGACGATCAGCGCCGCGAATAGTACCGCCCGGTAGTTCGCCCCCTGGTAGAAGGTCCTCTCCCCCCTCGCAGCCGTCGGAGTCTTCACAAAGCCTACGGTCTGGGCGACCATCCAGACCCCGGCCGCGAGGGCCGCGGCGAAGTAGATCGGACCGAGGCCGGTGGCGACCCCCAGGGCTATGGAGAGAAGGACCCCGACGACCCAGGCGGCGGCGACGAGCTTTGCCGTCAGGGGGATGCCATAAGTCACGGGAAAGGTGGGGATCCCCTCCCGCCTGTCGCCGTCCACGTCCCGGGAGGCGTCGCAGTTGGTGAACCCCCAGTCGGTGATGCAGATCATGGCGCCGAGGATGATCGCCCCCTCGTGGAGGCCGGGCCCTGCTTTCAAGAAGCCGGCCGGGGCCATGGCGAGCCAGACCCCCACCGGGACGATCCCGAAGGAGAGGCCGACGAGGGTCCAGGAGAAGGGGGTCTTCCTCTTCGCAGCCTTCGAGTAGACGGCCATGATGAGGGTCGCTGCTATGAGGGCGACCAGGGCCTCAGGGTTGAGGTAAAAGGCTACTGCCGCCGCTATGGCGAATAAGAGGACGGAGTAGGCGAGGGCCGCCGACCTTGAGACCTGGGACGACGGCAGCGGGCGGTCCGGCATCCCCACGGCGTCGACGTCGACGTCGCAGCAGTCGTTGTAGACGTAGGAGCTGGTGATGGCGAAGTAAGCCCCCAGGGTGGCGATGGCGAAGGGGAAGGCCGCCGGGAGGGTCCCGGCGGTGGCGTAGACGGCCAGGAGCGCCGCCGCTCCGGGGAGGGCGATATCCATCGGCGCGAGGGGGGGGCGGAGGAGATCCAGGTAGGCCCGGAGTCGGCCCCCGCCGCGTTTGTCGCCGAGACTTTCGATCTTTTCACAACTTGCGCACCTGGGTCCCTCAGGGCCCTTCCCATCCCTTGATCCGTCCAAGCCCTCTCACCCCTCAGTCCAGGAACCCCTCGAAGAGGTCGGCATAATCCTGGGGTCGGACGAGCCAGTCGAGCTTTCCCCGCTCCCTCCCGATGGGGTAGATCTCCCGGTTGCGCGATAGGCCCAGAGGCTTCACCTTCGGGACCTCTATCTCCCGCAGCGGCGCCGCATCTTCGCACCTCGGGTTCTCGACGAAGCCGTCTTCGGTGAGGAAGTAGGCGCCCCCGCCCCTCTCCTTTATGGGGTCGTATATCGACGAGAACCCCCGGGCGACGAAGTTCGCCATCTTCAGCCTCTTGTTCGACTCGTTTATGGTGATGTGGCCGTAACCCGGGGGGACGACGACCTTGTCGCCGCCCATCGCCCTCACCACCACCACGTCGCTGAGATCCTCCTTCTGGAGGAGGTAGGTCGCCTCTCCTTCCAGGACCTCGTAGACCTCGGGGTAGGTGACCGCCTCCCCTGGGACGAGGGGGTGGTAGTGCCCCGCGGTCTTGACGTACTCGCACCCCAGCATCAGGGGCGGGATGATGGTGATGTCGTACCTGATCCCCTGCTCGGCGAAGAGCTCGCCGTCCCTCCTGCTGAGGAAGAGGTCTCTGTACATGTAGTAGAGCTCCAGGTTAGCGGCGCTCCTCGCCCACTTCTTATCGAACAGGACGTCGTCGATGTCGCGGAGCATTCTCACGTCGGGCTCCCGCGTCTTGCTGCCGAATTCCAGCTCGTTCAACTCTCAACACCCGAAAGGGGATAGCTCGGCAAATTAATAACGTTTTTGCGGCGAGATTATATTGGAGGGATGGGGGGTGGCCTTCCTGGTCAACGCTGGCGAAGTTTGAAAAACTGATGATGGTCAGAGAAGCCGTCTTGTACGGCACGAATCATCGATCATATTCCGAGACGAAGCCCAAGCTAACGCCTCCATCAGGATCGGCTCGGTCCGGCGGAGAGGTCAGCCCTAAAAGGCTAACATGAGACGTACTGGCTGCCGATGTTGAAGGATACGGTCCTCACCTTCATCCAGTCCCTGAATATGTCCACCCTCCAGGTTCCTTCCATCATCGATGGAGGACATCCCCGGATCTGGATGGCGGACCAGGCCTTACCCTCCCAGTCGCCGCTGCTGAAGTCCTTGGGGGGGACTACGGCGAAGGATCGGGCGTAGAGCTGTCCGTTGGGAGCGTACCACCGCCACTCCAGCTCGTGGGGCTTGAGGTCTCGGGCGAACCTGATCCAGGAGACGGCCTGGTCGTCCTGGGGCGAGAAGGAATACGTCCTGTATACCGGGTCCCAGTTTGCGTTAACGGATTTGGCCATGGTGAGGTCGCTTAGGGGAACGAAGGGAAACCATATGGCTCCGCCCAGCGACGCGGTCGATATGACCGCCAAGAAGGCCAGCAGAAACTTGATATTATTCATCTCGGATTTACCCCCTACATTGGCAATAGCTTAGCCTATAATCTCTTGATCGGGTATATAATAAATAACTATAGTAGGGTCGGACGAAGAAAGGTCGAAAAATTCCGTTCCATGATGGAGGATCAGAGGTTTATCGGCCTCATCCCCCTTCTATCCGCGACCTCTCCCGGTATGTCCACCGCCCCGATAGATCCGTCGATGATGGCCCCGTCTCCGGTAGCTACGGGGCTATCTGCGCCCTTCAATCTCCTGTCCACGTCCCGGGCCGTAGTCGCAGACCCAGGGACCTGGAGCTCTGCCATCATCTCCCTGATCTCTGCCGCCAGCTCGCCGCTCCTGCTGATCTGCTGGTCGAGGAGGATCAACGCTGCGCCGACTCCGGGCCCCTTCAGGACCGAGAGGATCTCCGAGAGCGCCTCCTCCGTGACGGTGGTGGGTCGGTATCTTCTGAAGATCCCTCGGGTATCCCGCAGGAAGCCGTCGTCGCAGAGGTATACCGGGGCTCCGGAAAAGAGGCTCTCGACGGTGATGAGGACGTTGTAGCCGTCGACGGCGAGGTCGCGACCCCGGAGATCCTCGAGGGGTATCCTCTTGGCCTTTCTCGAGGAGGCGAGGTCTGAGGAGACGACCGTCCTCTTGAGGACGAACCTCTCCTCCTGGGGGAGGCGGTGGTGGTCGCAGACGAACCTGACGGCGGGCCCCGACGGATATCCCCGGTCTAGGAGGTAGCGGACCTCTTCGGCAGCCCTCCTCAGCTCCACTAGCTTCTCATCTCCGATCTCCTCGCCTCCCGGTAGAGGTCCCTTCCAAAAGAGTCGATGGCGACGATCATCGGCCCCCACCCTTCCGCCTCCAGCTCCCAGAGACCCTCCGCCATCCCGAGGTCGGGGAGGTATAGCCGCCTCACCGAGAGTTTGCGGGCCGCCAGAGCCCCACAGCCGCCGGGGTAGGCGAGGTATGCGCCCCTCCCCCGGAGCGCCTCCGCATCCTCGGATATACCTCCCTTCCCGACGATCAGCCTCACCCCCAGGTCGACTACCTCTCTGGTAAACCTGCCGACCCTGCCGCTGGTGGTGGGGCCGGCGGAGAGGACGATCCCGTCCCGGATGAGGGGGCCGCAGTGGTATATGACCGCCCCGGCGAGATCGATCGGAAGATCCTCCCCGGAGGCGAGGAGGGCGTGGACTCTGTCTCTCGCGGTGTAGACCGTCCCGCTGATCCAGACTAGGTCTCCGGCCCTGAGGGCCGCCACATCCTCTTTCGATATCGGGGTCTTTAGTCGATGCTCCATCCGTCATCCCTCACCGTTGCAGAACTGCTCCTGTTCGCCCAGCACTGAAGGTTCACCGCCACCGGGAGCGATGCGGTATGGCATAAGGCCGTCTCGATCCTGACGGCGAGGGCCGTAGTATCGCCCCCGAGCCCCATGGGGCCGGTCCCGATCCGGTTGATCTCCGTCAAGAGGTTACGATCCATCTGCGAGGTGCCGGGCATATGCAATAGCGCCCTCTTGGCGAGCCTCGCCGCGAGATCGAAGGTCCCGCCGATCCCCACCCCGACGAAGACGGGAGCGCAGGCCCGGCCCGCCCGCTTTGCCACCTCCTCCGCCACAAAAGAGAGGGGGTCGTCGGCGGGGTTGAGCATGGCGAGGAAGGACCCGTTCTCCGACCCCGCCCCCTTGGGGAAGGCGGTGATCCGCAAGCAGTCCCCTGGAACGAGGTCGATTATAAGGTCGGGCATCCCCGGGCCGGTGTTGTCGCCGCTGTTCTTCCTCGTCAGGGGGTCGACGGCGTTGGGGCGAAGGGGGACCTCGTCGGTCGCAAGGCGGACCCCCTCGGCGATCGCCTCCTCCAGGAAGGGCGGTATCGGGAGGTCGCGGCCGATCTCCAGGCAGAAGACGGGAAGGCCCGTATCCTGACAGAGGGGGACGCCGCCCTCGGCTGCGATACGGATGTTCTCGAGGATCGCAGAAAGCTGGGACCGGGCGATGGGACTCGTCTCCCTATCGGCCGCCTCCCTTATCGCCTCCTCGACCCAGGAGGGGAGGACGGTCTCGGCTTCGGCCAGGACCGCCACCGTCGCGCAGACCAGGTCCTCTCGCCTCAAGGCGATCCCTTCCCCCTGATCTTTATCGGCCTCGACTGGTCCGGGATCTTGATGCTGGAGTCAAGCCCCAGGGCCCGCTCCATGGCGTACTTGTGGAGGTCGCCGGAGGTGTGGATCCCCCCCTCGCCCCCCCGGACCGCCCGGCAGGGGTACATCTGGCAGAGGAGGCCGGCCCGGGGCGGGGCGTCTTCGACCCGGACTCCTATGATATCCTTCGCCACGTGCCAGGTGCTGCCGCAAGGGGAGCCCCGGAGGACATCGACCCTCGATATCTTCCCGTCCTCCACCTCCACCTCCAGCCGGGGCCAGCCGAGCTTCTCGGCGAAGGCGTCGACGGCCCCGACGCCGCACTTCTTGAGGGTGCAGCAGATCTCGTCGACCTCGATGTAGATCCCGTAACGGTCCGCGATCTTCTGCAGCTCCGGCGCCGACCCGGCCCTGCCGATACCGCCGGGGACGATCACCGCCTCGGCCCCGCCCTTCCCTGCCCGGACGGCGAGCTCCGGGGTTACGTCGGGGTGGAGGGAGTAGGTGATGATCAGATCTGAAGAGAAGAACTCGGGATCGAGACCGAGGCCGTCGAGGAACTCCTCGGGGTCCTCGATGAAATCCGGCAGGAATTGGGGGATCTCGATGGATACGACCTCGAAGTCGGTCCTCTCTCTTATAGTCTCGATGAGACGCTCGCCGTATTTGCCCCTGGTGACGACTCCGACTCGCATGTTCCTCTGAAGACCGGGGCGGTTATAGAGTTTGTCTAGCAGTCCCTTCCTCCGTCCTTCTCGTAACTCCCTCCTCCGTCGATCCCGGATCCCTCCTTTAGGCCCTCTAAATTCCCCTACTTCTAAATCCCCCCTCGAAAGAGTAAATTAGCCCCAGGGCCGATGGTGGGCCATGATACCTTCCGTCCTCGTCGCGGGGACCACAAGTGGCGTCGGGAAGACGACGGTCGTTCTGGGGATGATGGCGGCCCTCAGGAGGCGGGGTCTCGTCGTCGCCCCCTTCAAGGTGGGGCCGGACTTCATCGACCCATCCCATCATGCCGCCATCTGCGGCAGGCCGTCGCGAAACCTCGACACCTTCATGATGGGGGAGGACGGCGTCCGCCGCTCTTTCGCCCGGGGCGTCGAGGGCGCCGACGTCGCCGTCATCGAGGGGGTGATGGGGCTCTACGACGGCCTCGACGCGACGGAGGTGGCGTCGTCGGCTCACGTCGCGAAAGCCCTCGGCGCCCCCGTCCTCCTGGTGATGAACGTCCACGGGACGAGCAGGTCTGCCGCGGCGATGGCCCTCGGCTACGCCAGCTACGACCCCGGCGTGAAGATATCGGGGCTCGTCCTCAACCGGGTCGGAAGCGAACGGCATCGAAGCCTCCTGGCGGAGGCCCTCGCGCCCCTGGAAATCCCGGTCCTCGCCTCCCTCCCGAGGCGGGGCGAGATAGCCCTCCCCAGCCGCCACCTGGGGCTCCAGATGGGCTTTGAGAGCCGGCACGACCTGGACGCCCTGGCCGACTTCCTGGAGGAGAACGCCGACCTCGACGGGATCCTCGAGCTCGGCTGCGAGGTTGCGGAGCCTGAGGCGCAGGTGGCGCAGGGGCAGGCGGCGCAGGAAGCGGAGACGGAGACGGAGACGGTGCCTGACCGGGATGGCGGGAGGATCAGGATCGCCGTCGGATACGACGAGGCCTTCTGCTTCTACTACGCCGAGAACTTCGAAGAACTCAGGAGGCTAGGCGCCGACCTCGAGTTCTTCAGCCCGATCCGCGAACCCCTCCCCGAAGCCGACGGCCTCTACCTCGGCGGCGGCTACCCCGAGCTCTACGCCGGGGCCCTGGAGGGGTCGCCGACCCGCCATGAGATAAAGAAGGCCGCCGGGGACGGGATGCCGATCTACGGCGAATGCGGCGGCCTGATGTACCTCTGCGAATCGGTGGTATCGAAGGACGGCGATTCTGAGAACAAAATGGCCGGGGTCCTCCCCGCATCGACGACGATGACCGGGAGGCTTCAGGCCCTCGGCTACGTCGAGGGTGACGTCGTCGCCGACAACCCCGTCGTCGCGAGAGGATCGGCGATCCGGGGGCACGAGTTTCACTACTCGAAGATGGACTGCGCGAGGGACGCCCGGTTCGCCTATCGGTTCCGCCGCGGGAAGGGGATCGTCGGGGACCAAGATGGCCTCCTCGAGCACGAGACGCTGGGAAGCTACCTTCACACCCACTTCTCCACCTTCCCGGTGGAGAGGTTCGTCGCGAATTGCAGGAGGTACGGGAG
>CP086218.1:1768925-1771599 GCA_020844795.1 Methanothrix sp. | reverse complement strand
CTCCTCCACCGACTCGTGAGGCCTTTTGCCGTGGAGGAGGGTGAGGAGCGCCGAGATCAGCTCGTAGTCGGTGTTGGGCTTGAGCTGGATGTGGAGGTCGGAGTTCTCGGCGGTTATGGTCCTTCTCGGATCTACGGTGATCACGGTCCGGTCGAACCTCCCCCTCCGAGTCCAGTGGCCTCTTGGGAAGACCGCGTAGCGGGACATGTGGCGGGGCATCGACTCCAGGGGGTTGGACCCCCAGTAGACGGCGAGATCTGCCCGAGATTTTGCCTGGCCGGCGGTGGCGCCGACCCTTCCTGCCTCCTGGATCCCCATGGCGGTGGGACCGTGGCAGACGGTGGAGTTGGAGTCGACGACCGCCCCCAGATGCTCTCCGAGGTGGAGCCCCACCTCCATCGCCTCGCTGGAGGTCTCGCATCCCATGAAGATCAGGGGGCGCTTCGCCTCCACCAGGATCGAAGCGGCTCGATCGACCGCCTCGTCGAAGGAGGCGGCCCTCATGCGGTCGCCTTCCCTGATCATCGGCTCCCTGATCCGGTGGGGGCTTGATATCTCCTGGAACTTGGCGTTTCCCATCCTGCAGGCGTTCTTGACCCTTATGCCACCGCCGGCGATCTCGACCTGGATATCGTCACAGGAGGCGCCGCAGACGGGACAGATTATATTTTTGAAGGTCATCTTCTGCCCCTCATGTAAACCTTGAGGACGATCTCCTCGGCGCTGAGGACCTCCTCTTCCGTAGCCTCGACATGGACAGGCGAGCCCTTGTAGAGAGGGGACCCCGTGGAGAAGGTCTCCGAGTCCACCACCACATTCGACCAGATGGCCCGGGGCATGAAGATATGTCCCGGCTCCACCGAATCGCCGGGATAGGCGTAAACGGCGACGCTGTACTTTGCGTCCTTCGTCGAAACCAAGACCTTCTCCGGCGATCCGAGCCGGAGATAGTCGTGAAGGTTGATCTCGCAGACCGCACATTCCAGGGTGTACTCCTCTGTCAGCTTGCTCCCTCCCTTGGCAAGCCTCCCCTCTTCGATGGTGCTTCCGGTGTTGAGCAAAAATTCACAGATCATCTCCTCGAGACCTCCCCTTTCATAAACGATATTAAGCCTGGCCTCCACCCTCTCAGACCTCCTTTAAGAGAAGCGATCCTTTCGGATTTTTGAAGGCGGCATAGTCGCCGGTGAACCTCTCAAACCTGCCCATCAGCTCGACATCGGCAAGCTTCGGGTTCTCCTCCTGCCCTGCCGGCAGAAACCCCGGAGAGATCTGCTCGACCTTCCCCTCCACCGCCAGGGTGCCCCCGCTCATCTCCGCCCCTGCGCCCCGGACCGCCGAGCCCCGGACGACGATCGTCCCGCCGCTCTGGCGGATGGCGCAGAAGTTCTCTACGTCTCCCCCGACGATGATCTCGCCGCCGGCGATCCCTCCGCCGAGCTGGCTTCTCGCGTTCCCGTCGATGACGATCCTGCCATTGGTCATCCCCCGCCAGCTTCCCCGATAGGCGGAGCCGACGTGGTCCCCCGCATCTCCGAGGACGGTGAGGAGTCCTCCCGACATCTCCATCCCCGCCCAGGAGCCGACGTCCCCTTCGACGGTGATCTTCCCTCCGGAGATTCCGGTGCCGGTGTGCATCCCCGCAGAGCCGCAGACCGTGATCGAACCCGACTTCATCGACTGGCCGATCCGTTTAACTCGAGAGACGTCCCCCTCGATCAGTATCCTCGTCTCCTCCGATCCGTCTGCCCGGATCTCCACATCGAAGAACTCTGCCAGGGGATGCCTCTCTGGACCCTGCCAGACCTCCAGCTCCTCGATCTCCCCTATGCCCAAGCCCTGGAATACGTCGGGGGAGATCACCTCCGCCTCCACCATGATCCCTATCCGTCCCCGGGGGGTGAGCGTCGCCTCCATCAGATCACCTCCTCACCACCGCCTCAAGAGGTCGGTTGACGGCGATAGGCGTCGGATTTTTCATGTATCTCTTCGGGACGGGATAGTTGGCAAAGCCGACTGTGTAGTACTTGAACCACTCCTTGACGTCCGCCATCATCTCCAACTCATGATCTTCATCGACATAGGGCGTGGTGTAGAATCTGCGGCCTTCCGGGACCGCCACGATCTCGCCCCGGCGGGCCACGATCCTTCCATCTTTCACCGTATATTCGGGCCTTCCAAAGGCCGTCCTGATGGCGGAGGGGTCGTTGGAGTCGAGGCCGGCGGGGTCGAGGTCGTAGATGGTCACGTCTCCATCCGCCCCCGGCCCCAGGTGGCCCTTCCGGTGGGCGATCCCGATCGTCCTGGCCGGGTTTGCCCGGGTGATCACCGCCACCTCGTAGAGGGATATCTCCCGGTCGACCCCCCCGAGGCTCGATCTGTCGTAGGCCCACTTGTGGCATTCCCGGGCGGTCTCGTCCCTCGCCTTCTTCGACATCAGCCATGCGATAAGATCCGGGTATCGAGTGAAGACGCCGCCGTTGGGGTGGTCGGTGGTCATGATCGTCTTCCAGGGATCGTCTATCAGGAGGAGGACCTCCAGGCCGATCGCCCACTGGACCGAGTGGACGGGGCTCGTCTTGAGGTAGAGGAAGGGGAGGACCCCCGATCCGCATTCCATCTCTACATCCGTATTCGACCACTTCTGGCCGGTAATGACGTACAGATCGTGCTG
>CP086218.1:1755038-1768825 GCA_020844795.1 Methanothrix sp. | reverse complement strand
TTTATATTTCAACCTATCCGCTTTCTCAGATCCGGATCTCGAATTGGGAGGTTTCAAGATCGATCTCGATACGCCATGACGGTCATCTCCATCTTTCCCCATCCCTGCGGATCATCTCTCCACCATCAAGAGATCAGGACATCTGCAGTTACTAACCTATGGTTAGTACTAAAAGGTTATCTCTTATATAAATCTTTTTCTACTCGGAAGGTCTCGCCCCCAGGCCGATCATGAGGGGCCCGGGGGAAGGATGGATCGTTGGATAAATGCGGATTATGCGGATTCGTAACCCTCTGAAGGACCGCTGCTTAGAGGAATATCAAGCCTCGGGTGGGATTTGAACCCACGGCCTCGTCCTTACCAAGGACGCGCTATGCCAGCTAAGCCACCGAGGCGCGAAAATGTGCGATTCCCCCCCACGCGCTACCTGTTTTTGAACCTTTCGGTCCATCCATCGGGGGCTCAGAAGCCTCGATCGTACCGGCGTTTCTACGGTGGAAGTCTGCGATCCGGCTGGGGTTCAACCCGGCGGTCTCAAATGCCCCACCCCTCTCGCCCACCGGCCGACATCCCGGGCCGGAAGGCCGATCAGCGGCCCCTTCTCCCCAAGAGAGAAGGGTTATTTAAGAGATCGGAGAAAAAGAGTGACCTTGTGTCACCGAAGCTGCAGAAGGGCGAAGAGCTGATCAGGGCCATGCGCCCCCACCCTCTCGCCTTCTACCGGCTTTACGCCATCTGGATCTACATAGCCCTGGTGGGGGTCTATTTCGCGTCCGGCCCCAGGATAGAGATCCTGGAGATGAGCTCTGAGAACTCAGTCAGGATCCTCTGGTGGCTCTCGATCCTGGTGCCGGCGGTCCTAATCGCCCTCTTTCGTATCAACTGGAGGTGGCTCTTCGCCCTGGCGATCCCCGCCCTCCTCGCCTTCTACCTCCCCGGAAGCCCCGAGTTCATCGCCTTCCTCGACGGCCTGGGGCTCGCCGGGTTTGCGGATCAGAATGTGATCCTCATGGCCTTCGGCATCATCGGGATCTTCGGGACGGAAGGGCACAGGAGGTCGCACCGATACTACATCACCAACTGGAGGCTGATCATGGAGTCGGGCCACCTGGGGGTCCACAGAAGAACCCTCCTCTACAAGAACATCAACGACCTGGTGGTGGAGCAGACCATGGCAGGAAAGATCCTCAACTTCGGGACGATCATCCCCATCACCGCCTCGGGCCTCGGCCTCGGGGACGACTTCAGCCTGGCGGGGGGTGCCGTCGGCACCAAAGTGATGGTCGGAGCCGGGGGCGGCAAGACGGTATCTACCCCCCGGGGGAGGTCCCACCACCTACTGGAGGGGGTCGGCCGTCCCGAAGAGGTCCACGACCTTATAATATCCCTGATGCACGCCCAGAGGTGAACCTGAGGTGAAAGGCGGTGGTCGGCAGAGGTCCGGGTTTCTGCAGAGCTATAAGTCGAGAACCCTCTCGTAAACCGCTTCCGTCTCCCGGGCGATCTCGTCCCAGGTGAACTCCCTTTCGAGCCGCTCTCTCCCCGCCCGGCCGAGCTTCGCCATCTCCTCGGGGTCGTCGAGGAGGCGGTTGATGCACCAGGCTATCGACTCCGGCTGTATGTAGGCGAGGAGGCCGTCCTGGAAGTTCTTGATGATGCTGATGGCGTCGGTGGCGACGACGGGCTTTCCCGCGTCCCAACCCTCCAGGACGACGATCCCGAAGGGCTCGTTCCTGCTGGGAAGGCATACCATATCGCAGGCGTTCATCCACTCCTCCTTGACGTGGCTGGGGGTGTATCCTAGAAATATGCATGATCCTGCCACCCCCAGCTCCCGGGCCTTCCGCTCGCATTCCATTCTCATGTCGCCGTCCCCGATGAAGACGAACCGAGCGTCCCAGTGGCGGGCGAGGACGTGAGGGGCGGCCTCGACGAGGATGCATGGACCCTTCTGGTAGTTCATCCTCCCGCAGTAGAGGATCACCGGGGCGAGGGGGTGGATCCCGTGCCTCTCTTTCACCCTCCCCGGGTCGACGGCCCGCCTGAAGGAGCCTATGATGAGGCCGTTGGGTATGATCTCGATCTTCTCGGGGGGTATCTGGTAGAGCATCATCAACTCGTCTTTCATCCTCTGGGTGGTGGTGATCACCGCCGCCGCCTCGTAGCCGCTCATCCATTCCCGGTGGGCGATCTCTCTCGGTATGTAATCTTGGCTATAGTTATTGCCGCATCTCCCCCATTCGGTGCTGTGGAGGGTGATGATGTAGGGGATGGAGTAGGCAGCCTTTATCCTGTTCAGGGCCGTCACCGGGTGCCAGTCGTGGCCGTGGACGAGGTCGAATTTCCCGAAGATCCTCTGGACGTGGCCGAACCGGTCAAAGATGGCCTTGGACATCTGGTCCATCTGGGCGATGATATCACCCGACTGGGAGAAGTCGACCCTCTGATAGTGGACCGCGTTGATCTCATCGTAGGAGCCGAACTCGCCCCGCCGGGTGAAGACGTGGACCTCGTGCCCCCTCCTCGCGAGAGCTTCAGATAGTTCCGAGACGTGGGGTGCGACGCCCCCGACTTTCTTGGAGTAGAGGCTCTCCCAGGATAGCATCCCTATTCTCATTTAATCCACCAATTCACGATACGATATAATTTTTTCGAGCCTTTAACCGCCGCATATCAGATATGCGGGCCGCGAATATGAAGGAAACGGAGATCGGGGCCCAAAGCCGATTGACCGGTCCGCCCTCGATCTCCTGCCCCGAAGATTTCGAACTGCCTAATTATGCGCTGATTTCTTATATTGTAGTCTCTTTAACCTTTCGGCTTTCGAAGCCCCCCACCTCTTCCGACGGATATGCGGTCCTGGGGGTTTCGAGCCACCTTCAAAATGGATGAAGGTATCGGTTATCGAAAATACCTCTCGAGGATCCAGAGATCCTTCAAAGGTCTCCTTCCTCATCACGCCCTGCGCAGCTGGAGGGCGGCCTCCTCCGGTGAGACGGGGTTGATGAAGATCCCGGTGTTCTTCTCAAAGCCCGCGATCGTCGATATCGCCGGCTGGATCCTGATGTTGAGGTGGTATCTATCGTCGGGGAGCTGCTGGACCGTGAGGTGGTATGGCGTAGAGGCGAGGAGCCGATCGAGCCTTCGATGCACCTCTCCCAGGACCTCGGCCAGGCCCTCGATATCCGTGGCTTCGAAGGCTTCCAGGTCTGATATATGTTCTTTCGGGAGGATCCAGGTCTCGTAGGGCGCCTCGGAGGAGAAGGGGGCGATGAGGATGAACCCCTCGTTCTCAAAGATCAGCCGGTTCGAGGAGGCCTCCCGTTCTGTGAGGCTGCAGTAAGGGCATCTTGCCGCCGCTCCGATCGCCTCCATCTCCCTTAAAAGGGCCGGGGGGACGACCGGCAGGGCGACGAGCTGGGAGTGGGTGTGGCTCAGGGAGGCCCCTGCCCTCCGCCCCCAGTTCTTGAAGATCGATACGTACTCTACGAAAGGTTCGCAGATCCGGCATATGTAACGGTCTCTGTAGACCCGGACCAGCCTCTCCAGCTCCATCTTGGTGAACCCGGACGGGTCGGCTTCGTGGCCGGGGTGCTCGACGATGACCTCGTGGAAGCCCCGGGCAAAGTCTGCGACCCACTCCCTCGAGGGCGGCCCCGGCTCTGCCGTCACCGCCGGGTAGAGGTTGAGAAAGGACCGGGCCCACCAGCCCTTCACCCTCTCCTCCCCGTCGGCAAAGACTCCTGCTTCGGTGTAGGCGGCGACCGCCGGCGGGGTCATCTCCTCGTTTCCGGGGCAGAAGGGGCAGGTCTTTGGGTCTGACCTCTCCTCCGTCCCCGCGGGCTTGAAGTCGGAGGGCCTCTTACCCCTCTCAGAGGCGATGATGGTGTACTCGTCGAGGAAGTAGTGGCGCCTCAGCTCCGGGATGAGATCACCCTCTCGTAGATCTCCAGGGTCTCCTTTGCCGCCCTCTCCCAGTTGAAGGTCTCCAGGCACTTTCTCCTGCCGTTCTTCCCCCACTCCCGCATCCTCCCGGGGTCTTCCAGGACCAGGTTTATCCCCCAGGCTATGTCCCCGGGGTCGGAGGGGTTTACGTGGACCCCCGTCGGATGCTCCGAAGTGGGGTCGTCGACGATCTCCCGCAGCCCCGAGACGCCGCTGGCGCCCACCACCGCCGGCCGCTCCATGGCGGCGGCCTCCACCCCCACGATCCCGAAGGGCTCGTAGAGGCTCGGAAAGACACAGAGGTCTGCCAGGGCGTAATGCTGGATCTTGGAGTCGAGGTCGAGAAAGTCGGTCACCACCTTGACAGAACCTTCCAGGGACTCGGCCATGGACCTCGCCCGCCCTTCCAGGGTCCCCTTCCCGACGACGAGGAGCTTAGCCCCCGGGTGCTCGGCCAGGACCTTCGGCATCGCCTCCAGGAGCTGGATCACCCCCTTCACCTCCTCGAGCCTCCCGACGAAGAGGATCACCTCGTCCTCCTCCCCTATGCCGTACCTCTCTCGCAGCTCCCCGAGCCTCTTCTCCTTCGCCGCCGAGGGGCTGAAGACCCCGGTATCGACGCCGTGGTGGGAGACGGATATCTTCTCTTTCGGGACCCCCAGGCCCGCCAGCTGCTCTCTCATGGCATTAGAGACGGTGATCACCCCGTCGGCCAACCTCCCGCCCCTCAGCTCCAGATCGACGATCTGGGGGTTTGGGGCCGTCTCCCTCCCCACCTCCAGGCTGTGGACGTGGTAGATGAGGGGGAGCCCTTCGCTCCTCTTCGCCGCCATCCCCCCGGGGAGGCCGAGCCAGTCGTGGGCTACGCAGAGGTCGAAGGGGCCGTTCTCCCTCAGGGATGCGGCAGCGAGCTGGTTGTAGCTCATCAGGTCGGAGAGGAAGGCCACCCCTTCCCCCCAGGCCAGGGTCCGGTCGGAGAGGAACGGCTCCCAGCCGTCTCTCATCGGCAGGGGCGTCTCCCGAAATACGGATATCCCGGACCTAGTCTGCCTCCGCTTCAGCTCTCCGTCCCCCATGGTGAAGACGGAGATCTTTTGGCCGAGGGATGCCATCTCCTTCGATATGCTGTCGGCGTAGACGCCGAGCCCCCCGAAGATCCGGGGGGGAAACTCCAGACAGAAGTAAGCTATCTTCATATCAATCGCCACCATCTTCGAACCCCACCTTCCCGGAGGGAGCGCACCTGTCCAGCTCCGAGCTGACCATCAGGTTCTTGTAGTACTCCAGGACCGGCTCGGTCCAGTTCATCAGCTTTGCCAGGGCGAAGGACTCCTCGCAGAGGAGGCGGTACTTCACCTGATCTTCGAGGTAGGTCCAGGTGAAGTAGTCGAGGACGAGGGCGTAGTCGAGGATCATCTCCTGGAATGTCGCATCGATGTTGTCTACGACGACGAACCCGCCCAGGCCGGTGACGAGCCGCTCCACCTTCTTCAGGGCGTCGCTGAAGCCGCAGGCCCGAGAGACGATCGACGGGGTCCCCTCCCGCCCCGTCTCGAGGCCGGTGAGGAGGAAGGGCTCGTACTGGGAGGGGAATATCCCGGCTACGCAGCCGGCCATGATCTCGTCGACCCTCATGTTGAGGCCGCCGTCGTCGAGCCCCACCCACTGGGGGTAGAGGACGGCGGAGGCGTGCCTCTTCCTCGATGCGAGCTTGGCGGCGTCGATCCCCCGTTCGTGGATCATATTGTTGAGCCTTATCTCCTCGCCGACGGGTATCTCCGAGGGCAGATTGATGGGAAAGCCCTCAGGGAGCTTCTCCTTCAGCTTCGGCCCGTGGGAGGTGATGAGAAGACATACCACCCTCATCTTCTCTGCGAACCTCTGCTCGAGCCGCCGGTGTTTTATCAGGTGGTCCTGGAGGAGGAGGGCGTCGAGGAGCTGGGGGTAGCCCTTATTCTCCAGCTCAGGCCGGGATATGGTGAATACCGGAAGGATATCCTCGGGGTCGATCACCTCCCCGCCGTAGACCTTGTGGATGTTCTCCGAGAGGTACTTCTGGATCTTCTTTCTGGATCTGTTCTTCTTATTCCAGTCGATGTAGCTTGCGCCCAGGTCTATCCCGTTTCTTATGACGATCCCGTCCAGCTTGTGAAATAGCATCGCCTCCCGCTTCGTCGAGTCCCCGACGAAGGAGACGACGTCGGCGTATCTGGCCAGGGATTCGAGGGTCGCCATCCCGATGGGGACGTGGGGGTCCCAGGTGGGGTCGTTCTTGGCGATCTTCTCAAGAGACCGATAGCCAGAAGACCTCCCCGGTACGGTGGCGTGGAGGGTGGCCATCGTCCTGACGGGGGTTCCGAGGGCCTTCAGCCTAGCCAGGGCGTAGAAGGTGGGAAATTCGTGGCAGTGGAGGGAGACCCGCATCTTCGGCATCACCGACATGGCGAACTCCGATATCGCCTCATCCCCGTACTTCTTCGCCTTATCCTCTCCGAGGGATACGAGATTGTTTACGAACTGGGAGACGGCGTAGGAGAGGCCGAGGTAGTGGGTGTACTCCGGGCCGTAAGGGGACCTCTCAAAGGCCATGGAGTCGAGCCCCGATATCCGCCACGCCTCCGTCTTGATGGCGTTGGCCAGGGTCATCTTCTGCCCTTCCCTGCTCGTTATGATGGAGTCGAAGTAGGCGGTGTTGAAGAGGAGGTAGCCGATCGAATGGCCTTCGACCTGCGTCTCGGCGGCCACCGTCTCGATACCCTCGGACTTGAGCCGGTCGACGGCAGCCGTCAGCTCTTCGTTCATTCTGAGAGGTTCAAGGCCGCTGATGTCGGTGACCCTGGATTTCCCCTTGTTCCAGTCCGACCCCTGGGTGGGGTAGTAAGGGCCGGCCACCAGAATATTCAGGTCGGACTCGATCTCTTTCTCTGCGGCGAGCTTCGCCAGGGTTCTGGCTTCGGCGTCGATGACGTCCCATATACCTCCCATCTTATTGCAGACGGGGCCGCCCTCTTCCCCCGCCAGAACTATCCAGCGCTTCATCATGATTGATCAGACCTCCAGATATCCTAAGGGTAGGGGGATAGGGTCGAGACGGCGAGGCCGTCGTCGGAGATGTCCAGCACCCGGATGCTGCTCGCGATCCTGGATCCCCTCATCTTCATGATGTAGATCGATCAGACCATGTTGTTTCCTATCCTCTCCCTCTTCAGTATGGTACATGAGTCGGCCCCGTACTCCATGATCTGGGTCATGCCGAAGGCCTCGCTGATGGTGATCAGGGCCGTGACCTCCAGGGACCTCAATATCCCGAAGAGGTCGTCGGCGAGAGACCTCATGACGAAGGGGGACTCTACGGCGGTGAAGAAGGCCATCAGGTCGTCGATTAGAATTCGCTGCGGCTTTTCGTCCCGGACCTTCTTCTCCACCAGCTTTCTAAAGTTAATGAGAAACTCCGTCGGGTCGGTCTCGATGCTCTTCTGGAGCCTCAGGACGGGGTCGGTGACGTCCACCATGGCGAGCTTCCCCTCATCCTCCAGCTTCCAGAAGTCCCATTTGAAGGAGGAGTACATCTCCCTCTTCAGGAACTCGGAGCTCTCGGAGGGCATGATGATCATCCCCTTCTCCCCGGCCTTGATCCCCTCGTATATGAACTGGGAGGCGAAGACGGTCTTGCCGCTCCCCGACGCCCCCGTGATCGTGTTGACCGTCCCTCGATGAAACCCACCGTTGACCAGGTCGTCGAAGCCCGGTATCCCGGAAGGGACCTTCTCGTAAGATTTTGACGATTCTTCCACTTTCTTCCCTCCAGACCGTCTATATCTGCCCCGGAGTAATTATTTTTATCGGTGAAGGGGAAAAGATTTTCGTCCCAACAGAGCCGAAGATCGCCATGGGGATATTCTCAGGTCGATCATCCGATTGTCATCTTCTCAAGCCGATCCCTCAGTACTGCTCATAGACCCACGACCTCTCGGCCGGGAAGAGGGCGTCGATGAGGCGGACGGTTTTATCCGGGGCCGAATCCACCCCCGGTCCGACGTAGATCATCGCCGGGAATATGTCTGGGCGCGTGTACTGCAGCTCTCGCCAGCTCCGATGGCCGAGGACGAGGGGAATGAAGAGGTCTTCTGGAATGAAGAAGGTCTTCTCGCATTCTCCTCCCCTCCCCTGGGTGACGGATTCGAGCCTACCCTCGGACCAGTTGAGATCGATCTGTTCGCAATAGATATCGAGCCGCAAGGTCCCGGTGAAACCCTTAAGGCTGCTCTCCTTCAGCCGCGCCTCCAGGACGGGGGCGATTTTGCCGAGGAACCTCGCTCGATCCGGGATCTTTATCTGCCAGGCGTAGGGCCTTCCCACCGACGCCCCGAACGAGATGGCGGTCTTCGCCGCGGTCGACTCTCCGGCGAGGTTCATCCTGATGTACGGCTTATTTCGCTCTGCGCATGCCTTCTTGCAGAAGGCGAAGAGGCTCGTCAGGGCGTCGTCGGATATCCCCTCGCTGATCTCGCTCACTATGAGCCCCGCTCCGAAGCCCTGCCGGGAGATCCGAAAGTAGAATCTCTCCTGCGTCTCTCGCCCTTCCATGATCCAGAACTGCGAGCTGCATCCTGGCCTTCGGCCGTAGGTCAGAAGGTACTTCCAGTGGGCTTCGTCCCTGAAGACGGAGATGAAGTTCGATCTTCGATACCCCTCGTCTTCCGCCAGGAGGAAGGGTATGTCGCCCTCCTCGGCGAGCCGGAAGTCGTAGCCTTTGCCTTCGCCGGTCGAATCGGGGACGAGATGGAGGGGGATGTCGATGTGGGGCTCTAGGGGGATCGAGTAATAATATCCGAAGCGGCGATAAAATCCCGGTATCCCCTGGACGACGGCGAGGTCGAACCCCTCCTCAGCGAGGGTTGCGTCGAACTCCCGATGAAGACGCCTCATCAGCCCTTTGTTCCGGTGTCCCTCTCCCGTTCCGACGATCCCCATCTCGGCGACTTTGAGCCGGATTCCCGCCATCTCCCAGGTCCAGGGGAGGAGGGCGAAGGCGGAGGCGATCTCTCCGGTCTCCTCCTCGACGGCGATGAACCAGCGTTCGTTCTTCATGCCGGGAAGGTGGGAGAATATCGTCTCGCAGAAGGCTCCCACCTCCTCGGGAAGGAAGATTCCGTCGTAATGGCGGCGGAGAAGTCCGGCGTCGTCGGGAGACTCCGCCCGTCTTATTCTATACTTTGAGTCCATGGAATCGATTACCTCGCTATTTTTATGTTCATCATCCACCTTGAACATTCTGCCTATCGCAAGCCGCCTTCGGAGCCGGGGTGTGCTCGGCTTCGTCGAACAAATATTTATTGAACTTGATGGCCAATATATAACCATGTCATCGATCCCACCCCTCAGGTCCCGCTCAGGTTTCCTCGATGCCGACGAAGACGCTGCCGGTCCCGGTGAGCCTTCATGACCGACGTCTGCCTCTGCTTCGAGGTCCACCAGCCCCTGAGGCTTCGAAAGGAGTTCTTCTGGGGCGGCTCTCCCATGAGGAGGATCGAGCCCGACCGCCTATCCGACTTCTACTTCGACGACCCGGAGAACCGGAGGATATTCGACCGGGTCGCCGAGAAGTGCTACCTTCCGGCAAACGAGGTGATCCTCGAGGAGATAAGGAGGCGGGAGGACTCCGAGAGGCCCTTCAAGGCCGCCTACAGCTTCTCGGGGGTCTTCCTCGACCAGTGCGACAGGTACAACCCGAAAGTCCTCGACTCCTTCGCCCGCCTCGTCGATACGGGGATGGTGGAGATCCTGGAGCAGACCTACCACCACTCCCTGGCGAGCCTCTACGAGGACGGCAAAGAGTTTGCCGAGCAGGTGAAGATGCACCGGGAGCGGGTCTGGGACGCCTTCGCCGTCAGGCCCCGGATCTTCGAGAATACAGAGCTACTATACGACGACCGGATAGCGGGGATCGTCGAGGGGATGGGGTACGACGGGATCTTCGCCGAGGGGATCGTAGCTCCTCCAAACCACCTCTACCGGCCGGAGGGGTGCGATAGGATCTCCCTTCTCTTGCGGGACTGGCAGATCACCGACGACATGGGGTTTCGCTTCTCCGCCCGGTGGTGGAGCGAGTACCCCCTCACCGCCGAGAAGTACGCCAGCTGGATAGCATCCAAGCCCGGCGAGGTTGTAAACATCTTCTGCGACTACGAGACCTTCGGGGAGCACCAGTGGGCCGACACCGGGATCTTCGAGTTCTTGAGGTACCTTCCGGAGAAGATCCTGAAGTGGGATCACCTCAGCTTCAAAACCCCCAGCGACCTCGTCCGGGACCATCCGCCCCTCCAGATCGTCAGCGTCCCGAAGACCACCTCTTGGGCAGACCTGGAGAGGGATACGAGCTGCTGGCTGGGAAACGCCCTCCAGTGGGCCTGCTATACCTACCACCGGAGGCTTGAGGGGCCGGTAAAGGAGGGGGGCGACCCCCGCCTCCTGGAGACCTGGAGGGTCCTGGGGCTCTCCGACCACCTCTACTACGCCTTCACCCACGGCGGCGGCCCCGGGGAGGTCCACAACTACTTCAGCCCCTACGGAAGCCCCTACGATGCGGCGGTCACCTTCTTTTCCGTCCTCGCCGACCTCCACCATCGGGTGAAGTCGTGGACCTCCGCAGCCGACGACCCCTTCCTCTTCTCGACGGGGATAGACGAGTTCACCGGCGACTCCGCCTGGGGAAGGAGGACCCTGAAGGAGGCGGTGGAGAGGGTGGAGGTTGAGTCCCTGGAGTACCACTCCCGGCGGGGGGACCTGGCCGCCTGGGCCCGGGGGAGCCTCGCCGATGAGAATTTGGCCGACGATCTCCAGCGGGCCGAAGGGCTCCGCGGAGAGGATCTGAGGGCAGCCCTCCTGGAGGCCCTGGCCGGGGCCGGGGGGGATGGGGATCTGGGAGGCAAACGAAGCGGAAAGAAGGCGAAAGCTTCCGGCGGGAGGGACAAGAGATGAGGACGGAGGAGATGGAGACCGGGAAGATGAGAGCCGGGGAGATGAGGGCCGGGATGGTGAGCAACGAGATAGATCCGCCGGACCTCCTCTTTCGTCCGAAGAGCTACGAGGAGGGGACGGCCCGAGAATGGCTCGTCACCAACGGCCTTGGAGGGTACGCATCTTCGACGATCATCGGGGCGAATACCAGGTCCTACCACGGCCTGCTGGTGGCGGCCACCGATCCCCCCGCGGAGAGGACCCTCCTCCTATCGTCCCTAGACGAGGAGCTGACGACGGAGTCGGTCCACTACGACCTAGCCTGCCACCAGTACCCGGGGACGATATACCCCCAGGGGTTCCGCCACCTCGCCGAGTTTCGGCGCGACCCCGTCCCCACCTTCGTCTACAAGACCGGCGAAGAAGCCGTCGTCGAGAAGAGGGTCTATATGATCTATGGAGAGAACACCACCGTCGTAAGATACGATCTCGACGGCCAGGGCCTCTTCAGGGTCGTCCCCCACCTCAACTGTCGAAGCTTCCACGTCGCCTCCCCCGCCCCCCGGATGGATCAGACGAGGATCGAGGTCGAGGGCGGATCCGGCGTCCGCCTCCGGTCGGCCTGCGACTTCTCCCTCGTCTCGGACGGAGCACGCTACGTACCCGAGGAGGTCTGGTACAAGAACATCGAGTACGATCTTGAGAGGAGGAGGGGGCTCGCCTGGAAGGAGGACTCCTTCTCCCCCGGCTGGTTCGAGGTCGATATCGACGGCCCCGCCTCCTTCTCCATAGTCGCCTCTCTGGATAGAGCTTCAGCGGCGGGGGTCGGAGAACTTCTGAGGCGGGAGGTGGAGAGGATCGGGGGGCTGAAGGGCAACAGGAGGCGGGATCCTCGGTTCAGGCTCCTCTCCGCCGCCGCCGACGCGTTCCTGGTCAAAAGGGGCGCCGGGATGAGCATCATCGCCGGATACCACTGGTTCAACGACTGGGGAAGGGACGCCATGATCTCCCTTCCCGGGCTCCTCCTGACGACCAGGAGGTTTTCTGAGGCGAGGGCGGTCCTCGCCACCTTCGCCGGGGCGATGAAAGACGGCCTCCTCCCCAACGACTTCGGTGCCCAGGGCTACAATACCATCGACGCCTCCCTCTGGTTCTTCTGGGCGGTCCAGAGGTACTGGGCTTACGCCGGGGATGAGGACTTCCTGAGGGAGATCTACCCCACCCTATCGGCGATAGCCAGCCGCTACGCCGGGGAGACGCCGGGGTCGCGATGCGACAGCGACGGCCTCATCTCATCGAAGCCGGGGCTCACCTGGATGGACGCGAAGGTGGGAGAGGCCTTCGTCACCCCCCGGGCCGGGAAGGCCTGCGAGATCAACGCCCTCTGGTACAACGCCCTTAAGGCGATGGAGGTCTTCTCCGAAGAGCTGGAAGAGGAGTGGGATCCCTCCCTGGCGGAGAAGGTGGCCGAGGGCTACCAGAGGTTCTGGAACCCCGAGAGGGGCTGCCTCTTCGACCTGATCGACGGGATGGACCCGGCGATAAGGCCAAACCAGGTGATAGCCGCTTGCCTCCCCTTCACCCCCCTCGACTCCCACCAGATCCCCGGGATCATCGGCGTGGCAACGGAGCATCTCCTCACCCCCTGGGGCCTGCGGACCCTCTCCCCGGAGGACCCCGCCTATAAGGGAAGGTACGAGGGGGGGCCTGCCGAGAGGGATGGGGCCTACCACCAGGGGACGGTCTGGCCGTGGTTGATGGGCCCCTACGTCACCGCCCTGGTGAAGGCGGGGGGCAGGACTAAAAAGGCGAGGGAGGAGGCGAGGAGGCTTCTTGGACCCCTCATGGACCTGGAGGGCCAGATCGGCGTCGGGACGATATGCGAGGTCTTCGACGGGGACGAGCCCCACCGCCCCGGAGGCTGCATATCCCAGGCCTGGTCCGTCGGGGAGATTATGAGGGCCTGGTCTGAGGACGCCATGGCCGGGTCGAAGCGGCTGAGGATCGGAGGGGGCTAGACCCCCTCCCCCTCCTGGCCACGCCTCAATACCGGAGGGTCCGACCTCCCGATCTCATCTTCATTCGGCGGGGACCGTCTCCGGAGGCTCCATCATCATCGCCATCAGCATATCGAGCCAGGAGGGGGCGGCGATGGCCTCATCCGGGATCTCGATGGAGACCGCCTCGTTGTAGCCGGAGTAGATCACCGTCGAGTCGGAGTCGACGATCATCTCCAGGTCGCCCATCTCTTCGACGGGGATGCCCATCATATCGGAGGTGAGGGTCAGCTTCATTTTGACCCGGTTCTTCAGAGGCAGCCCCGAATCCTTCGCGATCCAGGTCGTCGACTCCATCCTGCTATCCTTGAAGAGCTGCGTCATATTCATGGCGTAAAACGGCATCGACCCCATCTGCTGGCCGAGGATCATCGAGAAGGTCTCAGGGTCGGGGACGACCTTCACCTTGAAGGCGTCCTTCCCGTCGACCTTCTCGGAGCCGACGAGCTCTATCTTCGAGGCGTTGAGGATCTCCGCCTGGGTCTTAACCTGGTTCTGCTGCTCCCACATCTCCTCGGGCATCCCAGGCATCTTCATCCATTCGCCGTCGACGTTGGTGTACATGGTATCCCCCTCCATGTACATCTCCATCTCGGAGGTGACCTCTCCCATCTCGTCGGAGATGGAGGTGGTGGTCATCGTCATCCTCATCGCCCGGGCGGTGACGTTCAGGACCCCCTCCCCCGACGACCTCGTCGTTAAGGTCTCGGTCCGCAGGGACCTGTCCGTCTCCGAGAGGTTGACTATCTTTATCGTCTGTTCTAGGTCGACGGCGAAGGCCGCCGTCTGGACCTTCTCTACCGAATCGATCATCATCGCCTTCAG
>CP086218.1:1751171-1754938 GCA_020844795.1 Methanothrix sp. | reverse complement strand
GGGAGGATGGGTAAAGGGAGAGAATCTCCGGGAAGGGGGAGATAAGATAATACGCCCGGAGGGCGAGTATCGACCCAGGAGGAAGGAGATCTTGCGAAAGCTGGATAGCGTCGTCCAGGAGCTGGAGGGCCGGGGGCTGAAGTTCCGGCAGACCGCCTCTCTTCGGATCGGGTACGTGGCGGACGTCTTATTTAAAAAGGAGAGGGTTATCGTCCTCGACACCCGGAACGCGGACCCCTTCGCCGTCCGGAAGCTCGCGGCGGCGGGGTATAAGGTCTTCGTCATCCCCGAGGGGAAGCTCACCGAAGATCAGATCAGGGGGTTCTGCGACGAGGTGGAGAGGGGGATCGGGAGGTAGGGAGAGGGGCGGGGGCTCTCGCAAGAAAGATTTTGGAGATCAAACGACCCCGGCGCTGTGATACGGCCCCCGCACCGCCCGGCGCCGTGGCGGGGGGGCGGAGGGTTGCAGGAAGGTCATCGACGCGCCGGTTAATAAAATATAATCAAGAATATATTCCGGGCGGCGAAAACACCCGCCCGGCCGCTCCCGCCGGGCGGCGAGATCGCCCAGCTGCCCCCGACCATCATCCATCCCCGCAACCCTCCCGCCCGGTGCTAAAGTGCCGCGCGGGGCAGGCGCTCGTGAGGGGCCAGAAGGAAGAGGAAGCATGCGGGCGCCGGGAGGGGCGCGGGCGGAGACGAGCGGAGGAGGAGAGCGGTAAATCTCCTTCCACGGTTTGACCGTCCGTTGTGTTAATACTTCACCATCTGATGGATCACGCTTGAATCGGGAACGCGGCTAGTGGGAGAATATCGCTGAGGCCTCTCTTTCGATTTTGTCAATTAGTACACTTTTTCTTGGTCCAAGCTTCTACGGATAGACTAGAAGTAGAGAAATTATAGATGGTGCTTTGATGCTAATAAGATAAAAGTGATCTCTTTATCTGTAAATAATTTTAATTTTCTATTAGAAGCTATAAAAACCAATTCGGATAAGCAGTCTAGCCATTTGCATAGATCAATCTCAGATATATATGATGATTCTTCCAAATTATCATTATTTTCAGCAGAAATATATCCCCATAAATAACCAGTCTGCCTGCTAGATTCCAAAAGACCAATCATAGGTAAATTTAGTTCAAGTTCACTCATAAGATCAATCTTTTCATTTATTGGATGAGCTTTATATTCGTTTGAAATACATAGGGAAATCAAGTATAAAAAATGCTTTATCCGAGCCATATTTTCATTGACCATGAATCCCCAAAATTCTTTGTAAATATCTTCATATATTCTAATTTTATCTACAGCTTCAGTGAAGGAGATGCCAAATACGAGCCAAAAAAAGTGCTCCCATTTAGATAAAATATCTGGATTATAAAAGCGGCTAATATATTCATCGATTGGCTTCGTATACCTGCAAGATTTATAAAAATCTATATTCTCAATCAACAACATTAAATTATCGAATGATATCTCTAAATCTTGTACGGCTTTAAGTTCTATCACATTTTTTAATCCACTAACCTTATTAAGTAATCTTAGAACTGATTCCAACGCGCATGATTCATTATCCTGCGCCTTATAGATCAAAGCCAATTCATTCAATGCTGCGTAATCGAACTCGTTAATTTCGACCCGAAATTCAAAAAAGTCTCTTGCAATATCTAAAAAATCCGTATTAATTCTCCAGAGATTATACAAAATATTAGCTTTCATATTCAAAAATGGAACTATATTATTCGGATTCGATCGAATGCCGCATTCGATCTCATCTAATGCATCTGTATAATTTCCTAGCTTATAATCGCAATTTGCTTTCCAGTACCAGACATACGGCCACCTAAATCCTATTTCTTTATCCAGTTCTAATGCTCTATTTATTAAAGTTAGAGCCTCTTCGTGTTTTTCAAATATCTCAGCTAAAGTTACTCCTTTAGAGATCAACGCTTCCGTTAACGCAGGATTTATAGATAATGCCTTATTAAAACACACTAATTCTTTTTTGTGATCATCCAAGTGGAAGTAGCAGCTTCCCAGGTTCTTCCATATTTCAGCAATTTTATTGTTATATTTTAAAGAGATTATATAAGTATCTTTTGCTGATTTATAATCGCCTAAACCTGATAACGTGTTGGCTAAATTATAATAATTAGTCCAGTTTGGGTCTTCCAGGGCTAAATCGCAGAATATTCTTTTCGCAATCAATAATTTTGCTTTGGATCCTGTTTCAATTCCAGCTTCCGCATATATACAGGCTTTATTAGATTTAGCTCCTTTGGATTCTGGGTTGATTGACAGGGCAGATTCAATATATTTTAACGCCTCGGTATAATTACATAAATTATAATAGCATGAGCTTAATGCAATTAACATATCAATTTTATGTTCAGATGTGTTCAGTAACTCTTTCAATATAACTATTGCTTCTTCATATTTCTTATTGTACATAAGCTCTAAGGGAATCTCGGCCCCCAGTTCCTTAGATAAAGGTGGCTCGAATATGATCGAATTTTGGATATGATTTTGAATTCCTTGGAAGTTCGCGGTTAAAGCTTTGCTTATTTCTAGAGGAATTGGCTCGACAAATTCGTCTTCTTTTATACCAGAATTAATATCAATTATAATTGGGATCCCATATTCATCCAGAATATCCAAAACCGAATTGTTTTTTTCTCTAAACTTATTTATATAAGCCGCATATACAAGGGAGCTGTATTTTTCAAAATCGCTAGGGCATAATCCAATCGTAAGAAGTATGCTAGTTGGTGTGTTAAAATCAACAATCGTACGACTATGCAACCACCAATATAGTGCATTTTCAGGTCGGATTTGGAAGCTATTTATGGTTTCGATAGAGACGCGATCCTCACCCACATCTAATTCGTCCGAGAAACGTAAAATTGCAGCAACCAGTTTCTTGCGATCAGTTTTATAAAAATTAAAACGGGTTGGACATTCATCAATTGATAGATTTGAATGGAATTTACAAATATCAATCAAATCTGATACTAGATTTGATGGGATACTTTCAAATGCTGACGAGAATGGTATATCCCTGTTATTGTAGCCCCTGTGGATCCAAGCTGCTGAAAGATAGTTGTGATTTTTGCGTATAGAAATCTGTTCAACTTCACTATAGTAATTTGCAGCCTGTCCAGTAAATTCAACATCGAAATGCGCTCCTAATATCTCTGCTTGAGCTTTAACTTCAGGAAATTTGACTACATCACATTGCATTCCTATATCATGTAAATAAATTCCTGCCATTAACAAATAAATTTCTTTTTCAGAGAGATCGGCGCATTCGATCTTTTTAGCTTTAATTAAGTTGTAAGCAGATTTTGCCAAGCGCTCACAGTGCTTTTCTCCATGATCCGTAAAATCTTTAACAATGCGTACCTCATTGGGCCAGATTTTTTCCATTGCCTCGCGAATCAAATGAAGGCTTGTAATTAGGGGGCTACCATCTTCTATGCCTTTTAAGAACTCTTGCTCGATTGCAGAAAACCTGGCCGTGTTATTACACTCCTGACTCATTATCTTTTATGCTAGTTTAACCAGGCCATATAAAAAATAACCGATCAAGCACACTAGATTATAGTCAAATATAAAAAATAAAACCAATAGTTTCAATTCTAAGATATCTTACGCTCGGATAAAATAAAGAGATCTGAGTAATCAAATGAGAGATCTCGCCGCACCAGTCCCGCGTCATATATATGAGCTAAATAGAATAAAAATTAAATCAAAAAGATTGAGAGGAG
>CP086218.1:1732828-1751071 GCA_020844795.1 Methanothrix sp. | reverse complement strand
GTAGTACGAGAGGACCCTCTCGATCGACTCCAGGGGGAGGGGCCTTGGCCGGCTGCAGAAGGATGTCGCCTGGCAGAACTTGCAGCCGACGGCGCATCCCCGGATGGTGAAGAGGGCGCCGTAGATGTTCAGCTTCAGGCCGAAGGGGGCGGCGAGGTGCTCGATGAGGGGCGGGTGAACGATCTCGTCGACCTTCCGGCCGAAGTAGGCAGCGACCTCGTCCTCGGCGTAGCCGACGAAGACCCGGTCGAACTTCTCCTCGACGGCCGGGGTGAGGGCTCCGTAGTTTCCGGCCCAGACCTCTCCGACCGCCCCGGACGCCCGGGCGAAATCTGCCATGGCGAGAGCCTCCTCCGTCTCGCTGATGTAGAAGGATATCCCGACGACGTCCCACCCCTCGGCGAGCCTCCTCTTGAACTGGTCAAAGGTCGGAAACTCGACGATCTGCAGCTCCGGGACGTTCTGCTGGAGGAACCGCAGGCCGAAGGACTGGTCCCTCGGCCACCGGAACCTGAACCATCTCGATCGGGAGTTGGCGCCGATGTAGTCGTACCCCTCTCCGGGATTGCGGTAGACGGTGGTGAAGAGGACCCGGGGGGGCGCAGCCCTCTCATCGACGTCGGTTCTGTCCGGTTCCTCTCCCTCGTCATATCCCATCATGCCTTCTCCATCAACGTACCCCATCCATATAACGACAGGCCATCTCGCCTCAGCCTGGATCGGTCCCTCCAGAACTCGCCCATTCTGCCATCTTCCATCATCCGGTCTTCCTCATCCATCCCATCGGTTCATTAAGAATCGGGTAATAGATATAATCAGCATGTCCGAAGCTGATAATCTCGAACCCTACCGCTCGAAGCGAGACTTCTCCAAAACCAGTGAGCCCCCCGGCTCCGTCGCCACGAGTTCCGAAGGAAAGCCCCGCTTCTCCGTCCAGAAGCATCGGTCGAAGAGGCTCCACTACGACCTCCGCCTCGAGGTCGGGGGCGTCCTCAAATCCTGGGCCATCCCCAAGGGCCCTTCCCTGGATACGAAAACCAAGCGGCTCGCCGTCCCCACCGAGGACCACCCCCTCGAGTACATCGACTTCGAGGGGACGATCCCCGAGGGGGAGTACGGGGCCGGAAGCGTCATCGTCTGGGATATCGGGACCTACGAGAACACCACCACCGCCGATGGAAAGGAAGTCCCGATCGGCGAGGCCCTGGAGCGGGGCCACGCCACCTTCATCCTCTCCGGAGAGAAACTTCGGGGCGGCTACGCCCTCACCCGGACCGGCCGGGGGAAGAACGAGCGGTGGATTTTGGTTAAGATGAAGGACGAGTTCGCGCGTCCCGACCACGACATCCTGGAGGGGAAGCCCAACTCCGCCCTGTCGGGAAGGTCCGTCGATGAGGTCTGATCCGCTTCGTCCGGCTCTGTCTTCACCTTCGGGGCCTCTCCGCCACCGCCTCCAGCCTCACCATCCCGAAGTGGACCCTCCCCTCGCCGTCGGGGGGGCGGAGACGGAGGTACCGCTCGACGACCTCGGATATGAACTCCCGGAGGCGGTCCTCAGGGACCCTCTCCAGGTAGGGGAGCCAGGTAGACTCGATCCAGCCGGCGAAGGCCTCAGGCCCCGGCTGGATCATATCTTTCTGGATCAGCTCGACCCTTTTTGGGACGAGCCCCGCCTCCTCGATCCAGATCCGGTACTCCTCGGCGCCGAAGAAGGCGTACAGGAAGTCGAACCCCTCGAAGGAGCGCCGCCAGCCATCTTCTTTGATCATCCCATCGGCGATGGCCAGGGGGAGGGCGGCGTTTCCCCGGCCCCCGAACTGGAGGAAGGTTCTGCCGCCGGGCTTGAGGGCCCGGCGGATCCCCCGGAGGACGGGGCGGTGGTCGCCGACCCAGTGGAGGGCGGCGAAGGAGACGACGAGGTCGAACTCTCCGTCGAAGTCGAGGCTGCGAGCGTCTCCCAGCTGGAACGAGAGGTTAGGATGGTCCCCGGTCGCAAACTTCTCCTTCGCGAAGGAGACCATACCCTCGGAGCTGTCGATCCCCAGGACCGAGCCCTCCGGGACGATGTCGGCGATATTTGCCGTGATCCAGCCGTCGCCAGAGCCTATATCCAGGACCCTCTCATCCCCTTCTATCTCGATCTTCTCTAAGAGCTCCGCTGCCCAGAGCCTCTGGGCGGAAGAGCTCCTCTCGTACCGGTCTGGCCTCCATCGGTGCAACCTTCATCACCATCTACGACCTTTGCTTGAGCCATCCTGTTATGGATCATTCTAGATGCTCTGCGAAGAGCTCCTCGTAGAGCCTCCTCACGTTCTCCCCGGTCTTTCGCATCCGGGGAAATCCGGAAAACTCCATCGCCTCTTCGACGTCCTCTGCCAGGTTGAGGCGGTACTGGGACCGGGAGAGGAACCATCCCTGGTTCCTGTAGTACCTGGAGAGGTACTCCTGTTCCGTCTGGCCGGGGGTCGGAACGAAGAGGCCGTGCCTCTTCTCCAGCTCCGCCACCTCCATCATGGTGGTATACCCCGACCTGCTGATGACGAACCTAGCCCGGTTGAGAAGTTCCACCTTCTCCCGGTCCGGGACGTAAGAATGGACGACGGTCCCGTCGTCGGGCCTCTTTACAGATCTATCCAGGGGACTTCCCAGGAGGACGACCTTCCTTCCGGGGAGGTCGCCCACCTGGGGGAGGAGGATCTCCTCCAGCTTCGTCCTCTGGGGCTCCGGCCCGGATATGATAACCAGGTAGTCGAGGTCTTCTCTCACGTCCATCTTCTCGGGGCTGCAGAGGATCCCCGAGTAGTACGCCCTCCCGTTCGTCATAGCCAGGAAAGAGCGTGATAGCTTGCCGCTGAGGGTGGCGGCCCCGGGCTCGTTGTCGGGGACGATGACCCCGTCGAACTTGCTGTGGATTAATCCGTTGACGTAGAGGGAGAGGATCTCCACAGGCCAGATATAGGCGGGGACGCTGAACCTCAGCTGGTGGGTCATGAAGAAGGAGGGGATATCCCTGGAGTAGACCCCCATCCGGTTGTCGCTGATGATCATCTGATAGCTCCCCTTCGAGAGGATCCGGGAGAAGTTTCTCCTCTCGTCCAGGAGCGCCTTCATCATCAGGGGGAGGTAGGCGGTGAACTTCGGGAGGAAGAACCGGGTGGAGCTGTAGGGTATGGGGTAGTCCTCGAAGGTGACGAAGTGGCACTCGGGAAACTCCCGCCTCAACAGCTCCAGGGCGTTCCCGCTGGAGGCGACGGTCACCTGGTGGCCCCGCCCCAGAAGCTCCCTTATGATGGGGACGTCTCTTGAAGCGTGGCCTAGCCCCCAGTTCAAAGGGCTGACGAGGACGTGTGCCATGATGAGATCCGTCTACCCCGGGGGATATTATATTTGTGGCAACCCAGAATAGGAGAAAAATAGGAGATGAAAAGGGGTTTCGATATCTATAGCCCCTGCCGGGAGGGCAGGACCTCCCCTTCCATCCCGGCATTATATGGAAGCGATCTACAGCTTCACCCTTTTGGGGGCGCCTAGTCGACGTCCCCCTCGATCTTGAAGGAGACCCTGACCTTGGCCCTGTAGGCGACGATCTTTCCCCCCTCCAGCTTCACGTCCAGCTCCCTCACCTCGGCGACTCTCAGGTCTCTAAGGCTCTTGGCAGCCTTCTCAATGGCGGCCTTCGCCGCATCTTCCCAGCTCGTGGGAGAGGACCCCACCAGCTCCACGATCTTATAGACGCTCTCTGGCATAGGTTATTCCTCCATAGAAATGTAATCTCTTATTATAGAGATCAAAGTTTATATAATTTATTGATCTTCTCCGCCTTCCCGGATCAATATATGCGATCATGGTGCGCAAGGAGGCCGCAGAAGAAGATTGGAAAAGGAGAGACGATTTTCGAGGTCGACCTATCCTCCCCCGCTCCTCGATCTTCCCGGGGGCAGATCGGCCGAAAAGGTATAAAGAGATCGTGTCCGATGATGGAAGGATGAGCGACACCGACGGGACGGGGTTTGAGGAAGAACTCACCGCCCTGGCCAGGATATCGGAGAGGGCCGCCGGGGCCATAATCGGAGAACGGGAGGTGGTGGTGGCGTCCCACGTCGACGCCGACGGCCTCACCTCCGCCGGGATAATATCGGCGGCCCTGGACAGGGCAGAGATCGAGCGGGAGACCCTCTTCTTCCGGCAGCTCGACCTTCCCGCCCTGGAGACGATCGCCGACCTCGGCCCGGACCTCGTCATCTTCACCGACCTGGGGTCGGGGATGCAGACCGAGATCCTCGATATGGGCCTCTCAGCGGTAGTCGCCGACCATCACCGCCCCCAGGGTTCGGGGGTGGTGAACCACATAAACCCGCACTTGGTGGGCCTCGACGGAGCGACCCACCTCTCCGGGAGCGGATCTGCCTTCCTCCTGGCCAGAGCCCTGGCTAAGGCTACGGGCAGATCCGGCGAGAACGACGACCTGGCGGGGCTGGCCATCGTCGGAGCCGTCGGCGACCTCCAGGACATGGCGGCGGGAAGGCTCATCGGTCTAAACCGCCGGATCCTCGATATAGGGGTCGAGGCTGGTACCCTCTCCTTCGGCCGGGACCTGAAGCTCTTCGGAAAGCAGACGAGGCCGGTCTTCAAGATGCTGGAGTACTCCTCGGACCCCTTCATCCCCGGCCTCTCGGGGGACGAAGACGCCTGCATCTTTTTTCTCAAAGAGCAGGGGATACGGTTGAGGGGGGAGAGGTGGCGGCGGTGGATAGACATGAACCCCGAAGAGAAGGCGAAGATAGCCTCGGCCCTGGTGAGACGGGGCCTCCGGTCCGGCCTATCCAACCGGCAGCTGGAGAGGCTCGTCGGCGAGGTCTACACCCTTCTCCCGGAGCCGGAGGGGACGGAGCTGCGGGACGCCAGCGAGTACTCGACCCTCCTCAACGCCACCGCGAGATACGGCTTCTCTGGTGTCGGCCTCGCCGTCTGTCTCGGGGACCGGGGACCTGCCCTGGAGGAGGCGAGGCGCCTTCTTGCCGAGCACCGCCAGAACCTGGTGGCCGGCCTCAAGCTCGTAAAGGAGGAGGGTATCGTAGCCCTCGACTCCATACAGTACTTCGACGCCGGCGACCGGATCCGGGATACCATAGTCGGGATCGTCGCCGGGATGAGCTTTCAGACCGCCGACAGGAGAAAGCCGATCCTCGCCTTCGCCACCTCTGAAGACGGAAGGTTGAAGGTCTCTGCCAGGGGGACCCAGGACCTCGTCCGGGCAGGGCTCAACCTGGCGGAGGCGGTATCAAAGGCGGCAGAGGAAGTGGGCGGGGTGGGGGGAGGCCACAACGTCGCCTCCGGGGCGACGATCCCCCCGGAGGCGAAGGAGGAGTTCCTGAAGATCATGGATCGCATCGTGGGAGGCCAGCTGCGGCCCTGATGCCCCCATCTAATCCGCTAAAGGCATCCGAAGACACCGGTCTCATTCATATCTCTCTTCATCACCAAGATCTTCTCATCGATGGTGAAGTTTCCTATGAACTCGTGGCTGACGTCGACCATCACGTCCCTTATGTCCATGGAATCCTGGTTCAGGACTAGATACCCCATCCTCCCGGTCCCCCGGCTGAAGTTCGCCACGATGGCGATATCGACCCAGTCCGGGTTGCTCTCGAGGTATATGTCCGAGGAGAGCCTCTCACACCCGTAGAAGGTCTTGTAGGCTGACATCCCGAGGTGGTAGTTCTTGAGGGTGGTGGTATCTCTGATCTTCTGGTCGTAGGAGAAGAGGGGGGCGTCAGGGTCGCTCTTGCTTCCTAGCTTAATAGGCTCCGGCCCCTGGAAGGCCAGGCCTGAGCCGACGACCAAGAGAACCGCCGCGAGGACCGCCACGAGCTTCATCATACGGATCACCAGAGGCTATTGAGCTATATTACTTGCGAGATGTCCCAGTGGAACTCGCCGCTGAGGATTCCGGAATAGACGGTAGCGGCGGGTCCGTCCATGCAGGCCCTATCCCCCTCGAAGGTGATTAGGAGGGGTCCTCCCCTCGTCTCGACGAAGACCTCATCGCCGACCATCCCCATCCTCCTGGCCACGGCGGCGCAGGCCACCGACCCCGTCCCGCAGGAGAGGGTCTCTCCCTCGATCCCCCTCTCGAAGGTCCTCACCTGAAAGGTGTCGCCGATCCGGACGAAGTTGACGTTCGCCCCCTCCGGGAAGAGGGAGGAGTGCCTGATATGGGGGGCCAGATCCTCTATCGAGAGGTTCAGGAGGTCGTCAGTGAATATCACCGCGTGGGGGACTCCGGTGTTGACCGCCGAGACCTCGAACCCCTCCAGGGGCTCCATCAGAAACTCCCCCTCTCCGATGGCGGGTATCCCCTTCCTGTCGAAGCATGGAAGGCCCATCTCCACCCTGGCCCAGAAGTCGCCTCCGATCTCCCTCACCTTCAGGGGTATGATCCCGGCAAGGGTCTCCACCTCGAAGCTCTCGCCGACCATCCCCGAGTCCCAGGCGTACTTGGCGAGACAGCGGATGCCGTTTCCGCACATCTCCGCCTCGGAGCCGTCTGGCTGGAGCAGCCGCATCCTGAGATCGGCATGATGGGAGGGGGAGAGGAATAGAACCCCGTCACCTCCAATGCCGAAGTTCCGATGGCAACACTGGACGGCAAAAGATGGCTTCAGGGAGTCTGCCACCACCACCCGGTCGTCTTCGTCTATGAGGATGAAATCGTTCCCGTTACCCTGGAGCTTGGTGAAGGAGATCCCTCCCCCGTCCCTCGGCCGTCCTTCCGCCCTGATCATGGCAGTCTCTTTCAGCTTCATTTTATATACCATGGTCTGTTCTCTTACAGCCTGGCTTTATGGTGGTGATCTTATTAAACCCATTCTACAGGTTGCCCTGGACCTGCTGGAGCTGGATAGAGCCGTCCAGATAGCTCTGGAGGCAGCCGATGGCGGTGCTGACTGGATAGAGGCCGGGACCCCCCTCATCAAGAGCGAAGGGATGGACGCCGTGCGCGAGCTACGCAAGGCTCTCCCGGGAAAGAAGATCGTGGCGGATATGAAGACGGTGGACACCGGCTCCATGGAGGTGGAGATGGCGGCGAAGGCCGGGGCCAACATAGTGGCGATCCTGGCCTCCTCCGACGACTCCACCGTCAGCGACGCCCTCCGGGCGGCGAGGAAGTACGGGGTAGAGATCATGGTCGACCTCCTCGGCTCCCCCGACCCGGTGGAGAGGGCCCGGGAGATGGAGGCCCTGGGGGTCGATTACATCTGCGTCCACGTGGGTATCGACCAGCAGATGATAGGCCAGAGGGCGATCGACTTCCTCGACGATATCCTCGGCAACGTCAAGATCCCGGTGGCCGTCGCCGGTGGGATCGATGCCTCCTCCGCCGCCGAGGCGATCGCCTCGGGAGCCTCCATCGTCATCGTCGGGGGGAGCGTGACCCGCAGCCCCGACGTCACCGCCTCCAGCCGGAAGATCCGGGAGGCTATGGACCGGGCCATGGGGGGGGTTGATAGAAGGGAGAGGAAGAGCATGGACGAGGAGATGTTCGAGATCTTCAGGGAGGTATCGACCCCCAACATCTCCGACGCCATGCACCGGAAGGGGGCGATGCGGGACGTCCTGCCGATAAACCCGGGCCAGAAGATCGTCGGGAGGGCGATCACCGTCCAGACCTTCGAGGGGGACTGGGCCAAATCGGTGGAGGCGATTGACCTCGCCGGTCCCGAGGACGTCATCGTCATATACAACGGGAGCAGGTACGTATCCTGCTGGGGCGGCCTCGCCACCCAGAGCTGCAAGATGAAGGGGGTGGGGGGGGTCGTCATCGACGGCGCCGTCCGGGACCTCGACGAGATCCGGGAGATGGGATACCCGATCTTTGCCAGCTCCATCACCCCCATGGCCGGCGAGCCGAAGGGGATGGGGGAGATCAACGCCGAGATCACCTGCGGAGGCCTCTCGGTCCGCCCCGGCGACATCATCGTCGGCGACGACTCCGGAGTCGTCGTAATCCCGAGGGAGAGGGGATACGAGATCTCCCGGAGGGCGAAAGAGGTCGAGAAGACCGAGAGCAGGCTCCGGGAGGAGATCCTCCGGGGAAGGACCCTCTCCGAGGTGGCAAATCTCAAGAAGTGGGAGAAGAAATAATCTCCCTCCTGAGATCCGAATTTATGAAGAAATGTGGAGAAAAGACAATCCGTAAATACGTTGAAGACGGTTGACGCTAAAAGAGGACACTTGTATGGATCCAGAGACCTTCATCTCTAAATACGAGCCCAGGAAGATGGTGGCGATATCCCTCGCGGTTTTCGCGGTGGCCTTCGCCATATTGGGCTTCACCTACATCAATACGGGATCCCCCGTAAGACTGGGGGTCGAGTTCACGGGAGGGACCATAGTAACGGTTCCCGTCATCGAATCAGAGGGGGAATTGGCGGCTAAGCTGGCGGGCTATCCGGTCTTAGACTTAAGGGACGTCGGCCACAGGTACATGGTCCAGATGGGGCCGATGAGCGACGCCGATTATAGACAGCTTTCGGCGATGATCACCTCCGAGTACCGGGACCCTGAGATCAAGTACATGGGGCCTGTCTACAGCGCACGTCTCATAGAGCAAGCGAAGACCTACATACCTCTATCCTTCCTCTTCATGGCGGTGGTCATATTCCTGATATTCAGGACTCCCTTCGTCGCCATGACGGTGATATTCGCCGCCTTTTCTGATATAGTGATAGCCGCTGCCTGCATGACCGTGGTGGGCGTCAGTTTATCCATGGGGACGGTCGCCGCCCTCCTGATGTTGATAGGCTACTCGGTGGACAGCAACATCCTCTTGAATATGAGGGTTTTTAAGCGGAAGGGAAAGATCGAAGATAAGATAGCGGGGGCCTTCAGGACCGGGTTTGCGATGACCACCACCACCTTAAGCGCCGTCGTCGCCCTATTCCTGGTGGCGACCTTCTCCTACCTGGTATCGCCAGCCTTCACCCAGATCAACATCCTCTTCGACATATCGATAGTCCTGATCTTCGGCATAACCGCCGGGCTCATGAATACCTGGGTGATGAACTCCAACGCCCTTCGCTGGTACCTGGCCCGTCCCAAAAAGGCGCCGGCAAGGAGGCAGAAGAGATGACCGAAATCACCAGAGATCCAAGGATAATAATATTCTTCGCCGCCGTCTTCGCGTCCCTCCTAATCCTGGCTCCGATGCCGAGCGAAGACGGCCTCAAGACGAGGCTGAAGTACGGCCTCGACCTGGAGGGCGGCTCGTGGCTCCAGCTGAAGCTTCAGGGCGCCATAATCCAGCCCCAGGTCGATCCGATAAAGATTCTGGAGAAGCAGTTCGGTGACGCCTTCGGTGCGCCCGTGGAGGTGGAGTGGCGCCAGGCGACGACCGAATACCATATCACCGTCGAAGGAAGGGTCACCAGGGCCCAGGTGGACGATCTGGGGTACCCCCAGGCGACGGTCACTCCGAGGGGAGAGGCCACCAGGATCTCCATAGCCACATCCCCCATCGGGGTGATGATGAACTACCTGCAGACCTCCCTCGATTCGGACGTCAGGTACCTCGGTCCTGACCCCATATCCTTCGAGGTGAGATCGAACGTGACCAGGGAGGCTCTTGATGCGCTCCTCGCCGAGGTAGGCGGGACCCTGGCCCCCGGGGAGGCGGGCTTCTCCGAGGGGGTGAGCGAGGATACCGTCGACGAGACGAAGCTGATCCTGGACAGGAAGCTGAACCGTCTCGGCCTTGCGGACATCAAGGTCAGGGTGGTGGACAACAAGTTCATCCTCATCGATCTTGCGGGGGTCACCGTCACCGACGCCCAGGAGATCGTCGGAAAGCCCGGGCTCTTCGAGATCAGGATCCAGACGAAGGCCAACGAGTCGATGCACGTCCTCTACGGCAGCGAGATCGTCGACGTCTCCCTCCCCAGCGGAGATAGGGCAGGTAACTGGGGGGTCCCCTTCACCCTCTCGGAGGAGGGGGCTCGTGCCTTCCAGAAGGCGGCGATAGATACAGGAGCCACCAAGAACAGGATGGATCACGAGGTATCGATGCACCTGGACAACGATCTCATCTTCTCCGCCCCCCTCGCCCAGGACCTGGCGGCGAGCCTTGAGGTCGCACCGATGAGGTCCATGATAGCCCAGGTCGGCCCAGACAGCCAGAGGGCTCACGAGCTCTACATCCACCTGAGGGAAGGGGCTCTGCCCGTCAACGTCGAGATCATAGGGTCGGGTCAGGTTACGGCAGCCCTGGGAGAGCAGTTCAAAAAGCAGGTCCTGATAGCGGGGATCCTCGCCATGCTAGCCGCGGGTTTCATGGTATTTTACAGGTACAGGAGACCCAAGATCGTCGTTCCGATGGTGGCAACCTCCTTCAGCGAGGTCCTGATGATGCTGGCGATCGCAGCCCTCCTCAACTGGCAGCTCGACCTGGCAGCTCTCGCCGGTCTGATCGTCGTGATAGGGACGGGGATCGACCACCTGGTGATCATCACCGACGAGCTCCTATATGAAGGGAAGATGCCGAGCGGCAAGGTCTACCTCGCGAGGCTATCCAGCGCCTTCGGGATCATCATGGCCGCAGCGGCTACCATGATCGTCGCGATGCTCCCCCTCTTCGGCATGGGCTTCGGCGCCTTCAAGAGCTTCGCCCTGATCACCATCGCAGGCGTCCTCATAGGCGTCTTAATAGCGAGACCTGCCTACGGAAGGATCATCGGCAGGATCATGCAGGAAGAGAGGCAATGAGCCGGAGAGCGGAAAAATAGTCCGGCAATAAGGCGGAGGACGGAAAAACAAAACCCAGGATTCGGTCGGGGCTCCGCCCCGGCCAAACCCCATATCTCTATTTTATAGCGTTCTCGTGCCGGAGATCAGGTCAACCTTCCCTCAGCCAGGATGCTATCTCCCGGGCCGCCTCGATCGTCTCATCACAGATGGTGGGGATGAAATCCTCGGGGAGCTTCTGGTGGAGGGGGATCGTCTCGCTGGCGGCGAGGGCGGCAGAGCCGTCGAAGTTGACGTAGGCGATCCGGGCCGATAGCTCGCTATCGGGGCGGCCGAAGGCAGATCCGGGAAGGGTGGCGACGCCCTTATCAGCCAGGAGCCGCTCGCAGAGGGTCGCCCCGTCCCTTATCCCCCTCCCCGCGAGTTCATCGGCGAAGGTCGAGAAGTCCAGGAATAGGTAGAACCCCCCTTCGGGGGGGTGGACCCTGATACCGGCGTCGCTGACGATACCCTGAAACTCAGAGCCGAGGACGGAGAGGATCCTTCGGGCGTGCCAGAGGTACCTCTCCATGGCGATGCCGCCCCGGAAGGCGTGGACGGCGGCGAACTGAATGGGGGCGGAGACGGAGGTGTAGGTCTCGCTGGCGACGGTGGCCATCGCCTCCAGGAGCCAGTCGAGGTCCGGGGGGAAGGTGAAGGTCCCAAGCCTCCAGCCCCCGGCACCGCACCACTTCGAAAGGCCGGAGCTGATGATCGTACCCTCCGGATAAAACCTGGCGACGGAGACGTGCTCTCCCCGATGGTGGAGCTGGCCGTAGATCTCGTCGGAGAGGAGGATCACCTCGTACTCCCGGGCCACCCTGGCGATCTCCTCCAGTTCGGATGAGGTATATGTGACGCCGTCGGGGTTTCCCGGGTAGTTGAGGATCAAGATCCGGGGGCGGTAGACGTCATGCTCGCTCTCCAGGAACCGCGCCAGCCTCTCGGAATTTATGTGCCACTTCTCGTCGAAGGTGGTGTGGAGGAGGCGGACCCTTTTGCCCAGGATCTGGGCCTGGGGGATGTAAGAGACCCAGGCCGGGGTCGGGACGATGATCTCGCCGTAGTAGGCTATCTGGAGGAGGAACATCAGCTCCTTTGATCCGGGACCGACGATGACGTTCTCGGGGCTGGCGCTGACGCCGTCCTTCTTCCGATGAAAGTCGGCGACCGCTTCCTGTAGGGCCGCAAGCCCCTTCACCGGGAGGTAGTCCTTCTCCGAGGCGTAGAGCCGAAGGGCGTTGACGACGGGGGTGGGGACCGGGAAGGGGGACTGGCCGAGGCCCAGGTTTCTCACCCGCACGCCCCGGCTCTCCAGGAGCTTGCACCTCTCGTTGATGGCGAGGGTCGCCGACGGCTCCACCCCCCGGACGTTGATGTTGAGGCTGACGTGTTTTCGAAGGTTCATCTATCTCGACTCCATCTGGAGGATCTCTTCGCGGATCTCTCTACAGGATCTCCAGGTTCTCCGATATAACATTTATAAAAGAAGCGGATCAAACGGGTCTCTGGCAAAGGGAAGTGAGGTTTCGATGACGGGATTATCGGTGGGTTTGAAGATCGGTCTGGTCGTGGATGGATCTCTGGGTTCGGCGGGCCCGGCTCGTGGAAAGGCGGTCATCTCCGCCCTGGTGGCGTTTCTCGCGATCCTGGCTCCTCCGGCGATGGCGGCGGAGGAGACGGTCACCCTCGGCGGCTACCGGGTCTCCTTCGACCTGGGCAACTATACGGGGTACTCCCTCGAGTTCGAACTGGTTCCCTTCGCCGCCGTCGACGGCGAAGAATATCCGTCCTCGGTATGCTGGATCCAGGGCGAGAGGACGATGATGATCGCCATCACCGATTACGGCGTACCGGTGGAGGCGACGAGCTCCCTGACCCGCAGGGCTGTGACCCTTTACCTCACCAACGCCGAATGCAAGAACCTTCAGACCCACGAGATCGCGATCGATGGAAAGCCGGCGATCCTCGGCCTGGGGGAGCGGCCGAGCGGCTCGATACTGGTATGCGCCGTCTTCTGGCCGGATATCCAGGAGGTCGACGGCGTCCTCGTCGCCCAGGTCGACTGCACCATCGCCTCCGAGGAGTCGGTGGAGGTGACGGAGAGGCTCCTCAACTCGATTAAGGTCAGGCACCCCGGAGAGGCGGAAGGTGGGGGCTGGGGGGCGATGTCGGAGTCGGATAGGATGGAAGTGAGGTCAGAGTCTGATAGGATCCTCCTCTGATAGATCTGAGGAAGTTAGAGTCGATTATCTTGGGGCTGGTATGAAGATGATATGCGAAGACTGCGACCTGGACCGGTTCATCGAGGCGATCGAAGGCCTCCCCTACCACGACCTCCTCGTCTCCACCCTGAAGGAGGGGTACGCCGCCGACGACCTCCTCGTCCACAGGAGGAGAGAAGCTGCCACCGACGAGGAGATGGAGAAGATCGCCGGGTACAACCGGGCCCTGCGCTCCTTCATATTCCTCCTCCAGACCGGCTCGAGGCCGGACCTCGCCTCTGATGGAGATAGGGAGAACTACAACAGATTCCGGCGCGTCGCCGCCAAGCTGGTGGAGAGGGGAGAGCTCCTCCCCTCGATCCTCGACTACTTCGATCGGTGATCTTTGCCATCGGCAGCTTTATTTTAATGGATCGGCAGATCCCATCCTCTGGGGACAGTGGCGACAGTCTCCGCCAAATTCCAAATAGTGTCATCTATGTCGACAAGGGGTGATCTGATATGAAGAGAAATAGAAGCTCGGGGGAGGGCCCATCCGGCCGCCTATCAGCGGCGGCCCTGGCCGCCCTCCTTTTTTGTGCCTTCGCCGCATCAGGAGAGGATATACCAGCGGCCGGCCCCTCAGCCGAGGGATCCCTGCCGGATATGCCCTTCCTCCTCCTCCAGATCCAGGCGGACGTCCAGGGAAGCCTCAACGGTCTGGAGGCGGCGGTGGCCGATGCCTCGGCGGAGCTATCCGCAACGGGGCTTGAGGGAGGCGCCGCCCGGGAGGTCCTCAGAAGGCTCCAGGAGGCCAACCCTGACCTAGTCGAGGCCGTCACCTTCGATATCGAAGGGAGGATCGTAGTCGCCGAATGCGACGATTGCGAGGGGGCCGAGGGGGCGCAGGGCGCGGATATCGGCGGCCAGGAGCATATCTCCCACGTCCTCAATACGAGAAACCCCGCCTTCAGCGGAGAGTTCCTCCTGGTGGAAGGTTATATGGGGACGGCCATCGCTTATCCGGTCTTCGGCGAGGATGGGGGGCTGCTGGGGGGGATAAGCGCCATCCTCGAACCCGAGGATCTCATGGACCGTCTGGTGGCCCCCCACCTCGGCTATGACGTAACAACCAGGTCCCAGATCATCGACTACAGCTTCTGGGCGATGGACCCCGACGGTTTGATATTATACGACCGGGACGAGGGCCAGATCGGAAGGCTCCTCTTCGAGGACCCCCTCTACCAGCCGTTCCCAAGCCTCCTCGACCTGGGGGAGAGGATCGCGGCCGAGAGGGCGGGGCACGGATACTACAGCTTCCAGGTCGCCGAAGGGGACGAGACGGTGGTGACCAAGGAGAGCTACTGGACTACCGCAGGGCTCCACGGGAGAGATTGGAGGCTCGTCCTCACCAGGATCGCCGAGTGAGGCCACCTAGCCACTTTTTTTAAGATTTTCTAATGGAAGCGGGATAGACCGGGCCCGGTCTATGGGATGCCCGGTCTGCGAGCTCCTATCAGAAGAAGAATGCATCCGGGATCGTCGGACCGACCTACCCCAGAGGGAACCTCCTTCAGACCCGCCATATCTCCTGGGGAAGCCTCGTCAGCCTCTCCGGACTGGAATCGGTGGTGAGGAAGGTGTCCTCGATCCCCACGACCCCGACCCCCGGGTATATCATCTTCGGCTCGACGGCGACGGTCATATTCGGAAGAATATCGTGGTCGACGGGGCCGAGGACCGGATATTCGTCGATCTCGAGGCCTACGCCGTGGCCGACGAAGCCGCACTTCGCCCCGAGAGGGCCGCCGAGGGCGTCACCGTAACCGAGCTCCTCGCCCCTCACCTCGGATATCTCAAAGATCTCCCGGCCACAGTTTCCCGGCCGGAGCGCCCCGGCTACGGCCTTCTCCACCTCCAGGGCGGCGGCGTGGGCCTCCTCCAGCTCTTTGGGGAGGCGGCCGAGGGTGAAGATCCTCGTCTCGTCGGCGATGTAGCCGTTGTAGACCCCGCCGTAGTCGACGAGGATCGGCTCGTTCCTCTTGATCTTCCGAAAGCCCGGCCCCTGGGGCTGGAGGAGGGAGGGGCCGACGCCGCCTGTCGGTGATGCGACGTAGCTCGGATAGGCGGCGTTGGGCCCCGCCATCAGGTGGCCGAGGGGGAGGTCGTGGTTGAACCTGCGGAACCGGACGGTCCCCTGGTGGCCGAGGGACCTCATCTCTGCCTCGATCTTAGAAGCTAGCTCGATCTCCGCCATCCCCTCCCGGAGGTGGTCGGGGACGGAGCCGATCCCGGCGTCGAGGATCCGGGCCGCTCCCCTGAGGAGGCGGACCTCGAACTTCGATTTGACGGACCTGACCTGCTTGATCTCCTCGGATATGTCGACGAACTCTGCATCTCCCAGGGCGGCCTTCACCCGGGCGTAGTTGTTGAAAGGAAGGACGTCCAGCTCCAGCCCTATCCTCGCCCCAGGAGGGATGGCGAGGTCCGCCTTCAGGGTTTTCAGGCTCCGCAGCTGCCTGACCTCCAGGGGCGACTCCTCCCTCGCTCTATCCAGGCTCTTTCTCACCATGACGACAGACTGCGCCTCCGGCTCCGCCGGGACGTAGACGAGCCCATCCTGGGCGGTCCCCGAGAAGTAGAGCATGTCCACCGCCTGGAAGATGATGGCCCCGGCGAGCCCCTCCATCCTCCTCTTGAATATCTTGGTCCTTGCGTCGATCTCCGAACTCGGGTGGAGAACAAGCTCCATATCAGCTCCCCCCGCCTTCTCCGTCATCCTATGCTTCAATCCCTCACCTCCGTCCCAGAAAATATCCTCTCCCTCACCTTCATCCGAGACATCCTCCTATTCCTCACCTTCATCCAGGCCCTCATCCTCTCTCCCCTCGTCCTTCTCACCGATCGATCGAGCTTTCGTCCCTATATCCCTTTCGATATCTCCTCCTCCAGGTCCGTCAGGTACCTCCTCAAGACCTCGCCCCTCCTTGTTGCGAGCCTTTTCCCCGTCTGGGTGTGCATCCCCTCTTCCAGCTTCAAAAGCTTCGAGAAGAAGTGGTCCAGGTTCCACTCCCCGTCGTCCGGATCCCGCCCGCGGCAGAAGGGGTCTTCGGGGTGGTAGAGGGTCCGGACTAGGGCGCCGCCCGTCATAAAAACCCTGGCGATCCCTATCGCCCCGATGGCATCGAGCCGATCGGCGTCCTGCAGGACCTTCGCCTCCGGGGTGGCGGGATCGATCCCCTTCGAGTAGCTATGGACCTCGACGGCATAGAGGACCCCCTCGATCACCTCATCGGGATATCCCCACCTCTTCAAGAGGGGCTCGACGGTCTCAAGGACCCTCTCCTCCGCCTCATCCCTACCCCTGTTCTTCGGCCCGGAGGCGGCGTCGTGGAGGAGGGCTGCGAGGGCGACGATCGTCGGGTCCGCCCCCTCCGCCTCCGCGATCGCCGTGGCGGTCCTGAAGACCCGGAGGGCGTGGGTGAAGTCGTGGGCGGGGTCTTTGCCTTCATAAAAGGGGGCGATCTCTTCAAGCAGGGATTTTTCATCGAAGCCTTCGTCGGGATTCTTCATCGCCGATAGATTTTACCCTCGATATTAATAACCGATATTCCGAGAAGGAGATCAACAAGCTAATATGACAGACTTCCTAAAGGATAGTCCCATGAGCCCTCCAAACAGGATAGGTAAGACGGAACTCTTCGACCTGTTGGTATCGCTGGCAGCCCTTACCTTCGCCTTTTCAATCATCATCGGCGATAGCAGCATTCCCGGAGCCGAGATCTTATTCATATCGGCGGTTGGCGTAGGGTCAGGATTCCTCTTGCACGAGATGGCCCACAAGCTCGTAGCCCAGCGGTACGGCTACTGGGCCGAATACAGGGCGAACGGGATGGGGCTCGTCTTCCTCGTCGCCATGGCCTTCATGGGCTTCATCTTTGCCGTGCCAGGGGCGGTGGTGATCCGAAAAGACCCTTACATTCCGATCGGGTTTCATCGCCCCGAAGCAGACACCTCCATCGAAGGGATGGAGATGATGGCAGGTCGCGAGGAGCTCTTGATATCTCTCGCCGGCCCTATGACGAACATCCTTCTTGGGCTCCTTTTCTTCTCGCTCATCAAGGGCGGTGTCGTGACGGGCTGGCTCTTTATGGGGGTTGCTCACTTCGGGTTCTTCATCAACCTGATCCTGGCAGGGTTCAACATGATACCTGCAGGCCCCCTCGACGGCGCCAAGATCTTCAAAGGCAGCCGGTTGGTCTGGGCGATCGTCGGAATTCCTACGATCCTCGCGGGTATCCTGGTCTTCTTCGGCGTTAGGATCATATGAGGAGGCGAGATATTAGGGAGGGGGGGCCAGGTCAGCCCGCCTGGCTTATTCGATCTTCATTTCCATCGATCTCAGGCCTCTTCTTCATCGATAGGGATATCCTCTTTCTCTCCAGGTCCACCGCCAGGACGGCAACCTCCACCCTCTGATGGACCCTCACCACCTCCGCCGGGTTCCGGACGAACCGGTCGGCGAGCTCGCTGATGTGGACGAGGCCGTCCTGGTGGACCCCCACGTCGACGAAGGCGCCGAAGGCGGCGACGTTCGTCACGACACCGGGAAGGACCATCCCCGACCGGAGGTCCTCGATCTTCGCGACGCCGGGGGCGAAGCTATAGATCTCAAACTCCCGGCGGGGGTCTCTTCCGGGCTTGGCGAGCTCCGCCAGGATCTCCCGGAGGGTGAAAAGGCCCGCCGTCTCCGAGACGTAACTCTCAGGGTCGATCCTCTCCTGGAGGGAGGGCTCTTCCATCAGCTCCTCGACGGTGGCGCCCAGGTCGTCGGCCATCGCCTCGACGATGCTGTAGCTTTCGGGGTGGACGGCGGATCCGTCGAGGGGGCTCACACCGCCCCGAATACGCAGGAAACCCGCCGCCTGTTCGAAGGCCCGGGGGCCGAGGCCGGGGACCTTTTTCAGCTCCTCCCTCGTCCGGAAGGGGCCGCTCTTCTCCCGATACTCGACTATCGATCCTGCGAGCCTCGGCCCCAGCCCCGAGACCCGGGCTAAAAGCTCCCTGCTTGCGGTGTTCAGGTCGACTCCGACGGCGTTGACGCAAATCTCGACGACCTCGTCGAGCTTTCGCTTCAGGGCCTTCTCATCTACGTCGTGCTGGTACTGGCCGACGCCGATGGAACGTGGATCGATCTTGACGAGCTCCGCCAGGGGATCCTGCAGCCTCCTTCCGATGGAGACGGCGCCTCTGACGGTGG
>CP086218.1:1729260-1732728 GCA_020844795.1 Methanothrix sp. | reverse complement strand
CCGCCCCCAGCCTCTCCAGAGCCTCCCGGGCCGCCTCCCGGACGAGCCTGTCCGCATCGTCGCGGGCCCCGGCGATGGGCTCTCTCGCCCTGGGGTCGCCTATCCTGCAAAGGGCGATGACGGCGTTTCGGCGGACATAAGCGTGATCGTCCTTCAGAGCGCCGATGAGGGGCTCTATGGCCCTAGGGTCGCCGATCCTCCCGAGGGACCAGGCCGCCCTCGACCGGATGGACCATACGCCGTCCCCCAGGGCGTCGACGAGGGGCTCTGTGGCCCTAGGGTCGCAGATCCTCCCGAGGGCCTCGACCGCCATCCACCTCACCCCTTTATTCTCGTCGGCGAGGGCCTCCATCAGAGGACCGGCCGCCCCGGCGTCGCCGATCCTCCCGAGGGCGGAGGCGGCCCTCGACCGGACCCTCCAGTCATCGTCCTTCAGGGCACCGATGAGGGGGTCCGTCGCCCTCGGGTCTTCTATCCTCCCGAGGGACCAGGCGGCCCTCTCTCGAACCCTGGGGTCGCCGTCCAGGAGGGCGTCGACGAGGGGCTCCGTCGCCCTGGGATCCCCCAGCCTACCGAGAGCATAGGCTGCCGCCCAGCGGACCTCCGCGGTATCGCTCTTCAAAGCCTGCAACTGGTCATCGATCGCGCCCATCTAGGGCCACCATCCACAAAATGATCTCCAGCACCATCCTCTCCCAGGGATGGAACTATCCAAAAACCTCTCCGGGGCCTTCGAGGTCGATGGCTCCATGATGACTCCATGATGGCTTCATGAAGGAGGCCGCCGGAATCCGTCCCCTCCGGATCAGGGCCGATCAAGGCCCCAATCCCATCTCAGGGGTTCTCTTTGAGCTTCAGCTGGAACTCCAGCTCCCTTCTCGCCGGATCATGCTTGTACTGGACCTCAAGCTTTATCGGCTCCGCCGGGCTCACTCCCAGGTTCCAATCCCCCGACGACGCCTCTACCCCACCTCTACCCTCGATCTCGTCGGCAAGGCCTCTAAGGGTCTTCGCCACCTCCCCGACGGTCATGTAGAACTCCTGCTCAAACTTCTCTCCGCCCGTAGGGCTTCCCTTGGACTTGCCGAGCCTTCCGTTAATTCCAACCATAGATATCACCACGTTTCGCTTTAGACCCGATCGATGATAATCCTTTCCGTATTCAACAAATCCCCTCAACCCCACTCCTGCCGGGTCAAGAGACCTCTTCTAGGGCCTCGAGCAGTTTCTCGTAGGTCGCCTGGATGTGCTCGGGGACGACCCTTGTATCCGCCAGGACCGGCATGAAGTTGCAGTCTCCAGACCACCGGGGGACGACGTGGAGGTGGATGTGGTCGGCGATCCCCGCCCCCGCTACCTCTCCCATGTTGATCCCGATGTTGAACCCGTCGGGTCTCATCGTCCTCTTCAGGATATCGACGGCGATATCCGTCAGCTCGAGGAACTCTGCCCTCTCCTCGGGGCTCCAGCCTTCGAGGGTCGAGGTGTGGCGGCGGGGGACGACCATCATATGGCCGTTGTTGTAGGGGTAGGCGTTCATGATGATGAAATGATGCCTCCCCCGAAAGAGGATCAGGTTCTCCCTGTCCCGGTCCTCGCCCTCCTTCTCGCAGAAGATGCAGCCTCCCTTCTTGTCGCTCAGGATGTAATCCATCCTCCAGGGAGCCCATAAGGTCCTCACCGGCTCGCCACCCCCCATCCTTTTACGTTCTCCCTCCCTCTCCTCGCCGACGGCCGTCTCATCCATCATCACCTATTATACCTCGCCCTCATCCATCTCATCTAGCCCCAAGATCATCTCTCTCAAAGACGACCTTTCTTCCCACCACCTTAGGCTTCCCTTCGATGAAGAGCTTCAGAGCCTCGGGGTACGCCCTGTACTCCGCCTCCTGGATCCTCGCTTTGAGCCTTTCGTGGGTGTCGTCCTCCTCCACCCTTACGGGGACCTGGTATATGATGGGGCCGTGGTCGACCTCCTCGTCGACGAGATGGACCGTAGTCCCCGTCCACATGACGCCGTAGTCGAGGGCCTGCTGGAAGGCGTCCATACCCCGGAAGGCGGGAAGGAGGGCCGGATGGATGTTGATAGTCCTGTTCTTGAACCTCCGGACGAACTCAGGAGAGAGGATCCTCATGTACCCCGTCAGGACGACGAGGTCGACCCGCGCCAGGTCGAGATTTTTTATCAGAAGAGCGTCATACTCCGACCTGGAGAGGCCTGAAGGGTCGAGGAAGTGGGCCGTTATCCCATGATCTTCGGCTATCCTCAGGGCTCCCGCGTCTCTCCGGTCGGCGAGGACGACGACCACCTCCCCCGGGACGTACCCCGTCCGGCAAGCCTCAATGATGTATCTGGTGTTCTCCCCCCGGCCGGAGGAGATGACCCCTATCCTGGCGGCCAATGTCTACCCCGCTGCGGGAAGATCCCCGATTTCACTTCGAGAGGGTGATCTCGATGGCGGAGACGTTGGTCTCCCCGCGATCGGTATTAAGGGTCTCGGTGGATATCTGAATATCTTTGACGTGGACATCCCCAAGAAAACGGCTCCTTGAGACCTCCGCAACGTCCACCGCTCTTGATATAGCCCGTCCCCTGGCCATGACCTTCACCTCTTTGGCGCCGCTGTTGAACTGGGTGACCACCGCCAGTACGTAGTTCATCACTGGTTTGCTGCCGACGAATACCACATCATCTTCTGCCATGTATCATCACCACTTCGTAGCTAACAGCTCTCGGTTTGATGGTAGGAATCGTTTACTACATAAAGTTAATGATTTGGTCAGAGATACCTCCCCCGGGCCTCGATCTCCTCGACCCTCTTTAGAACCTCCCCTGCCCTGGCATAGGTTCTGGCGTATCCCCGGCCGAAGGCAGAGATCAGCTCCTCAGCCCGGTCGTGGGTGCTCCTGACGGTCTGAAAAAAGACGTGGACGTCCACCCCCTGGGCCTCGAGGCTCTGGTCGTGGAAGGAGAGGCCGAAGTCTATGAAGTATATCTTCCCATCTTTCAGTATCATGTTGGAGGTGGTGAGGTCGCCGTGGATGATCCGGCATCCATGGAGCCTTCCTGCCAGCTCCCCCGCCCTCTCGGAGAGTTCGGGGTCTATCACCTCCTTCAGCTTAACGCCTTCGATATGCTCCATGGTGATGGTGAACTGATCGACGTCCAGGACTATCGGCGTCGGGACGCCGCATCTCCTGGCCTCGGAGATGATCCGGGACTCCATCACCGTCCTCTCCCGCCTGATCCTCTCGTCGAGGGCCTTCAGCCTGTACCCCTTCGGCAGCCTCTCCTTGGTCACCTCATCGCCCTCCCTGGAGATCACCGCCTCTGCACCTCTCCCGATCTCATACGCCATCGCCAGACACCTCCGACCCCAACGACCTCAGGGAGCCCCCCGGCCCCCCGTCCCGGGGGACGTCAGGATGATCGAGATCCGCCTTTTTAGATAAAACCGTTGGGCATGG
>CP086218.1:1702154-1729160 GCA_020844795.1 Methanothrix sp. | reverse complement strand
GCCGACAGCCTCATCGTCGGAAGGAGTATCACCGACTCGCCGAACCCGGTGGCCTCGGCGGAGGCGATCCTGAGGGAGATCCGCTGACGGCGGATTAGTAAAAACTTTTTTATCGTCCGCGGTCGGATATATCGTCCATGATAGTCGCGGAGCTTTCCATGATAACGATGGGGACGGGGACGAGCGCCAGCCGGTACGTCCGGGCCGTCCACCAGGTCCTGAAGGGGTCGGGGCTCAAATTCGTCCCCGGCCCCATGTCCACCTCTATAGAGGCGGGATCGATGGGGGAGATCTTCGAGGTGGTGGAGAAGGCCGACGCCGTCCTGGCGGAGATGGGGGCCGGGCGGATCGTCACCACCATCAAGATCGACCACCGGCTGGACAAGGAGATCTCCATCGAGACGAAGATGAAAGCGGTCAAGGAATAAAGGCCGGATGAGATTAAAAAGCCGGTGTAGACGAATAAAAGTCAGTTCAGATATCTTGCCGGGCTGTTGAGGTTTTAAGGGCCGCCCGGCTCACTGGACGGCGCCCTTCACCTCGTCGACGATCTTTCCGAGGAACCCCTTCTCCTTCTTTTCCGTGGGCTTCTCCCTCTTCTTCTCATCCTCGGCGGACCTCTTCATCATCTCGCCCTCCCCGAACTCGGCGGCGAGCTCCTCCAGGAGCTCTTTCTGCCTTCCGGTGAGGTTTGAAGGGGTCTTGACGTTCACCCGGACGTGCATGTCTCCGGTCCCCCCGAAGCCGTGGAGGCGGGCGATCCCCTTCCCCTTCAGCCGGAAGACCGAGCCGGTCTGGGTCCCGGCGGGGACCTTTATCTTGGCCCGTTTACCGTCGAGGGTCGGGACCTCCAGGTCCATCCCCAGGGCAGCCTGGGTGATGGAGAGAGGAGCCTCGAAGAGTAGGTCGTCCTCGTCCCTCCTGAAGAGGGGGTGGGGCCGGACGTTGACGAAGACGTATAAGTCGCCGGGCTCGCCGCCGGGGTCGGAGGACGCCTCCCCCTGCCCCCCGAGCCGGAGGTGCTGGCCGGTCTCGACCCCGGCGGGGACCTTGACGTTGATCGTCCTCGTCTTTCGGACCCGCCCCGACCCCCGGCACTCGGCGCAGGGGTCGGAGACGATCTGCCCCCGGCCGGCGCATTTGGGGCAGGTCGAGGAGGTCATCATCTGGCCGAAGGGGGTCTTCTGGACCCTCGTCACCTGGCCGGCGCCCCGGCACTGGTCGCAGGTCACAGGCGAGGTTCCCGGCTTCGCCCCCGTCCCGCTGCAAGGAGGGCAGGTCTCCATCCGGGGGACCTCGATAGAGGTCTCCAGGCCGGAGGCCACCTCCTCCAGGGTCATATCCAGGTCGTAGCGGAGGTCGCGACCCCGTCCGGGGCCCCGGCGGCCGCCCCGGCCGCCGCCTCCGAAGAAGATATCGAAGATGGACCCGCCCCCGCCAAACCCCCCGCCGAAGCCCCGGAGGAGGTCCTCGAAGTCGACGCCCCTGAAGAGGTCCTCCTGGGAATAGCGGCCGTCGATCCCGGCGTGGCCGAACTGGTCGTACTGCTTCCTCTTCTCGGGGTCGGAGAGGACGGCGTAGGCCTCGGAGATCTCCTTGAACCTCTCCTCGGCTTCGGGCTCCTGGGATCTATCGGGATGAAACTTGAGGGCGAGCTTACGGTAAGCGCTCTTGATCTCCTTTGGGTCCGCCTCTTTTCCGATCCCAAGGACCTCGTAGTAGTCTCTCTTGCTCCCAGCCACCGCCTATCCTCTCCGGCATCTCCATCTGAGATCTCTGCAAACCCCTTCCGCCCTCATCGAGCTCATTTCTTGTCGTCCACGACCTCATAATCGGCGTCGATCGTCTCGCCGGAGCCTGAACCCTGCGAGCTCTGTTGCTGTTTCTCCTGCTCTCGCTGCTGCTGCTCCGCCGCCCTCTGGTACATAGCCGTAGTAAGCTCGTAGATGGCGTTCTGGAGGGCCTCTGCCTTCTCCTTTATCCTGGCGATATCCCCGCCGGCGAGGGCCTCCTTCGCCTCAGCGATCGCCTTCTCGATCTTCTCCCTCTGGTCGGCTGTGGCGACCTCCCCCGCCTCCTTGAGGGTCTTCTCGGCGGTGTAGACGAGGGTCTCGGCCTGGTTCTTCGCCTCGATCTCCTCCTTTCTCCTGGTATCCTCGTAGGCGTGCTCCTCTGCCTCCCTCACCTTCCGCTCGATCTCGTTCTGGGAGAGCTTGTGGGGGGCGGAGATGGTGATAGCCTGCTCTTTGCCGGTGGCCAAGTCCTTGGCCGAGACGTTGAGGATGCCGTTGGCGTCGATGTCGAAGGCGACCTCGATCTGGGGTATACCCCTCGGCGCCGGGGGTATCCCCGATAGGTTGAACCTGCCCAGGGATGTGTTGTCCTTGGCCATGGGCCTCTCCCCCTGGAGGATGTGGATCTCGACGGTCGTCTGGTTGTCGGCGGCGGTGGTGAAGATCTGGCTCTTCCTGGTGGGGATGGTGGTGTTCCTCTCGATCAGCTTGGTGTCTACCCCGCCGAGGGTCTCTATCCCCAGGGAGAGGGGGGTGACGTCGAGGAGGAGGATGTCCTTGACCTCGCCTCCCAGGACCCCTCCCTGGACCGCCGCACCGATGGCGACGCACTCCATGGGGTCGACGCCCCCTTCCGCCTCCTTGCCCATGAAATCCCGGACGAACTTCCTGACGGCTGGCATCCGGGTGGGGCCGCCTACGAGGACGATCTTGTCGATCTTGGTCTTGTCGATCCTGGCGTCCCGGATCGCCTGGTTCATGGGTCCGCGGCACCTCTCCAGGATCTCCTTTATCAGCTCCTCCAACTTCGCCCGGGTGACGGTGACGTCCAGGTGCTTGGGGCCGTTCTGGTCTGCGGTGATGTAGGGGAGGTTGATCGTCGTCTGCAGGACCGATGATAGCTCGATCTTCGCGATCTCCACCGCCTCCCTCAACCTCTGCATAGCCATCCTGTCGCCCTTGAGGTCGACCCCCGACTCCTGCCGGAACTTCTCGACGACGTAGTTCGTCAGGATCTCATCCATATCCCGGCCGCCGAGCTGGGTGTCTCCGCTCGTCGACTTCACCTCAAAGACCCCCTCCCCCGCCTCCATGATGGTGACGTCCAGGGTCCCTCCGCCGAAGTCGAAGACCATGAGGGTCGCCTCCCCCTCCTTGTCCATCCCGTAGGCTAGGGCGGCGGCCGTCGGCTCGTTGATGATCCTGACGACTTCGAGGCCGGCGATCGTCCCGGCGTCTTTGGTCGCCTGCCTCTGGTTGTCGTTGAAGTAGGCGGGGACGGTGATCACCGCCTTCTCCACCTTCTCCCCCAGGAACGCCTCGGCGTCGTCCTTGATCTTCCGCAGGATATAGGAGGATACGTCCTGGGGGGTGTAGGACTTCCCGAAGACCTCCACCCTGTAATCCTGGCCCATTTTGCGCTTGATCCCGGTTATAGTCCCGTCGGGGTTCGTCGCCGCCTGTCTTCTGGCCGGCTCTCCCACCAGCCTCTGGCCGTCTTTGGTGAAGGCGACGTAGGATGGGAAGGCCTTTCCTCCGGCGACGATGCTCGTCCCCTCGGCGCTGGGGATCATGGTCGGCTTTCCGCCGATAAGGACGGCGGCGGCTGAGTTGCTCGTTCCCAGGTCTATGCCTATGATCTTGGACACGTTATCACCTTCTCGAAATAGAACTTCTGAATATTTACCGTTTCTTGGAGACGAGGACCTTGGAGAACCGGATCACCCTGGAGTTCAAAGCGTAGCCCCGCAAGACCTCCTCGGTCACAGTCCCCTCTTCGCATTCGTCGGACTCCACCATCATCAGAGCCTCGTGTCTGTAGGGGTCGAACTTCTCCCCTATCGCCACGATGGGGGCGAGCCCCTCCGTCCCGAGGACGTCCAGGAGCTGCCTTCTGACCCTCTCCATCCCCTCCACCTGCTTAGCCGCCTGATCGAGGCTGTCGAGGACGGGGAGGAGCTTCGTAATAACCCTCTCCGAGGCGCGAAAGGAGAGGGCCTCCTTCTCTCGGGCGGCCCGCTTCAGGGTGTTATCCAGCTCCGCCCTGCATCGGAGGAGGAGATCGTTCATCTCCTCTGCTTCAAGCCTCGCCTCTTCCAGCTCCTTTGACAGCTCCCGCGGGTCCAGGTCCAGCAGGTCCGGATCAGATGACCCACCCTCTGCCCCCTCCCCCATCAACGGCCCGGCTTCGCTGAGTGGATCTGCCTTATCCGATCTGGCCTTTCCGTCCTTCTCGGAGGGCCCAATCTTCTTCTCGTTGTATTTCGCCTTCATAAACCACCCCTCACGTCAGGGGCGAATGAGATAATCGACGAAAACTCCTCGGAGGATGGGGGCCCCGGCAGCGGAGATCCCCGCCGAGCCCCCCTCCAGCCTCCCTATCCCCCTCACATCATGGGAGGCATCATCGGCCTTCGAGTGTAGTCGTGGGGGCTCTGGCCCGGCTTGGGCTTGAGGCCTTCCACTTTGGCTGCGATGACGTCGTCGACCCGCAGGACGAGGGTGGCGGCGGCGGTGGCGGACTTGATCGCCTGGATCTTCACCTTCAGCGGCTCGACGACCCCCCGCTCCATCATATCGGCGGCTTTTCCGGTGTTGATATCGAGGCCGTATCCCTTCTTTCCTGAGCCGTGGCTGAACCTGAGGTCGACGAGGACGTCTACAGGGTCGAAACCGGCGTTCTCTGCCAGGTTTACGGGGATCTCTTCGACGGCGTCGGCGAAGGCCTTGACGGCGAGCTGGTCTCTACCGGTGATGGTGGAGGCGTACTGCCGGAGCCTCTCCGCCATCTCGATCTCGGGAGCGCCGCCGCCGGGGACGATCTTCTCCGACTCCAGAACCGTCGCCACCGACCAGAGGGAGTCCTCAAGGGCCCTCTCCACGTTATCCCGGAGCTGTTCGCTCGATCCCCGGATGACGATTGTAACAGCCCTGGCTCCTTGGCACCCCTCGACGAAGATCATCTTCTTCTCTTTTCCGATCTTCTTCTCTGCTACTATATCGGCCGACCCCAGGTCCCCCTCCGTCATCTCCAGGGGATCTGTGATGATCTTACCGCCGGTGGCGAGGGCCAGAAACTTCATATCCTCGTCGCTGACCCTCCTCGCTGCGATGATCCCGTGGTTGGCGAGGTACCGGGATGCGTAGGCTCCTATCCCCTGCTTGCAAAATACGACGTTCGCCCCGATCCTGGCCATGGCGTCGACCTTCTCCTTAAGGACCTCGTCTTCTCCCTCCCGGAAGCTGCTGAGGCTCTCGGGGCTCGATATGGTGATCTTGGCGTCGGTGGAGAGCTTCTTCAGCTCCAGGGTGCTGTCGAGAAGGGCGATCCGCGCCCCTTCCACCCTCTTTGGCATATCGGGGTTTAGCCTCTCCTTGTCCAGGACGACGCCGCGGACGAGGGCCGTCTCCTTCACCGATCCGCCGCTGATCTTGACGAATCCGATCCTCTCCTCGACGTCCACCCTGCCGTCCTCCTCGATCGCCGCAGCGGCGTCGATGCAGATCTCTGAGAGCATCTCCTTGAAGACCTCGATCCCCTTGCCTGTCATGGCGGTCTCGGAGACCTTCTTCAGTATCTCGCGATCTTCCTTCGATACGGCCACCCCCATCTCCTCCAGGAACTCGTGGGCCTTCTTCTGGGCCGCCTTGTAACCCTGGACTATCACCGTAGGGTGTACGCCGATCTCTATCAGCTCCTCGGCGTTCTCGAGGAGCCCTCCGGCTATGACGACGGCGGTCGTCGTCCCGTCTCCTACTTCGTCCTCCTGAGCCCGGGAGACCTCTACGATCATCTTAGCCACAGGATGCTCAATGTCCATCTCCCGGAGGATGGTGGCCCCATCGTTGGTGATGACGATATCCCCCGTCCCGTCCACCAGCATCTTGTCCATCCCCTTGGGGCCGAGGGTGGTCTTTACAGCCTCCACCACAGCTTTAGCCGCCATGATGTTCTTCCGCTGAGCGTCCTTTCCCGTCTCGCGCTTATGTCCTTCTCTCAGGATCAGTATAGGAGCGTTTGTCAAGCCAGCCAAATCGAGTCCTCCCCTGTCATTCTGGTCATCAGCAGTTTGAAGTTCTATATAAATATTTCGCAATATCCGGCGAATTTGGGAAGGTAGTATATAGACTATATAGGAAAATGCTATATATATGGGTAAAGTGAACTTCGATCACTTGAACGAACCTGCGAAGTCAAGAAGGATTCGGCTTCTCACAGTCACATTCCTCGCCCTCGCGGCAGCCGGATGCCTGGAGGACGGCTCGAAGGATAACCTGGTCATCACCGGCTCTACGACCGTCCTTCCCCCTGTGGAGAGGTGCGCCGAGGTCTTCAACCAGGCCCAGGACGAGATCAGGGTCCAGGTGAGCAGCGGCGGATCTGGACGGGGGATTCAAGACGCAGCTACGGGGATCGCCGACATCGGGATGGCCTCTCGAGAGGTGAAGGAATCCGAGATCCAGCGGTTTGGGGATCTCTTCGTCGAGCATCTCATAGGCTACGATGCCATAGCAGTGGTCGTCAGCAAAGATGTCTACGAATCCGGCGTCAGATCCCTATCCACCGAAGAGATCTCAAAGATATACTCCGGAGAGATCAATAACTGGAAATACGTTGGTGGTGCCGATATGATGATCCTCCCCGTAGCCAGAATCCCCGGATCCGGGACCGGGGAGACCTTCAACGAGATGATCATGGGGAGCATCAGCGCCGAGACGGAGGGGGTCGAGGTCAACGCCTTGGAGAACGCCGAGATAAAGACCCTGATAGTCCAGTCCGATAAGGCGATAGGATACCTGGGGATAGGATACGCCAAGACCGGCGATCTCCGGGCAGTGGCTCTGGATGGCGTCTTTCCCTCTGAAGAGAACGTGAAAGACCGGACCTACAGGCTTTCGAGGCCGTTATATCTCTACACCTGGAACGGCACCAGCGAGAAGGAGGCCCGGTTCATAGATTTCGTCCTGGGGCCGGAGGGTCAGAGTATATTGGAGGAGGAGGGGTTCTTCCCCCACGGCACCTCTGGCGGGGAGGCGTCCGGAGAAATTTGACGACCTATTTTGGGCTGAATTCTATTTAGGGGTCTTACAATGTCTTTCAAAATAGAGTCGAGGAGACTGAACCTGTGGTACGGCGATAACCACGCCCTCAAAGATATATCCATCGGCATCCCGGAGAATCAGATCACGGCTCTTATAGGCCCTTCAGGATGCGGAAAGTCCACCTTCATCCGCTGCCTAAACCGGATGAACGACCTCGTAGATATCGTCAGGATCGAGGGCGAGGTCCTATACAGCGGCGTCAACATCTACGACAAGGAGACGGACGTCGTGGAGCTTCGTAAGAGCATCGGGATGGTATTTCAGAAGCCCAACCCCTTCCCCATGTCCATCTACGACAACATAGCCTACGGCCCCAGGATCCACGGGGTGAAGAACGTCGACAGGATCGTCGAGGGGAGCCTCAAGGACGCCGCCCTCTGGGAGGAGGTCTCCGACCGTCTCGATAAGCCTGCGATGGGGCTCTCCGGGGGGCAACAGCAGAGGCTATGCATCGCAAGAACCCTGGCGATGAAGCCCGACGTCATCCTCTTTGACGAGCCCTGCAGCGCCCTCGATCCCGTATCTACGGCGAAGATCGAGGAGCTTATGGACGAGCTTAGGGGGTCGTACACCCAGGTCATTGTCACCCATAACATGCAGCAGGCGGCTCGGGTATCCGACTTCACCGCCTACTTCCTCCTCGGCGAGCTTGTAGAGTTTGGAGAGACGAAAGAGATCTTCGAGAAACCAAAAGAGAGGAGCACCGAGGATTATATAACCGGTCGGTTTGGATGAGGGCCGCAATATAGACGGGGGAGAGATGAGTCCTTATAGAGAGCGTTATCGAAACGAGCTTGAAGAGCTCAAGACGGACGCGGAGAGGCTGGTGGAGCTGGTCGGAATGGCGGTGACCAAGTCGGTGGATGCTCTTCGCGATTACGATGTCGAGAAGGCGAGGCAGGTCATAAGGGACGACCAGGTAGTAAACGACCTGAACCTGAGGGTGGAGAAGCGCTGTATGCAGCTCTTGGCCCTCCAGCAGCCGATGGCCAAGGACCTGCGGCTCATAGTCACCACCCTCAAGATCGGGATCGACCTCGAGCGGATCGGTGACCTGGCGGTGGATATAGCCAGGATAGTCGTCCACTCAAGAAACAAAGTTCACGTCAAGAGCCTCAAGAACATACCGAGGATGGCGGAGATCTCAGGGGATATGCTCGCCCAGGCCAATAAGGCCTTCAAGGAGAACGACGCTAACCTCGCCCGGGAGACGACCAAGTGGGATTATGAGGTGGACGCCCTCTACCAGAAGGTGAGAGATATCCTCCTCAAGATGATAGCCGGAAACCCCGACATTATAGAGGACGCAACCCCTCTGCTGCTGGTTAATAAACATCTGGAGAGGATCGCAGATCACATCTGCAACATATGCGAGAGCATAATATATATGGTTGAGGCCAAGAGAGAACATCTCAACTGAACGTGTCGATACTTATGGAGACCAGAAAAGTTCAGAGGACGGGAAAGTCGACCTTCATCGTCTCTCTCCCCAAGGTCTGGGCGGTGAAGAACCAGATCCATCCCGGATCGCTGATATACATAAATCAGAGCGATAACGGGGCCCTGGTCCTCTCCCCTGACAGGTCCGAGAGGGAGCTGGCCACCAGGCTTGAGGTGGGTGAGAAGGTCGGCGACCCCCTGGTGAGGGATATAATAGGCTGCTATGTCTCGGGTTACAGGACCATCGAGGTGGTCTCAGCCCACATGACCGCCGACCAGAAGAGGGACATTCACCAGATAGTCCAGAAGCTTATCGGCCCCGAGATCCTGGAGGAGACGGTCAACAAGGTCCTGATACGGGACCTCATCGACCCTGAGGAGCTCCAGTCCGAACGGGCCCTAAGGAGGATCAAGACGGTGGTGAGGTCGATGATCCAGGACGCCCTCAGCGCCCTTTTGACCAACGACCGGGAGATGGCTGCCGACGTCATCCAGAGGGATGACGACGTCGACCGCCTCTACCTTCTGGTATCCCGCCAGTTCACCGAGATCCTCAGGTCCGGCTCCGTCAGGCAGGGGTCCCTCGACCCCATCACCGCCTTCAACTATACCAGGGCGGCGACGAACCTGGAGCGGATGGCAGACCACGCCTCCAGGATCGCTTCCATGATCCTCAAGTGCGACTGCGCCCTCCCCCCCGAGGTCGTCGAGGAGATGGGCGAGATATCGCCGAAGCTACTGGACCTGGTAGAGGACTCGATATCCTCTCTCCTCCTCCTCAACTCTGGAAAGGCCAACGAGGTGATCGAATCGAGCCGGCAGGTGAGGGGTCGGATAAACCAGGTCGTCTCCAACACCAGCTTCTCCAGCGAGCACCAGGACGCCCTCTTGAGGATGGTGGTCAACAGCATTGAGAGGATGCTCGACTACATCAAGAACATAGGGGAGCTTGCCATAAACCTCAGCCAGACCGTCCCCAGGGTTGAGGGGAGGTAGATGCCGGTCCTGCCGCCTCCTTCCCTGGGGGGATGAGCAGGCGACGATCGGATCTCGTCCGATCCTGGAGGATCGGTTCATCGAGGAGATGATCGCCGGGGTAGTCAGTCCTTCATCCCAGCGGAGGGCGGAAGGAAGCTTTCTCATCAGCGGCGCCGCTGCCCTGGAACTGGCCCGCCGATATCTACGAGGCCATAAGCTCCCCGAGCCCTCTCTTCTGGCGCACAGCCACGCCAACGACATCAAAGGGCGGATCGTCGAAGGCCGCAGGGATCTTCAACCCAAAAGATCCCTCTCCAGATCCAGAAGCCTCTTCTTCAGATCCGGGCCACAGCTGTAGCCCCCGAGGCCGTGGGCAGCCACCACCCTATGGCAGGGTATGACCAGAGGGAGGGGATTTTTTGCCAGGGCATACCCCACCGCCCTGGAGGCCTTGGGCCTGCCGATCTTCCTGGCAACCTGGCCGTAGGTGAGGGTCTCTCCCGGCGGTATGCTGGCTACGGCCTTCAGGACCGCCCTCTGAAACTCCGGGACCTCAGAGAGGTCCAGGATCTCCCCCGGCACCTCCACCGGCATGAGCCAGCAGCTCATGAGGGCCTCCGCTTCTTCGGGGGATAGGGAAGCCTGCGGCCTCTTCCCGGAGAGGCTGCTTCGAGATATCCGGCCCCCTCTCTTCTCGACCAGCAGGTAGAGGCCGAGCTCCTCAATGAAGATCCCCACCGTAGGACCGCTGCCGCCCTCTCCACCACTCCCCTTCAAGGCCGCCTCCCTGTCATCTCCCTGATGGAAGGGCGGCTTCCCATCTCCACGATCTCCGCCTCCAATGAACCGGTCTCCAGGATCGCCACCGTCTTCCTCCCGGTGAAGTGCCCCCAGACCTCACCGGGGTTGACCAAAAGGGTATCTTCGGAGACGATCTTGACGTGATGGTCGTGGCCCCGGACGACTACGTCGTAGACTCCTGACTCCACAAGCCCCCTCACCACCGGCTCGTTGGTTCCGTGGAGGAGGGCGATCTTTCTGCCGTCCGCTTCTATCTCGCCAAAGTCGCCGAGGTGTTCGCCACCAACCCGGGCGAAGTCGCGCAAAAGCCCTATCCTATCGCCGTCGTTGTTTCCGTAGACGAGGAATAGCTCTCCATCCCACCCCTCAAAGGCGTAGCACATCCCGGGGGCTATGACGTCCCCTGCGTGAAGTATCATCTCTACCTTCCGTCTCTTGAAGATCTCCACCGCCTCCATGAGGGCGGGAAAGTTGTCGTGGGAGTCGGATAATATACCAATAAGCATGATATCACAGACCTTTTGTCGGAGGGGTTCGAGCCCAAGGGTGCCTGAGGATAGATCGGGGTGATCATTTAAATCTTTTGACGCCTCGTTGAGAGAAACGGATATGCGTCACTCCCTTATGATCGAAAGGCCTAAATATGAGTGTCGCGTTGCAGAGTTGGACCCGCCTTAACTCAGCCTGGTAGAGTGCGCGGCTGTAGTAGGTTTCGCACCAGTTGGTGCACCGTGCGGCTACCGCGATGTCCCCGGTTCGAATCTGGGAGGCGGGACCTAGCATTGAGTCCGGATAGTGTAGAGGCCTATCATGAAGCCCTGTCGAGGCTTCGACCCGGGTTCGACTCCCGGTCCGGGCGCTAAATGGGGGCGAGGGGGAGATATCCTTCCGCCCTCCTCTTATTATACCATCCCGGCGGCGGTTGGGGTATCGCCTCCTGTTCTGTTTCCTTCTCCCCGGCGAGGGAGAACCTCCTGCATTTCGTATCATTTCAATCGAAAAGTTTATTACTAAATAACATAATCTTAGCACGTCGTGTAGCGGCATTCCATCTATCCAGAATAGAACCAAAATGCGCCTATGGGGGGTGAGATGCACGACCTCGCCACCCGAACCGAAGGCGATAGAGGTGCTCCCGCCCCTCTGAGGGCAGGGGCACCCTCAACTCTCTCAGCCTCATGCCGGGTTGGAGGGAGCTTATTTCCACGGCTCTCATTTCGTGGGTCAGAATTCGGGTCCCATTTCCAGCTCCACGATCCTCCTCTCAATGGTCCCGATCTTCTCCTCCAGCGCCTCACCCTCTACCCTCCCTCTGGTGGTGAAGATCTCCAAGAGCTCGATCATCCCCCGGGTAGACTCGTCCTCTGAAAACCAGGGGTGGGCCTTCGATAAGAACTCGAGCCGTTCCTCCAGAGCTTCGCAAGCTCCGATCAGCCGGTCCCCTGGAGACTCCCTGTTCTCCTGGAGAAGGTGGAGGGGCCTCATCAGCTTCTCAAGGCATCTGTAGTATTCGATGAGGTCCTCTCCGGGAAGACTCCGAGGGGCATTCTCCCTTTCGAGAGATACGTAGGGCTCGGTGATCTGCTGAAGTTTCCCGCTCCACCTTGCCCAATAATCATCCATACGCCGAATTCCTCCAGCAATTAATTAAGGGCGCGACGTACTTAGCTCTATCGGGCTAGGCGATCATGAGAGGCGTATCCCTGTAATAATCGAAAAAGATCTTCTAGGCGACCGGCTCTACCGGCGGCTGATCGGTGGAGCAGAGCCCCTCACGTTAATAGAGCCTCTGGGCAGAGGTGCCGGCCTGGCTGCTGGAGGGGCCCGACCATGGGGGCATCCCTCCCGGCCCATCCTCCACCCCGAGGCGGCGGTGCCTCCATATTATCCTCATCCCCTCTCAGCTGCGGGGGCCGTCGCCGCCGGAGGTCGGGGATCCCTCCCGAAGGTACCTGTCTTTGAAGTAGGAGTACTCTTTCAGGGCCTTGCGTATCGTCTCCGTCACCCTGGCCCTCGCCTCCTCCCCGGCGCAGGACCGTTCGACCATCTCGTGGAGCCCCTCCTCCGGTTCGTAGTTGAAGAACCGCAGGAGCTTCTCGCAGTCGTCCCCTTCGACGACCTTCGATATACCCCAACCCCCGTCCTTTACAGTGATGTGGACCTCGTTGACGCATCCGAGGAGGTTGTGAAAGTCCCCCAGGGTGTCCTGGTACGCCCCCAGGAGGAAGGTTCCCAGGTAGTAATCCTCGTCCTCTCTGAGGTTATGGAGGGCGAGAAAGTCGCTATTCTCCCCGGCGAAGGACCTGATCTCGCCGTCGGAGTCGCAGGTGTTGTCGGCGATCGTCCCCCGGACCCTCGGCTGCTCTGCGAGCCTGTGAAGCGGCATAGTCGGGAAGATCTGCTGGACCCCCCACATGTCGGGGACGGACTGGAATAGGGAGAAGTTTCCTATGTACTTCTTGCTCAAAAGCTTCTTCAAGCTCTCGAACTCCTCGGAGTCGTTCTCGTCGGCGTCGGCGAAGGAGGCGGCCTTCTGGCAGACCTTCCAGAATAGTAGATCCCCCTTAGACCTCTCCTCCAGGCCTATGTTCCCGAGGTTGAAGGCATCGAAGAGCTCCTCCCGGTAGTGGAGGGCGTCGTGGTAGAACTCGGCGTAGTTCTCCAGGTCCATATTCTCCAGCGCCTGGCGCATATCCTCTATCTGGACCGGGTCGTCCTCACCGGCCAGGACGTCGAGACCGTCCTTGGAGTTCTTCTTTCCTATAACCTTGAAGGCGAGGAAGGAGTGGTAAGCGGCGATCGCCCGGCCGCTCTCGGATACGATGGTAGGGCATGGGACCTGCTCCTCATCGCAGGTCCTCTGGAGGGTGTAGACGACGTCGTTGGAGTACTCCTGGAGGGTGTAGTTGGCGCTGGCGGGGGTCGGGGTCTGGGAGCCGTCGTAATCTACGCTGAGCCCCCCGCCTACGTTGAAGTACTCCACATCGGCCACCTTCCTCACCTTTGCGTAGATCCTGGCCGCTTCGTTCATGGCGATCTTGATCTTTCTGATGTCGGTTATCTGGGAGCCGATGTGGAAGTGGAGCATCTTGAGCCGGTCGATCATCCCGTTCTCCGAGAGGATCCTGATCGACTCCAGGATCTCAGCGGTCGATAGGCCGAACTTGGACAGTTCCCCGCCGGACTCCTCCCACCGACCGCTCCCCCTCGAGAAGAGCTTCGTCCTCAGGCCGAGCCTCGGCCTCGCCGAGAGCTCCTTTGAACACCGGAGAACGTCGAAGATCTCCTCGAAGATGTCGATGACGATGATGATGTTGTTCGCCTCTGAGAAGCTGAGGGCGAGCTTGAGGTAGTCTTTATCCTTGTAGCCGTTGCAGATGATCAGCGCCTCGGGGTCGAGGCCGAGGGAGAGGGCCGCCAGAAGCTCAGCCTTCGTCCCCACCTCCAGGCCGACCTTGAGCCTCCTGCCCCCCTCGATGATGTATCCGACGACCTCTCTTCTCTGGTTGACCTTCATGGGGAATACGAGCCTGTAACCTCCTGGATACTCCAGCTCCTCGATGGAGGCGAGGAAGGCGCCGTTAATCTCCTCCAGTCGGTCCTCCAGGATCTGGGGGAACCTGAATAGGACCGGAAACTGGGCGGCCCCTGAACGGTTGATGCCCTCGACGATCTCCATCACGTCCACCGACCCGCCCGCCTCCTTCCTCGGCGATATCGCGAGGTTTCCGCGGCCGTTTATCTCGAAGTAATCGTTCCCCCAGCCTTCTATCCCGTAGAGGTCGACGGAATCTTCAATCGTCCACATCCATCCTCCTCCTGCAGACCACCGCCTGACTCATCTGCCCCTTTTTTCCGGCATCTAATTCCCCGCTGCGCCCCTTATAAATTGATCTCGCCATCACTTCATCAACCCCTGGAACCGGAGAGGACGAACAAGACTCCCCCCCCCCGGTCTTTAACCATAGACCGTCATATCCGGACTTAAGCCTGGCATTGAGGGCTATGCCGATATATAAAACTTCGAGATCGACCTTTTCTATAGGATGGGGTGGGGGCCGGTGACAACGTTTAATAATCTCCCGGACGATCCCCCCCTGCGTGATGAAAATGACCGCTAAAGATACCGACCATCTCTCCGGCAGCATCGACGACCTTGCCACCACCATGGGGATGGAGGATCGTAGCGTCCTGCAGCTCGCCCGGGATATGGCGAGGCTCGGGTTTCAGGCAGGCCAGCTCGGCAGATCTATGGAGGCCTGGGAGAGGATGATATCCGAGGACGAGATCACCATCTTCCTGGGGCTTGCGGGAGCCATGGTCCCGGCCGGCCTGCGTAAGCTCATATCCTTCATGATCTCCGAGAGGATGGTGGACTGCGTCGTCAGCACCGGCGCCAACATCTTCCACGACCTCTGCGAGGGCCTCGGCGTCGTCCACTACCGGGGCGACCCCACCGCCGATGACGGAAGCCTGAGGGAGGAGGGGATAGATCGGATATTCGACGTCTACGTATCCGAAGCCGGCCTCCAGAAGGGGGACCTCTACATCGCCGACTTCACCAAAGGGCTCGATCCGGGCCGGTCGTATTCATCGAGGGAGCTTATGGAGATCCTCGGCCGGAGGATGCCGGAGGATACGATCCTCGGGAGCGCGGCCCGGGCCGGGGTCCCCATCTACGTCCCCGCCCTCTCCGACAGCTCCATAGGGATAGGGATGGTCCTGGCCTGGAGGGCAGGGCACAGAATCGTCGTCGACCAGATCAAGGATGTAGACGAGATCAGCCAGATCACCGAGAAGTCGAGCCAGACCGGCGTCGTCTTCATAGGCGGCGGCGTCCCCAAGAACTTCATCCAGCAGACGAAGGTGGTGGCAGACCTCTCCGGCAGGTACCGGGGCGGCCACAACTACGCCATCCAGTATACCATCGATCCCCCCCACTTCGGGGGGCTCTCCGGCTGCACCTTCAGCGAGGGGGTCTCCTGGGGGAAGATATCGAAGGAGGCGAGGATGATCCAGGTCTTCGTCGACGCCACCATCGCCCTCCCCATAGTCGTCCACGCCCTGGACGAGAGCGGGAAGAGGCGGAGGGCTCCGCCGAGGTACGGCTGGGAGGAGGACGGCGAACTCACCCTCAGTTACGGGGACGGCCGATAATACCCGGATAAAAGGACAAAAAGGGGGATATAAAGGTAGATGGGGGAGGGCTCTCGTCTCAGGAGGCCGTCGCGCTCGCGAGCTCCAGGCTCTCGGCCCGGTCGCCGTTACCCTCCACCAGAACGACCTGGTTGCCGTCGTTCCAGATGTAGATGTACTTCAGCCCATCTCCGACCGCCGACCTTATCTCCGTCACCTCCCGGCCGTTGACGACGGCGGTGCTGAACCGATCGACCCCCACGAAGGGCGGGTTTTCGAACTTCGGCTGGGCGATGTAGTTGCTAACGGCCGCCTCCGCCTTCACCTCGTCTTCGCAGTCCATCACCGTTATCTTCGAGTCGTAGCCGATGCCCATCTCCGCCCAATGGTATATCCCGATGGTGGCCCGGACGGTCCCGATATCCTCATCTCCCCTGAAATGGGCGATCTCGTCCTCGATATTTATCCCTTGGGTATCTTCGTCGATGACGGCGACGAGGGTGAACCCCTCGGGGAGGCTCACCGTCGGGATCTTCGCCCCCTCGCCTCCGGCCCCATCCGAGCTGATGCAGCCGGCGTTGAGGACCGTTGCGGCGATGATCAGCATGCAAACCGCGTACTTCAGGCTCATGAGGTCTAGGTAGATCGGCTGCAGGCTGATAAAGGCTTTGCTGGATATCGGGTCCGATCGATCCCGGGATTTTCTGGGAATACCTCGAAAAGTATTTATCATAAGTCGGGAGGGGTATAGGCTTGAGGTGGACCAGAATGTCCAAAAAAGTCTTTCTATTCTTCTTTCTATTCGTCGCCTGCATGGCAGCGAGCGGAGAGGAGTGTGCTGAGCCGATGACAGATGCATCGAATATCGATGGGCACATGGACGTTTCAGGGGCTCTCAGCCTATCAGATCTCGGTGAGATGCTCCTATACGAGAACGGCGAACACGGCTTCTCCGTCGCCTATCCTTCATCCTGGAGGGCAGAAGAGCCGGATCCGAATGACCTCGGCGTCGTGGTGGGATTTCTCGCGCCGGATGAAGATATAGATGACCCAAAAAACTATGTCACCGTCCAGTTCGAGGTCCTGCCCGCCGGGCTCACCCTGGAGGGGTACACCGAAGCGATCTTGACCAACCTGAGGGGCTCCTACCCCGACTTTGAGCTCCTCGCCGAAGCCGACATGAAGATATCTGACGGGCCGGGCCACGTCATCGCCTACGGCGTGACCGTCGAAGGGACGGCTTACCAGGTCCTCCTCGCCTACACCATCAGGGGCGACAAGGCGTACATCATCACCTACTACGCCCTGGCCGAAAGTTACGCCCAGTTTGAGGACGACGCGAAGAGGATGATAAACTCCTTCACCCTGAGCTGAGGCTTCTTCCCATCCTTTTTTATGCAGAACATCTCAAGATAGCGGGATTAAATTGGTCAACGGCCAAGAGAGCCTCCGTTAAAGGCTGAGCCTAAACCGGCTCCAGTACCGCCCTCTGAGCCGAGATGCTCACCTCGACGATCCTGCCTTTCGCCTCCTTCGTCCTCCCGATGATATCCTCCATCAGGATCTTCTCGCCCCTCGTTGATAGGGCGACGACCCCCTCCATCAGGATCTTCTCGTCGCCCTTCATGTATACCTTCAGCTCGCACATATCGATCGCCTCAAAAATTGTCTTTGACAAATATAAGTAGCAGGCGGACCCGGTGGGATTCGAACCCACGACCCCCGGGTTAGAAGCCCGGTGCTATATCCTGGCTAAGCCACGGGCCCGCTACATGACTGAAATCCTGACGGATACCGGATCTATCGCCGTCCTTCAGGCAGCCTCGGGAACCCTCTGTCCCAGGGACGTCTTCAGCTGATCCTGGAGCTGTCCGAACCGCTTCTGGATACGCTCCTCCTGCTTTGCGAGGGTCTTGAGCCGCAGGTCCAAAACATCCTTCTTGTCCTTGAACTCTTCGATCAGCTTCGCCCGGTCGGCCTTGAAGAGTACTTCGCCGACGCTCTTATAAATAACCGCATCCTCAGAGCTCGCCTCCAGCTCCTTTACCGCCGACTCCGTCTCTCTGATGATCATCTCTATCTGGCTCTTCTGGCCCAGGAGCGCCTGGGCCTGCTGCTGGAGCTGCTGGAGCTGTGCTATCTGGTTCTGTACCTGGGGTGGCAATTCGGTGCTCATACCTTCACCATCTTTGACGCTATATCGATCAATCTGATCCACGTGTTCAGGGCCGCCCTGAAGGAGACGAGGTCCTCGCTCTGGATCTCGATGAGGAGCCCCCGGTCGCAGGCCTCAAGGTTTATCTCGCTCCTCTGGATGGGGTCTTCCGCCTCCGGCCCGAGGGCAGCCAGGACCCTTCCGGGGTCCTCCATCTCGAAGATGATCCCTGCGCGACCTTTCATTTATTCAGCCCCGAATATCCGGCCGGATGTATTGAGCCTCAGGACGAGATCTCCGCCATCGAAGAGCTCGATCTTCTGGCCGCCGACCCTGACCTCTTTATCGGCCCCGCTGCCGGGGGCGTATTCGATCCCGAAGAACTCCGCGACTTTGCGGGCCTCATCCTCTTTTCCCACCACCACCGGCCTCTCCGTCCTCCCCCTCTTCGTCTCCCCCTCGAAGGAGACCGAAAAGCGGAGGACCTCCTCCCCGCCGCCGCCCCTCCTGGAGAGGCCAGAGGGGTTGCCGTGGTCCTCGACGACGACGATCCAGATGGCGTCACCGTCTAGGCCGGACTTCCCCCGGGTCGTATAGGAGACGCCGAGGTGGTTTGCAAGGGTCCTCGCGATCCTCCTCGTCCGGGGCGAGGGTTTTCTGGAGGTGGTTAACCGCATCAGACCGCTTTCATCCTCTTGACGGTGGTGGGCCTCTCCTTCATGAGGATCCGATGGCCGCAGTAGGGACACCTGATGCCGCTGTACTCGTAGTCAACCTCGACGGTCTTCTTGCATCTGGTGCACCTGTAGGCCAATTTATTCCGCCCCCGATGCCCTCTTGACGGAACGGGCCACCGACTGTCCTACGGAGGTGACGGGTATGTAGGTGCCTCCGGCGAAGGTGTGATCGCACTTGGTGCATCTCCAGATCCCGGTCCCTTCCCTCTTCACCTGGATCCGGCCGCATACGGGACAGTCGTACCTCTTCCTGCTCTTCTCCTCGATATCGGCGACCAGCTTTCGGATCTTTCTTCCGTACCTCGGCCCGAACCTTCCGGCGGACCTGGTCTTCCTGCCCTTCTTGAACTTCTTGACCATGATTTATACTTCCAGAAACTTCTCCCGGATCTCTTTAGCCCTCTCACATGCTATATCAACGATGCGGTAGATCTGATCCTGGCTTATGAATCCGGGGCGGCTCTTCTGCATCCCGCAGATAGATCCATCGGCGGTGGTTATGACCGTCAGCTTCGTATCAGCCACCGACTCCTCGTCGGTGTCGGGATCGAAGATGACGGAGTCGCCGAACTCGACGGCGGTGGTGGCGACGGGGACGTCCTTCACCGGCAGCGGATAATCCTCTCCCAGGGCGTACTGCGCTGCTGGGACCGTCGCGGTCATCAGAGCCGCTATGGCTCCGAGGCTCGAGGCGTCCATGAGGTTGCCGCAGTCGTCGAGGATGTGGACGTCGATGAATACTATCCAGACCTTCTCCCCCGGCGTGATGCAGAGGGACTCCAGGTCGATGGCACCCGATTCTCTTACGCCTCTATCGACGACCCTGGCGAGCTCGATACCCACCTCGTTGGGGGGTCCGGGCTCGAAGTTCGGGGAGGCTAGGGGAACGAGCTCGGCGTTGGTGATGATCACACCCTTGTTGGGGGTGTCCGAGAAGGGCTCGCCGGGCTGGATCTTGACCCCGACCATCACCGTGGTCTTCCCGAGCCTGACGAGGGCGCTGCCGTCGGCCTTCCTTATCAATCCCGTCTCGAGAGATATCTCCCGGTACTCGTCGAAGGCCCTGCCGTCGGCCCTCTCACCCTTCAGCATCAGATGGTAGAGGTAGTCCTTCCTGATCTCCGCCATCACGACGTCGCTCATATCTCTTCCTCCGCCACGGCCTCGTCGCAACTACCCGCATCGTCCATATGGCTGTACCTATCGACGAGGACCTTCCTCTGGATCTCGTAGATCTGCTGGCATCCGGCCTTGGCGAGCTCCAGAGCTCTCTGGAGCTCCTCCTTGGAGAGCCGCCCGTCCATCTGGAGGAGGGTGATCTCTCCGCCGGGGGTCATGGCGATGGGAACGTCCGCCTCCCCGAAGTTGTCCTCCAGCTTCATGGGATCGAGGACGATCTCGCCGTCGACCTTCCCTGCGGCGCAGGAGGATATCAGGCTCCTCATGGGGATCCCGGCGTCCGCCAGCGCCACCGAGGCGGCGTTTATACCGGCGGTCCGGGTCCCGGCGTCCGCCTGGAGGACCTCGACGAAGACATCCACCACCGACCGTGGGAAGTAGGAGGTGAGGATCACCGGCTCCAGCGCCTCTCTGCTCACCTTCGAGACCTCGTAGCTCCGCCGGTCGGGGCCGGGACGCTTCCTCTCCTCTACGGAGAAGGAGGCCATGTTGTACCGGTATCGAACTATCGCCCGGGTGACCTCCTGGAGATGGCGGGGGTGGACTTCCCTGGGTCCGTAGACGGCCGCTATCACCTTGTTGTCGCCCATCTCCATATAACACGAACCGTCGGCTCTCGCCAGGACGCCCACCTCTACCTTGATGGGGCGAAGCTCGTCGGGGAGCCTCCCGTCGAGCCTCAATCCGTCTTTGAAAAATGATAACTTCTCATCCATGCCGATCAACTTCTGGCCTCTTTCTCCACCCTCAGAAACTCCAGGATCCTGTCGGTGAGCCCCGTCGTATGAGCCTCTTTCTCTATTATGAGCACGGTCTTCAGGGCGAGATCCATGTCGTCGTCGTTTCCGTCGACCCAGATCCTGCCGTTCTGCCCAACGAAGATGTTGCAGTTCAGCTCCTTCTTCAGCATATTGATCATGGAGCCGCCTTTTCCTATCAGCCTTGGAACTCTGGTGGGGTTTATCTCTGCGACCCTCCCCCTCGTCAGGATGCCCAGCCTCCTATCGTTCATCGTCAGCTCGACCTTCATGGTGGAGTCGACGTCCTTGACCCGGATCATCACCGAGCTGCCTATGCGCAGGTACTTGGACATCTCGTTCATCTCTATCTTCCTCGGCAGCTCGGATATGTGGAGGAGCCCCTCGTAAGGCGAGTTTATGTTGATGATCCAGTTGGAGAAGACGATGTCCTGGACGATCCCTATCACCGTATCTCCCGGTGAGGGGACGTACTTGCCCGCCAGGGGTATCACCCTCATCTTATCCTTGTAGCTGCTGGCCATCCCGTAGAGGAGCGAGCGTACACACCCGTCCTTAACGTAAGTACCCTCCCCCGACCTATTGGGGTCGTCGGAGAGTATATCCCCGGGCACCACCACGTTACGGTCCATACGATCCATTCAAAGTCCTCGGTCAAATCGTCATCGTTTCAGTAGCTTCGTCTCCGCCTCTCCCTTGGAGAGCCGGTTTACCAGGCTGTAGAACTCGGTCTGAAGCCCGGCCGGCAGGCGGATCACTCCCACCCACGACCCGTCGTTCAGCCACTCTTCCCTCTGGAGCTTTGCGAAGGCGGCGATCTCGCCGTAGGCTTTGGGGGCGTAAGCTGGAGGCATCTTCACGGCGACGTCCACCTCTTCGAACCTTATCGGAATGATCGGCCTTATGGCCTTCATGGTGAGGTTGATCATATCCTCGAAGGTCTTTGTGGGGTCGACGTTTACGTGGGCCTCTTCCATCGCCCGCTCGATCCTGGCGGGGGGGTGGGGAGTTCCGGTTTGGGGGTTGATGGCGTTCGTCGCGATGAAGCTGACGACCTGCTTTCTCTTATTCTCGACGATCCGCTTTCGCTGCTCAGCCGTCAGCTGAAGTTCGCCCTTTTTGATGATCTTTCCGGCGATGGCCAAAACGTCCGTCGTCTCGAAGGCGCGCAGGAGATCTTCCTCGGAGCTCCTGTCGCCACGGCTGGCGTTCTCGAAGACGTCCTCGGCGGCGAGGATCTTCTCGACCTCCACCTCTTCGCCCTGCCGGTACATCAGGGCCCCCTCGGGGTCCACCAGCACCTCGAAGACGGTGCCGTGGGTCTTGAGCCTCGCCGTCACCGCCTCCTCCAGATTGACCATCCTCACTCCTCTCGGGGACCCTCGCCTTCGATCCCGGCCTTCATCTCCTCCACCCGCGCCGCTACCTCCTCCTCTTCGAGCTTGCGGAAGAGCTTCTCGTCGAGCTTGATAACCCCGACCTCGGTGGTGGAGGCCTCAAACTTCCCCTCGGCGGCCTTGTAGAGCGCCTCGAGGCCCAGGAGGATCGCCTCATCGCAGTTCATATCCTCCCGGTACTTCTCCTCGAAGATCTCCATGACAGCCGATCTTCCTGCGCCGATCCCTGTCGCCTTGTACTCGAGAAGGGCGCCGGAGGGGTCGGTCTCAAAGAGCCTGACCTGCTCATCGTCGGCGCCGACGATGAGAAGCGACGTACCGAAGGGCCTGACCCCGCCGTACTGGGTGTAGGTCTGCTTGAAGTCGCAGATCCTCTTGGCCAGGACCTCTACGCCTATGGACTCGTCGTAGACGAGCCTGTTGATCTGAGACTCGACCCGAGCCCTGTCGATCAGGACCCGGGCGTCGGCTACCAGGCCGGAGGTGGCAGCGCCGATATGCTGGTCGATCTGGAATATCTTCTCTATCGACTCCGGCTCCATAAGCCTGCTCGTTATCCTCTTGTCCACCAGGACCGCCACACCGTCTACCGCCTTTATCCCGACGGCGGTGGTGCCTCTCCTCACGGCCTCGCGGGCGTATTCCACCTGAAATAGCCGCCCGTCGGGGCTGAAGACCGTTATAGCCCTATCATAACCCATCTGAGGTGCCATCTGCATCAGTATCCTCTCCTCATAAATCAAAAGAGGTCAGTCCCACATATCGTGTGCCTGATCCTTCGGTCATCTTCCGGTCGTCTGGACAGAGGTCGATCTCCCGACCATGAACACGCGCAACAGATCCAGAAACGAGCCCTGAATCGACTCTTCTCACATTTTCGTCGGGCTGTAAGGTCGATTGCGGTATATACTTTTCTGTCGCGGCTTTTATCGTCCCCGAGATCCCCCGGACCCTTATAGCCGCCCTCGTCCCCCCGATGGTGTGGATGGTGGCCAGGACGGCCCTGCACTCTTCCGTCCTCTGGTGGGAATAGCGGATAATACCGAACCTGCCGTCGAAGGAGATGATCCGCAGCCGGTTTCTCGCCGCCCCCAGGTCGCCGAATAGGGAAGTCTGGGCGTTCCAGATCTCCGCCGCCAGGTCCGTCCGCCTGACCCGGTCCTCGGCCTCCACCTCGATGGCGAGATACCTTCTCCTCTCCCGGAGTACTGGAAGCCAGCTCCTCAAAGGAGTTCAACCCCCACCGACGCCCACCTCCTCACGTTGAGATCGACGATCGATCCGGGCAGGGCGAGGGCCTCGACGGCCCGCTTCCTCTCCACCCCGAGAAGAGCCGCCAGGGCCACCAGCTCCCGGGGAGATCGCAGGTCGAGGTGAGACCTGGAGCCGGTGGATATCATGAGGCTTATGCCGAACTTCTCTATGAGGTCGATATCCCTTCTCACCATCTCCATCCATCTCACCCTCGCGCCGCCCCGCAGCTTTATCATCGGTCCTAGGTCTAGGCATATCGCCACCTGGTTATCCCTCGCTGCCTTCGCCGCCGCCACCCCGATCCCGCTACGTCCCCCGTGGGGGTGGGCGAGCATGTCGACGTTGGGGTCCTCGCAGGCGGCCCGGTTTATCTTCTCGTCCCCGCCGTGGACTGCCAGAAAGTCGAACCTATCTCTGAGGGAGGCGGCTCTGGCATGAAGTCCCCTCTGATCGGCGGCCAGGATCTCGACGCCACAGACTACCTCGATCCCGCCGACGAGCCTGGCGGCATCGATGCCATAAGCCTCGCCCGCCGTCGAGTGATTGGAGATGATGATCCCGGAGTAGCCGAGCTTCTTAGCGGCGACGGCCATCCTGCTGGGGGAGTCGGAGCCTTCAGGAAGGGTGTGAAGGTTGCACTCGTAATACTTCATAAGAGGTCCCCGGCGACCTTCACCGCCATCTCTCGCCTGGCAGGATAGGACTCCAGATGGGCTTGGACCGAGATGGCGTCGCCGGCGTCGATGAGCCGGACCTCGCCCCGATATGCCGCCTGCTTGTCCAGCCGGAGGTGGAGGTTGCATTCATCGTCGACCCTCTCCTCCACCTCCCGGCGGAGCCTGGCCAACTCCCTCTCTGATAGCCGCTCTCTTAGGAGGTCGAAGAACTTTCGCCCCTCCTTCTTCCTGAGGGCGGCGGTGAGGACGAGGATCACGTTCCCGTGATGGCCTGTGACGGAGGTTTTCGATATCGACTCCCTCGGGACGAAGAGGGATAGGGCCTCTCTTACCTTTTCATCGTCCTCGGTGGAGGCGACAAAGGCTCGAAAGGTCACCCTGTGGATCAAATCACTTTCCTCTGCCCTCGTTGGCCCTTATGCTGGGGCGGACCTTCTCGGCGCCGACGCCCTTCTTTCGCAGGCCTCTCCCCTTCTTTCCGGCGCTGGTCTTACCCCGGTTCGCCCTATTGTTGTGGCTCCCGCCCCTAATCCACCCCAGGTCGGAGTCGGAGGCTATAGCAGGATGATTCGGATCGACGAGGATCACCTCATACCACTTCTGCTTTCCGTCTTCTCCCACCCAGTAGGAGTTCAATACCTCCATGTTGGGGTGCTTTTGGCCCGCCCTCTCCTCGGCGATCCTCTGGAGGCTCTTTCCGGGGGTTATCTTGTTGGCGCCCATGTGCTTGGTCCTTCTGCCGCGGATGTACCGCGACTTCCTCCGGCCGCCGCGCCTGACCTTTACCCTGACGACGGTGATCCCCTGCTTCGCCTTGTAACCGAGGGCCCGAGCCCGGTCTAGCCTGGTGGGGCGTTCTATCCTCTGGACGGTGCTCTCCCGCCGCCAACCTACGAGCCTCTCCTGCCGCAGCTCGCCGACGTAGCTGTCTTTTGGGGTCTTCCACGCGTCGCGAATGTATGCATAAAAAGACTTCAATTTCTTCACCTCATCCGGTTCGACCACGCCGGGTCACATTCCGGACCGCTCCCCCCTATCGGCTTATAGAAGATAAACCTTTTCCGGCCTCCAGCAGAATAACCGATCCGGGACCCGGGCGATCGGTCCCCCGTCGCCCCGCCTGACCTCTCATCCTATCGAGCCGGACCGATACCCCCCCATGAAAACGGCGGAGCCCTTCAATCCCTCAGCCGCTCCGACAACATCCACCTCCGCGGCTCCCTCTCCGCTTCCAGGATGAAGGCGGCCTTCAGCCTCCCCCTGACCTTAATCCTGGTATAGACGAGCTCCTCGCCGTTCTTCGCCTCGACGAGGGCCAGTAGCTCCTCCATCTCGCCGTCGGATAGCTCGATCAGCCCCTCCCTTCCAGATAGCCAGTTGAAGATCTGGACCTCGTTTACATCCCGAATCCGCTTAACTGAGACCCGGTCGGTATCGTCGTCTATCTCGACGCTCTTTCCCTCCTCCGGCGACCAGCCGATCCTCTTCTTCTCCGCCGCGATGAAGGATATGGGGACCCGCTCCCCCTCCAGGGGCTTGGGGTAGAGGGCGGTCAGCCTCTTCTCCGCCCCTTCCTTCGAGGCGACGGAGTCTTCACAATCGGATCCGTCGCCCGGCCTGGCGAGCCGATCCGCTCTCCCCTCTCCTGGTGCCATCGTCCTTCTTCCTCTCATCCGGGGTTAAGATCCCATTCGCGCCGATCTTACAGCGGTTCTATCCGTCCTCAGGCCAGCGTTGATCAGGTCCTCGCCTCGTAATCGATCCTCTTCTTGAGGATGCAGCCTCCGCCCCGCAGCCCCCCCAGGGGGTGGCGGGGGGTTCCCATGGAGTTCATGCACCTCGCCATCACCGCCGCCCCCCGGGCGAGACCGTCGTCGACGAAGACGACGTTCTTCTCCGGCTCCCCGTATAAATTTAATGAGCCGATCTCCTCCAGGATCAGCTCCGGCTTGTTGCCGCTGATCCCGGCCCTGCCGGTGATCCCCACCGCCGTCTCCTTCGTCACCAGCCCCGCCTCCATAGCCACCTCCACCAGCCGCCGGACCTGGAGGGAGGCGGCGACGTCTATCGCCCCAAAGAGGGTCTTCAGCCCCTTCTCCTGGTGGATCTCCCTCCCGAGCTGGGCGAGGCGGTTGAGCTGGCTTCCGTTCTCGCCGACGTCGCAGCCTATCAGGACGACTCCGATCTTCTCGGCGGCGGCGGGGTCGACGGGGACGGATCCGTACCTGCTCCTCCCGAGGGGGACCCTCTCGATGGTGACGTGCCCGTCGATGGACCTGGCGTAATTCCGGGCATGCTTATCGATCTTCGCCTTCTTACCGTTGAATACGTCCAGGGTCGTCCCCGTCTGGGGGTCGACGAGCCCCGTCCCCTGGATCAGGGCGTCCGGGATCGCCCCCGCCAGGCCGCAGAAGTTTCCGATGGTGCTCGCGTAGGGGAGCTCTGCCGAGGTGATCCTCCCGTCGAGGGTCGTACCGAAGTCGAGGGATAGGCAGGGGTTTCGATAGTCTACGTCGGTCCACTTCGCCCCCTCCTTTATCCCGGCGGTGGCGAGCTCTCCCTCCATCTCGATGGCGACGATCTCGACGCCGGTCGACCCCTTAGGCGGGAATACCGAGGCGACGGGGCCGTTGAAGACGATCCTGTCCATGAGACAGTAGGCCCGAAAATGGGGGGATATATTCTGGATCGACATCGCCGGGGTCATGAGTCTGGGGGGGACCCCGGCCATGAGGCACCCCTCGGCGAGGGCCTGGATGAAGGTCCCCACCTCGTCTGGCGAGGAGAAGCCGGCGACGACCCCCGTCGACCGGACGACGAAGTTCAGGTCGTCCTTGATGGAGAGCCTCGCCTTCCTGTGGCTCTCGAGGAGGGCGTCTCTGACGAGCTCCGAGACCGACTCCCTGGTGAGGGGGGTCCCGCAGAGGGTATGGGCGAAGACCTCCTCCCCCGGCCGGGGCTTTCGCACGTCCCTGGTCATCTTCACCGTCTTGTTGACGATCCGGGTCTGGCCGTTCTTCATGTTCGTCGCGGTGAGGATGCATTTCGTGGTGCTGTTGCCCACCTCCACAGAGGCGACGATGTAGTAGGGCTCCTTCTTAAGCTCCAGGATGTCCACCGGGGGGCTCTCGGCGATCCTCGGCTTCGGCTTCGATCTGAGGAGACGGGCGATGCTCATGCATTCCGGGACGAACTATCAGACGATAAACTCTTCGGGCGAGCCCCGGATCGCAAGTTTGATCTTCTTTTGTGGGGTGGTTTTGATCGTGTACTCGGTGGCGGTGGTGGGGGCAGGCCCTGCGGGGAGCACGGCGGCTCGATTATTATCGGAGATGGGGCACCGGGTCCTTCTCATCGACCGAAAGGAGGTGGTGGGGGT
>CP086218.1:1683129-1702054 GCA_020844795.1 Methanothrix sp. | reverse complement strand
GGAGAGGTTAAATTGTTCCCGAATCGGATAATAAACGACCTTCTGCAGCTCGATCTTATTGGCGGTATGAAGCTCAAACGCTTTGTCAGCCACGAAGTTGCAGGCGGCGTTAAACTGATGCATCGTCTCGCGAATAGCTTGGACCTGTTCTGGAGTCGGTTCAAGTTTGACCTTGAGCGTCTGCATCATGTGTATAGATATCTCCCATCTATAGATATGAACATTTCGGTGCCAAGGAGAAGCGGGAGTAGTTACGCATTCCTCGCCCGACTGAATTCGGGGGCATCCTGCTGAGATTTTCGTGAAAGAGTACACCAACGGCGAAATTACCGTATTCTGGGATCCGAAGAAGTGCATCCACTCCGCCGAATGCCTGAGATCTCAGCCCGGGGTCTTCGACATCCATAGGAGCCCGTGGATAAATATGGACGGGGCGACCTCCGAGGAGATCATGGCCGCCATCGACCGATGCCCCTCGGGGGCCCTATCCTACAGGAGGGACGAAGAGCTGGAGAGGCAGATAGACCAGGAGGATAGGCCCTCAGTCGAGATAAAGGTGGTGAGGGACGGCCCCCTCCTTGTCAGGGGAAGGTGCGCCCTAGTCGGCGAAGGGGGTGAGTCGAAAGCTGAGGATGGACCCTTCGCCCTCTGCAGGTGCGGGCGGTCGGATAGGAAACCCTTCTGCGACGGGAGCCATGCGGGCTGATTTGGGAGGCTTCTTAGTGGTAGGGGGCTTAATTTTTAAATAGGCCAAAAGACGCCACTCCGCTTCAAGACCAGGAGACTATTCTGCATTTTGAAGATTTACCGCATCAGGCGACCATTTAAGACAAAAAAGTTTAATTACTATAAACTTAACTTGCTCAAATTAAGTTTAGTTGAATCAACTTAATTTGGGTGATGGAGTTGGAGCTGAGGAGACGAGTGACAGGTGGAAGGTGGAGAAGTAGAAGAGAGAGATCGATAAGGGAAAGGGAGAAGATCACCAGATCTTCGGCGATATCTTCAGGAGGGTTGTCGACCGTTGGGCTGAGGGGGGGGACGCTCCTCCATAAGAAGGCGGTTTTGAGACTCCTGGCCTTGGGCCTCATCCTCATCCTCATCCTATTCTCTTCCGGTGCGGGAGCTTCCCAGGACTTCCCCCTGTCTGGGGACGATCCCGTCATCCGAAACGCCGTCGTCTACCTTCTGTCTTGTCAGAACGACGACGGCGGCTTCGCAAACTTGCCGGACGCCGCGACGAGCAGCCTTCTGCCGACGGCCAACGCCGCCATGGCCCTCGCCCTAACCGGCGACCTGGACCGCGCAAGGGAGGCAGGGAAGACCCCCCTCGATTACCTCATCGCGAACCCCCCCGGCGAAGACGCCTCCGGCGGGAGCCTCGGCAGGTACGTCATGGGGGTGGTGGCAGCGAGGGGGGATCCCCGCAATATAAACGGAGTCGATTATGCGGAGAGGCTGAAAAAGTTCGCAAGGCCTCCTTACGGCAAGGAGAACCTCTTCTCCGAGGCATACATCCTCCTGGGGTTTGCGGCAGCGGGCGAGTCTGGATCACCGGAGGCCCGGGCCTTCGTCACCTACATTAAGAGCAAACAGCACGCCTCCGGAGGCTGGGGCTGGGGCGGCGGAGCTTCCGACCTCGACACCACGGGGATCATCGCCTCTGCCCTCCTGGCCGCGGGCGAGGACCCTAAGGATCAGACGATCCTGGAGGCCCTGGAGTATATCAGAAGTCAGCAGAACGATGACGGGGGCTTTCCCTCCTCGGGGATGAGCAGCGACTCCAACGCCATCAGCGACTACTGGGCGATGATGGCCCTCAACGGAGCGGGGCTCGACCCCACCGAGTGGCGGAAGGGCAGAGAGACTCTCGTCTCCCACCTTCTCAGCTGTCAGCAGGAGAGTGGCGTCTTCTGGTGGAAGCCCAACACCCAGGGGGGGGCCGGATTTCTCATCGAGGCGACCTCCTACAGCATCATCGCCCTGTTGGGCGAGACTCTACCTATCAAAGCTGCCGCTCCCGGCGAAGGATCTGAGGTGGAGGAGGTCACCGTCACTGTTCTAGGAAACGGAAATCTCCTCTTCAGCCGCGACCTCGCCATCGGGACCGAGAGCTTTACGAAGGACGGGTTTGAGATCTCTAACCCCACCGTCCTGGGGGCGCTCGCGGCGACGGGGCTCTTCTACACCCTCGCCGATCCCGATGGTACGGGCAGGCCGACGGTCTCGGACCTGGGGGGTTATGGGTCTGCGATCTACTTCGTCGACGGGGCTCGCCAAACCGACCCCATGGGCGAATACAGCCTGACAGGGGATGAGTGCGTCGTTATAAGCGCTCCCGCCACCGTTCTGCCGTTAAGGCTGATGGCCCCGGCGGAGGTCGTGGAAGGGGAGACGTTCGCCCTCGAGGTTGCCTCTGAAGACCTGGACGATCGAGGGCTCATAGTATCGGCTCCGGTGGAGGGGGCTACAATCACGGTCTCCTCCGGCTCCATCTCCACCGACTACACCACCGGAAAGGACGGAAGGACCCCGGAGATGACCTTGAGAGAGCCTGGGGAATACAGAATCGAGGCCAGGAAAGAGGGCTACATCGCCACCTATTACCTCAACTGCGGGTATCAGATGATAAACTGCCGCAGCGGCGAGCCCGTCGACGTCACCATCCATGTTCTGGGGAACGGCGCTCCCCTTTTCAGCGGAGAGGTGACGGTATACTCCGCGCCTTTCACCAAGGATGGCTTTGTGGTCAACAACCCCACCGCCATGGGCGCCCTGGAGCTGGCGGGCGTATCCTACTCATTGTCGGAATGGAGCTGGGGGCTCTTCGTCTCTGACGTCGCAGGATCTGGGACGCCCTCCTTTTATGCAAATGGAGGGCAGGCCCCCGTCGGGCTTGACCAGTACTATCTCAGCGATGGTGACTGCATCGTCGTCAGCGCCCCCTGGGACGTCTCGCCGCTATACATGGATGCGCCCACGGATGTTACGGTGGGTGAGAAGTTCAAGATCAAGGTGGAGTACGAGGCGTACGAAGGATGGAATCTGGTCAGAAAAGATCTACCGGGGGCGGCGGTCACCGTCGGTACGACCGCTTACATCACCGGAGCCGACGGATATACCCCCGATATTACCCTGAACCGGGCAGGCGAGTATCATGTAAGGGCAGAAAAGCCGGGTTACATAGGAACATATTATCTAAGCTGTGGCCCCCACATCATCAACTGTGAGCCAGGGGCGGAGGCGGATGTGACCATCCACGTCCTCGGAGGCGGGAGCAAACTCTTCAGCGGAGATGTAAAGGTATCCTCTGCGCCTTTCACCAAAGATGGCTTTGTGGTCGACAACCCCACCGCCATGGGCGCTCTGGAGCTGACGGGCGTATCCTACTCATTGTCGGAATGGAGCTGGGGGCTCTTCGTCTCCGACGTCGCAGGACATGGGGCACCCTCATTTTATGTCGATGGAGGGCAGGCACCCGTCGGCCTCGACCAGTATTATCTGGACGGTGGAGAGTGGATCACCGTCAGCGCCCCTTGGTCGGTGTCGCCACTCTATCTGGATGCGCCAAATGATGCTGCGGTGGGAGAGGCCTTCGATATCAAGGTAGAGACAGAGGAGTATGATGCCAACTGGAACCTGGTCATGGTTCCAGTCGTAGGTGCAACCGTCACCATTGAGGGCGATCCCGGCTCTCCTTACACTACAAATAGCGCCGGGATCGCGGAGGTCACCTTATATCAGACCGGCGAGTACAAAGTCAAGGCCGAGAAGGCGGGTTATATCGGAACCTACTATATGATCCCCGGAGGCTACCACTTCATCACCGTTACCGGCGAGGGCTGCGCCCTGAGAGTGACAAAGAGGGCCGATGATTATACAGCAGAGCCCGGCGACACCATCACCTTTGAGATAAAGATCTGTAACGATGACAAAGCGGCGGTGAAGAAAGTCAACGTAACGGACTTCCTTCAGATGGGCTCAGAGTTCGTCTACGCAGAGCCCTGGCCGAACAAGACGGCCGGAAATGAGCTGTTGTGGAACCTCCCGGAGGAGCTAGCGCCTGGGGAATGCAGAGAGATCGGCCTGAAGGTGAAGGTCTCGGAGACGAAGCCCTCGGGATATATACTTGTAAACTGCGCCAACGTGGTAGCCCTCAACGATACCGACGTTTTGATCAGCGCTTTAGACTGCGAGGAGGTCTTCATCGGCATAAGCGACCCCCTCGTCGTGACCAAGACCGCCGACAAGGAATCTGTGGAGCGGGGAAAGAAGGTCAAGTACACGATAAAGGTCTGCAACCTCGACAACGCCGATATGACCAACGTGGTGATCGAAGATGCCTTCAGCCGGGATGTAGAGTTCGTCTCCGCTGACCCTCCACCTATCCGAGATTACAGCGATGGAGAGCGTCTTCGAGAGATCCTCTGGACATTCGACTCGATCAATTCACGAGACTGTCTTCCGGAGATCACCCTGGAGGTGATCGTCCCCAAGATGCAGGACTTCGAGTTCGGGATGGAGCAGAGGGTGAGGGGCGTGGGGTTTGTCAACGTCGCCAACGACTACACGACGGCGCCCCCTCAGTACGCCCTCACCAACGTGGTCAAAGTGACCGCAAAGAACAGCACGAATAGTCTCATCGAGGCCTCGGCCAGCGCCACCGTCGGGGTTAGCGACCCGGGAACCGAGCTCTCCACCCGGGAGCACGGGAGCGGCAGCTACGAGAGCGAAGATCTGGTGGCGGTGAAGACCGCAGAAAAGTCCATCGAGATGGCGAAGGAGGTCTCGGCTACCTATGCCACCACCGCCATCGGCCTCTACAACAACCGCTCCGTCACCTACTCTTCGAGATGGACCCAGACGGCCAGCGGGAAGAACCGGATCACCGGAACCTCCATGAGCGAGGCCTATCGGTACGCCACGTCCATAAACAGGGACTCCCACTTCAAGATCGACGAGATGGGCACCTCGATGGCCTTCGAGGCGGAGTTTGAGGGGATGGGAAGCTTCAGAGCATTCAAGAAGCCCACCTCGGGGGTCACGGCCGACTTCGAATCCGAGGAGACCTATCTGGGGAGCTTCAAGGTCCGGCAGGTCGCAGAGGATCCGAGCATCAAGTACGAGAAGGCGGCCTCGGGGACCGGGTTTGTCGCTGCCGATAAGCGGATCGATGGCCGGCAGAGGTCCTACGAGGCCGGGAGTGGGCTCTACGAATCCGACGAGATCATAGAGGCGGCGACCAACTACATAGCAAAGGATATCAGCCTGGAGAGCCGACCGACGAGCTTCAACCTCCCTGGCGGTCGATCTATCGACGCCTCCGGCATGTGGAGGGAGGGGATATGGTCGAAGAACGCTTCCAAGAACAGCACCACCTTCATCGGCGAGGAGTTTTCAAGCCTCCACCGCCTCGATAAGGAGACGGTGGTCAGGGGCCTGGGGGACGTGGCGACGGAGGCGGAGTTCTCCGGGACGGGACGGTTCAGGATCATCTCCGTTGACACCAACGTCAATAAGTCGCAGAACGGGTCCGTCGGCGGCTCAATGAAGAGGCTTCAAAAGGCCGATATCGAGATCGACGAGCAGTACTCCGGAGATTACTCGATGGCGAGGCGGGTGATCTTCGCCGGCGTCTTCGAATATGACGAGCCCCACCTCTCGGCCGATAAGTCCGGCGAGATCTTCTATACGGAAGACGCCATCCTCGCCCGGTACAACATAACCATAAGAAACGACGGCAACAGGGCCCTCGGACCCCTGCTGATAAGAGACCTCTTCCCGCCCGGTGCCGAGTTCATCAACTCCTCCGAGAGGACCTCGAGCCTCTCCGACGAGGGGGCGGAATGGACCTTCCTCAACCTGGGGCTCGGCGGGATCCTTACCTTCACATTGTGGCTCGACGTCACCGAATGCCGCGGCGACGAGATAGTTAACGTGGTGAAGGCCCGGGGCGGATATAACGGTGAAATGACGACGGCCGTTGCCTTCTCCGCCCTCGAGACCGACTGGCTCGGCTGGACCCTGGAACCGTCGGTGACGGCGACGAAGGCCGGCGTGGCGGACGGGGTTGATCCGAGGCAGGTCACCTACACCCTCACCGTCCAGAACCTCGACAGCAGCGCCAAGGTCGCCGAGGTGACCGACAAACTCCCGGAGGGGATGAGGTTTCTCAACTCCTCGGTGGAGCCTTCATACATAGACGGCCAGACCGTCGTCTGGACCCTTCTCGATATCGGACCCTACGAGGCAGAGACTATCGTCTACGCGGTCGAGGCCCTCCTGAGCGGGAAGTTCCTCAACAGGGCCATCGTCGACGCCAGGTCCGTCGACGGTCGCAGCAGTCCTCTGGTCTACGCCAGCTCCGTCGTCGATATCGGCGAGTTTGAGGGCGAGATCGAGCTTACGCCGCCGATATGGCGCCCGCCCGCCTGGGGCTTCGATTATAAGGACTGCTCAAAAGACCTCACCTGCGAGGAGATCGTCAAACTGGCGCCGCCGCTAAACGCGGCGGATTAAAGCGGAGCAAGCTGTTTAATCTCCAAAGATGGTGACAAGAAGGAGGAGATCTAAGTCTTCTTGGAGGAGGTTCTGAACGGAGGCGACGGCAAGGTGGCGGCAAACTGGCTTCGATTCTACGAGGTCTCCGGGAAAGTCCACCTCGCGTTGAGCCATCTTCTCACCTGCCGGAACTATGATGATGAGGTCTTGGCCCCAGACCCGGAGAGGAGAGCATCTCGCCTCTGCATACCCGGCCTCCATCGCTCTAGCCGCTGCTGAGATAGACCCAGCCGCCAGGATCAAAGTGTAGAAGAACCTCGGTTGCCAATCTGATCGAGTGCGTTTCCAAGTACGCCAACTCCTCGAAAGTCGAAGCCAAAACTGGATGGTACGTGGCTGCCGTAGTCTAGGCGGGACTGGGCCACCGCCAACGCCGGGGGAAACGACTACGTGGAGATCCTCAACTGCTACCTGAAACCTAGGGTTGGATCGGTAAGAAGAACTGCAGCTGGGATGACGGCTGAATGATCCTGGGCCTCGCTGCCGCCACCAAGTCCAGGTCTCCGGATCCGTCCAGAGCCCCCACCTATTTGAAAGAGCTCCAGACCGCCTCCGGCGGTCAGCTCACCACATTAAATCAAGTTTATTTTACATAAATCCAATTAACCTTATATCATATGCCGCTCCTCTCCCAGATACCGGAAGACCATGAAGAGCCGGACTTCTGGACCACAGTCGGTCGACGTGCCGACTGCTGGATCGTGAGATTGAGAGATGCGAAAGGTGATATCATGGAAGAAGAAAGCAGGAAGGCGGTTATGCTGAGCGATATGAATAAGCTCCTCTCTGAGGGGGAGGTCCGCTCTCTTGAGGGGCTCTCCATAGAGGGGGATATCGAGATCGAGTTGGACGTCGGCGGACCAGGCTTGGGACCTATCCTCATGGCGGGTTTCGGCCAGGAGATCGTCAAGACGGCGACCCAACTCCTCAACGTCTCCAAAGCTCTGGGATACCCGGCCGACAACCTACTGGTGCCGCCGGAAAAATAGCTGACCGATCAGCAAAACTACAGCATCTTCGAAATCCAGAGGGCAGGTCGCGGTGGGATTCCCGCAGGAAAAAAAATTCGCGGATTTTTTTTAAAATAGTGTAGTCTGAGACCTCCCAGCCGCGAGCTCCCTCTCCAAATTTATGTAGTCTCTCCTTTTCCCGTTTTCAAGGACCAGAACGCCGTCAGCGCTTCCCGCAGCCCTTCCTGGCAGCCGCTCGCTTTCTCTTCCGCCGAAACACTCCCCCCGAGCTTTAGTCTCTTTTACCTATAATGGTGCCTACTCATACGCATAATTAGAATCAAATGAATTTGTCTTAATTCAACCAAAACTTATTTAACTGGGGACTGATATGGTCTGGTACGCCGGTGCTTCCTTCAGACCTCCTGAAGAACCAGAAGCCCAAGACGGCAATAACCCCATAGACCGGGATAGGCAGAAAGGCCCCTGAGCACGGCCGGTGACCGGTTCGCTCTCCTCCTGGAATGCGATCCTTCGTGCCCGGGGCTTTCAACTCCACCTGATGGACGGATCTCGCAAAAAGGCCGGATCTGCAGGCCTTCCAAGATGCGGCTGGCGCGGGATCCCTCAAACCGTCATCTTCCGGGTCATACCCCGGACCTGCTCCATCTCCTGGGCCGCTCAGCCTTCGATAGGAGAGATCGAAAGATTTAAAATAAACTTAATTTACCTAAAATTAGAATAAATTGATTTAAGGATCCGGGACGGTCTACGTTGATGAAATTGTGGTGGTCGAATCGAGATGAACGAAGTCACTAGAGCCGCTCTCACTTTCTCAGCTCTAATATCATCCCTCCTCCTCGCCGGGGCATCGGATTGGCCCCAGTTCCAGGGGGATGCGACGAACTCGGGGCTCACCGGATGCGACGTACCGGAGAGCCCGGGGATTATCTGGTATCGCGACCTGGTCAGGGTCGACGTCCCGCCGGTCGTCGTAGGAGGGTCGGTTTACGTTCTGGCCGGGAACGGAACCCTCTGGTCCCTCGACAAGGAGAGCGGAGGCGTCAGGTGGACGGCCCAGATGGACGGCTGGGTCTTCCAGACCTCGACCCCCGCCTTCTGCGACGGCAGGATCTTCGCCGCGACCGACTCCGGCGATCTCGCCGCCTTCGACGCCGAGACGGGAGGGCTCCTCTGGAGCCGCCATATTACAGAGAAGAGGTTCGAGGCGCCCATCACCTGCCACGACGGCCGGATCTTCTTGGGGGAAGGAAGCGGCCGAGGAAAGGGGATGAAACGGTACTTCTCTTTCCATTCAGACGGGACGGAGGTCTGGAACCTAACCTCGGAGACGGTGGGGTTTCTGGGGTGCGGAGGCTCTGTCGTCGGCGACTACCTCGTCTTCGCTGACCACGATGGGGTCCTTCGAAGTGTGAGGATCCAGGACGGGGACCTCGTCGATGAGCTCCGCCTCGATGACGGATCGAGGATCGACTTTGCGAGGGAGGACGCCGGCAGGGTGAGAAGTTCTGCGACCAGCAGAAATGGCTGGATCTACACCGCCTCCGAGTTCTCGGCCGAAAGGGGCTACGCCTGGAAGGTCGGCTTCGACGAGGAGGGTGGGACCTTTGAGAACCGGGGCTGGAGCTCTCCCGTGGGGTTCAGCACCTCAACCCCCGCCGTCCTCGACGGCAGGGTATACCTTGGGGCCGGCGAGCACGGTCATCCCGGCGCCCTCGCCTGCATCGACGACGCCACCGGGGATATGATCTGGTCCTATCCGGTCGAGGCTGGCGTCAAGTCCTCGCCGGTGGTTTCGAGATCAGGAGATAGGACCCGGATCCTCTTCGCCACCGCCCGGGTCGGCGGATCGATCTATTGCATAGAGGATGCCGGCACCTACCCCACCCTCCTCTGGCGGTTCGATCCGCCCGACGGCGGCTACATCCTGGCGGGGGTTGCCGTCTCCCAAGGTGGCGTCTACTTCGGCACAGAGAGGGGACACTTCTACCGTTTATCTGACGAATAAACCTGAAGATAGGATGATAAGGACGATAAAATGACTACCATTATTAAGCTCCAGATCCTCAAGACGATCGCTCTCCTTCTTCTGCTGGTGGCGTTGGCTCAGGCCGTCCCCGGCGAGGATCGATCCGATGACGACGGGGCCGCCGGAGAGGGCGGCTGGCCTCAGTTCCATAATGATCTCCAGAACACTGGCAGGTCCAGCTCGACGGCTCCGGGGACGAACGCCACCCTCTGGGTGAGCGAAGATCTCGGCCTTCAGGCGGGTTCCTCCGTCGCTGTGGCCGAAGGGAGGGTCTTCGCCAACGGCATCCATCAGATCGTCTCTCTTGATAAATTTACGGGAGAGGTCCTCTGGACCGCCCCCTTTGAGAGGAACTCAGAAGTCTGTTGTTCCTGGTTCACCCCCGCCTATCATGAAGGGAGGGTCTTCTTCTCCGGCATGGATACCATCTCTCTCAACGCGACGGACGGAAGGGAGGTCTGGAGGTACGCCCACCCATCGAAGAGGGGGGCTGTCAACGGAGGGGTCACCGTGGTCGACGGCAGGGTCATCGCTAGCGACTGGGATGGGCACCACTACTTCTGCCTCGACCTTCTGACCGGAGAGGAGATATGGAGCTTCGAGGTCGAAGGCAGCGCCCAGTCGACCCCAGCCGTCTGCGATGGGATGGTCGTCGTCGGAAGCTGGGAGTGGGGCCTCGGGGGGGTCATCTACTGTATCGACCTTCTGACCGGCCAGGAGATCTGGAGGCTCGACGCCGAGAACTCCCCCGCCGGGTCGGCCGCCATAGAGGACGGGGTCGTCTACATGGCGACCTACAACTTCTACGGCGACGGCGACCTCCTCGCCCTCGCCCTCAGGGACGGCGCGGTCCTCTGGAGGAAGGCGATAACTCCGACCGATTCGACGCCTACTCTGGCCCTGGGAAATGTCTACATCTCCGGCGGATGCGAGGGGTTCAGCGACTCCGTCACCTACTGCTTCAACGCCTCCACCGGCGACCTCATATGGTCGACGGACCCTGAAGAGAAGATCGGTGACTGGAGATGCTCGACGGCCTACGCCGACGGCCTGATCTTCTCGGGCAAGCCCGACTTCGACGACTTCGGCGGGACCGTCGCCCTCGACGCCGTCACCGGCGAGCTGGTCTGGAGCCATCCCGGCGGCGGGTCCTCGCCGGCTGTCAGCGATGGGATCGTCTTCGCCGTGGGAGGGGGCCGGGTCTGGGCCTTCGGCGAGATCCGCCCCGAAGGGAGGGGGGAGGGAGCGTGATGATCCGGACTCTCTATCTCCTCCTCTTCCTCATCGTCGCAGGAGCCGCCCTCCTTCCCCCAGCCATGGGGGACTTTTTGACCTTCCAGGGTGACGGCCAGAGGACGGGAGACCTCAGCTACCCCGGCCCCGGCGGGCCCGACCTCCTCTGGAGCGAGAAGGTGACGGCCAGGGGCTACGTCGGCGGCGGAGCCGTCGTCTCCGGGGGGCGGGTCTACGTCTCCTCCTGGCCAGATATGTCCTACCGCGGCGAAGAGGGGATCGTCTCTCTCGACGTAGGGAACGGATCGCTTATGTGGAAAAACCCCCTCGGAGGGAAGGGCGGGGCATCGACCCCCGCCCTGAAGGACGGCCGGATCTACGTCGGCTCCTTCTCCGGTGACCTCTACTCCATCGATGCCGCTACAGGAGAGACGGTCTGGAAGAGGACTCTTGAGGAAGATCCCCAGTGGTGGGGGATAGCCTCCTCACCCCTGGTCCTGGAGGAAGGGGTCCTGGTTACCGCCTTCTCCTCGGGGACGATATACCGGCTGGACCTCGATGGCGACGAGGTCTGGAGCCTCTCCACCGGGAGGACCGACCCTTACGCCTCTCCTGCCAGCCGCGATGGGAGGGTCTACTTCGCAGGCGGCGATCCTGCCCTCTACTCCGTCGACCTCTCCTCGGGAGCTCCTCTCTGGAAGCTGCCGACGGAGGCCCCCATCACCTCCACCCCCTCGGTGGCGTATGGCTCCGTCTTCTTCTCCACCCGGGAAGCCCTCGTGGCCGTCGATGCCGCCACCGGTGACGAATTATGGAATGAGCCGATGAGGGGGACCATATCGTCTCCGGCCGTCTCCCAAGGAAGGGTCTACGTCGGGTCCGACGACTCGGCCCTCGACTGTCGCGACGCCACGGATGGAGAGCTCATCTGGAGGGCAGAGGTCGACAGCCCCGTCAGATCGTCGCCTCTGGTGGCGGGGGGTCTCGTCTACTTCGGCTCCTACCAGGGGGTCGTCTACGCCCTGGACGCCCTCGACGGATCAGAGATCTGGTCCTACCCCATCGGGGATTACCTCATCGCCTCCCCCTCCATCTCCGACGGCGTCCTCTTCATCGGAGCCGACGACGGAAGGCTCTACGCCTTCGGGGCGGCACCTTCCGGCGGCGAGATCCTATCCGACCAATCCGACTCCGCGGCGATAGGCGCCGATATAGGGACCGACCAGCCAAAGCCCGAGGCGCTCTTCATCGTCGTCGGGAAGAGGGCCGTGATCGAGGAGGCGGCAAAGGACGGTCCCCTCAACGTAACCCTGATCCCGGCCGAAGAGGTATCCCGGAACCTCACAGGTTTCGACCTCATATTCCTGGAGATGGTGGGAGGAGATACGGCGAGGAGGCTTCTTCCCATCCTGGAGGGTCCGAAGGGCGACGGCGTCCCCGTGGTCTCCATCAACTCTCCAGGGTACGACACAGCCCTCTCGAACGTCAACCTCGAGGACCATCCGGTGATCGAAGAGTACTGGGACTATGGGGGCCTGGAGAACATGAAGAGGCTCTTAGGCTACCTGGGGTCGCAGTTCTGCGGCCTTCCCCTATCCGTGGAGGAGCCGATCCCCACCCCCAAGGCCTACATATTTCATCCCGACTCTCCGGACGTCTTCCTGGATACGGGATCCTACCTGGAATGGAGCCGCGGCAGGGAGGACCACCCCTACGACGAGAGCCGCCCCACCATCGGGATCATGACCTACTATCAAGATATCGCAGCCCCGGAGAGGGTGGGGCTTATCAGGGTCCTTGAAGAGAGAGGCGGAAACGTCATCGACATAGGCTTCTCCAACACCGATGCCATGAAGCGGTTCTTCATCATGAACGGGTCCACCCTGGTGGACGCCGTGATCCTCACCAAGTCCTTCCGGATCAACTACGGCGACCCGGAGCAGGGGATATCAGACCTCGAAGAGCTGAACGTGCCGGTATTGAACGGCATCCGGATGTACTACGGGACCCCCGAAGAATGGAGGGCCGGGACGGGGATCTATCCGACGGAGCTCTACATGCAGGTGGCGATGCCTGAGATGGACGGCGTCATCGAGCCGATCGTCATCGCCGGCAGGAACGATACCTTCTACGTCCCCATCGAAACCCAGATGGATTGGCTCGCCGATAGGGCGCTATCCTGGGCGATCCTCGGCCGGACCTCCAACGCCGATAAGAAGGCGGCGATCATATACTACAACCACGGCGGTGGAAAGGACAACCTGGGAGCAACCTACATCAACGTCCCCCGAAGCCTCCGGGAGATCCTCGAGGGGCTTAACGGCTCCGGCTACCGGGTGGAGGGGACCGTCCCCGAAGAGCAGGACCTCGTCTACCTGATGGCTCACCAGGGGACGAACGTCGGAACCTGGGCTCCCGGAGAGCTGGAGAAGATGGTCAGAGCAGGGAACGCCACCCTCATCCCCGCCGGGGAGTACACCGCCTGGTTTGAGACGATCGATCCCGAACGGCAGAAGGAGGTGACCGATAGGTGGGGCCCGCCCCCCGGGGAGATCATGGTCTATGAGAACGAGACCGGAAAGTACTTCGTCATCCCCAAGCTCTCCTTTGGAAACGTCATCCTCGCCCCCCAGCCGACGAGGGGGTGGCTTCAGAACAGCACCATCCTCTACCACAATAAGGAGATACCGCCTCATCATCAGTACATCGCCTTCTACCTCTGGCTCAGGAAGGGTTTCGACGCCGACTTCATCGTCCACCTCGGTAAGCACGGGACCCAGGAGTGGACCCCCGGCAAGGAGAGCGGTATATCCCGCGACCATTGCTGGCCGGGGATCCTGATCCAAGACCTCCCCGTGATATACCCCTACATCGTCGACAACATCCCCGAGGGGTCTCAGGCTAAGAGGAGAGGATCTGCCGTCATCATCACCCACCTCACCCCTCCCATAGTCGCCTCGGGGCTCTACGGAAACCTCACAAACCTCGCAGAGACCGCCTTCGGGTACCTTCAGGTCGAGAACGCCACCGTGAAGCAGAAATATGGAGAGGAGATACTCCTCCAGTGCAGGGAGCTTCACCTGCATGAGGATCTGGGGGTGGACCTGGAAGAGGTCTTCTCCGATCCGCAGGCCTTCGACGAGTTCGTCGACGAGCTCTCTTTCTACCTCTACGACCTCAAGAACGAGTTCATGCCCTACGGCCTTCACACCTTCGGCAGGCCTCCGGAGGGGACGCCCCTCGTCGAGTTCGTCGAGTCGATGCTCGGCCGACCGTTCAAGGAGGAGGTGGCCCTGGCGATCGGATATGAGGACTACCCCAACCCCTCTCGCCTCGACAAGGAAGAGGAGCTGCAGGTCCTCTCTCTCTCTCTATTATCCGATGTCATCCTCGACGGAAGATCTCCCGAAGAGGCGGTGATGGTGGCCGGATCGAACCTCTCGGAGAACGAATCGTCGCTTCTCTCATCGGAGAACCTGACCTTCCAACTGGAGAGGGGACTTTTTTACGCCGGTGGCCTTTCCTCCTCTGCCGAAGAGATCCCCCGGTTCGTCAACGCCACAAAGGCCGAATACACCCCCCCATCCCCTGCCGACGATCCGATAAGGGACCCCGAGGTTCTTCCGACGGGGAGGAACTTCCACTCCATAAGCCCGAGGATGGTCCCCACCCCTGCAGCCTGGGCGGTGGGCTCTGCCCTGGCGGAGGATCTCATCGAGGTCTACCGGGAGGAGCATAACGGGACTTATCCCCGAAAGCTCGCCGTCGTCCTCTGGGCCTGGGCGATGACCGACCACGGCATCGTCGAGGCCGAGATCCTGAGGCTGGTGGGGGCAGAGCCGGTCTGGGACTCCTACGGCGGCGTCTCCGACGTCCGGCTTACGCCCTTATCCATGCTCGGAAGACCCCGGGTAGACGTGGTGGTCGTACCCTCGGGGCTCCACCGGGACCTATTCCCCGAGAAGCTCCAGCTGATCGACCGGGCGATCCGCCTCGCCGCCAACGACTCGGCGACCGACTATCCCAACTACGTGAGGGAGAACTCCGAGGAGATCAGGTCAGAGCTTCTGGCGACGGGAGACTACTCCGAGGAGGACGCCGAATTTCTCTCCGCCAGCAGGATCTTTCTCGAGGCCGCCGGATCCTACGGCCCCAACCTCGAAGGGCCGGTATCCGCCAGCGACACCTGGGAGGACGACTCGAAGCTCGGCAACCTCTTCATCGATAAGATGTCGTACCTCTACGGCGACGACGTCTGGGGGAGCAAGACCTCCACGGGGAAGAGCTACGAAGCGGTCCAGATCGACCTCTACCGGCGAAACCTGGCGGAGGTGGAGGCGGCGGTCCACCACACCAACTCTAACCTCTACGGCTTCCTCGACAACGACGACGTCTACCAGTACCTGGGAGGGATAGCTCTGGCGGTCAGGACCGTCACCGGGGAGACCCCGCCCCTTTACGTCACCGACGCCAGGGACAAGAGCCGGGAAGGGAAAGTCGAGCCGATCCGAGGCTTCTTTTATAGAGAGCTGCGGTCCCGCTACTACAACCCCAAGTGGATCGGGGGGATGATGGAAGAGGGCTACTCGGGGGCGAGGGAGATGGATAAGTTCGTCGAGCACCTCTGGGGCTGGGACGTCACCGTCCCCGAGCTGGTGACCGAGACGATGTGGAAGGAGGTCCACGAGATATACGTCAACGACAGGTACGATATGGGCCTCAAGGATTATTTCGATGAGAACAACCCCTGGGCACGCCAGGCCATAACGGCGAGGATGCTGGAGGCGGCGAGGAAGGGGCGCTGGAGCCCCTCCGAGGAGGTGAAGAGGGAGCTGGCGGAGGAGTTTGAGAGGTCGGAGGCCGAGTACGGCGTCGCCTGCTGCCATCACACCTGCGGAAACCTCCTCCTCAGAGAGTACATGGAGGGGATCCTCACGGGGACGGAGCCGATGGTCTCGCCGACGGTCACGACGGGGAGGGGCGGCTCCTCCAGGCATCCATACATCCAGGAGACGTCCGCCCCCCAAGCCTCCAACGAGACCCACCCCGGCGGCATAGGATCAGACCATTCAAGAGAGCCGCAGGCCGTCCCTGAGCCGGCGGAGCCGGGGACGGTGGCGGTGACGGGGATGGTGATGGAGAGCCTCCAGGAGGAGGGGGGCGCCCCCTCCATATCCGGAGCGCCCCTCATGGGGATCGTCCTCGTCCTCTTCATCCTTCTGGCGATAGGGGCGGGGTACAGGAGGAGGTAGCAGGCTCCTCCTCCCCACCCTGGGGCCGTCTCCGGTCGACCCCTCCGGAGGGTTCACCGGCGATCAGACAATTTTGATTGAATTTGAGCATCTTCCTTTGCGCAAAGGTTATATCCATCAAATTTGAGTTAATTCCATTTAAGTTTGGCAGGTGAGGGTCCTTGGATATGGCATGGCTTGCAGCCTCTGGAGTTCTGGTGGGGATCATAATCTTCGCGCTGAAGGTCAGCCTGGGTTGCGGCTTTGCCAGCCTCAGCCGAATAGAGACCCTCTCCATCGCATCGCTTTACCTCCTCCTCTCCCTCCTCGTAGGCATAGCCCTCGCCCTCGTCCCCGAGGGGGCGGTAGCCTCCGTCATGGGGATGGGAGTCGCCATGCACATGGGAATCGCCCTCCTCCTGGTGGCGGGGGGGGTCGCCACCGCCAGAGAGTGGAACCGGAACGGCCGCGACCTATCCAGGAAGACCTTCTGGATACTATCCGTCCCATGTCCCGCATGCTTCGCCGCCACCTTCCTCTCCTGCACCGCTCTCTCTGGCCTATTGGGGATACCGGGCTGGAAGGTCGGCGCCGGAGTGGGGCTCGTCTTCTTCGCTACGATCGCGACCCTCTCTCCAGCCATAGGGAGGATGGGCAGGGCTCCCTCTGCCCTGGGGAACGCCATGATCTTCGTCGGCCTCTTCTACATCCTCTCCATCCTTCTCATACCCGCCTACTTAAAGTCCCAGGCGACCCCCTTCGTTCCGATCACGATCCCCACCTCCGAGATCTTACCATCGTACTTATTGATCCTCGGATTGATCGCTTTAGGCTTCGTCGGCAGCAGGATGGGGGTACGCCTTTGAGCGTCTACGTCGAGGTCGTCCACGTCCTCTTCGTCTTATCGACGGCGCTTCTATACCCCGTCATACTGGCGCTCCTCCTCATCTTTGGATGGTCCCTCGCCCTATTGGGCTCCACAATCTCCGAGTACACCTCCCGGAAGAGAGACCTATTAGAGCTGGAGAGGGCCTGTTCTAAGGCCTCCGAGATGGCAAGAATTGGACGGTTCGAAGGGGCCGTCTCAGCGGTGGAGGGTTACAGGTCTAACCCCCGGATATCAGAGGCCCTTCGGGACGTCGTCTCCTCTCTCGGAGGGGACCTCTTCGATGCGAGGATCGCGAAGTCCCTGGAGGATTCAGAGCTTGGGATGGCGAAGGCCCTGGAGCCCATCAAGATCGGCGTTCGGGTGGGGCCGATGCTCGGGCTGATGGGGACCCTCATCCCCATGGGCCCCGCCCTGATCAGCCTATCTCAGGGGGATATCCAGCAGATGGCCGACAGCCTGGTGATCGCCTTCTCGACGACGGTGATAGGCCTGGCCATCGGCGGGATCTGCTACGGGGTATTCGTCGTCAGAAACAGGTGGTACCGGCAGGACTTAAGCGATCTCGAGTACGCGGTGGAGATTCTTTCGAGCGAGAGGTCCAGGAGAAATTTCCTCGGAGGAGGGATCGAGGCGTCGGGATGAGAGAGGTCGGAGGTGTCGGCAAGGCCGGCGGAAGAGGCCGGACCAGAACTGGGATGCTGGACGAGTCCGAAGAAGACCCCATGAACGGGGTTGCCAACCTCTTCGACGCCGCCATGGTCTTCGCCATCGCCCTCCTCCTGGCTCTGGTCATATCCTACAACATTCCGGAGCTTCTCACCCCCGAGGCGAGCGTCACCATCGTCAAGAACCCTGGAGACCCCAACATGCAGATCATCATCAAGGATATGGAGAGGATCCAGGTGCTAAATATGACCGATAAGATAGCCGGTGGTCAGGGGACGAAGATGGGGACCGCCTACCGGCTGGAGGACGGGATGGTCGTCTACGTCCCCGAAGAGACGTCATCGGATGAGGACCAGATCCCCCTTAACCTCCTCCAGAACCGGAGATGATGCCGGGGGGGCCAAAAGCCGCTCTCAAGCCCCATCTGATATCTGAAGATTTTTGAGTAAAAATAATATTGGTCCGACCTCAAGATCGAGATCGAACCTACCTTCACATCGAGAGCCTGACGTCGTTGATCGTCACCACATAGAAGGGTTGCTGCGTGTCCAAGTAGACTACATCCCCTCTATCATAGATGGCGTACCCTGCGTTGTTGATGTTGCCGTTGCTGTTGAAGAAGCTGAGCATCCCGGGGAGGGTCTGGGTCTTGAGGCCGTTGTCCGGGTCTGTATCGTTGACCCTGCTCCCGGCTGGAAAGCCCTTGTAGTTGGTGATCCTGACGTCGTTGGAATTTATCTCCCCAGGCACCACGTTCAGGTATATCGGGTCATCCAGGTTGTAGGCCCAATCGCCCCCGGTATCGAGGAACCGTAGCTCTGCCCTGGGGACGTTGCCGGTCCCGAATTTGGTGAGGGGCTTGCCTATATCATTGTCGGCCTTCCCCACCTGGGAACCCGCGGGAAGATCACCGAAGGGAGTCAGGCGGATGTCATTTTCGCTGACCTTATCGCTCCTCGGATCGATATTTATGTAGACGACGTCCTCCCTGTCGAAGACGCCTACTATTCCGGTATCCCAGAAGGCGAACTCAGGACCCAAGTTGAAGGGGCTCAAGGCCCTTCCCTCGTCCACATCATTCAACTTTACCTTCGATCCGTAATGCAACTGCTCGACAGACCCGAAGGCCGATGTCGCCGCCATCGTCAAGACCAGAATCGATAGAGCTGCCGTGCCGAAAGGAGGATATCTCATCACAAGTCACCCCACATCATATCTCTTTACTCCCCTTTTCCAATTGGATCTACCTTTCTTCGATATCACATATAAATATTGCTAAGATGATACCCCGGTCACCCACCCCTCCGATGGTCTGTCTATAAAGAAAAAAGGAGATTCAAGACCT
>CP086218.1:1661706-1683029 GCA_020844795.1 Methanothrix sp. | reverse complement strand
TCTCCTATCCCTTCGGGATCGGCTGGCTGAAGGCCGCCCTCGTCGGCGGGACCGCCTTCTGGCTCGCCCTCTTCCTCTTCGGGATCGGGGCTGATGGCGAGATATCGATGATCAATGGCGGCCTGCATTGGCAGAGCGCCGCCTACGCCCTCTGGGAGGCCTTCTTCTGCGTGGGGGCCTGCCTCGGCATCGTCGTCATATTCCGGGAGCGTTTCAACTCCGGCGGGAGGCTTGCCCGGTTCATGGCCGACAACAGCTTCGCCGTCTACTTCTTCCACCCGGTGATCCTGATCCTCGTCACCGCCTCCCTGCGGGGCTTCTCGTGGCATCCCCTCGCCAAGTTCGCGGTGGCGGCGGCGGTGGCGGTGCCGCTCTGCTTTGTGGCGAGCGAGCTTGTGCTGAGGCGGATTCCGGTGCTGGGGAGGGTTTTGTAGCTGCGAGTAATGGAGATAAAACAAAAAAAGGGTTCAATTATGCTTCTGCAACTTCTATTGCCAACATCTTTTGAGCGATTTTTCCATCTTTTATTTGGATTAGTGGATTGGCTTCCTCTTGCATGGCGCTCTGTGAATCCTCAGAATATATTGAAATATCACTAACAACCACAATAGTCGTTGCCATACGATTGGTTTTCTTCCAATATAAAGAATTGTATAATTTTGAAGCTACGTGTGCATCTTTAGCCGATTTAGTCGCATTAGCCATACCAATAATTTGAACATTTTTATTCTTATTAACTGGGTGCATATCGCTGTGAATTTTAATACCAGTCTTTGTTGGTATCAAATAAGGACGACACAGCTTATTTGCCCATTGAAAAGCATCAACACTGGGACGATTTGGGTATTCATTCATTAAATATTCCATGGTAGCATTTCTTACGATAGTTGGAAATCGATCCTCTTTGTCAGATTTCGGATTTGCTTCAAACAGCATTGGTAGTCTAGATACGCCTTGAATATACCTCAATATGTCTTCTGGCGAATCTAAGTATTGAATATCCAAACTATTACCAATCGGATTAATATTATAATCTGCGAAATAGTCGACCCGATCCGGCCATTCTACAAACTCGTCATATGCTCTTAATGCTTTGATTTGATTTAGCGTCCTTTCACCATCGGTCACATTTCCATCTTCAGTTATATATATCGATACAGATTCGCCCAGCCAATCTAAGAACGGTGTTACTACCTTGATCGCTCCGTACCTAACTGGTGAGCAGCTAATGCTGTTGCATATTGCCTCTCGTATCAATATGAAATTGGACTTTTGTATTTCGTTCATCGAGCCACCTCAACCATTTCTTTTAAAATCCCCCAATTCCGTTTGGAAGTGGTCGCTAGATATAGTCTTAATTTCACCATCAAATCCATCATCGAAATAATAATGTTCCAAGAATGCTTCCAAAAGTCGTATCGAGTCCATATTTTCATATAGTGAAGAGGGGACCTCATATGTCTTTCTCGCTTCTCGGCTACGAGTCTCGGTTTCAAATGTAGATCTCTTTCTGAAATATCTTATTTGGTGAAAATGTGGGTGGTTGTTAAAATGTCTACCATCCTCCGTCTCAAAGGGACCGTCGTGGAATTGGTGGCACATTAACAGGAACCTATCCAAAAATTTATCTTTAATATTTACATAAATCTTAAATCCTTCGAATTTTTCGTGGAACCCCATTATGTATAGATATTTGGAGCTAGAAAAATCTAGTACTTGGGACGAGATTTTATGAGACTCTAAATTATAGGCATCATCATCCTCGCCATATCCATCGCAGACCGTAAGCTCTAGGGGGCCACCCTCAATTATCTTGGGAGACTCCTTTAACCATTTATCATATAAGATCGGGTCCAATCTCGCGGGGTCATATTTCAAAGTGATCTCCCATCCCTCTGACTATGTATCAGTCCTACAACCAATTCAGGTATAAAAGGTTACGGCTCGTTGATCGAAAATTGCCTTGTTCTCAAATAGAATCCTCCATCGACATAGTCCAAACATACTATGGAACAAAAAAAGATATACATTCTCTCTTAGTTAAATGAGTTGTGAGACATTTATCCAACTAAACCCAAATGAAGCCATATCGACACCCTATTATATCCCCCCGACGGAATCCCTCCTCCGACTCCGCCCGCCCTTCGGCGCCGCAATTCTCCCGATTATGAGGTCTCCCATGGATATTATCGAGAAGCTCCGCGATATCGTCGGCGATAGAGCCTCGGCCTCCCCCGCCGAGAGGCTCTGCTACTCCTCCGACGCCTCGATGGTTTCGGGGACGCCCGACTACGTAGTCCGCCCCCTCTCGACGGCGGAGGTCTCTATGGTGGTGGAACTGGCCGCCGCCGAAGGCGTCCCCGTCACCGCCCGGGGAGCGGGGACGGGCCTGGCGGGCGGTGCCGTCGCCGTCCGGGGCGGGATCGTCCTCGACATGTCGGGGATGAACCGGATCGTGGAGATGGATCTCGCCAATCTGGCCGTCGTCGTCGAGCCGGGGGTAGTCCAGGCGCGGCTCAACGAGGCGCTGAAGCCCTCCGGGTTTTTTTTCCCGCCGGACCCCGGCTCGGCGAACTTCTGCACCCTCGGCGGCCTCATCGCCAACAACGGCTCCGGGATGAGGTCCGTCAAGTACGGGACGACCCGTAACTACGTCCTGGACCTGGAGGTGGTGTTGGCAGACGGCTCCGTCGTCAGGACGGGCTCGCGGACCCTCAAGGCGGCGGCGGGATACGACCTGACGAGGCTATTCATCGGCTCGGAGGGGACCCTGGGGGTCATCACCGGGGCGGTCCTGCGGGTCGCGCCCCTGCCCAAGGCCCGCCGCCTCGTCATCGCCTCCTTCAATTCGGCGGAGGAGGCAGGCCAGGCCGTCGCCGCCACCTTCGCCGCCGGGATCGTCCCCTCCGCCTGCGAGATCCTGGACAGGATGACGGTGGCGGTCCTGCGGCGGTGCGACCCCTCCCTCAGGCTCCCGGACGGCGACGTCCTCCTCTTCGAGGTGGACGGGTCCGAGGGAGCCGCGGCCGAGGCGGCGGCGGAGATCGCCGCCCTATGTTCGGCTGCCCCCGGGGCCGCTTCGGTGGCGACCGCCTCCGGGGCGGGGGAGATGGAGGAGATCTGGGCCGCTCGCCGGCTCGTCGGGGCGGCCGTCTCCCGCCTCGACCCGACGAAGAGCCGCATCTACGTCGGCGAGGACGTCGGCGTCCCCATCAAGGAGATCCCGGCGATGAGAAGGGAGGTCTCGGAGATCTCGGACCGGTTCGGGATCCCGGCGATGAAGTACGGCCACATCGGCGACGGAAACCTCCACGTCGCCCTCTTCATCGACGTCTTGGATGACGGTGAGTGGGCGAGGCTCGCCGGGGCGGCTGACGCCATCCACAGGGCGGCGATCCGCCTCGGGGGGACGGTCAGCTCCGAACACGGGATCGGCGCCGCCCGGTCGGAGTACATGAATGAACAGCTGGGCGAGGGGGCGATATCGGTGATGAGGGCCATAAAACGGGCCCTCGACCCGAAAGGGATTATGAACCCCGGAAAGCTCGGCCTCGACGATGACTATGGACCGCCCTCGGGAGGCGAAGGATGAGGATGAGCGAGGAGAGGAGAGAGGCCGGGATCCGGGCGAAGGACGAAATGAAGACCGACTCCCGGTCGATCGAGCTCTGCGTCCGGTGCGGCACCTGCCGGTCAGTCTGCCCCGCCTTCGAGGTCCTCGGCTGGGAGTCTCGAAATACCCGGGGCCGGATCATGGTGGCGAAAGCCCTCGGCGAAGGGCTCGCCCCCGACGCCTCCGTCCTAGACAGCCTCAACACCTGCACCACCTGCGGGATCTGCGCCGCGAGCTGCCCCGCGGGGGCAAACCCGCCGCTGATAGTCCAGGCGGCGAGGAAGGGGCTCGTCTCCCAGGGGATAATGACCGAGGCCCAGGCCGGTTTCAGGACGAAGGTGGCAGAGAGCGGCAACACCTTCGGCGAGGCCGGCGAGAGGCTCGCCTGGCTCTCGGACGCCGGCGCCATTAAAGATAAGGCCGCGGCCGTCTACTTCGTCGGCTGCCTCGACTCCTACCGCTACCCGGAGGTGGCGGCCAAGACCTTCGATATCCTCCGGAGGTTCGGCGTCTCCCTCCTCCCGAAGGAGTGGTGCTGCGGCTCTCCCCTCATCAGGACCGGCTCCCCGGCGGAGAAGGTCATCGACGAGAACCTGCGCCAGATCCGGGAGATGAAAGCGAAGACGATCATCACCGGATGCGCCGGGTGCCTCTCGACCCTTCAGAGGTACTACCCCCCCGAGTTTGAGGTGGTGAGCGTCCCCGAGTTCCTCGCCGAGCGGCTCTCGGAGCTCAGACCAAGGCGGCTCGACCTGACCGTCACCTACCACGACCCCTGCCACCTGGGAAGGCACGCCGGGATCTACGACCCCCCCCGGAATGTGATAAAGGCGATCTGCCGCCTCGTCGAGATGAAGAGGAGCCGGGAGGATGCCCGGTGCTGCGGCGGCGGAGGCGGCGTCCGGGCCGGATACCCCGACCTATCCCTCCAGATCGCCAAGCTCAGGCTCCAGGACGTGCCGGTCGGCGTCGATGCCATCGTATCCTGCTGCCCCCTCTGCATCAGGAACCTCAGGGACGCCGGCGCCGGGGTTGAGGTGATCGACCTCATAGACCTGGTGGCGGAGGCTATCGATCCTGCCTGATCGCGGCCGGCGGGCCCTGGATAGAAATCCGGAGATGTTAGAGATCCAGAGATCGGCTCCCTCGCTGTGAGGTCCGCCTCCACCCTTTAAAAGCCAATTGCGAACCTCTTTAACCACCGTCTCCGGCGAATCCGGCAAATTTATCAGGCTCCTCGGGATTAACCTGCCGGGAGAGGAGAACCGTGACTCCTAGATGCGTACCCTGCGATTTTGATCCTGAAGAGAAGGGGATCTACACCATCGTCCTGCGGCTCCGCGGCGACGCGATCGTCGAGGTCGGATCCCTGGGACCGGTCACCTTCAGGGCCGGCTGGTACGCCTACACCGGCTCGGCCCGGGGGACCGGCGGCTTCAAGCGGGTCCTCCGCCACATAGCGGTGATGGAGGGGGTGAACGTTACCAGGAGGTGGCACATCGACCGCCTCCTCCCCCTGGCGGAGCTGGAGGAGGTGGTGGCGACCCCGACGGGAGAGGACCTGGAGTGCTCCATCGCCCGGAGGATTGGGGAGGGGTTTCCCTCCGTCCGGGGCTTCGGCTCCTCCGACTGCTCCTGCCCCTCCCACCTCTCCTTCTCCTGTGGGGTGGAGATCGTCCAGGCGGTCCGGGAGGCCCACGCATCCGCATCGTCATCTTCATCGTCATCGGCGTCCGTCGAACCCTCCAACTCCATCCCCGGACCCAGCGGCGGGGGGCGGAGGGACGGGGTCATATGAGGAGGTGCCACCGGAGGGCGGCGGCTGCGAAGACCAAGAGGCCGCAGAGGGTGAGGGGGAGGGTGTACCAGAGGAGCGCCTCCTTCAGGTCCGAGCCGGTCGTCTCCTTCACCAGCCAGAAGTAGGGGTCGCTGAAGCTCGATAGGGCGAAGGCCCCCGCGGAGATGAGGAAGAGGAGGGTGACCGGCTCCAGGGGGTATCCCCTCATCATCTCGGCGGCGATCACCACCGTCACCACCCTCGACCCCTGGGCGAGCTGTATCAGGGAGGCCGCCAAGAAGGGGAGGAGGACGACGGGGACGACCGGCCCGAGGGTGGCGTATAGCTCGGGACCGATGCCGCCCTGGGCGACGACGTATCCGAAGGCTCCGGCGCCGCAGAGGTCGAAGATGATCGTCCCCGCCCTCCTCGTCGCCCTCTTGATCATATCTCCCGCCTCCTTCTTTGCCAGGGCTGCCGAGAGGAGAGCCCCCGAGAGGAGGGCTACATCCGGCGAACCCACCAACCAGGCAGCCGGATGGAGGACCCCCAGGAGGATCATGGCCAGGGGGAGGATAAGGGGGGCCCAGGATACGAGCCTAGAAGGGGCCGGACCCTCCTCTATAGGGGGGGCCACCCCGACGACGGGGAACCGGGAGAGCCAGAGAAGGACGGGGGCGAAGAGGAGGAAGGATAGGGGCAGGCCGAACTTCAGCGCCTCCGCCGGAGAGACCGCAAGAGACCCCGTGAGGGTGACCAGTACCGGCGACGGGTAGACGAGGTTGAAGGATATGATGGAGAAGACCGCCGCCGAGAAGAGGAACCTCCTCTCATGCCCCCCGGCCTTCCGCCCCATCTCCCTCACCACCGGCTCCAGGATCATGTAAGAGGTGATGGAGCACATCGCCGGGAGGGCGACGATGTATCCCGATAGCCCCGAGGCGAGGGACCCCCTCTTCCTCCCGACGAGGGAGAGAAGGTCTGAAACGACCCTATCCTCACCCCCCGACCTCCTCAGATGCTCGGCGATCACCGACCCCGAGAAGACGATGATGGCGAGGGCGGAGAATATCCGGGCGAGCCCCGCCGTCATGTAGCCGATGAGATCCGGCCCCATCCCCAAGAGGAGGCCGTAGACGAGGGAGGCTACGAGGAGGCTTAGGAAAGGGGAGAGGCCCGTCTTCACCGTCAGGAGGGCTACCAGGAGGATGGCCAGGACGAAGGCGGCTAGGGGGTCCATCAAGGAGTTATATCAGTCCAAACTTATAAAAGATACCCTCGGAGAGGTTCATATCATCATATTAATATCTTAAATGATCTCCCGGTATCCCAGAGGGTCGATGGAGATCTCATTCTTATATATGAGATTCCCGCCTAATTGTTCCGAAATTCCTTTATAGAAGAAAAACAATAAAACGTTTGCTCAGGGGGAGCTTATGAAGGGCGGCTGCAGAAATATATCCCCCGAATGGGGCGGAGCTGTTCGTTTTCTATGTCTAGCTGGCCTCATCCTAATTTTTTTCTCCCTTCCCCTCGCCTCTGCCTGGTCTCTTCCCTTCTCGATCCCCTTTCTTTCGAGCTGCGACGGTGGGCCGGAGATCTTCCTGGAACTGGACCAGATCCTGGTGGATCAGGGTAAACCGACGAGTTACACCATTACTCTTAGAAACTCTGGGAAGTTGGCCCTGACGGATATCTCCGTGAGGGACAACTTCGGACAGGCGGGGTTCGTAGCCCGCCTCCCGGAGGGGGAGTCGGTCACCCTCTCCAGGACCACGCCGCCCCTCGCCACCAGCACCCGCCTCGAGGTGGTGGCGACCTGCGGGGACGTGGAGATCTGCAGGGCCGAGGCCCGCCTCCAGGTAGGCCTCCCCGGAGAGGGTATCTCGATCCCGGACCTCGATTTCGATAGGTCGATCCCGATAGATGACCGCAGGCTGAGGACGATGTCCACCTCCGCCGAGATGGAGCTGGCGGTGGGAGCCGACCCCCCCGCCGTCAGGCCGGGGGAGAGGACGACGGTGAGGATGACCGTCACCAACCGAGGCAAATCCCCCCTGAGGGGGGTTGAAATAAACGGTCCGGGCTTCGCCGTCGAGGCCGGGGACCTCTCCCCCGGGGAGTCGAAGACCTTCTCAAGAACCCTGACGATAGCCGAAGACCTCTCGGCGGAGGTTGTAGCCGCCGGGACCAGCGATGGCGGTGAGAAGGCGTCAGATAAGAGATCCCTGACGGTGGCTGCCAAGAGCTCGGACCTCTCCGTCACTGTCATATCAGCCTCTGGCTCATCAGGCCAGACCGCCACCACCGAGTACAGGATCGCGAACGGCGGCCACGAGCCTCTCAGCCGGGTCACCATCAAAGATGGGGATGGGGCCACCCTCGGGATCCTCGCCCGGCTGGGTGCGGGAGAGTCGAAGAGCCTCACCCGGACGAGCCCGCGGGGGGAGGACCCCCGGGGACCTATCGAGGTCTCAGCGGTCTCATCTGGTGGAAGGACGGTTACAGGAGACGTGATACTCCGCCCCGAGGCCACCGGCCCAAAGACGGCTCCGTCCCGAAAGACCACCAGGTCCGGCTCCTCCTCCGCCCCATCCCCGGGGCCTGTCCCGAATTTTGAGGAGATGGGCTTTGAACTGAGCTTCGATGAGATCGACGCCGGATTCGACCTCTTCGGCGCGAGATCCGAGGGCGGCGACGTCAGAAGCAGAAGCCCCCAACCCCAGGGATTGGGATACGACCCCTTGTTTGATGCGGGATTTGACTTCGCCGATCTCGACCTCTTCACCGGCCTTCCCACCCCTTCGGCCGTTGGGAGCGGTGAGGCGATCGCCCCTCCGGCCGGAATGGAGAGGGAAGCCGGCTCGCCGAAGCTGGTCGTCACCCTCCAGGTCAACAGGACCATAGTCCACCGGGGGGATACGGTCGGTTACAGGGCCGTCGCCGTCAACCGAGGGACGGCGAGCCTCTTCGATCTGGACCTACGATGCGGCGATGAGACGGCGACCGCCCCCCGCCTCGCCCCCGGAGACGGCCTCCCCCTGGAAGGGGCGGTCATAGCTGATGGAAACCTCAACCTCACGGCCGCCGCCAGGGCCAGGGGAGAGACAGGTCCGGAGCTCTCCGACGAGGCCACCCTCGATATAGTGGCGATATCGCCAGACCTGAAGGTCGAGGTCTACAAGGAACCCGAGAAGATCTCCCGGGGGGAGAGGATCTCCATCGCCGTCCGGTTGGAGAACGTCGGCGACGACCCCCTCTCAGAGGTGAGGGTCTCTGACGAGATCGGCGAGATAGGGAGGATCCCGGTCCTGAGGCCCGGCGAAGTTAGGGTCCTCACCAGGAACACCACCCTCGACGAGAGCCTCGAAGACGTGGTCAGGGCGGAAGCCATCGATTCTGCCGGGTTCCGCCTCCAGAGGTCTATGGTTCTGACACTTCAGCTCCTGGCCCCGGGGCTTCATCTGACCGTCGATCCCGGAGAGGTCGCCGTCTATCCGGGAGAAGCGGCGGAGGTGGTCTGGACGATAAGAAACTCCGGAGAGGTGGACCTTCTGGACGTCACCTTCGAGGTGGAGGGGATGAGCAGGTTCAGGCTCCCCGCCGTCCCCGCCGGCGGTTCGATGCCGGTATCCACCGTCCATCTCGCCGGCGAGAGCCGGCAGGTCATGGGCCGGGCCGAAGGGAGGACCGCCGGAGGCGAGACGGTATTCGCAACAGAAGCCCTGAAGATCAGGGTGGTATCTCCGGGGATCGGCCTCAGCGTCAAGCCCTCCGGGGTGGAGGTGAGCCAGAAGAGGCCCTTCAACCTCACCTTCGTGGTGACCAACACCGGTGACGACGTCCTCAGGGACGTGACCCTCTCGGAGAAGAGCCTTGGAACCCTCGAGAGGGTCGGGAGGCTGGAAGCCGGAGACTTCAAGGTCGTGACCATCGACTTCCTCGCCGAGAAGAACACCACCTTCCGCCTCGAGGCGGCAGGGACCGACTCCAGAGGGGAGGTCTGGAGAGATTCCCGGGAGGTGGGGGTGGAGATCGTCTCCGCCTCCATATCCCTCACCGTCAGGGCCGAACCGGCCCAGACAGCCCCCGGCGGGACCGTCGAAGTCGTCTCCACCGTCGAGAACCGGGGAGATGCCCCGATATTCAGCACCTTCATCATGACCTCCTCCCTGGAGCATCTTGGGACGATAGACTACATCTCCCCCGGATCCAGCAGGACGGTGGTTAAGAGGATAGAAGCGTCGTCGGATATAGAGGAGGAGATAACCGCCGAAGGCTTCACGAAGGAGAGGACGTCGGTGAGGGACACCGACGTCCTCCGGGTGGTGGTGAAAGAGCCGGAGACCTACCCCCGGAAGGACCATCCCCCGGAGCAGCCCGATCCTTCCGCACCTGCGGTATCAGGCCGTGGTTCGGCCGGGTCCGTCCCGGCGGAAGAGTTGGTGGAGGAGTCGGCGGGTTATGAGGGTGGGGAGGAGAGAAGAGACGACCCCGCCTTCCGCGAAGACGGGGGCTATGGGGTGGCAGGCCTCTTGAACCGACTCCGGGAGATCTTGGAGGAGTTCAGGATGAAGAAAGATGGCTCCAGGGCCGGGCCCTCCATCAAGGACGCCTTCCCTGAAGGATCGCAGGCCGGATACGCCTCCGCCGGAGTACGGGAGACTGGGCTTTATGCCACCCCGGCCCAGGGTCCTCTACACGCCGCCCAGGGCGGCGAGAGGGTGGATCCGCCCCTCTCCCCAGGTAGCGCCCTTCCGGAGGGGGCGAGGCAAGCGCCGTCGACGGGGGAGACCCTGGCGTCCCCTGCCTCCGGGAAGACGGTCCCCGAGGCCTCAGGGTACGCCTATTCTCCGGTAGGGGCGGCCTCAGGGAAGGAGACCGGGGCTCTTGGACACCCATCCTCAGTCGGCGGGATGGCTTCGTCATATCTATCATCTCCGGGGAGATCTCCGGAGACACCGCCGGGGACTGGAGGATACACCTACTCGTCCAGCGCCCCCGCCACCTCATACCTATCGTCTCCATCGACGATGCCCGGAGGCGGTGCTGGCTACGCATCCGCCTCCGGCGACCCCTTCTCGTCCCTCTCCTCCCCCGCCGGGATCTCTCCCGCCATAACGGGACCATCGACCCCTGTCGGTCGCGAGAGCGCCGACCCCAGGTCTGCCCTGGAGGCATCCGCCAAGGTGGCCGAGGCGGGAGGGGTGTCGGGGATCCCCGGCGGCCAGATCGCCGCCCAGGTCTCGCCCGGTTACGCCGGGGCATCGGCCCCGGCAGGGAGCCCGGCCCAGGAGAGGGCCACCCTATCCAGGTCGCCGGCCAAGAACATCAGGCTCACGGTAGGCGATATCGGCACCATCGAGATCGACCGACCCCCGAAGATCATCGACGTAGGGGCGTTCCCACCGGATCCGACGGCCTGGACTCCGGTGATGGTGGTGGTCCACGCCACCGACGATATAGGTATCAGATCGGTGGATATGCTCTGGAACATACCCAGCGCCACCGTCAGCAGGATGGACCTAAGCGACGTCAACAGGATCAACTCCCAGAAGATGAAGCTCGAGGATGGAGACGCTAAAGAAGGCTACTGGAGCTACGAGATCCCTGGCCAGGCTCCAGGAACCTACATGGCGGTCTTCGTCAGAGTGAGCGACGGTGAGAGATGGGCCGAAGACGGCCCGTACATCCTCTTCTGGTCCAGCAAGCCCCCTGAAGAGGGGCCAAGAGTGGTCCCTAGCCAGGAGAGGGGCCCTCTCGTCCAGGAAGACGTCCCAACGGCCCCGGCGAGGGAAGAGAAGAAGACGGAGATGAGGGGTGACGGTATGCTCTTCGTCGAGTCGACGACCGTCATCGGGAGGGGTGACGTCTCCATTAAAAACGAGTTCAGGGAATCGTCGGCCCTATACAGGGAGGTCCTCGACGGCAGCGGATCGATAGAGATGCAGTCCGATAAGAAGATAAACAGAGGAAATCCCGTAGTCAACATAACCGACAGCCGCCTTCTGGTCTTTGATCAGGGGGTCTTAAAGGGATCGAAGCTGATGCAATCTCCGGGCTTCCACGGCGGTATGGGGGCGAGCGTCCTTGAGCGGTTCAACGCCACCACCCTTGAGAAGAGCGAGTCCGGTACCATATCCTCGGTCAACAGTGCGGATAACGTCCTCCTCTTCAACACCCAGCAGGCCTTCGAAGGGATATGGGGGACCAGAACCGAGTACTCCAGCTTCAACAAGAGGATAAAAGCCGACCAGAAGCTGAGCGGGACCTTCGAGACCCAGAGGAGGATAACCTTCGAGGACTAGGGGAAGAGTGAACTAGGGCCTTGCGGCCCTTATAGCCCCCTTCCAGATCTCGTCGGCCCTGTCCACCACCGCCACGATCTGATCGTGGATCTCTATCCGGTGCTTTATGTCTCCAGCCTGGAGGGCGCTATCTACGGCGAGCCTCACCATCTCCCTGCTCTCGACCCTGAGCTCCTCGGACTCCTGCCACATCTCCTCAGCGGCCGCCGGATCCTCTGGCCGCAGGTCGATCGATCGTATCCGGAGGTCGTCAGACCTTCTCAACAGTTCAGAAGCCTCCTCCTTGAGCCGCTGCGACTCCTCCGCCAGCCTCTTCATATCCTCCTCCATCTCTTCGAAGGACCTCTCTACAAACTCATCTTCTATCCCCAACATCGGTCTTCACCTCCCGGATCATCCCTAAAAATATATCGTGGAACCTGCCGTCCGCCGTCAGCTCTGGGTGGAAGGCGAGCCCCAAAAGGCGGCTCTGCCTCACCGCCACCGCAGCGTCATCGATCTTAGCCAGGACCTCCACGTCCCGGGACCAGCCGACTATGGCAGGTGCCCTTATGAAGACGCCCCGGTAAGGAGATGCGAATCCCTTCACCTCAATATCCGCCTCGAAGGACTCCTTCTGGGAGCCGAAGGCGTTCCTTCCAACCCTGACCTTCAGAAGGCCCAGGGGAACGAACCTAGTCTCCTCGACGATCTCCTCGGAGATGACGATGAGCCCCGCGCAGGTGGCCATGACGGGAACCCCGGACCCGGCTGCAGCCCTTATCTCCTCGCCGACTCCGGTTCGGGCGAGGTGCCTTGAGATGGTGGTGCTCTCCCCTCCGGGGAGGATTAAGCCGTCACAGCCGGGAACGATCCCGGGCCCCCGGATCTCCACCACCAAATCATCTCCATCCAGGGACCGCTCCATCGCCCTGACGTGCTCTGAGACGTCCCCCTGGAAAGCGACGACGCCGACCTTTAATCTACCAGCCCCTGGTCTGAAGGACCTCGCCCTCCGGGAGCGTCCCGGCGTCTATACCCTTCATGGGGTCGCCGAGGCCTCTGGAGATCTCGGCCATCCTCTTTGGGTCCCGGTAGTTGTTCACCGCCTCGACGATCGCCGAGGCCATAACCTCCGGCTTTTCGGATTTGAATATCCCCGACCCGACGAAGACGCCGTCAGCCCCCATCTGCATCATCAGGGACGCGTCGGCGGGGGTGGCGATCCCGCCGGCCGCGAAGTTCACCACCGGAAGCCGCTGCATCTGCCTGCACTCGAGGACGAGGTCGTAATCAGCCTCGATATCCCTTGATACCTTCAAAAGCTCCTCCTCGTTCATCCCCCGGAGGGACCGGATGGTGCCGCATATAAGCCTCATGTGGCGGACCGCCTCCCGGACGTCGCCGGTCCCGGCCTCTCCCTTCGTCCTGATCATCGCCGCCCCCTCCTTGATCCTTCTCAGAGCCTCCCCCAGGTTCCTTGCGCCGCAGACGAAGGGGACGGTGAACCTGGCCTTATCGACGTGGAATTCATCGGCAGGGGTCAAGACCTCCGATTCGTCGATCATGTCTACCCCGATAGCCTCCAGGATCTGAGCCTCCGCGAAGTGGCCGATCCTCACCTTGGCCATGACGGGTATCGATACCGTGTCGATGATCTCCATGATGATCTTGGGGTCTGCCATCCTGGCGACCCCACCCATCTTCCTTATGTCTGCCGGCACCGCCTGGAGGGCCATGACCGCCACGGCCCCGGCCTCCTCAGCGATCACGGCCTGCTCAGAGGTGGTGACGTCCATGATCACCCCCCCCTTCTGCATCTTAGCAAAGCCGCGTTTGAGCAGCTCCGTGCCGAAACGAAGTTCTTCCAGTTGCATGATAGTCAGATGCCCCGATCTTTTTAAGCCGTCTACAAGTGAGGGGCGAATAAATAAACTTTGCTCCCCCCGGCCGCCACCAGAGGAAGAGCGGGAAGGGGGGGGAAAGAAGAGCTGAGGGAAGGGATTGGAAAGAGAAGAGGGTGAGAGAGAAAGGTCGGGAAGGGAAAGAGGAGGAGAGGGGGGCAGGCCCCCGATATAGCCACCCCCTCTCCTCAACGGGCTGGGCCCCCATCCTGATGACCTTGACGGCTAATCCCTGTAGATCTCGTACATATAGACGTCCTTCTTCCCGTCCCGGTCGTCTACCCAGACGATCTTGGAGCTTCCCGTCCGGGGATCGGTCTGGTTTCCGGGACCCGAGTAGATCTCCATCTCCCTGCCCGTCGATATATCCAGGGCCCGGATGTCCCAGTCGCCGTTCCTGTTGTCCTGCCATACCAGGATGCCATCGGCGATGTGGGGGTTCGTCTGGTCCGATGGATGATCTGTCAACTGGGATACCTTCCTCGTGGCTATCTCGTAAGAGTAGAGGTCCCAGCTCCCGCCCCTATCGTCCTGCCATACTATCAGATTGCCGTCGGTCGTCGGGTTGATCTGGTTTCCGGGGCCGGTATAAACGGGGATCCGGTTCTGACCCACCCACATATAGATGTCCCAGTTGTTGTTCTGGAACGATTGATATGCTACGATGGATCCTCCGGCGGAGGGGTTCTCTCCCCGGGGCGGGACGGCCTCCCTCGGCTCGGTGGTGTAGAGGGGCTTCTTGTTGACGAACCACCCGAAGGCCCGAACCGGCCGGTCACCCCAGGCGAGCATCTCTTCGCTGATCGAGGGCCTTGATGGCTCGGTGATACCCCGTTCCAGCTGGGTCCTGTTGACGGCGACTATGTCCAGGGCCCGGATCGCCCATGATTCGAACTGCTCCTCATAGTACATCCAGACCACAATATCGTCCTTGATGTTGGGGAACATGTCCAGCTCCTGGCCCGCGGCGAGGGGCCACTCGACGTTCTCCACCAGGTTGTAGAGGTAGATGTCGGGGTTTCCGGTCCTGTTGTCCATCCAGACGACCCAGTCACCGCTGACCGCCGGATGGGTCTGGTCTCCTGGAGCCTGGCTTATGATGCTGATCTGGTCAGATCCCAGGCTATAGTAACCGAACTTTCCGCTGGGGGATATCAGCCAGGCGAGCCTGTGGTCGAGGTCGAGGCGAACCTCCCCAGGCCCCCTCGCCAGCTCCCGGTCCCTCCAGGTGTTCGGATCGAAGGTGCGGATCGACCATCCCTCTTCTTCGGTCCTCTCCTGGTATACGATCCGGTTTCTGTAGACCTTCGGCTCGGCCTGGTAGCCGGGCCTCGCGTAAGCGCGCCCCCACTTCCTATCCCAGAAGTAGTAGCTGATATCGCCGGTCGTCGAGTCCTCCCATACGATGACGTTGCCGCTGACGTCGGGGTTTATCTGGTCTCCATCGCCGGTGAGCCTCGTCTCCGCCCCGGTGGCCAGATCCTGGACGTAGATGTCCCAGTTGCCGTTCCTGTCGTCCTGCCATACGAGGAGGTCCCCGCTGATCGCCGGATTGATCTGGTCTCCCCCCTTTCGGGCGGGGACGTTCAACGGCGCTCCGGCCAGGTCCTTCACCATCACCGCCCAGCCCCCAGAAGAGTCGTCCATCCAGGCGATCCTCCTGTTGTGGACCGAAGGCCGGATCTGATCGCCCCTCCCCTCGGCGACGACGATCTCATCCCCGGTGGCGAGGTCGAGGGCCCGGATATCCCAGTTACCGTTCCTGTCGTCCTGCCATACGAGGAGATCGCCTCCGACGGCGGGGCGCCTCTGGTCGCCGGGTCCCCGGACGAGGGGGCTCTCGCGCCTGTTGTAGAAGTCGAAGCCGAAGATGTCCCAGTCCCCGCCCCGGTTGTCCGCCCAGACGATGAGGTTCCCGCCGGTGGCGACGTCAGCCTTCTCCACCAGAAGGATGGGGTCGTCGGAGACCCTCCTCGTCATGATCTGGGGCGTCCCGGAGGCGTAGTCCATCCAGACGATCCGGTCGCCGCTGAGGAACTGGGTGCCTCCGGCGACCTTCACAAAGAAGGGAAAGCCCACGCCGTCGTTCGGCCTCTGGTGGGACGGCCCGGTGACGATCGGCACCTCCCTCTCTAGCCTCAGATCGTAGAGGTAGATGTCGAAGTCGCCGTTCCTGTCGTCGAGCCAGGCGACCCGGTCGCCTGATATCACCGGCTGTACCTGGTTTCCTATGGCGGTGGTTATAACCGTCTCGACGCCGGTGGTGAGGTTCTTTGCCCTGACATCCCAGTTTTCGTTCCTCTCGTCGGTCCAGACGATGACGTCCCCGCAAATCCAAGGCTGCTGCTGCTTTGCTGGATCTGTAGTCACCTGGGACTCGGCCCCGGTGGTGAAGTCGTATACGAAGATGTCCCAGTTCCCGTTCCTGTTGTCCATCCAGGCGAGAAGACCTCCCCGGATCATGGGGGTCGCCTTCTTCGAGGCTACGTTCGTGATCTGCTCCACCTTCCCGGAGGCCGCGTCGTATACGTAGACCTGGTCTTGGTCTTCTCCGGTCCGGTCGTCGATCCAGACCACCTTCCCGTCGGCGACCATCCCGTACCTCTGATCCGTCGGCTCGGAGGTGATCGCCGTCTCCCTCCCCGTCGATAGGTCGTAGAGGAAGATGTCGAGGTTTCCGTTTCTATTGTCGGTGTAGACGATCAGATCGCCGCTGATGCTGGGGCTGCTCTTCTCGACCTTCGAGTCGGTGATCTTCCGCTCCTCCCCGGTCTTGAAGTCGTAGATGTAGACGTTGTAGATCCCGGTCCGGTCGTCGGTCCAGACGACCCTATCCCCGTCGATCCAGGGGTTGGTGTGGTTGTAAGGGGCTGATGTTACCCAGTCGTCGGCTGCGAGGTTGAAGTCGAAGATGTAAATGTCGGAGTCGCCGGCCCTATAATCGGTCCAGACGACGCCCCACTCGCCGAGGGCGGGCGCCATCTTCATCGAACCGGGACTTATGGCCATCTCGCCGCCGGTCCTGACGTCGTAGAGGTAAACCTCAGCTACGCCGCTCCTGTGGTCCTGCCAGGCGACGAGGTGGCCCTTCACCGAGGGAGCGGTCTGGAGGCCAGGCCTCTCGATCACCGTCTCCTTCTTCGTCGTCAGATCGAATATGACGATGTCAGACAGCCCCGTCCTGTTGTCGGCCCAGACGACGAGGGAGCCGTCGATCTCGGGGAAGGCCTGGTCCGCCCCGGAGGGGCTGACGGGCCCCTCCCGCCCGGTGGAGAGGTCGTAGAGGTAAATCTCGGATACCCCCTTTCGGTTGTCGGTCCAGACGATCAGGTCGCCGCTGATCTTCGGCTGGATCTGATCTTTGGGGTCGGTGGTGATCCGCATCTCTTCATCTCTGGAGAGGTCATATAGGTAGATGTTCCAGCCGCCGTCCCGGTTGTCCATCCAGACCACCCTATCCCCATCAATATCCGGCAGGAACTGATTTCCCGGTGCGGTGCTGATCGGCCTCTCTTCCCGGGTCAGCGTATCGTAGAGATATATATCCGCCTCCCCCGTCCTCATATCCTGCCAGACTATCCGATTTCCCGAGACCGCGGGGTGATCCTGGAAGCCGGGATAGAAGGATACCCCTCGCTCCGTCCCGGTCTCGAGGTCGTACATGAATATGTCGAAGTTGCCGCCTCTGTTGTCCGCCCAGACCACGATGGAACCGTCTATGGCAGGCTGTTCCTGCAGGCCTCCCCAGGTGCAGATGGGCCGCTCTTTTCCCCCACTCAATCCAGATGCAACGCCCGCAAAAAGGAGCGATGCTGCCAATAAAACTATGATCCGCCTCGACATCTTAGCACTCATCCTGTCGAAGTTCAGCCGAATATCTCAACCCCGCCTCTTGGGCGGAGAATATATAAGCCCTTACCCCGGGCCAGGGTATATTCCCAGAGGTGTGTATGGGTCCTCCTTTCCAGGGGAGGGAAGATCTACTTCCCCCTTGTGACGATGGTGAGGACGTCCTCGTCGGCGAGGATGTGATCGAGGCCCACCGATTGGCCCGGGAACTTGGCGCTCTTCCCCCAGACCTTGGCGTACCGGAAGAGCCGGACGAAGTCCCTGTGGAGGTGGTCGCAGACCGTCCTGATGTTGGACCCCTCCAGGATCACCAGGGGCTCCTCCATATCCGCCTTCCCCCTCTGGGGCTTGAGGTACACCCTGATGAAGCCGAGGGTATCATATATCAGCTCTTTGAGCTCCTCGACCCCGACGTCCTCCTCGACGGATATGGGTATGAAGTCGCGGCCGATGGTATTTCTTATATCATCCCGGACGTTGTCGTACTCGAGGTCGATCTTGTTTATGACGGCTACCTGGGGGACGTAGATCCTGTTCCCGGCGAGGAAGTCGACGAGGGTATCGGTATCTATATCCTCCCGGATGGTGATGATACCGTTGACGATCCCGTAGGCCCGGAGGATCTCGGCGATCTCGACCTCCGTCATCCTGGTGAGAGGGAGGGTGTTTCTGATGATGATACCCCCCTTATCCGAGGGGCTGAGGGTGATGTCGGGGGGGACCTTGTCGAGCCTGATCCCGGCATCGTATAGCTCCCGCTCCAGGACGTCGAGGCGGTAGCTGTAGACGTCCCCCATCAGGAGGATTATGTCTGCGGCCCTCGCCGCGGTTATCACCTCGCGACCCCTCCCCTTCCCCCGAGAGGCGCCCTTTATGATCCCGGGCATGTCCAGGATCTGAATCTTGGCGCCCTTGTAGTCCATCACCCCCGGGATCACCTCCAGGGTGGTGAAATTGTAGGATCCCACCTCGGAGTCCGACCCCGTAAGCCGGTTGAGGAGGCTCGACTTTCCGACGGAGGGGTAGCCTACGAGGGCGACGGTGGCGTCTCCCGACTTCTTGACGTAGTAGCCCTTCCCGCCCCCGGAGCCCTTGATCCTCTGAAGCTCCTGCTGAGCCTTCAACTTCGCGATCTTGGCCTTGAGCTTGCCTATATGATGCTCCGTGGCCTTGTTCCTCTGGGTGTTGAAGATCTCCTCTTCAATAGCCTGGATCTGCTCGTCGATCGTCGCCATCTACAACCTGCCTTCATCCTCCCCGCGCCTTCCCTTCTGCCGCCGGGGAGACGGCTTTCTCACCCCCTGGGGAGCCCTTACATATTAATGGTTTGGGTTCTTCGTCGATCGATCAGAAGGCGGCCCGATCCATGGGAGAGGAGGAAAGTATAAATATCGCCCTTCATGACTATCTCCGGTCCGGGGTATAGCATGAAATGGCAAGGAAACTCGAAGAGAAAATTAACGGGCGGAAGGCTGATCTCTAACCGGGGAAAGAAGAAGTACGAGCTGGGAAGAGAGGCCGGAGAGCCCACCATAAACGCCACCAGGAAGAAGAATATCAAGACGAGGGGAGGCAACTCCAAGGTGAGGCTCCTCAGGTGCGACGTAGCCTGCGTCTCCGATCCCAAGACCGGAAAGTCCAAGACCGCCAAGATCGAGAGCGTCAAGGAGAACAGCGCCAACCTCAACTACATCAGGAGGAGCATAATCACCAAGGGCGCCATAATAAAGACCTCCTTGGGACCGGCCCGGGTCACCAGCAGGCCGGGTCAGGAAGGGGTCGTCAACGCCGTCCTGGTCTCAGAGTGAGCGGCAGATCCCATATATCCAAGCTATTTTGATGTACCTGATATTCAGGTGTGCCGGGTGCGGCCGCCACCTCTACGCAGAGGAGGGGACCGCCACCAGGACCTGTCCCTGTGGCAAGAGGATCGCCCTCAAAGGAGCGGTGGTCATCTCCAGGGCACAGGACGAGAGGGAGGCGGGAGATCTGGTCAGGGCCCTTCAGATGGAGGGGCGGGATATGACCGGCTTCTCCCCCGCGGGATGATACGTCATCAAACTGATGATACATCTTCAAACCCCAGGCCCCCTCCTCAAAGCAGGCCATCTCTGACAGTCATAGATCATATCCCCATCTCCTGTCCGGGAGAGGTAGCCCCGCTGCCGCGCAGATCTATGCCCCACCAACCTACAGCAGGATCGTGGAGGTTGTACATCGCCCCAACATAAGATCTACGTGAAAAATAACCATTTAAGGCCCCCGGACCGAGGGGGGTCTGGAGGCGGGATCGAACGAGGCCGTTTCGGCCAGATCCGCCTCAAAAAGGAGGGAGGGGGCCCTCCCCTCCCCTTGGCGCGTTGCGCCCAAGAACCATGGGGGTTAGTGAGATGAAAACGTCAAAGATATCGAGGTGGACCACAGCCCTGCTGGTGGTCCTGCTCGCAGCATCGTCTTCGGCTCTAGGCTACGCGAATACCGTGAGCCAGAGCATCAGCATGAACGGACAGGGTGGCTATGTCAGCCAGAGCTCATCGAATTCGGCGATCGTCTACGGCTCCAACAACTATGTGAGCCAGAGCGTCACCCAGAACGCCCAGGGCAACTACATAACCCAGTCCGCCGCCAACGCCGCCGTCGTCGTGGGGGACGGAAACACCGTCCACCAGGGGGTCCATCAGAACGCCGATGGTAGCTACATAATGCAGGCGGGGGCCAACGCCGTTGCCGTCGTCGGAAACAATAACGACGTATACCAGGGCGTCTCCCAGACGGCCGTTGGGGACGATATCTTCCAGACCGGGTGGAACTCGGGGACGATCATTGGGGACGCAAACTCCCTCACCCAGACCACCTTCGCCTCCGCCAGGACGAGACCTGCTCCCCACGCCGACCCGGTCCAGGATATGAGCAACTTCGCCTACATCGCCGGCTCCTACAACGACGTCGGCCAGTCGATCATCGGCTACGCCTTCGTAGCCTCCGGCGACGGCCCCATAATCCAGGGCGGAAGAAACGTCGTCCAGACCCCAGACCCCCATCGGAACTCCTTCCGTCAGGGGATAGGCTTTTCAGGACATTCGGGGCCTGGGTCGCTGTTGATGCAGTCTGCCCAGAATGAGGTGAGGATCGGCTGAGTTCTCGGAAGAGCGGTAGAACCTCCGTCCCTTATTTTTTCCATATCCGTCATCGAGGGATCTATCCAAGGTCGATAGGCCCGACTTTTTCCATAAGTATATAAACCTCGGGGGCTACAGCCCCCCTGGGGTGATAGATTGCCAGAAGGGCGATTCAATCCTTTGACTTTAACGGCGATGGCCTTCGCCATCATCCTCTTCGGACAGGCGGCCGGAGCGACGACCTGGGGCCCGGCGACGTACAGCCTCGGGGTCGGCGCCTTCTCCCCGACCTCCCAAGAGACGGGTTCAGACAAGAATTTCGTACAGCTGAGCGGTTACGGGTTGCTAGGCAGCCGGACGGTTCCGACTCTGCCGGCGGCCCAGCAGGGGTCGGGAGGAGAGGTGGTCTCCACCAGCTCCGCCGCTCCGATCCAGCTGGGAAGCGTCGGCCTCGCCAGCCTGCAGCCAGCCGCCTCGGGGACCCTCCAGCTGAGCGGCTACCACGGGAACATGGGCGGCTATACGAACATATTCTATCCGTCCTTCATGCTCGGCGGAAGCTTCGGGAGCGCCGGCGGTGGAGGCTGCGGCTGCGGCTGATCCCCCGCCCCTCTGCCGATACATACTTTTTTTCCCTCGATATTCCGCATCGCCAGGGCCGCGCCCCCGATATTTCGCCAGCGGTTCAGATCCACCGATAACGGGCCAACACCTCAGGCCGCAGGTCGTAGAGGAGGCTGTTCTCGACGTAGCCGAAGAATAGGCAGCCTGCAC
>CP086218.1:1653189-1661606 GCA_020844795.1 Methanothrix sp. | reverse complement strand
TGGACCCCCAGATCCGTCGCCAGGTCGTAGAGGTCGAAGATCTCCGAGACCCCGTCGCCCTTGACGTGGACTGAGATGGTGACCAGGAGTCCGGCGTCCAGAGCCATCTTTATCGCCTCTATCGCCTTCTCGTGAGCGCCGGGGACGCCCCTGATCCCGTCGTGGACGGTGGGATCGGTGCTGTAGACCCCTATCAGCAGGTTGTAGAGTCCCGCATCCTTCAGCTTCTTCGCCTTATCAGGGGTCATCTCGAGCCCTGGGGTGAAGAGGTTCACCACCGCCCTCTCCGGGTCGACGGAGCGGATCAGCTCGAAGATATCGTCCCGAAGGAGGGGGTCGCCCTCTGTGAAGGTGATGATGCTCGCCCCCAGGTCGGGGGCCTCGTCGACGACCTTCTGGATCTCCTCCGCCTCCAGCTCCCCCTCGCCGTCTTTGATCAGGCAGTGGGAGCAGCTGCAGCCGCACTCCCTCGTCACCTCGATGCTGACGGTCTGGGGAACGAACCTGCCGATGGCGATCTTCGCCTCGCTGAGGACGAGCCTCTTGAAGGGGCCGCTGGGGATGGGTGGAAGCCAGGTGGAAGCGACTATGTCTCCTTCCCTCACCAGGGCTGGCTTCTCCTCGGCCAGCCGCTGGTTTATCTTGTTGAGGGCCGGCTGGACCAGCATCGAGATAGCTCCTCGGGCCTGGAGGATCCTCTTATCCTGGTCGTATTCCACCGTCAGGGCGGTGGTCTTCAGTAGAGGGGTCATCGGGGGAAAATTCGATCGGAGAGTTATAGAGTTATCGATCGCAGAACGCAAGGGTTAAAATAACTGATCGCCGAGTAGGCCCCTGGTGATATTGGATTGTCTGAAGTTATAGTCCTCGCTTATTCTGGAGGCCTCGACACCTCCGTCTGCGTCCCTCTCCTCCGGGAGCGTTACGGATTCGACGAGGTGATAACCGTCCTGACGGACGTCGGTCAGCCGAAGGAGGATATTGAGAGGGGTAATGAGAGGGCGGAAAAGCTCAGCGATGGCCATTACGTCATCGACGCCAAAGAAGAGTTCGTCAGGGAGTACATCTTCCCCGCCATCAAGGCCAACGGATCCTACGAGGGTTACGTCCTGGGCACCGCCATCGCCAGACCCCTGATAGCTAGAAAGACGGTGGAGATCGCCGAGGAGCTCGGGGCTGACGCCTTGGGCCACGGATGCACGGGGAGGGGAAACGACCAGTTGAGGTTTGAGACGATATTCAGGGCCACAGACCTGCGAGTGGTGGCGCCGATGCGTGACCTGGATCTCAGCCGGGAGTGGGAGATCGATTACGCGAGAGACCACGGGATAGACGTTCCCGTAACCCGAGAGAGGCCCTGGTCGATAGACGAGAACCTCTGGTCCCGGTCCATCGAAGGTGGAGATCTCGAGGACCCCTACAGCGAGCCGCCGGAGGAGATATACGCCTGGACCAAGTCCCCGGAGAGGCGGATCCCCCCGGAGAAGGTGGAGATAGAGTTCTCGAAGGGCGTTCCCGTCGCCCTCGACGGCGAGAGGATCGACGGCGTCGAGCTGATCAGAAGGCTGAATAGACTGGCAGGAGAGCACGGGATAGGCAGGACCGATATGATTGAAGATCGGGTCCTGGGCCTCAAGGCGAGGGAGAACTACGAGCATCCGGCGGCGACGGTCCTCCTCGCCGCCCACCAGGATCTGGAGAGGCTCGTCCTGTCGAGGGCGCAGCTGCGTTTCAAGGCGACCGTCGACGACGCCTGGTCTGAGCTCGCCTACATGGGCCTCGTGAACGATCCCCTATACTCCGACCTCTCCGCCTTCGTAGACAAGAGCCAGGAGAGGGTGAACGGCTCCGTCAAGATGAAGCTCTCCTGCGGGCGGGCCTATCCTGTAGGGAGGACCTCTCCCGACGCCATATACGACCAGGATATGGTCTCCTTCGACAGCCAGACCCTCAGCCAGAGGGACTCGGAGGGGTTCTGCAAGTACCACGGCTTCCAGGCCCGGTTCCTGAATAAGAAGCGGTGAGGGTAGACTATATCAACAATCAGAGCCTGAGATCCATCCATGGCAGAGCTGATGATATCGGAGAAGTCGGGACCTTCCGACCTCGCCCCCATAGCCATCGCCGTCAACCAGATCCTGGGTCTTCCTGTAACCCTGAGGAGCCGGGAGCTGCCGGGGGTGAGGGTGGAAGGTGGAGAGGTCGTAGACGACGGATACACCGGCCCCGTCCTCGAAGAGGTTATGGCGTCGGGGGTGGTGGAGAAGACCGTCCCCAAAAGCGGGGTTTACAAGGGCATCCCCGTATCGGTCGCCCCCATCTTTGACAGGGAAGGGGGGGTGATCGCCGCGATGGGCGTCGTCGACGTGGTAGGGACCATCGACATCCCTTCGGTCTTCGGCGCCTACACCGAGGTGGTCAAAGAGGTATCAGGGAAGAGATGAGGATCCGAAGGGGGGTGGTTGGGGATCTCCCCTCGATCCTCGCCGCCGAGAAGGCCTGCTTCCCCGGAGATCTCGCCTTCCCGGCGGAGGCCCTCTCCTTCCTTCTGGCGGAAGGAACGACTATCGTCGCCGAGGACGGCGATCTCGTCGGCTTCGTCATGGGCTTCGTCGAAGGGTGGTGGGGGAAGATTTTGACCCTGGACGTCATCCCCGAAAGGCGCCGCCAGGGGGTGGCGGGGAGGCTCGTCGCGGCCCTGGAGGAGGAGCTGGCATCCCAGGGCGCCGGCGCCGTCTCCCTGGAGGTCTCGGTCGAGAACCGGGAAGCTGTAGCCCTCTACTCCAGCCTAGGGTACCGGAAGGCCGCCCTCCTTCCGAGCTACTACGGCCGAGGAATTGACGGCATGTTGATGGTGAAAAGACTTGAATGATGGCGGCTTCGCCATCGCCGAGACGGTGGATCGCCTCCTCTCCCGAGATGATCCAGGCAGCAGGAGGATGGTCCGGAAAGGCTCAATTCTTCCTCCCCTCACACCAAAAAATATATCGATAAATAGAGCTATGATATCGGCCATGAACCGCTCTGCCCTGTTGGTCCTGATCCTCGCCCTGGTCACCGTCTCTACCGCTTATGGAGGGGAACAGTCCGGAGGGTGGCTCGGCAGGGCGGTGAGCTTCTACTCCAGCGGATCTTACGAGCTTGCGCTTCTTTATGTCGACAAGTCTCTGGAGATCGACCCCGCCCATCCCGACGCCTGGAATCTGAAGGGACATATCGAGAGCGACCTCGGGAAGTTTGACCGGGCCGCGGAATCTTTCAACCGGTCCCTATCCATAAATCCAGAGGATCCGAGGGTCTGGTACGCCCGGGGCGTCGCCCTCTACAACCTCCAGATCTACGAGGAGGCCGTATATTGCTACGATCGGTCCCTCGCCCTCAACTCCTCCAATCCGGATATCTGGCGGGCTAAGGGGCTTGCCCTCTACAGCCTCGGGATGTTCAGCGAGGCGGTTGGATCTTACGACGAGGCTCTGGTGATCGACCCGACCCGGGGGGACGTCTGGTACCAGAAGGGTCTCGCCCAGACCGGCCTAGGCAGTTACGAAAAGGCGATCAATTCCTTTGACTTCGCCATCGATATCGACGGTTCTGACGTCTCCTACTGGCATGGGAAGGGGCACGCCCTCTATAGCATGGGACGGAGCGTTGAGGCCCTCGAATGTTACGACCGGGGGATAGAGATCGACCCCTCCTCTTCCGACCTCTGGTACAACAAGGGGGTTGTCCTGGCGGGACTGGGGAGGTATGAAGAGGCCTTCAGATGCTACGACTTCGCCATCGATATCGATCCCCTTTACCATTCGGCCTGGTACAATAAGGGGCTTGGCCTCTACAGCCTCGGGAGGTTTGAAGAGGCTCTCGGCTGTTATGACGAGGCGCTGAAGGTCGACCGGTCTCTTGTCGCCGTCTGGAACAACAAGGGAAACGCCCTCTACAGCCTCGGGAGGTTTGAAGAGGCGCTGGATAGCTACAGGAGGGCGGTGGAGATCGATCCCGGTTACTCAAACGCCTGGTACAACCAGGGGGTAGTACTTCAGAGGCTCGAGCTGGCCGCCGAGGCGCTGGAGGCTTACGACCGGGTCATCGATCTCGATCCGGCCTATCAGGACGTATGGTACCAGAAGGGGCTGCTCCTCTACTTCCTCGAGAGGTACGACCGAGCGGTGGAGGCTTACGACCGGGTCCTGGAAGCCGACCCGGGGAATGGGGACGCCTGGTACAACAAGGGGCTCGCCCTCGGACGGTTGGGAAGGTACGAGGAGGCCCTCGGTTGTTACGACGAGGCGCTGAAGGCCGATCCCGACCAGAAGGACGTCCTCAACAACAGGTGCAACACCCTCTACAGCCTCGGTAGGTACGAGGAGTCGGTCGTCTGTTACGACGATCTGATCGAGGGGGAGAGAGGATATGAGAACGGTTGGTACAACAAGGGCGTCGCCCTGTACATGCTGGGACGGTACCGGGAGGCGTCGGAAGCTTACAGCGAGGCGATCGCCATCAACGCCTCTCGGGCCGATGCGTTCCGCGGAAGGGGCGACGCCCTCGCCATGATCGGAGAATACGACGAGGCGGTGAGATCCTACGACGGGGCGATAGCGATAGATCCTGCCGATCCTGACACCTGGTACAACAGGGGGCTGCTCCTCTACAACGCGAGCATCCTGAAGGAGGCGGTCGATAGCTACGATCAGGTCCTAGCGATAGATCCCTCTTACGATGGGGCTTGGGGGATGAAGGGTCTAGCCCTCTACGATCTGGGGAGGTTCGAGGAGGCGTCGGCATCTTATGACGAGGCTCTGAAGATCAGCCCCGTGGAGATCTCCTTATGGTACAACAAGGGAGTCGCCCTCTTCAGCCTGGGGAGGTTCGATGACGCCGCCGCATGCTACGACAAGGTCATCGAGCTCGATAGGTACGAGAAAGGTGACTCCCTCTTCAGCCTGGGGATGTACCAAGAGGCTGTGGACTGTTACTCCAAGGTGGTTGAGGTGAGCCCCCTGGAGGCCAAGGCCTGGCATCAGAAGGGTCTCGCCCTCCAGAGCCTCGGAGATTATGAGACGGCTGTAGAATGTTACGATCAGGTAGCGGTCATAGATCCTTCTTATGAGGGGGTCTGGAGGAACAGGGGGTTCTCCCTCCTGAGGCTCGAGAGGTACGACGAGGCGGTGGATAGCTACGATCAGGTTCTGAGAGATGATCCGGGGGACCTCGAGGCCTTGACCGGAAAGGGCGAGGCCCTTCTTAAAATTGGCCGGGAGGATGAAGCCGTCGCCGCTTACCAGGAGATCCTCAAGATCGATCCCCGGAGGACGGACGCCTGGCGGGGCCTGGGTCTCGCCCTCCAGAGGCTAGATAGATACGGCGAGGCGGTGGACAGCTATGACAAGGCCCTGGAGATCGACCCCTCGGAGAAGGATCTCTGGAGGGAGAGGGGCGCTGTTCTGGCGGATATGGGCAGGTTCGATGACGCCGCCCTCTCTTACGACCGGGCGATAGCGATAGATCCCCAGGACGCCGGGGCTTGGTCGGATAGGGGTCTGGCCCTCCAGAAGGCGGGGAGGCTTCAGGAGGCGGTCGCATCCCTCGACAGGGCGATATCCATCGATCCGGCCCTCACCGAGGCGTGGCGGGCTAAAGGCGCCATCTACCAGGTCCAGGGGCGGCCGGAGGAGGCGATCGCATCTTACGACAGGGCGATAGAGGCAGATCCCGACGACGCCAGATCCTGGTCTGAGAGGGGCTCGATCCTGGAGGAGATGGGGCGGGGGGCGGAGGCGATCTCTTCTTACAACGAGGCGATAGCAAGGGACCCGCATCTATACGAGGCCTGGGAGAGGAAGGGCTCCCTCCTATTCGGTATGAAGAGGTACGCCGAGGCCGTCGACTCCTACGATCGGGCGGCTGAGATAGATCCGTCCTCCGGGAAGATCTGGTTCGATAGAGGGCTCGCCCTCCAGAGGCTGGGGAGGCTTCAGGAGGCGGTCGATAGCTACGATCGGGCGGCGGAGGCAGATCCCGGATCCGTCGAGATCTGGTATACCAGGGGAACGGCCCTGGAGGGGCTTGGGGACTACTCTGAGGCGGTGAAGAGCTACGATAGGGCTCTGGCCATAGATCCCAGGGACCTGAAGAGCTGGAACAGGAAGGGGGACGCCTTCTACAAGCTCGGTCAGCCCAGGAAGGCGGTCGAATGCTACGACATGTTCATTAAGCTCAGCTCCAGGTAGTCGCAAGAATGGTGTAGCCACCGAGATTCCTGATCGATAGGGCATCATCCCGTGGATACGGCCCCTCGGGGATCTTTCCACCAAAAGGTATATCGAAGGCGAGGCGGATCTCTGACCTCATGAGACGTGGGGGTCTTATTCTGCTGGCCCTGATCCTCTCCCTCGGATATCCCGTTTTGGGGGAGGATGGGTCGGCGCTGGAGCTCTATAGAGAGGCGGAGATGTCGTATCATGAGGGGGATATCGACCTAGCCCTCCAGCAGCTGGAGAGATCTATCGAGGTCGACCCGGACCTATCTATCTCCTGGGCCTTGCGCGGAGAGATCGCCCTCTACAACCTCACCGATCGGGCCATGGCTGCCGAATCTTTCCGCCGGGCCCTGGAGATCGACCCCGGAGACGCCAGGGTCTGGTACATGATGGGCAACTCCCTCGGATTTCTCGGGAGGGCACAGGAGGCTCTGGAGGCCTACGACCGCTCCCTGGAGATAGACCCGGGAAGTGAGAGGGCCTGGAACAACCGGGGGCTGATCCTGGGGGCTCTCGGGAGGTATGAAGAGGCAGAAGCCTCCTTCGGCCGGGCCCTGGAGATCGACCCCAACCTGGCAGCGGCTTGGCAGAACCGGGGCAACGCTCTGCGGGCCCTTGGGAGGAACGAGGAGGCGCTCGAATGCTACAGCTCTGCCCTCAGAATCGATCCAGACCTCGCGGGATCCTGGAAGGGGTCGGCGGAGCTGTTGAAGACTCTGGATAGAAATGAGGAGGCTCTGGAGCGGCTGGAGGGGGCTCTGCGGGCAGATCCGCAGGATGAGGTCGCCTGGAACGAGAGGGGGCTTCTTTTGGGGTTCCTGGGGAGGTACGAGGAGGCGGTGGAGAGCTTCGACTCCGCCCTGGAGGTCGACCCCGGATACCTCCTCGCCTGGAACAACCGGGGTCTCGCCCTCCAGAACCTCGGCCGCCTGGACGAGGCGGTCTCCTCCTACGACTCCGCCCTGGAGATCGAGCCGGCCTTCGCCCTCGCCTGGTACAACCGGGGAAGAGCGCTCCGGGAGATGGGGAGGGCCGAGGAGGCGGTCTTCTCCTACGACTCCGCCCTGGAGATCGAGCCGGCCTTCGCCCTCGCCTGGAACAACCGGGGCGCTGCCCTGGCAGACCTGGGGCGGAACGGGGAGGCTCTCTCCTCCTACGACAGGGCGATAGCCATCGACCCAGCCTACGGGATCGCCTGGTACAACCGGGGTTCGGTTCTCTACCTGGAAGGGCGGTACTTCGACGCCATCAAGGCCTTCGACGAGGTGATCAGGTTCGATCCCGCCTCCGCCGACGCCTGGCACAGCAAGGGCCACGCCCTCTACCGGCTGAACCGGCCCAGCGAGGCGATATTCTGCTACGACAAGGCCCTGGAGATCGAGTCCGCAAGGGCCGAGACCTGGCACCACCGGGGGGTCGCCCTCGTCGATATGAAGAGGGAGAGGGAGGCGGCGGAGGCCTTCGACCGGGCCATAGATATCGATCCGGAGTACGAGCCCGCCTGGTACAGGAAGGGGATCATCGTCTACGGGACCGGCGGGATGGAGGAGGCGCTCCGGCTCTTCAACCGGGCCGCCGAGCTCGACCCATCCCATGCCGAGGCCTGGAACAACCGGGGTTGGGTCCTCTACACCCTGGGAAGGAACAACGAGGCGCTGGAGGCGATCGACCGGGGCCTGGAGGCGAACACCGAGCTCGTCAGCGGCTGGAACAACCGGGGGGTCGTCCTGACGGCCCTGGGGAGGAGCGGGGAGGCGCTGGACTCTTTCAACAGAACCCTCGACCTCGATCCCGGCCACGCCGGGGCCTGGAACAACAAGGGGGCGGTCTTATACCATCTCGGCCGCTACCGGGAGGCCGCCGACTGCTACGAGAGGGCGCTAGCGATAAACCCGTCCTTCGCCGACGCCAGGGCGAACAGGGCGGCGGCCTTGCGGATGCTCCAGGCGTCCTGAAGAGGGGTCGGGTCCGCCATCGATCGACGCAAAGTATTTGGGCTATAAGCCGGAACTGTCCCGTTACTATGATGAACCGAATGAGGACTACCCTACTTTTGGCCAGCCTCACGGGGCTGATGCTTCTGATCGGGGGAGCCCTGGGTGGGAGGGGCGGCATGATGATAGCCCTCCTCTTCTCCCTAGTGATGAACATGGGGAC
>CP086218.1:1641305-1653089 GCA_020844795.1 Methanothrix sp. | reverse complement strand
GCCACGGTCCGCTTGGTCAGGTTGATCAGTTTCTTCATCGCCGCGTTCTTGAGTGGGCTGACGGCGCTCAGGTCAACGTCACTCTTTAAAAGAACGCCACGGTCACTATAGAGGTCTATTTTGTCAGACACGTTCTTTATCCTCCTTTACCTTTTAGCAGAAAACGTTCCGAATAGGGATCGCCGGAGCGAACGGTAAGATGAGGTTCTCTTTGATCATCATACCCGGCGACTTTTCCTCTCCGCTACAGTCTCCCGCCTAACAGTTCATGGTCATATCGCTACTTAAAGTTTTTGTGCGTCCTATTTCATGACAATACATTTATTCGAATGTGTCAAAATATGACCCAGAATGTGATAAAATGGTAAAATGTTAGATTTGCGCGCATATTGGATGAATAAGACGGACTTAAACCGAGATAATGCCTCCTATTTGAGGATATCGGTCCTTCTTTGAGCGAGATTGGACCGATATATCTTACTTGGTGCACCCCGGGGACGGGGAGGATATCAGGCAAAATCAGGCAAAGTTTTAGATAATGAGCCCAGGATATAGATCTTTGTGTTACAGAGGCCTGACGGTCTATGACCGTTTACACATTAGGAGGATAAGACCTCAACAGACGGTTGATGAGGGGTCGCGACGGTGACGAGGCCTGCAGGGCGGGTTTGATCCGGAGGATGGCGCCATCCACGATGAAGGTGGAGCCGGACGGATAAATCGGAATCGTCGTCGCCATCCCACCCCCAGGATCGGAGGCAAGCGGAAGGTTATTCGATATAACGGCTGGGTGCAGGGTTCTGCGATAGATACTTATATCATATCCAAAACTGGCGGTGAACGGATGCATCTCATCATTGCCGAAAAGCACAACGTTGCCAAGCGGATAGCCCAGATCCTGGCGGGGACGAAGCCAAAGGTCAAAAGAGTTCACGGGATCGAAACATTCCACTTCGACGACAAGGTGGTGATGGGGCTCTCCGGCCACATCGTCGGGGTCGACTATCCCCCGGGGTATAACAACTGGCAGAAGGTCGATTACCGGGACCTGATCCACGCCGAGGTGGTGACGAAGCCGACCCAGGCCAAGATGGTCTCCACCCTCAACGACCTGGGAAGGGAGGCGGACCGGATCACCATCGCCACCGACTACGACCGGGAGGGGGAGCTGATCGGCGTCGAGGCCCTCAGGATAGCCGAGGAGGCCAACCCCAGGATAAGGGCCGACAGGGTGAGGTTCAGCGCCATAACCAGAGGCGAGATCCTCGACGCCTTCGAATCCCCCGGTGAGGTGGACTACGCCCTCGCCTCCTCCGGAGAGGCGAGGCAGGTGGTGGACCTGATATGGGGCGCCGCCCTCACCCGGTTCATATCCATCACCGCAGGGAGGCTCGGGAAGGGCTTCCTCTCGGTGGGGAGGGTCCAGTCTCCGACCCTGGCCCTCATCGTAGACCGGGAGAAGGAGATCGAGGCCTTCCAGCCCCAGCCCTACTGGGAGATCAGCGCCGAACTCGAGAAGGAACTAACAGTCAAGCACGAGAAGGGGAGGATCTGGGACGGCGACCTGGCGAGGTCGATATTCGAGGGCCTCGGGGAAGAGGCGACCGTCCTCTCGATAAAGGAGAAGACGAGAACCGACAGGCCCCCCGCCCCCTTCGACACCACCGCCTTCATCAGCGCCGCCAGCGGTATCGGATTCTCCGCATCCAACGCCATGAGGATAGCAGAGTGGCTCTATACCAGCGGGTTCATAAGCTACCCCAGGACCGAGAATACCGTCTACCCGGCGACCATCGATCTTCGCGCCCTCGTCGCCGCGCTGAAGAAGGGGCCCTTCCGGGAGGATGCGGAGCAGGTCCTGAAGGGACCCATGGTCCCCACCCGGGGCAAGAGGATCTCGACGGACCACCCCCCCATCTACCCGACGGCCCCGGCGACGAAGAAGGATATGAAGCCCGACCAGTGGAAGATATATGAGCTCGTCGTCAGACGGTTCCTTGCGACCCTATCGGAGCCCTCCCGCTGGATCGTCATGAACGTCAAACTAGACATCGACGGCCAGCCCTTCAAGGCCCTGGGCGCCCGCCAGATCGAGGCGGGGTGGAGGGGATGCTACCCCTACAGCAAGGCGGCGGAGGAGATCCTACCCCCCCTCGCCGAGGGGGAGAAGCTCCAGGTCCTCGGAAAAGACCTGGCGGATAAGGAGACCCAGCCCCCCTCCAGGTACGGCCAGGGGAGGCTCGTCAAGCTGATGGACGAGCTGGGGCTCGGGACGAAGTCGACGAGACACGAGATCATAAGCAAGCTCTACGCCCGGGCCTACGTTCAGGGCAACCCCATGAAGCCGACGAACACCGCCTACGCCGTCATCGAGGCTCTGGAACGCCACTCCCCCACCATCACAAAGCCGGAGATGACCAGGACCCTCGAGGAGGGGATGACGAAGATCGCCGAGCGGAAGATCAGGGAGGGCGAGGTCGTCGATGAGTCGAGGTCGATGCTCGACGCCGTCTTCGACGACCTCCTCCGCCACCAGGAGGAGATCGAGACGACCCTTCGGGAGGGGCTTCGGACCGACAAGATCGTCGGCACCTGCCCCGACTGCAAAAATGAGCTGATCATCCGGAGGGGGAGGCGGGGGAGCAGGTTCATAGGATGCGCCGGCTACCCCAACTGCACCCACACCCTACCCCTGCCGAAGTTCGGGATGATCGTCGTCACCGACAAGGTCTGCTCCGACCACGGGATGTACCACATCAGGATAATAAACAAGGGGAAACGCCCCTGGGACCTGGGATGCCCCAAATGCAACTTCGACCAGTGGCAGGCGAAGAAGGCGGAGGAGGCGAAAGAGAAGGCCCAGGTCGACGCCCTCGCCGATATACCGGGGATCGGACCCAAGACCCTGGAGAAGCTCGCCGCCGCCGGGATCAAGACCGCCCTCGACCTCGCCGGTGCAGAGGCCGACGATCTGGCAGAGAAGACCGGCCTCAAGATAAACAAGATATCCTCCTGGCAGCTCGCCGCCAGGACGAAGGCAGACAAGGCCCAGAGCTCTTGATCTTTGAATGATGGGCCTGGCCGGATTTGAACCGGCGACCACTCGGTTATGAGCCGAGCGCTCTAACCGGACTAAGCTACAGGCCCAAGAAATGTTTGATTCTGACGCCGCCAACAGGGCTCGAACCTGTGACGATCTGGTTAACAGCCAGACACTCTACCAACTGAGTTATGGCGGCTCGAACCCTGCCTTTTCGGGCAATCCATTTAAGCCTTTTGATCAGAGGGGTACCTCATGCGCGTTCTCAAAAAGAGCCTCCGGGGCCAGGAGGGGGAGGTCTCCCTCGTCCCCGAGTCGATAGACGACCTCTGGCACCTCAAGCACCTGATCGCCCCCGGAGACCTCGTCTTCGCCCTCACCCACCGGAAGGCCCCCGCCTCCACCGACAAGCTCCGGCCGGAAAAGCTAGATAGGAGGGCTGTGCGCCTCGGCATCAGGGCGGAGTCGGTGGAGTTTGCCACCTCCTCCAGCTGGCTGCGGGTCCACGGGGTGATCGAGGTCGGCCAGGACGCCGGATCCTACCACACCCTCAACCTGGAGCCGGGGACCGACGTCTCCATCATAAAGGTCTGGAGGAACCACGACCTCGCTCGGATCCAGGAGGCGGTCGCCGAGGCGAGACGGCCTAAGGTGGTGATCGCCCTCATCGAGGAGGGGGAGGCGGCGATAGGGGTCCTCCGACAGTTCGGGGTAGAGACCGCCTCGGAGATCAAGGCAGGAGGCGGGAAAGGGATGGGCGGCAAGGGCGGGGAGAGCAGATCGGATTTTTTGGAGGAGGCGGCAAAGGAGCTCTCCAGGGTGGCTGCGGAAGGGGCGAAGGTGATCCTGGCAGGGCCGGGGTTCATCAAAGAGGACCTCAAGAAGAGGATCGACTCCTCCCACCCAGAACTGGCGGAGAGGATCGTCCTCTGCGACGCCACCGCCATGGGAGTCTCGGGGTTTCAGGAGGTCCTCCGCCGGGGGACGATCGACAAGATCCTGGAGGAGAGCAGGCTCGGCCTCGAGACGACCCTGATAGAGGAGCTCCTCCGGGAGATCGCCACCGACGGCCGGGCAGCCTACGGCCCCGCCGAGGTGAGAGAGGCGGCATCGCTCGGATCGGTGGAGACGCTGATGATCAGCGACGATCTCGTCCGAAGCCCCGAGATGGACGAGCTGATGAGGTCCGTCTCCAACGCCAGGGGGAGGGTCGTCATATTCAGCTCGGAGTTCGAGCCTGGAAAGAGGCTATCGGCCCTGGGAGGGGTGGCGGCCATAACGAGGTACAAGATCCGGCGGTGACGGGACGGATCCGTCGGGCCGGGATACGTTATTATATACCGTCAGATCGCGGTATCGGTAGAATGATCGTCTGCGACAGGTGCCCGGGGAGGGCAGTAATATTCCAGAAGTACTCAGGCAGCCACCTCTGCTCCCGCCACTTCCAGGAGGACGTCCACCGGAAGGCGAGGGAGGTCCTGCGGAGCTACAGGATCTTCGGGGGACCCTGCAGGGTGGCGGTGGCGACGTCGGGCGGCAAAGACAGCTCCTCCCTCCTCGTCATCCTCCACCACCTCTTCGGTCACCGGGAGGACGTGGAGCTTCTGGCGGTATCCATCGACGAGGGGATCGACGGGTACAGACCCAGGACCCTGGCGGCGGCTTCGGCTGTGGCCCGGAGCCTCGGGGTCGAGCACCTCGTCGTCAGCCTCCGGGACGAATACGGGGTCACCACCGACGGTCTCGCCTCCGGGGGCCATCCCCAGGGGCCCTGCAGCTTCTGCGGCGTCCTCCGGAAGGGGCTCCTCAATAAAACCGCCCGAAATCTCGGGGCCGACGCCTTAGCCACCGGCCACAACCTCGACGACGAGGCCCAGACGGTGATGCTCAACTACATCAAAGGGGACGTCGACCGGCTCTACAGGCTCCGGCCGAAGAGGGCGATCCCCGGCATGGTCCCGAGGATTAAACCGCTGCGCCGGGTCCCCGAGAAGGAGATGGGGCTCTACGCCATCCTCCGGGACATCCCCTTCGAGAATGCGGCCTGCCCCTACATATCCAGGGCGATGAGGCAGGAGGTGAAGGACCTCTTAAACGGGCTGGAAGCGAAGCACCCGGGGACGAAGTACTCCATCATGAGGGGTTTTGAGAGGATCCTCGACCTCCAGCCCCCCGGATCGTATGAGGCGATCCCCTGCGCCGGATGCGGCGAGCCCTCCAGCGACGGGGTCTGCGCCAGCTGCAGGCTCCTGGAGCAGGTTCGAGGAGAGGAAAGTCTTTAAATGTTGAAGGGGGAGGGGTAGGCGGGCCTCGGTGGCTCAGCTGGCTAGAGCGAGTGACTTGTAATCACTAGGTCGCGTGTTCGAATCACGCCCGGGGCTTAAATCCAGGGTCCTGTAAGGAGGCATAGATTGCGTCTATTATTCTTCCTGCTCTTCTCGACGGTGGCGACGGCATCGGCAGCCTCAGACCCCCTCGCCTTCAACTTCACCGGAGACCTCGACGAGCTGGAGGCGCTCCTGGCGGGGTGGGGGATAGGGGTCGTGAACCGGTCGGCGGCAGACGGTCTCTTCAATGAGACAGCAGATAGGAACCGGACGGATCCGCCCTTCTTCCACATCATGAGGGGCGAGAGCATATTCTTCGACTTCGAGAACCTCACCGCATCGGAGGAGCCCGCCCCCCTGCGGGTAGAATCCCCATGGAACGAGTCCTTCTTCGAGATCCTCCTCAGGGACTGGTGGTGAGAGGCTCCGCCCCGCCGTCCCCACCAGCCACCCCAGGCGGACGTGATGGGCTTAAGAATAGAGCAGAAAGGAAAACTATAATCATTTTCAGATCGGAACGGGATGATCTATGAGGGACTTCGCCAAAGAGATCTTGGAGGTTTTAGAGGAGAACGCCAGGGCCACCCCCGGGGAGATCGCAACCCTGCTGGGCCGGTCCGAGGAGGAGGTCAGCGGAGAGATCAAGGGCCTGGAGGAGTCGGGGGTCATAAGGAAGTACATGACCATGATCAACTGGGAGAAGATCGACGACGGATACGTCTACGCCATCGTGGAGCTGAAGGTCTCCCTCCATCGGGACAAGGGGTACGACGCCATCGCCGAGAGGATAGCCCGGTTCTCCGAGGTCCAGTCGGTGAGGCTGATATCCGGGGACCACGACATATCCTTCACCGTCCGGGGCAAGTCGATGAAGGACGTCGCCTTCTTCGTCACCGAGAAGATAGCAACCCTGAAGGGGGTCGAGTCGACCTGCACCCACTTCGTCCTCAAAAGCTACAAGGAGCACGGGGTAATCCTCTACGATAGGGCCCAGCCCAAAAGATTGGTGGTCACCGCATGACCGACGGCGAGATCGGCGAAAAGAAGAATAAGAAGAAGCTTACAATGGCAAAGCCCGGCCTCTGGCGGCCCGAAGCCCACCTCTCGACGACGGTGAGGGATATGCCCCCCTCCGGGATCAGGAAGTTCTTCGACATAGTGGTGGAGATGGAGGACGTCATCAGCCTGGGGGTGGGGGAGCCGGACTTTCCGACCCCATGGCACATCCGGGAGGCCTGCATCTACTCCCTAGAAGGCGGTCAGACATCCTACACCTCCAACAAGGGGCTTCCTGAGCTGAGGGAGGTCCTGGCGGAGTCGGTGGAGGAGGACCTGGCCCTCGACTACGACCCCGAGGAGGAGATCCTCATCACCACCGGCGTCTCCGAGGCCGTCGACCTCGCCTTCAGGGCGACCCTCAACCCCGGGGACGAGGTGATCGTCCCCCAGCCCTGCTACGTCGCCTACGTCCCCGACGTCCTCCTGGCGGGGGGCGTTCCCCGGCCGGTGGCGACGAGGCTCTCCGAGGAGTTCAAGCTCCGTCCCGAAGACTTAGCCGGAGAGATAACCGAGAGGACGAAGGCCCTGGTCTTGAGCTATCCCAACAACCCCACCGGGGCTGTCATGACCCGGGAGGATCTGGAGGAGATCGCAGACCTGGTGGTGGAGAACGACCTCCTGGTGGTATCCGACGAGGTCTACGACAAGCTCACCTACGACGGCAAGCACGCGAGCTTCGCCCAGCTGGAGGGGATGCAGGAGAGGACGGTCCTCTTGAACGGCCTCTCCAAGTCCTCGGCCATGACCGGGTGGAGGATAGGCTACGCCTTAGGCGACCCCGCCATCATCGGAGCCATGACCAAGGTCCACCAGTACACCATGCTCTGCGCCCCCACCATGGCCCAGGTGGCGGCGATAGAGGCGGTCCGGCGGGGCGAGGGCGAGGTGATGGCGATGAAGCGGGAGTACGACCGGAGAAGGAGGCTCTTCGTCTCGGAGCTGGAGAGGCTCGGCCTTCCCTGCTTCGAGCCGAAGGGGGCCTTCTACGCCTTCCCCTCGATCCAGGGGACGGGGCTCACTTCCGAGGAGTTCGCCGAGGAGCTCTTGAAGGAGGAGAGGGTGGCGGCGGTCCCCGGAAACGCCTTCGGCGAGAGCGGCGAAGGGTTCATACGGTGCTCTTATGCCACCTCCAAGGAGGAGATCCTGGAGGCGATCGACAGGATCGAGAGGTTCCTAGCTAACCTCGAGGCGCGAGGCAGGTCGGGGAAGGGGATAAAAAAGGTTTAATACCTCCCTTCCGTTTCGACCCCGATGCTCAAGTCCCGTCTGGTGGACGGAAAGAAGGTCGACAGGCTCCTGGCGGGGCTCGCGCGCCTCGGCATATCCCCCAACGGCTGGACCGCCCTCGCCCTGGCCGTCGCCTTCGGCGGCTTCTTCGCCCTCTGGGCAGGCCAGCTCCTCCCGGGGCTCATCCTATTTCTTATATCGGGAGCCTTCGACATCGTCGACGGGTCGGTGGCGAGGGCGGCCGGTAGAGCCTCCGCGACGGGGGCCTTCCTCGACGGGGTCCTGGACAGGTACGTTGAGGCCCTCCTGATCCTGGGCCTGCTCTTCTACCTCGGCCCCGGCGCCGAATTTATCTTACCAGCAGGCGCCTGGATCGCGATCCTCATCTTCGGGGCGGTGATGACCTCCTTCGTCCGGGCCTACGCCGACCACCGGGGGCTCGTCAAGGACCAGGAGGCTCTGGCCGTGGAGATGGGGGGGCTTCTCGAGAGGGCCGAGAGGCTGATCCTCATCTACGCCGGGATGATAGGAGCCCTTCTATTCGGCGACGGCTGGCTTCTGGGGGCGATCGTCGTCGCCGCCGTCCTCTCCAACCTCACCGCCATCCAGAGGATATTTGCGGCCATCCGGATCGGGAGACGCGGCTAGATCCCGGGGGGAAAAAGGAGGAGAAGAGACGGTCTTATGGCCGGCCTGGCGGGCCGCTTATCTTCCGGTTTCGCCGATCGAACCCCAGCAGCCGCCAAGAACGAAAGGGGGACCGAAGGTCGCTCAACCTTCAGCCCCCGGTCTCGTCGAGATGGGCCAGGCGCCGGCACGATCCCCCTGCGGTGGAGTTCAGGAGGTGGCTGTCCGCACAGCGATGGATAGTACGATCAAACTTAGTATTAATCTTTTCGGTTTAATTGCTACAAGCCTTCCGGGGGCGATCCTTCGACCTTCTCCAGGTATAAGAGGCCGGTGGGGGTCGCCCTGTAACCGCATGATGCAGCTTCGACGACGAGAGCCTTCTCCAGCATAGCGAGGTGGAAGGCAGCCCGCTTCTCGTCGATCCCCAAGACCCCGGCGACCTCCTCCACCGATCCGACGCCCCCCGCCACGAGCTTCAGAATATCCCTCCTCACCCGCAGCTGTAGGACCTCCAGGGCGAACCTGTGCCCTTCGGCACAGTCCCACCACTTGGGCTCCTCTCCTTCGCCGGAGGCCTCGACCCGGGACCTTCCATATAGATCTTCCTCTTGCGGACCCATAATAGTAAGACGTAGCCTTGAAGGTAAAAAGCCGACCGCCTGATGATGGGGCTGAGAGAGAAAAATGGTTATCTAGGTGATCTCAATGGCAGGATGGTGCTGATTTATGGGTGAGGAGAAGGGTGAAAATAAGGGTGATGAGAAGTTTCGGGCGATCAGAGGGAGGGTAGAGGAGGAGCCCTTCGCCAGGAAGATGGGCCTAAGGCTGTTGGAGGTGGAGGAAGGGCGCGCCCTGGTGGAGATGAAGTTCGCCGAAGAGATGGAGAACATCTTCGGGATGGCCCACGGCGGGGCGATATTCTCCCTCATCGACGAGGCCTTCGAGGTGGCTGCCAATAGCTACGGCACCGTCGCCGTCGCCCTCAGCATGACCGTCAACTACGTCAGCAGCCCAAAGAAGGGGGAGACCCTCCGGGCCGAGGCGAGGGAGGTCGATAGGTCGAAGAGGGTCGCAACCTACGAGATCCGGGTCGCGACGGAAGGGGGCGACCTCATCGCCGTCTGCCAGGCCCTGGCGTACAGGAAGAGGGATCCTCTGCCATTTCTGTGAAGGGCGGAAAAGAGGTCTGGAGCAAAAGTGGTCCAGGGCCAAAGGGGTCTGAGGTTTCTGGGGGACCGGTGGTGGCGGATTCTGGATGATCGGGGTCGGGAGGCCCAGCGGCTCACCCTTTTCCCTCTTTTAGAGCTTCCACGCCTTCAGCCGCGAGAGCATCTTCTTGGCTCCAAAGGCGGCTGGAACGATGACGACACCCGTTCTCAGACCGGCAGCTTCAACGTGCTCTATCGTTACAAAACCGAGGCTTTTGAGATCTTTGCCGTCGAACCTGATCTCCAAGAATACGTTCGAAGATACGAACTGATCGAACTGGTCGTCGTTCTCAGGGACCGTCGCCAGGGGCAGATCCCGCCACGCCAACCACGAGTAACATTTCTGTAGCGCCCGGTGATCCTCCCGGCCTTCCGGGACGGGCCATCCCTGGGATGTCCACCTTATCCTCCCGGCTATCTCCGATGCGATGCTCTTCCCACCGGGGGTAAGCCCCCCGGCCTTATATTCCCCCATCTCAGTTCACTTTCTCGCTAGATCTCTCGACGGGGTCTGGCTGATATGCACCATCTTGCTGCATCTTCTTCAATCGAGATCTGAGGGTTCTCATGCTCACATTGTGGACGACCGATATGGCCACCAGATCTCCATAGCCTTCGGCGGCCTCTTTCAGTGTCCGTTCCAGGTTCTCTTCCGAGATCGATCTATCCTCTGAGATCGATCTATTATCTTCTCTCATCATATCCAAATGGCTTCCTCCTTAATATTCAGCATTTTATTCTTTATTTACCATATTTATCTTCGGCTGTGCCGATGACCGCACCGCAAAAGAGCGAGAAGTTCAGACGGGATATCTCCGCCCGAGAGATCACCATATCTCCGGCGAGAGAGACAGTCCATCAGCATAGAGGCCGGGGAAAGCGAAAATTCGCCTCCCAGGACCCCAAAGACGCTTAAGGCAGAAGATGATTTCAGACCTTGTGAGCTATAGCGAACCGCTGCATAACCTTGTCGACCATTATGGTGGCCTTATCGCCGACCCCGGTCTCCGGGACGAAGATCACAAAACCCTCAATCCTGGCTATGCCGTCTCCCTGCTTTGATATGTCTTCAATCTCAACGTCATATTCCTTTCCAGTCTCCACCGGCGCAGAGGGACCAAACCCGCTGCCGCCAAAAGAGCCTCTATTATTGCCGTACAAACTTTGCACCGTCCTTTGCGAAAAACCATAAAACAGATCAGCTTAACGCGGGAGCTGAAACGGTCCAGAGCTATTTAAACCTTTGCCCTTGGGGGGAGGGGTCGTGGCACAATCGAAACCCTTCACCTCCCCCGACCCCGAAGGAGACGGATATTCACCTCATCTTCGGGGAATCGGCTCCCAGAGTCCACGATCACCCAGTAGATCCGACATGCCCACAACCACCGGGGCCCGGCCGTCGTCCTCGGCAAAGAGGGTGAAGGCGTAGAACCCCCCCCCGCCGGCGAGGTCGATCACCCCTACCTTGATCCCCCGGTCCTCCAGGGTGAGACCGACGGAAACCATGATTACCCCCTGCGCCCATCCCCCCCTGGAGTTCGCATCTCATGATCACAAAAGTCTACATTACCCACTCTGAAGAGGACGAGCCCCTCGCCCTGGATCTGGCGGAAGCCCTATGGCGGGTCGGCCTGGAGAGCTTCGTCGCCATCTACCGGCACGCCCGGGGGATCTCGCCGGGGGAGAGGGCGAGGTTTGGGATCCGCCACTCCGACTGCGTCGTCGCCCTCCTCACCCTCGACGGCGTGGTATCGCCGAGGGTCAACCAGGAGATCGGCTTTGCCTGCGGGATCGACCAACTGGTGATACCCCTCCAGGAGAAGGAGGCAGAGATGCCGGTCATGATAAGGCACCTCAAGCCGATCACCTTCATCCAGGAGACCTACTCCGACGCCCTCGGCGAGCTGATACTAAATATAAGGGACCTCACAGACCTCGAATGGCTGAAGGTAAAATGCCCCTTATGCGGCGAGGAGATGACCCAGTACCTCCCGCCCGAGGAGGTGGTGGAGAGGGCGGTCCTCGCAGACACGGGCCTCGACACCATCTGCTCCTACTGCGAGACCGCCCTCACCCTCGACCCCCGGACCTTCAAGCCCGTCGGCTGACCCGACCCCCCGGGCTGACCGGATCCCTCTCCACCCATCTCTCCACCCATCTCTCTAATGCCGTCTCTCTAATGCCGTCTCTCTAATGCCGTCTCTCTAATGCCGTCTCTCTAATGCCGTCTCTCTAATGCCGTCTCTCTAATGCCGTCTCTCTAATGCCGTCTCTCTAATGCCGTCTCTCTAAT
>CP086218.1:1637015-1641205 GCA_020844795.1 Methanothrix sp. | reverse complement strand
TCGACCTAATGTCTTAAAAAGATGTCGCAGTCATAATGTGTGGTCTTGCAGCTCATCGAATTGCGCCCCGGCGGCGCTAGTCCCCTTTGGCGCCCACATCCTCTGGGCGGTGGCCCAGCTGCTCCTCCACCAGAACGCGATCGCCGGCCCCGCCTTCCTGGTGGCGTCCACCCCCTTTGCGTCGCCCTGATCCCACGGGAGGAGGGGATGATGGAAGACGAATTTGGCGAAGAGCGTGAGTTGGTGCGGAGGCAACTCACCCCCCCGCCTCTCAAAGTTTCAGACTCAACCCCTGGGCGATAGCCACGTCAGCTTCTGCGTCTCGACCGATAGCTCTGAGAGTGAATCCCTTGTTCATCCACGCATCTGACAACAGAGGGTCTAATTCAACTGCCTGTTCATAAGCTTCTAAAGACTCGCTGTAATTGCCAGATAAATACAGCATCCAACCCTCATTACTCAAAGCTTCGGCATCAGTCAATCCTAGCTCTCTGGACTTGTTAAGGGCATCTATCGATTCTGAATGACGTTCAAGTCCCTGGAGAGCAAAAGACTTACTGTGCCACGCCCTCGCATTCGATTGGTTCAATTCGATGGATTTATTGTAGGACGCAAGAGCATCATCATATTCGCTCATGGCGTAGAACGCGTCCCCTTTTGCCACCCAAGGGCGTTCGTCTTCTTGATCTAGCTTGATGGCCGCATCGAAAGCATTGACAGATTCGCTGTTATATCCTGCAAGTAGGAACGCGAAGCCTTTGTTTCTCAACGGCGTCGCACAGTCGGGATTGATCCTAATCGCCTCATCATAAGCCTTGATGGCCTCGGTATAGTTACCTAGGTTTCTGAGAGCATCGCCTAAGTTATTCCACGGAGTTGCCCAGTTGGGATTAGTCCTGATCGCCTCGTCATAAGCCTGGATGGCCTCTGCAAAGTTGCCTTGATAATAATGAACATCGCCTTTATTGTTCCACGGCGTCGCCCACGTGGGATCTAGCCGGATTGCTTCGTCGTAAGCTTGGATCGCTTCCGTTAGGTTGCCCAGATTCCCGAGAGCATTGCCTTTGTTGTACCACGGCGTTGCCCATTCTGGATTGATCCTTATCGCCTCGTCGTACGCCTGGATGGCCGCGGTGTAGTTTCCTTGGTAATCGAGAGCTATGGCTTTCATATTCCACGGCGTCGCCCACGTGGGATCTAGCCGGATTGCTTCGTCGTAAGCTTGGATCGCTTCCGTTAGGTTACCCAGATTCCCGAGAGCATTGCCTTTGTTGTACCACGGCGTTGCCCATTCTGGATTGATCCTTATCGCCTCGTCGTACGCCTGGATTGCTTCGGTGTAGTTGCCCAGATTCCCGAGAGCTTCGCCTTTGTTGTACCACGGCGTTGCCCATTCTGGATTGATCCTTATCGCCTCGTCGTACGCCTGGATTGCATCGGTGTAGTTGCCCAGATTCCCGAGAGCTTCGCCTTTGTTGTGCCACGGCGTTGCCCATTCTGGATTGATCCTTATCGCCTCGTCGTACGCCTGGATTGCATCGGTAAAGTTACCCAGATTCCCGAGAGCTTCGCCTTTGTTGTACCACGGCGTTGCCCAGTTGGGATTAGTCCTGATCGCCTCTTCATAAGCCTGGATGGCCTCTGCAAAGTTGCCTTGATAATAAAGAACATCGCCTTTGTTGTTCCACGGCGTCGCCCAGGTGGGATCCAGCCGGATGGCCTCATCATAAGCCTGGAAGGCTTCGGTGTAGTTGCCATGGCGAGCGAGAGCGTTGCCTTTGTTGTTCCAGGCATTGGCATATTCTGGATCTAGCCGGATTGCTTCGTCGTAAGCTTGGATCGCTTCCGTTAGGTTACCCAGATTCCCGAGAGCTTCGCCTTTGTTGTACCACGGCGTTGCCCATTCTGGATTAATCCTTATCGCCTCGTCGTACGCCTGAATTGCTTCGGTATAGTTACCCAGATTCCCGAGAGCTTCGCCTTTGTTGTTCCAGGCATTGGCGTATTCTGGATCTAGCCGGAGGGCCTCATCGTACGCCCGGATTGCTTCTGTGTAGTTGCCTAGGTTTCCGAGAGCGTTGCCTTTGTTGTTCCAGGCGCCGGCATATTCTGGATCTAGCTGGATGGCTTTGTTGTAAGCCTGGATTGCTTCGGTGTAGTTTCCCCGCTTAGATAGAGCATTGCCTTTGTTATCCAAGGCAGCGACAAACTCAGGATTTAGCCGGAGGGCCTCGTCGAAAGCCTTGACGGCTTCGGTGTAATTGTCCTGGTAATAGAGAGCAATACCTTTGCCATTCCAGGCGCGAGCATATTCAGGATCTAGCTGGATGGCCTCGTCGAAAGTCTTGATGGCTTCTGTGTAGTTGCCTAGGTTTCCGAGAGCGTTGCCTTTGTTGTTCCAGGCATTGGCATATTCTGGATCTAGCCGGATGGCCTCATCGTACGCCCGGATTGCTTCTGTATAGTTGCCCAGGTCATAGAGAGCGATGCCCTTATTGTTCCAGGCGCCGGCATATTCTGGATCTAGCCGGATGGCCTCGTCGAAAGCCTTGACGGCTTCGGTGTAATTGTCCTGGTAATAGAGAGCAATACCTTTGCCATTCCAGGCGCGAGCATATTCAGGATCTAGCCGGATGGCCTCGTCGAAAGTCTTGATGGCTTCTGTGTAGTTGCCCTGGAGAGCGAGAGCAATGCCTTCTTCTACCCATTCCTCTGCGGTCTGCTGGCCACATGTAGGCAAAGTAAGGGCAGCAAATACTGACAGGACTAAAATAATCGATCTCGTCATGATGAAACTCCAGCAAAATATACTCACAATTTCTACAAAAACATTTTGGATGGCCTCCCTACCTATAAGTCGTATTTTTTAAAAATTTTAAATTCAGCAACTCAAATCATGGATATAAGTTTCTCTAAATTAAGTCCGTTTCGTATCCATATTATGGAAGTATTTAACTATCTTGAAGATTATAATCCTATTTAAAGTAAACGGAGTGACGCTACGATGAATAAGAACGGATTTTGGATCTTAAGCACGATGTTTTTTCTTACCATAATAATGCTGGTCGCCTCTGCTCAAAGTGGAGCGGAAATCGAAATACCATACCAAAGTGGCGAGGATACGGGGCGGGAAATAAATCCATGGAGCCCGGAGGTCTCTAGAAGATCGTCTATCGATTCTTACTCCGTTGTTTTATACGGAAAGGGCCAAGAGGGCGGCGATCTCGTGGCTTATATTCATTGTTTTAATGACGGCAAGAATGTAGCTAGTTGCGAATTCTACAGGGACGCAACGGCCTTGCCCTCGAATAGGTATCAGGATGGAAAAATTTGGCTGACTTATGAGTGGTCTCAATTCGAGGCGGTTTTAGACGTTCTGCGAAACGAGACACCGGTCTCAGTAGAGTTCACCGATTCGACGAAAGTCGGTTATATAACAACAGACGTCTCGACAACTTCATCCAATGAGTCTTCATATTATCGTATTTCAGACGAGAATATAGCATGGGCGAATTCGCCGGAAAATATGTTGGGCAGGGTCTACTGGTAGGTTTCTGTTTGGCCCTTCATATTTTTAAAATTTTTACATTAATTTAAGATGAACTGTGATGAGAAAATTGTGATTTTGCAGAAAATTTAGTTATCGATTCCGGCGTGAACGCTATGGTCAGTCTCCACAGAGGATTATATTCTTACTTCCTGATGACAGTGGAACTCCGCTCTCTCCCGCGATGGCTCGCGCCATCACATACCTCTTGACCGGGACCTTGATCTCCGTTAGCCAATCCTCCGGCAGCATCTCCTCGCTACACCGGACATAAACTTCCCAGACGGTGATCCGCCGCCTCGGCTTCTGGGAGTTCTTTAACGGCGCCTCGCCTTCGGAGGTTGCGCGTGTCTGTAGGGACGGGGATCGCCATCGAGCCGTCCCGCTCCACAATACCGCTGCCAAACAGATATATCGGTGGAGCCCATCCTCCGGAGTAGGTGTTGGAATGGTGGAAGTCCACAAGGTCTCAGGCTCGCCCTTCGACGGGAACGTCTACCTTATCCTCGATGAGGTCCCGATCCTCGTCGACGCGGGGATGGAGCCGGAGTCGACGCTCCGAAAGATCAAAAAGTACATCGACCCTCAGGAGATCGAGATGATCGTCCTCACCCACTGCCATCACGACCACTCGGCAGGGGTG
>CP086218.1:1629762-1636915 GCA_020844795.1 Methanothrix sp. | reverse complement strand
GCTGAAGAGGAGTCTCAACGAGGACGACCTGATGGAGACGCTCCTCCTCTTGAAGGAGATGGACCTCGACGCCCTCATCGAGAGCTCCAAGAGCTCCAGCATCGACGAGCTGAAGAGGGCGCTGAAAGGGGTGGACCTTAAGAAGGGGGTGGCGCTCCTGGGGGTGATATTGATGGCAAAGAGGGGGCTTGAGAAGTTCGGCCGGGGGGCCGAAGAGGGAGAGGCCGAGGATGAGGCCGGTCTCCCCTCCTCCAGCAAGATCGAGGTCGAGGTCGAAGGAGAAGGCGGCGGCGAAGGAGATGAAGAGCTCGTCGGATCCGAGGGGTCTGATAAATACCACCGTTTGGACTGCCGACTGGCGGCGAGGATCTCGCCGAAGAATAAGGTGATATTCTCCGGGGTCGTCGAGGCGGAGTCCCGGGGGTACAAGCCCTGCGCCCTCTGCCACCCCTGACGGCCCTCTTCGCAGAGTTCAGCCCTCTTCGCCCACGTTTCCCGGCGTCGACCGACCCTTCACCTCCTCTATCCTCGCCGAGAGCTCCAGCTCAAATCCTGTCACCTCTCCGTCTTCCAGGAAGACGTCTCTGACCTTCCCGTCCCGGAGGTAGAAGAGCCGCGCCCCCAGGAGGGGGCGGAAGAGCTCCCGGGCGAGGTAGATGTAGAACATCATCTGAAAGTCGCTCTTCGGCGAGGCGGTGGCGGAGTCGGCGAACTTGAAGTCGACTATCCTCCACCCCTCTTCATCTCGAACGAGCTTGTCTATCCTTCCCACCAGGAGGTCTTCGCCGAAGGGGCGGAGGATCTCGTACTCGGTCCTGACCTCCCCGGCCGACTCTATCTCCCTCACCAGTTCGTGGTCTTTCAGCCGGTCGAGGACGGCCCAAACCTCCAGAAGCTCGTCGTCGCCGAACCTGTCGGCGAGGAGGTGGGGGGGCCTCGTCGGCCTCTCCATCGACCCGAGGCTGGCGAGGGTCCTTCCCCCCTCCCCGAGCCTCTCCAGGATCTGGTGGGCGAGCCGCCCCAGGTCCTTGGGCTCCAGCGGCTCCTCCTCTTCCCCGGCCAGGTCGTCATCCACCACCATCCCCGGTCTCTGATTGAAGAACGGATCCGTCCGCCCCTCTGCGAGCCGGGTCGGAGATATCCGGAGGCTCTCCTGGGTGGGGCCGATGGGGTCGATGAGGCCGAGGTACGGTATCACCGGCCCCCTCTCTTCCGTCGTCGGGACGGCTCCCGAAGTGGGGTCGATGGCGGAGCAGTCGAGGACCTCGACGACCCCCTCGAAGGCGGCAACGACCTTAGGCGCCTCCCTCGAACCCTCGCAGGCTTCGACGAGAACGGAGAGGAGATCATGCCAGGGCCTCGAAGCCTTCGTCTTGGGGGGTGAGTGGGTTATGGCGAGGAGGTCTGTCGCCCTGGTGGAGGCGACATAGAGGGTCCTCTTCTCCTCCTCCGCCTCCCTCTTCTCCTCTTCCTCCGCCATCTCGAAGAGGACCGTCCTCTCCAGCGCCTTATCGTTTGGGATGAGGGTGAAGACGATCTCTCCCTTCCCTTTCTCTCCCCTCCTGAGGAGGAAGGGGGGAGAGACGGGGGGGCTTTTCCAGGAGGTCTCGGCGATGATGACCACGGGAAACTCCAGCCCCTTCGCCTGGTGGACGGTCATCACCTTTACGGCGTCCGTCTCCTCGCTCTCGACGGAGGCGGGGGCGATCTCCTCAAAGGACGAGTCTTCGAGCCTGCAGACCACCTCTCGGAGGGATAGGCCGGCCTCGTCGAGGGCTTCCGTCGCCTCGAAGAGCTTCCGGAAGTTCGCCGTCTTCGTCCTCAAGGGGTCCCTCTCTGCGAGACGGACCTCGTAGTCGAGCCCTTCTGCCGCCTCCTTCAGGATCTGCGAAGGCTTCAGGAGGTCTCTTCTCTCCATCAGCCGGTCGAAGACCTCCCGATAACGCAGAAGCCGCTTCATCCTCCCCGGAGCGAGGTCGCCCTCCTCCATCAGGGGGATGCAGTCGATGAGTCCGACCCTCCGGTGGGGGCCCGGTCCCCCGGCCTCGATGCCAGGACCGTCCCCCCGCAACCTCAGAAGGGCCAGGTCCTGCAGGTCGAGGCCTGCGGCCGGAGAGAGGAGCGCCGTCGACGCCGCGAGATCGTCTCCCGGGTCTGCCAGGAGGCTCAATATGGAGACGAGCCCCTTTATCTCAGGAAGGTCGAAGAACCCCGCCTCGCCGACGACGTAGCAGGGGATCCCCATCTCCTGGAGGGCCTCCCTGTACCTCTCCCCGGCGCCACCCCGCAGCTTCCGGACGAGGATGACGAAGTCCCTGTAGCCGACCCGCCTCCTCCTGCTGGCGAGGGAGACGTCTCCATCGCCGTCTGCCTCCCTCTCAACGAAGGAAAACTCCCTCCCGACGAGGCTCTTGATGAAGAGGGCCGCCGCCGTAGCCTCGTCCTCCGGGTGGAAGAGGAAAAGCGCCCTCGCCTCGTCGGATCCGACCCCCTCGGCGGGGAGGGGGGTGACGGGGGCGCATCCGAGGGGGCCGTCCCCCTGGAATATCCCGGAGAAGAAGCGATTTGTGAAGTCGAGGAGCCCAGGATGAGACCTGTAGTTCTTATCGAGGGTCCGGAGCTCTCCGGAGCTCGACCCCACCTCGGCCATGGCCAGGGCGAAGGCCTCCACCTCTGCCCCCCTGAACCTGTATATCGACTGCTTCGCATCCCCTACGTAGACGACCCTGGTATCCGGGCCCCGGAGGAGGTCGACGATCTCCTTCTGGAGGAGGTCGGTATCCTGGAATTCGTCGACGATGATGTATCTGAACCGGCCCTGGAGGTGGCTTCTCACCTCCGGCCGAGATTTGAGAAGGTCCCGGAGGGCCAGGAGCACCCCGGAGAAGTCCGTCAGCCCCTCCCGGTCCATCTCCCCGAGGCGGTACCTTTCGACGGCAGCAAATAGAGAAAGGAAGGCCCGGTTCGCCTCTGCCAGGTCCGCCGCCACGGCCGGGTCGTGGTGGAGGGGGAGGCCGTCTTCGGCCGGAGCCGCAGCCCTCGCCTCCAAGATCTTCCCCCGGTAGAGCTCCTCTCCGAGCTGGAGGGCTCCCAGGAGGCGGTCGAGGCCGACGACCTTCAAGAGCGGCTCGATGAGGTCCTCGTTCTCCACCATCCCCCGGAGGGCAGCCCTCCGGGAGATGGGGCGGTATATCGAAGACGCAGCCACCCGAAGATCCGGATCGATCCCGGCGAAGGGACCGACCTCCGATAGGATCCGCCCGGCGAAGGAGTCGATCGTCCCGATCCAGGCGAAGGGGATCGAGGAGAGGAGCTCTCTCCAGCGGGTGTCGCCTCCGGCCCGGTCTTCGATCATCCCCACGATCCTCTCCTTCATCTCCCCCGCCGCCTTCCTGGTGAAGGTTATGGCGGCGACGTCGCCGACGTCGATCTCCTCCCCAGACCCGTAGGCTTCCTCGAAGATCTCGACGTACCTCTTCGATATATTGTAGGTCTTTCCCGTGCCGGCGCTCGCCGATACGAAGAGATCACCCTTCATCTCGACCCCCCCTGGCCAGCCATGATGCAGGGGCCGTCCTTGAAGGTGCAGTAGAAGCAGCGGTTATTCGACCCCTCCAGATCGACGGATCTGGGAAACGACCTCTCCTCGAATATCCGGTCCAGAACCTCCAGAAGGTCTCTGTCGAGGTCGGAGAAGGTGGGGTGGGGCTTAGACCTCTGTCTGACCATCCTCGCCTCCTCCGGCCAGACCTCCAGGACCTTGGAGATCCGCCGATCCCTTATGATCCTGAAGAGGGCCCTCATCGACCTCGGGGAGGCCGGCAGCCCGGGGTGGTCGAGGGCGAGGAGGGCGAGGGAGTAGAGCTGGAGCTGCTCCCATTCGGCGGTGGAGGCGGTGGCCTTGTAGTCTGAGATGACGACCTCCACCTCCCCCTTCTTCGTGGGGACGGTTAGGTCGATCCTGTCGATCCTCCCCCTCAGGACGATATCGGCGTACTTCTCTGCCGAGAGGGGGAGGATCCCTCTCATATCGCCGATGGCGAGGCGGAAGGGGACCTCCGTCAGGACCCTGGCGCCGACGGCGGCCTTGACGGGTTCCTCCGCCTCGAAGACCAGGTAGCCGAGGATCTCGGAGGCGACCTCCTCGACGATCCACCTCCTTACGGCGCCGATCGTCCTGATATTCTGGCGGAGGAGAAGGCCCGTAACCATCCTCTCCACCAGCTCGACCACCTCCTCTTCCGCTGGGCCTCCCATCTCGCGCCTCCTCTGCAGCCCCCCCACCGTCCCGTCCCCGGCGAGGAGGGCTTCGAGGACGGAGTGGGTGAGAAGCCCCCTCTCCAGGGGGGAGAGGCCCAAGCTCTCCGCCCCCGGCTCCTCGATCCCCAGGGCGCGTTTTAGGAAGAACTTGAAGGGGCAGCTCTTAAACTCCCGGATCCTGGTGTAGCTGTACCTCTTCCCCAGGAGGGCGAGGGAGAGGTCGGGGTCGGCGATCCTCCAGCTCCATACGCCCTCCTCCGCCGGGCAGGAGAGCCTCCCGATCCTCTGAAGGAACCCCTCCGGGAGGAGGATCCGGGTGCCGGTCGCCAGGGCGTGGCCGTAGATGACCGCAAGATCCCTCTCGCTCAGGGGTGGATGAGGGGCTCTCGGGATCGGTCCGGCACCCTCTGCCCATCCTTCACCCCCATCTCCCGTCCCCGCCATCCTGGAGAGCCAGAGGGAGGGGACGAGCGGCTCTCCCTCCCTCGAAGCCTTCGCAAGAGAGACGACGACCCGGGAGGAGTTCGTAAAGGCGGCTCTTAGGACCGCCCTATCCTCCCGGTCCCTCATGAGGTGATAGTTATTTATCCCCCCATCCTCTCTGCGGGAGAAGTCCCGCAGGTTGTAGAGGGGGTTTGCCCTCCGGGTCGGAAAGAGGCCGTCGCTGAAGCCGGCGACGAACTTGACCCGGTGGTACCTCTGCCGGGATGAAGCGGGGGAGAGGATCTCGACGACGTCCCTTCTGGCGGGACCGCTGGGCCCGGCCTCCGCCGAGAGGGTGGTCTGGAGGTGGGCGAGGAACCGGTCGAAGGTGAGGTCGGACCGTCCAAGCCCCCTGATCATCAGGACGAGCCTCGTCAGTTGATCCAGAGCCCTCCGGAGCGCCTCCCTCTCGTCCTGGAGCCCCGAGATATCTGAGAGCCTATCATCCAGAATATCTGCCCACCGGCGAAGCTCCCTCGCCCAGTCGTCGAGGCCGCCCTGGCGAGCCGCATCTTCCACCTCCTCGAGCCGATCGAAGAGCTCCGCAGACCGGACCATCAGATCCGCAGAGATCTCCGCCTTCCGCCTCATCTCCTCCACCTCGGCGTCGAAGGCCGTCTCGTCGGCGGAGAGGAGGCGGACCTCCTCCCGGAGGGCTGAAAGATCTTCTTTTAGCCTCTCGTCCCATCCCCGCCTGAAGGCCGAAAGGTTTCGCTGGGGGGGTAGGAGATGAAGCCCCGCCGATACCGCCATCTTCGCCAGCTCTGGCCCAGAGGCCTTCATCCCGCCGTCGGGGCCCAAGTCCAGGAGGGCTAGGATCGCCCCGGGGTCTTGGCGAGCCGCCGCTCTGAAGGGGAGGAGGAGGAGCTGGACCGCCCTCCTATCGATGAGCCTCTCTCCCCTCTCCAGCCTCGCCGGGACCCCCGCCCTCTCCAGGGCCCCGAGAAGCTCCCGCCCCCGGCGGCGGGGGTCGGCGACGACGATGGAGATCTCCGCCGGGGCGAGCCCCTCCTCGAGGATCAGCCTTTTCGTCTCCCGGCAGATCTCATACGCCTCCGCGTCGGGGTCGGGGTGGCTGACGACGGAGACGAGGTCCGAGAGGTCAGATCCCGGAGGAGGCGGCCCTTCCCGGAGAAAGGCGTCGAGGCCCATCGATAGCGGCCCGTTCTTAGCAGGCCGCTCCTCGAAGGCGATGGAGGCGCCCTCCGCCTCCAGGAGGGCGAAAAGCTCCTCCAGCTCCTCGGGGACCCAGAGGGCGGGGTCGATGGTCATCACCCCCACTTCGAATAACGGGATGAACCGCGAGAGAAAACCCATCTCAGCTCTGGGGAGGTCGGCGAGGCCGTCGACGAAGACCCGGCTCCCGTACCTCCTCCGGACGTATCCCCTCACCGACTCCGGCTCGAACCTCCGAAAGGTATCGGATAGGTCGAAGGAGGCTGGCGGCTGGAGCCGATGGATCTTCTCTTTTACCTTCAAGGCCAGGGCGATGGCCTTCCCGGAGGAGAAGCCGTCCGCCATCTCCGCCTCTCCCCTCCTCGAAAGGTCCCAGACCACCTCGGCGACGTGGCGGGAGAAAGCCGGAGAGGTCCGGAGGGGTCCGAAGGGCCCGAGATCTTCATCGTCGAGGTCGGCGAGGGCTTCGACGGCGAGGAGGTCAAAAGCCCCCCGGTTCAGGCGGATATCGTCGGGGTGGACGGCCCGGTAGAGGTCTTCTGCCACCTTCGAGAGGGCTACGAAGTTTCCGGCCGGGACCGCACCTCCCACCCGCCTTGCGAACCTCTCGGCGAACTGGGCCGCCTCCTCTGGGGAGGGTCCGATGAAGGTATAGGAGAGGGGGCCGTCCCGTTGGGCGGCCTCCATCTCGGCGGCTAGCCTCTCGGTCTTCCCTGATAAGGCGGGCCCCCGCAGGATTTTGAGCATCAACTCCATCCACCTCTCTTCTACACCTGGAGTTCTGCCACCCCTCTATATCCGGTTTGCTGGCCCCGCCCCGAGTCCGAGGCCGACGGGGTCGAAGGAGGGAGGGCTTATGACCTCGGGGCTCGATAGATAGAGGGATGACGACCCCCGAGGATAGGGCTAGGGCGGCGGCTACTATAGACCCCCGGTCCCTGGCCGAGGCGAGGGGGGCGGTGGAGGTGCGCTGCCACATCTTCCTCAGGAGGTTGGAGCTGCTGGAGGCGGGGATCGAGAAGGTAAGGACCTCCGGGGACGTCCGCCGCTACTCCCTCGCCCTCTCGATGTACCTTCTCGCCTCCCTCCCCCTCAAGCCCGAGGCCTGTCCCTTCTGCGTCCAAAAAGGGGGCGGATGCCGCTGCGAAGGCTGCGGCTACGCCGAGACCCACGGCGGCAGGTGCGACGCCGACTCCTCCGCCTTCGGCCAGCTGGCGGAGGCGGTCGACGACCT
>CP086218.1:1611646-1629662 GCA_020844795.1 Methanothrix sp. | reverse complement strand
GTTTTGCCTTCTCCGGCCCCCTTTATGGACAACTGTTTATCGATATGCACGTTCTCTTTGTAGAAACCCTCAGCCACGTTTATAGTATCACCAGGGTTCGCAGCATCTACTGCTTCTTGGATACTGGAATATTTACTTCCAAGATGACAAACACTCGACGAAGAGGATATCGTAACTTCTAACGGCTTTGCGTAAGATTTGGTAATAGTGCCAGGTCTATGATCAACAGTTAAAGGAGAGGGTAAATTAAATTGGAATTTGCCTTCAGCATAGGAATCTATGTCCTCTCGCCATTCATCTTCTCCATTCCAGCATCGAAGGAATGCAACTCCGTTTCCGCTATTAAAATCCAGATGGACAAAACTGTAAGCATTGGCGTGTGTACGGCGATTATAACAGGCTCCAGCAGGAATGACAACGCAGTTCCCAATAGTACTATGAATCTCGTCAACTCTTAACTTATGTCGATGTCCAAGCAGAATGAAATCGCACCCTTCCATGAGGCGGTGCATAATTTGGCTGTACTCAAATTCAGCAAGCCAGTCAAAGGGATGGTGCATAGCTACAATTTTAATATCGAATTTAGATATTTCTTCCAATGAATCGCAGATCTGCGGTTCTCCAACTACCACCACACCCTTATCATCTATCTTACCGCTCAAATTTTTGCGACGACAGCACATCCAAGCAGAGTTAATACCAAGTAGAGCGACCGTTTTCCCATCGATCTCACACTTACGAATATCGGCATAATCCGGATTCTCTTGATGGGTGTATTTTCTGACAAAGCTTGTGAAAGCCTCAAGCGGTTTCAACGCTACTGACCTATTTTCACTATCAAATAGCCAGTCTTTGGCTTCGTCGCTAGATTCGAGGGGTCTTAATAGCGTTTCTGGAAGTGATTGAACTTTGGTTCTATCAATGTCATGGTTGCCAGGGATTATGAAGAGTTTTTCAGGAGATATGTTGCATACTTTCAACACCGGATCGAATAATTCCACTTTGGCCAAATCGTATTCTTCGTTTTTTCCGCTAGATGTAACATCGCCACTAAATACGATGAAGTCTATCCTTTCAAGATCTTGACTAATAGCCGTCCGCTTCTCGATATCTTTAATTAGGGCATCTCGCACAACTTTTCGGTCAAATTCCTTGTCCCCCTGATGCCAATCCGATAAATGAAGCCAGGTTAATCCTCCCATTTATCCTCCAATTTGTGTTAGACGCTTTTTCTACGCATCCAAATAAAAAAAACTACGAAAGGCGCTCAAGAATCCTCCTCTGCCCCCCGGCAGGGCGGACGCCCGGTTTGGCCTCCGCCCTCCCGATGGCTTAGCATCCCTCCTTTAAGAGATGATCTTCAATCTTTCTTGAGCCACGGCATCATCGACCGCAGCTCCGCCCCCACCTCTTCGATGGGGTGCTCGGCCTCCATCCTCTCAAGAGCCCTCTTGACGGGAAGGCCGGCCTGGGACTCCAGGATCCACTCCCTCGCGAACTGGCCGGTCCGTATCTCCGAGAGGATCTCCCACATCGCCTCCCTCGACTCTTCGTTGATGATCCGGTCGCCCCGGGTGAGGCCGCCGTACTCGGCGGTGTTGGAGACGTTCTCCCACATCCTCATCAGGCCGCCCTCGTGGATCAGGTCGACGATCAGCTTCAGCTCGTGGCATGTCTCGAAGTAGGCGACCTCCGGCTGGTATCCGGCCCTGACCAGCGTCTCGAAGGAGGCCTTGATCAGCTCGGTGACCCCGCCGCAGAGGTTCACCTGCTCGCCGAAGAGGTCGGTCTCCGTCTCCTCCTCGAAGGTCGTCTCCAAAACGCCGGCCCTCGTTCCGCCGATCCCCTTGGCGTAGGCCATCGCCTTCTCTAAGGCGGCGCCGGAATAGTCCTGCTGGATGGCGACGAGGCAGGGGGTCCCTATCCCCTCGAGGTAGGTCCTGCGGACCAGGTCGCCGGGCCCCTTGGGAGCCACCATGTAGACGTCGACGTTCTCGGGGGGTATGATCTGAGAGAAGTGGATGTTGAAGCCGTGGGAGAACCCGAGGGCGTTCCCCTCCTCGAGGTGAGGCTCGATATCCTTCCTGTATATTATCGGGTGGAGCTCGTCGGGCAGCAGGATGTGGATCATGTCCGCCTCCTTCGCCGCCTCTGCGGTGGTAGCCACCCTGATCCCGTCCGCCTCCGCCCTCTTCCAGGCCTTCGAGCCGGGGACGTCGGCTGCGACGACCTCGAGCCCCGAGTCCCGGAGGTTCTGGGCCTGGGCGTGCCCCTGGCTACCGTACCCGATGATGGCGATCGTCTTTCCCTTCAGAACGCCGAGGTCGGCGTCCTCGTCATGGTATATCTTTGCCATTTTCTGTAGTCCTCCCTATCTGATAAGTTCTGATCTCTCAGACCATCACGCATTAAATATAAACTTGATCTGGCGTGATGAGATCCGATCCGGTGAGATCGGATCTCGTGAGATTCGATATCATGAGATAGGATATCGCAAGATTAGATATCGCGAGATTAGATATCGTGAGACTGGATCTCGCCAGATCCTCTCTATCGGATCCGATGATAGGGGGTCTGCCAAGACCCCTTCCTACCAGATCGGCGAAATCGGTCAGGGTCCGACGGCCTTCGTCCCCCTGACCATCGAGACCTTCCCCGTCCTGGCCATCTCCTTTATCCCGAACTGGCGGAGGAGCCGGACCATCGCCTCGACCTTGTCATTGGTCCCCGTCACCTCGATGATGAGGGACCGGGGGGATACGTCGATGATCTTGGCCCGAAAGACGCTCACTATCTGCATGATCTCGCTGCGGTCCTCCTTCTTCGCGGCGACCTTGATTATCGCTAGCTCCCGATCCACCGACTCTTTTGGGTCCATCTCGCTGACCCGGATGACGTTGACGAGCTTGTTCAGCTGCTTTGTCACCTGCTCGAGGACGACCTCGTCCCCCTCGACGGTGATCGTCATCCTGGAGTAGTCGGGGTTGTCCGTCGCCCCCACGGTGAGGCTGTCGATGTTGAAGCCCCGCCTGCTGAAGAGCCCGGCTATCCTCACCAGGACCCCGGGCCTGTTCTCGACGATCAGGACTATGGTATGGAGCACCTTCACCCCTCCAGCTCCAGGATCTCGCTTGCGGAAGATCCGGCATACGCCCTCTGGGCCTCCCGGGAGGGCACTGCCTCCTCCAGCTCCAGGATCTCGCTCAGGGAGGCCCCCGCCGGGACCATCGGCGATACCTTCTCGTCCGGGGATATGATGACGTCGACGACGGTCATCACCTCCGATTCGATCGCCTCCAGCAGGACACCTTCAAGCTGCGAGGGCTCTGTTGCCCGCAGCCCCAGGGCCCCGTACGCCTCCGCCACCTTGACGAAGTCGGGGATCCGGTGTAGGGTGGTGCTCGAGAACCTCTTCTCGTAGAAGAGGTCCTGCCACTGCCGGACCATCCCCAGGACGCCGTTGTTGAGGACGATCACCTTGACGGCTACCTCGTTGACGACGGCCGTCGCCAGCTCCTGGATGTTCATCTGGAAGCTTCCGTCCCCGGCTATGTCGAAGACCTCCTTATCGGGGCATCCCATCTTCGCCCCGATGGCGGCGGGAAATCCGTACCCCATCGTCCCCAGCCCCCCCGAGGATATGAACCTTCTCGGGTCCCTGTGGGTGAAGAACTGAGCCGCCCACATCTGGTTCTGCCCCACCTCCGTGACGATGACCGCCTCGGGACAGAGTTCGTATAGCGTCTCCAGGACGCACTGGGGCTTGATCGACTCGCCCTCGGTCGCATAGCAGAGAGGATACTCCCCCTTCCAGCCGGCGACCTTCTCGTTCCAGGGGCTCCAGGGCTTCTCACCGACGGCCTTCGCCAGCTCGGAGAGGGCGGACTTGGCGTCCCCGACGACAGGGATGTCGACCCGGACGTTCTTTCCTATCTCGGCGGGGTCGACGTCGACGTGGATGATCCTCGCCTGGGGCGCGAAGCTCGCCACCTTCCCGGTGACCCGGTCGTCGAACCTCGCCCCCACCGCCAAGATCAGATCCGCCTCCTGGATGGCGTAGTTGGCGTACTTCGTACCGTGCATCCCGAGCATCCCCAAAGATAGGGGGTTGTCCTCGGGGAAGCAGCCGACCCCCATCAGGGTCGTCGTCACCGGGGCCTTGATCCTCTCGGCGAGCTTCAGAAGCTCTCGGTGGCCGTCGGAGTACTTGACGCCACCGCCGACGTATAAGACCGGCCGTTCCGCCTCCATCAGGGCTGCGGCCGCCTTCTTGATCTGGAGGCTGTGGACCTTCAGGTTCGGATTGTAGCCCGGCAGTCTGATATCAGGATAATGGAAGTCGAGCTCATCGACGGTGACGTCCCTGGGAAGATCGATGAGGACGGGGCCGGGCCTCCCTGTCCTCGCTATGTAGAACGCCTCTCTGAAGATCCGGGGGATGTCTCTCGCGTCCTTGACGAGGTAGCTGTGCTTGGTCACCGGCATCGTTATCCCCGTGATGTCCGCCTCCTGGAAGGCGTCCTTTCCGATGAGGGTTGTGGGGACCTGGCCGGTCATCGCCACCAGGGGCACCGAGTCCATGTAGGCGGTGGCGATCCCCGTCACCAGGTTCGTCGCCCCAGGCCCCGAGGTCGCCAGGCATACGCCGACCCGCCCCGTCGCCCTCGCGTAGCCGTCTGCGGCGTGAGCCGCCGCCTGTTCGTGCCTCACAATGATGTGCCTGATATCCGAATCGTAAATGGCGTCGTAGAGGGGCAAAAGCACCCCTCCCGGAAGCCCGAAGATTATCTCGACCCCTTCGAGCTTCAGGCACTCCAGGATGGCTTGGGCCCCGGTCATCTTACCCATCTATCCGTCCTCCTCAAGTTGCATCAGCCTGTTGATCCCTTCCAAAACCGCCTCCACAGAGGCCATGATTATGTCAGCTCCCGCTCCCCGGGCCGTTATGGACCTGTCGCCCATCGCCATCGTCACCCAGACCTCCACGAGGGCGCTCGTCCCGCCGGTGATGGCGTCGACGTGGTACTCCTCGAGCCTCACGTCCCTCACCCCGGAGATAGCCCGGCGTATGGCGTTTATCGCGGCGTCGACGGGGCCTACCCCCGTCCCAGCCTCCAGCATCTCCGTCCCGTTGACGGCGATCTTGACGCTGGCGGTCGGAGTCGCCCGGTTTCCGCACACCACGGTGAACTCCTCGAGCTTCACCTTCGGCTCCTTCTGGATCGAGAGGACGATCTCGGCGATCGTCTGGAGGTCGGCGTCGGTCACCCTTTTTCCCTTGTCCCCCAGCTCCTTGACCCGGGATAGGATCTCCGCCAGCTCTCCCTTCTCGCATTCGATCCCCAGCTCCCGCAGGGCCAGCTCCACGGAGCTCCTCCCGGCGTGCTTGCCCAGGACGATCCTCCTCTTCCTCCCGACGGTCTCGGGATGGATCGGCTCGTAGGTTGCCGTGTCGGCGATGAGGCCGTGGACGTGGATCCCCGCCTCGTGGGTGAAGGCGTTCTCCCCCACTATCGCCTTGTTGGGGGCGACGGGGATCCCCGTCAGCCTCGATACGAGCCTTGAGATGGCGTAAAGGTCGCCGGACCGGATCTCGGTCTTGATCCCGTAGAGGGACTGGAGGGTCATCACCACCTCTTCGAGGCTCGTGTTCCCTCCCCGTTCGCCGATCCCGTTGACGGTGACGTGGGCCATGGCTGCCCCGCCCCGCAGGGCCGAGACGGTATTGGCCGTCGCCATCCCGAAGTCGTCGTGGCAGTGGACGCTCACCGGGGCGGGAAGGTCGCAGAGGCGGGAAAATACCTCGAAGGCCTTCTCGGGGACGAGGACCCCCACGGTGTCGCAGTAGCAGAGCCTCTCGGCCCCGGCGTCGATCCCGGCCAGGTAGATGGACCTGAGGAACGGCTCGTCGGCCCGGCTGGCGTCCTCGCCGGAGAGCTCCACGATCAGGCCGTGGGCTCTGGCGTACTCGGTCACCTCCACCGCCGACCTCATCACCGAATCCCTGTCGGATCGTAGCTTGCTTCTTATGTGAAGGTCTGAGACCGGGACCACCAGGTGGACGGAGTCGAGGTCACAGTCGAGGGCCAGGTCCACGTCCTCGTTCCTGGCCCTGACGTAGCTACAGATCTCGGCCCGGAGCCCCTCTGCGGCTACCGCCTTCATCGCCCCCCTCTCGCCCTCGGAGGTGACGACCGATCCCGCCTCGATGACGTCGACCCCAAGAGCGTCGAGATGCCGGGCGATATCCAGCTTCTCTTCCAGGCTCAAAGAGACGCCAGGTGTCTGTTCACCGTCGCGAAGCGTCGTGTCCAGGATATGGACTTTACCAAATAAAGCGATCCCACGCATTCATCTTCTATCACCAAATTGAGGCCATCCCGATGATGGCCGATCTTCAACCAAGGGGTTTTTAATGATTGATAAAGTTGACGACGGAACCGGCGGCCGCTGTCGTGATACTGAGCATGAGATCCTTGCGGATAGAGGAAAGATTTATCACTCTATGGGCGTCATTACTGGCCTTCAGTCCAAAGGCTGCTCAATTTACGGAGCTTTTAAGATGGGGTCAGGTGCAAAAATGGGGTCAGAAGGAAAGACTGGATCAGATGGAAAGGCAGGATCAGACGGAGAGCTTCGCGATGCTGGAGCCGCGGGCGAGGTGGAGACGGCAGAGCTGCTCCTCACGGCGGAGATATACAACCGGTCCGAGAACCTGACCGAGGACGACCTCCCTCCCAGGATAAGAAAACATTACTTCGATCCCGTAGCGAGGAGGGTCAAGCGTCCGATCTACGTCACCGAGGGGGACGTCCAGGAGATCTACGCCATCGGCTCCATCCGGGAAGCGGCTAGGTCCCTCCCCTTCGTCGATCGCGAGGGGCTACGTGACCAGCTCCGGCTCACCGTCTTCGACGTGGGGGCGAGGTGGTTTTCCAAGCGGGACACCCTGGAGAGGATCAGGTCCAACCCGACCCTCGCCTACTTCTTCGAGGGGTACGACTCCCTGGACGTCAGCTACGTCGAGGCGAAGAAGAGAAATCAGCCCCTCCTCACCGACCGGGAATGGATCCAGTCGAAGATCCGGGAGCTAGCCGCCAAGGTCGAGGAGGCCGACGATATCCTGAAGCTCGTCAGGATAAAGGCCCCCGAAGACGTCCGCGACAGGATGGAAGAGCTGGTCCTGACGAGGGAACAGGTGACGGAGATAGAGAAGGCGGCAAAAGCCCTGGAACACCGGGATTATCTCCGGGAGGTAGGCCTCTACGACATAGGAAAGCTCCTCTTCGTCGGCCCTCCGGGGACGGGGAAGACCTCCACCGCCATGGCTCTATCCAGGAGGTTCGGCCTCCCCCTCGTCGAGGTCCGCCTCTCGATGGTGACGAGCCAGTACCTGGGGGAGACCTCCAAGAACGTCGACAAGGTCTTCGACCTGGCGAAGGCCCTCAGCCCCTGCATCCTCTTCATAGATGAGTTCGACTTCGTAGCCAAGACCAGAACCTCCGAAGAGCACGGTGCGATCAAGAGGGCGGTCAACACCCTCCTGAAGGCGATCGACGACGTCAGCCTGGTGGAGGACGGGGTCCTCTTGATAGCCGCGACAAACCACCCCCAGCTCCTTGACTATGCCGCATGGAGGCGGTTTGACAAGGTCGTCACCTTCCCCCTCCCCGATCTGGATATGAGGAGGATGATCCTAGAGAGGGTCCTCTCCAGGATGGATGCGAAGGTGGATGCGGGACTCCTCGCCGAGAGGACCGAGGGCTACTCCGGCTCTGACCTCAGGATGGTGGTGAGGGAGGCGGTCTTGAACGCCCTCCTGGAGGAGAGGAAGTCCATCGACCAGGAGGATATGCTCCGGGCGGTCCAGGACTTCGACCGGAGGATCGCCGACCACCGGGGGAGCGCCTCCTCATGAGAGTGACCCTCCTGGGGACCGGCGACGCCATAGGCACCCCGAAGATCGGATGCAGATGTCCCGCCTGCACCGACGCCCTGGCCGGCGGGAAGAGCAGGAGGCTCCGTTTCTCGATCCTGGTGGAGAACGGCGACGGTAAGGTCCTCATCGACACCAGCCCCGACCTGCGGTGGCAGCTGATAAGAACCGGGATAAGCCGGGTCGACGGCGTGATCTGGACCCACGCCCATTACGACCATTACGCCGGCTTCGGCGACTTTCACAGGGTCCAGAACCGGGTCCCCGTCTACGCCCTCAGAGAGACGATGGACTACATTTTGAACTACCTCTACTTCATGAGGCCGAAGAGGAACGTCGCGGAGATAGGCCAGCCCTTCGACCTGGCGGGGATGGAGTTCACCCTCTTCGAGGTGAGCCATCCTCCGATCTGCGAGGCTGCCGGGATCCTGGTGAGGTCTGGAGGAAAGAGGCTGGTGGTGACGGGGGACACCAACCCGTCGATCCCCGAGGAGAGCCTCGACCTGATGAAGGGGGCTGACCTCCTGGTCGCCGACGCCATAACCCCCCCGGGATACAGCCTTAAGAAGCACATGGACTCCCAGGAGGCCCTCGACCTCGCCCGCCGCCTGGGGGCAAGGAAGACGGTTTTGACTCACATAAGCCATCTCTTCCCCCCCCACGAGATCGCCGCCAAGAGCTGGCCCCTCGGCTTCGACATGATGACGATGGAGCTGTGAACGAAAGTTGTTTATCTTCGCGTCTCTGGAAGATCTCCATGGGGAGTCGCTGCTTTTTCCGACGGTCCTTGGCGGTCGTCGCCGTCGCGATAGTCTTCCTCCTTCCTGCCAGCGGGGATGAGGGCGTCTTCAACTGGACCCTGAGCTTCGGCGACCTCTTCGATCTGGATCTCGACGGCATATCCCGCAGCGATCTCATCCTCATGAGCAACCCTCCGGGTGAGGGTGACGGACCGGGAGTTCCGGCAGCTGGGGGGCCAGCTCCGGCGGGAGGCGATCCTCGGCTCCTCGGCCGTTCTGGAGGATGCGACCCCTCAGATCCCTGCCTCGCCTTCGCGACCCCAGCGGGCTGGAGGGCCGAGGTGGCCGGGGAGTTCAACGAGGGGAACCTCACCCTGGCTGGGGCCTGCGCTTCGGCTTACGTCGGCTGGTTTGAGGACTCCGGCATAGACCCCGAAGGCGTTCTGAGACAGGTCGTCCGGGGCTACAGGGGCGGATCTCTCCGGTTCTCTGTCCTGACGGCGGAGCCTGGTGACCCCGTCACCATCGACGGCCAGAGCTCCTCGACCCTGAACGTCTACTATAGATACGGCGGCCAGGAGTCGAAGAAGCGGTTAGCAGCCTGGGCCTCCCCGAGATCCGGGAGGTTCTTCTACGCCTCCTTCTGGTCCTGCCCCGATGAGTGGGATGAGAACCTCGCCAGTTTCACCGCCTTCCTGGAGAGCTTCAACGACGGAGGATCTTGCGGTTTTGTCGTCCTCGAGCCCCGGCGACCAGCCCTGGACGGCTGGGGGACCCTCCTCTCCCTCACCCTCCAGTCGTATCACTTTTCGGGGGGCTATGACCGGCAGAACCCCGTGGTGGAGGTGAAGGTGGCGATGAAGAGCCGTCGGGAGGGGGGGAGGGTCGACGAGGTCGCCTCCGAGGAGGTCGTCTCCCTCGTCCGGGGGGCGCAGGTTCCTGCGGATGTGCAAGCCCTTCAGGAGTTCCTCGTCGATAGGGGCTATGGGGTCGCCGTCCTACGCAGGGGAGGAGACTTCTGGCTCGTGGTCCAGGGGCCGGAGGGTAGGTGGCAGGCGGTATCTATCGCAGGGTCCGGCCAGGGCGGGGGCCTGGGATCCCTCGTCGATCCCGACGAGGCGGATTGGTACCGGGGGCTGGTGGTGGACTATACAGAGGATCGTAGCGAGAACCGATCTTTCGAAGGGCTGAAGATCGAGAAGGACTGCGACCCGCCTTTCATGGTCGATCTCCTCCCGGCATCAGAGGTCAACCTAACCTGGATCCTGGGCTTGAGGGACCTCCTCGACCGGCACAGCTACGTACCGGGGGGGTCGGACCCCGACCCCTTCCATAGGGCCCAGATCTGCTGGGCGCTCCTCGAAAGGGAGGGGTACGACGCCCTCCTGGTTACGGGTTACCAGGGCCATCCCCTCGATACCGGGATGTGGGTGGCGGTACGCCATCCCGGCGGCGGTGGCCATCTGGCCGTGGCCCCGGCGTCTTACGGGGACGGGGGGCTCGGCGAGATCGTATCGGGAGCCGAATACCTCCGGGGGATCGCCTACGAGACGAGCCTCCAGTTCTCCTGCCTCCATCCGGATAAGGGGCTCTCCATCGATCCGGAGACGGTCAGGACGCCGGCTATGGGATAGACCGTAACCGGATAGACCGTAACCGGATAGACCGTCACCGGATAGACCGTAACCGGGATAATCCGGCTATGGGATAGACCGGCTCCTGGGATGGCGGTTAAAGATTTAATCTCAGATGATCCCCTGAGGAGGGTATGAGTTCCAGCCTTCGCCACCTCTCACCTCAGGAGCGGGAGCGTCTCCTCTCCGCTCTGCGATCCGAGAGCGATAAGATGATGCTCCGGCTCCTCCTGGAGACGGGCCGCCCCATAGAAGACCTCCTGGCTACGAGAACCTCCGACCTCGATGACTACCGCAGGACTATCCGGTTGAGGAGAGGAGGAGTCGGGGGAGGGGGAAGAGTGGACGGCAGGAGAGGAGATGGGGGGGGTGACGAAGAGGTGATCCGCCTCTCGCCGGAGCTTTCGGCCGCCGTCGAGGATTATATCGAGAAAAACCCCGGGAAGATCTACCTCTTCGAGGGTAGATGCGGCAGGCCCGTAGGTCCCAAGTGGGTGAGGTGCACCCTCCTGCCCGCCGCCATCAGGAGCGGTATAGATGACCCTGCCGCCGGGGAGGGTTGAATAGGCGGCTTCAGCCCCATCCTTTCTCCCTATCCTCATATCCCCCCATCCCTCCATGCCGCCATGCTCTCATTCCGCTCCCCACTCCGAGATCGTCGACTTGGTTCGTCGACTCGGTTATCCTTCTCCCAACCCCTTATCCGGCATTTTTCGGCGGTTATAGCCGGCATTACTCCAAGGCTCAGGTCATCCGGAGGCGAGCTTCTTGCGGAATATGAAGGCCAGAAGGCCGCCGGCGAGGGCTATTCCGCCTCCGAAGAGGACGGCGGCGGGATCGAGGTGGAATGCGAGGAAGATGCAGGTGGTGATCCCGAATATCGGGATGACCGGAAGCCTGCCTATGGCCAATGGGACCCTGAAGGGCCTCGGCCGGTCCGGATCCTTATACCTGAGATAGATGAGGGAGCTGTTGATGACGATGAAGGTCACAAAGAGGATGAAGTCGTTGGCGCTGGCTACAAAGGCGATATCCCCGGAGAAGACGAAGGCGATGGACAGGAGGACGACGACGATGATGGCAGCCCAGGGAGTCCTCCTCACCGGATGGACGGTGGCGAGGAGCCCCGGCATCGATGACGACTCCGCCATCCCATAGGCTATCCTGGAGGATGCGAGGAGGAGGAGAAGGACGGTGTTGGCGGTGGCGAATAAGGCGATGACGGAGATGACGACGAAGGCCTCCTGCCCCAGGGCGACCGCCGCCACCTCGGCGAAGGGGGCGTCGGAGGCTGCCAGGACCTCCCATGGGACGACGGAGACGACGCTCACCGCCACCAGCATGTAAAGGACGATGGTGATGAGGAGGGCGAGGATCAGGGCGAGGGGGATGTTCCTCTCGGGGTTTTTCGTCTCCTCCGAGAGCTTCACCATCTCCTCAAAGCCCATGTAGGCAAAGAAGATGAGGGCCGCCGCCCCGAAGACTCCAGCGGCGCCGTTAGGCATCTCGAAGTAGTCGACGCTTCCCAATCGGGGAAGGCCGATGTAGATCACCATCAGAAGGCCCAGGGCCTCGATGAAGGTGAAGACGATGGCAAACCAGGCGGAGATCTTGATACCCCAGAGGAGGACGATGGATAGCGCGACGAGGAGAAGGATAGCCGAGGGGATGACAGATAGGCCTGTCAGGGCGTCGAAGTACCCCCCGAAGCCGAGGGCGACCGTCGCCGCCCCTATGATCCCGCTGAAGATGATCATCCACCCTACGACGAAGGCGAGGCCGTCGCCGAAGGCGCGGCGGGTGTACTCGTGCTCGGCGCTGGCCCGGGGAAAGATCGACGAGAGCTCAGCGTAGCTGAGGCCGGTGAAGACGGCGATGAGGGCCGCCATTCCAAAGGAGATCCAGACGCCGTTTCCGGCCATACCGGCCGCCTTCCCGATGAGGGCGTATATCCCGGCCCCCAGGATGATCCCGACGCCGGAGAGGGTCACCTCGAAGAGCCCCAGCTCTCGCTTCAGACCCGCCTTTATCGGTTCAGTCATATCGCGTCTGACCCCCCTTTAAATGGCTCGAAGGCCGATCTCTCATATATGAACTTTGCTCAATTTTGAAATCATCTCCGTGGTTCTCCATCATCGCAGGAGGATAAAATATCCCCGAGATTATGAAGGATGGAGCCCCGCCCCGCCGGGAGATGAGAGGGCTCTGGGCTCCTGATCGTCGATTACGTCACCATTCATCGCGAATTCGCCGGGATCGCGATGATCTCCAGGAACGCTCTCGGATCGCGTCACCTTCCCTGGACCCTCGGGCAGGTCGGATCTCTTCGATCTGCTCTGCGGCTCTCAGATCAGAACGGCTATTTCGCGAATGTCGTAGCTGCCAGAAGAAAGGACGGACGTCGGGAGTCGGGGGATGGATAGCCCTCTTTGAGGGACGATCAGGGATTTTGTCCGGATATATCGGTGCATCAGCGGATCAAATCCTCATTCATCGGAATATAGGCTTTGAAAATTGGTTTTTCGGAATTATTTTTCCAATATACCGATAAACAGAATAATCAGGATTTTTATAAGATAACCGATGACGAATAGGCTTTTTCGGAGGATTATATTCTCGGATCAACAGGTTTATTTACCTGGTATAGATAATGGCGGCTTGGTAAACACATGACCGCGAATAACTTCGCAAACCACCCTGATGGTCATATTTCAAGGGTTTTATCTGGATCGGGTCTACCTAATCCAGATTTGCGCAGCTATAGCCAAAAATACAGCGCTTTCGGAGCATTTAATAAGATGGAATCGTCCATCATGGAAATTACACCTCTCTATAGGAGAGGTGAGGCCAATGTTTGATTCGACCTGCATTTCCAGCGGAAATACTGATTTTATAGCCGAATCCGCCGACGATAAGCCTCCACAACGGGCAGAAACCGTCCACGAGCTCCTCGCCCGCCTCGGCGCAGATATGGTGGAGATCGAGCGGGTGAAAAGGGTCTACCCCATGAAGATCAGCAGCCACTTTCTCGGCCTCATCCAGGAGAAGGGCGACCCCATCTGGAGGCAGGCGGTGCCGTCCCCGGAGGAGCTCTCGGACTTCCGTAACGTCGCCGACCCCCTCTCGGAGGGGAGGGACACCAAAGTCCCCGGCCTGATCCACCGGTACCCTGACCGGGTCCTCCTGATGGTCAGCTCCAAGTGCGCCATGTACTGCAGGTTCTGTACACGAAAACGATCCGTCGGCCGGGTGGAGCAGACCCCTATGCAGCAGATCTTCACCGGGATCGATTACATAAGAAGCCACCCCGAGGTGAGGGACGTCCTCCTCAGCGGCGGCGACCCCCTCCTCCGTTCCAACCGGGAGCTGGACGTGATCCTCCGGGAGCTGAGGAGCATACCCTCCGTCGAGATCATCAGGATAGGGACCCGGGTCCCCTCGGTGATGCCGGAGCGGATAACGCCGAGGCTCGTCAAGATCCTCAAGAAGTACCATCCGCTCTACATCAACATCCACTTCGAGCACCCGAGGGAGATAAATCCCGAGAGCGAGCGGGCGCTGAAGCTCCTCGCCGACGCCGGGATCCCCCTGGGGTCCCAGACCGTCCTCCTCCGGGGCGTCAACGACGACCCCGAGGTGATGAAGGAGCTGATGCAGAAGCTCGTCAAGAACAGGGTGAGGCCCTACTACATCTACCTCTGCGACCTGGTCAAGGGCGTCGAGCACTTCAGGACCACCCTTCAGGCTGGCTTCGACGTCATCCACCACCTCCAGGGCCACACCTCCGGCCTCTGCGTCCCCCACCTGATCATCGACTCCCCGGGCGGGGGCAAGATCCCCATCCTCCCCCAGGACTATCTGATATCCTCAGATGATGAGAAGGCGGTCATATCCAACTACAAGGGCGAGGTATACGAGTACCCCAACCCGAGGATCTGAGATGAAGGTCGCCCTGACCTGCAACATCCTCCCCTCTGACTACAGCCGGGAGTCGGGGGACGACACCTTCGCCGAGTTCGACGCCCCCTCGACGATAGAGGCGATCAAGAGGTCCCTCCTGAAGTTCTGCGAATCGGTCACCGTCGTCGAGGCGGACGAGGACGCCTATGAAACCCTCCGCCGCGGCGGCTTCGACTTCGCCTTCAATATAGCCGAGGGGGTCCGGGGAGAGGCGAGGGAGGCCCAGATCCCGGCGATGTTGGAGATGCTGGGGATCCCCTACTCCGGCTCGGGGGTCACAACCCTTGCCATCACCCTCGACAAGAGGAGGACAAAGGAGGTCCTGGCCGCCAACGGTATCAGAACCCCGAGGTTTCAGCTTCTGAGCCGCGAAAGCGACCTCTCAGAAGACCTGAATTTCCCCCTCTTTCTGAAGCCGAACGGCGAGGGGTCGAGCCGCGGCATCACCGCGAAATCCCTCGTCACCTCCACGGAGGAGCTGGAAGCGGTCGTCTCTGAGATGGTCTCGAGGTACCGCCAGCCGGTCCTGGCTGAGGAGTACCTGGCCGGGAGGGAGTTTACGGTGGGGCTCCTCGGAAATTCCCCGGAGGTCCTGCCGATCGTCGAGGTCTCCTTTGATGGGCTTCCCGAAGGAGCCCCTCGGTTCGACTGCTACGAGGTGAAGTGGATCTACGACTCCCTGGACGCCGGGTACGATACAACCGTATGTCCTGCCGAAGTGGACGACGACCTGCGGTCCAGGATCGAAGATGCGGCGAAGAGGGCCTTCGAGGCCCTGGAGATAAGGGACCTCTGCAGGCTCGACCTCCGCCTCGACGGGGACGGAGAGCCATCGGTCTTCGACGTCAACGCGCTGCCCGGCCTCATACCAGACCCGGAGGAGAACTCCCGGTTCCCCAAGGCCGCATACACCTCCGGCCGCTCCTACGACCAGCTGATCGCAGAGATCTTCGCCTCCGCCCTGGAGCGGCAGGGGATGGGCTTTTGAAGGCGGCGATCCTCTACAACATCCCCGGGGAGGGGTCGGCCAGGAGCGGGGCCGAGATGGAGGCGGAGCTGGAGGTCCTGGAGACGGTGGCGGGGGTCAAGGAAGGCCTGGAGATGGCGGGGCACGAGGCCGTGGCCTTGCGGTGCAGCCTCGAGACGCTCTTCTCCCTGAAGAGCTTCGACCTCGTCATAAATCTCGCCGAGGGGTTCGCAGACGACCTCTCGGCCGAGCCGAAGGTGGCCGGCTTCCTGGAGCTCCTGGGGGTTCCCTTCACCGGCTCCTGTGCCTCTGCCCTGGAGTTGGGGAGGGACAAGGGTCTATCCAAGCTCGTCCTCGATAGGGAGGGGATACCGACGCCTCGGTTCCAGATATTCCGCAGCGCCGACGAAGCTCCCTCCCTGGACCGTTCCGTCCTGGAATATCCCGTCATAATAAAGCCGGTCCTGGAGGACGCGTCGATAGGGATCACCGTCGACTCCATCGCCCGGGACGGGGTGGATCTGATGGATAAGGTCCGAAGGATCATCGAGACCTACCGCCAGCCCGCCATCGTCGAGGAGTACATCGACGGGCGGGAGGTGAACGCCGCCCTCATCATCGGTCCCGGCGGGGCCGAGCTCCTCCCCATCTCCGAGATCGTCTTCGACCTCCCGGAGGGGACGCCGAGGATCCTCGGCTTTGAGGCGAAGTGGGTCGAGGATAGCCCCTTTTACCAGAGGACCGTCCCCCTCTGCCCCGCCCCCCTCCCCGAGGAACTCCGGGATAGGATCGAGGAGCTCGCCCGGCGGGCCTGCGCCGCCCTGGGGGTCGAGGGGTACGCTCGGGTCGACTTCCGGATCCGGGAGGTTGACGCAGAGCCCTTCGTAATCGAGGTGAACCCAAACCCCTGCATAAACCCCATGGGTAGCGGCTTCGCCCGGGCGGCGGCCGCCGCCGGGATCGACTACCCGGAACTCGTCAAGAAGATAGCCTCCGCTGCCCTCGACCGGTGGGGTAAGGGCCGGATCTGGGAGACGCCGGAGCCTCCGCCGGAGGTCTTCGTCTGGAGGACCCTCGCCTTCCGGCGGGTCGGAGCGGAGGACGGACCCCTCCTCTTCGGATGGTTTGAGGACCGGGAGCTGACCAGGTACATGGAGCCCTCCACCTCCCTAACCATCGACCAGCTTGAGGCGAGCATCCTCTGCTCCAAGGACGAGGACTACGTCGTCATGAAGGGCGACCGTCCTATAGGCTTCGCCTCCATCTACGAGAGGACCTGCTGCACCTGCGAGATCTCGTACCTCATCGGCGACCCCGACTACAGGGGGCTGGGCCTCGGAAACGTCATCGTCGAGGCTCTCCTGGAGGAGGCCTTCCGCCGCCTCGGGGTCAGGACCGTCTACGCCTCGGCGACCGTCGAGAACATCTCCTCCATCAGGGCCCTGGAGGCGGCCGGCTTTCGTAGGATTGGGACGAGGCGGGCCTCCTCCATGATGGGGGAGGAGTGCCTCGACGACCTGCTCTTCGATATAACAAGAGAAGAATATTTGTCTGGAAGGTCGAGCGTGGATTGACGGGCGTCGTCAGCGCCCCCCCACTTAACGATCTGCGTCTCCCTTCTTCGCAGTCCTCCCCTTCCGGGCCGCAAGGTTTTCCGCCACACCAAAGCCGGCGCCGCTGATCTCCCGATCGGTCCCTGAGCCCGACCGCCGACGGCTGGAAGAGGCCGGGGTCTGGTATCGGAAGGCTGGTACCAAAACCTCTTTTATCTCCTACCTTATCCCTTTCTGGAGCTTTACTTATGGCGATCCATCCCATCGAGTATCGTTACGGAAACCCGGAGATGAAGGATCTCTGGTCGGAGGAGTACAGGTTTCGCTGCCTCTTTCGCGTCGAGGCGGCCCTCGCCCGGGCCGAGGAGGAGCTGGGGCTGATCCCGGCGGGGGCGGCCGACGACATCTCGCGGGCTGCGGCAAGGGCTAGCCCCGAGCGGGCCAAGGAGATCGAGGACGAGATCGGCCATGACATGATGGCCGTAGTCCACGCCCTCGCCGAGGCCTGCGAGTGGGCGGGCGAGTGGGTCCACCTGGGCGCCACCTCCAACGACATCCTGGACACCGCGACGGGGCTACAGATCAAGGCCTCCCTGGAGGTTCTGGAGGAGAAGGTGAAGCGGGTTTTGGGTGTACTTCTCAAGCGGGCCGAGGAGCATAAGGGCCTCGTCTGCGCCGGCAGGACCCACGGCCAGATCGGGGTTCCCACCACCTACGGCCTGCGGTTCGCCGTCTGGGCCTCGGAGATGGCCCGCCACCTGGAGAGGCTCGCCCAGATGAAGCCCCGGGCCGCCGTCGGGAAGATGAGCGGCGCCGTCGGGACCCAGGCGGCCTTCGGCGCCGACGGGATGAAGATCCAGGAGAGGGTGATGGAAATCCTCGACCTTTTCGAGGTGGACGTCTCAAACCAGGTCGTACAGAGGGACCGCCACGCCGAGATGATCTGCTGGATGGGGCTTGTAGCCTCGACCCTGGAGAAGATCTGCGTCGAGATCAGGACCCTCCAGAGGTCGGAGATCGCCGAGGTCGCCGAGGTCTTCGGCAAGAGGCAGGTCGGATCGAGCACCATGCCCCACAAGAGAAACCCCATAAAGTCCGAGCAGGTCTGCGGCCTCGCCCGGATCGTCCGGGCCCAGATGGAGCCGGCCTTCGCGAACATACCCCTCTGGGACGAGAGGGACCTCACCAACTCCAGCTGCGAGAGGATCCTCTTCCCCGAGGCGTTC
>CP086218.1:1603929-1611546 GCA_020844795.1 Methanothrix sp. | reverse complement strand
GAGGACGAAGTCGGTTAAGAACGGCATGAGGATGAGGATGGCCAGGATCGCCCCCAGGGGCTGGGCCATCCCGGCGAGGAAGGAGTAGAAGCTCGCCTTCTTCCGGTCGGAGGTGGCGCAGTAGAGGGGGACGGAGACGGCGATACCCTCGGGGATGTTGTGGATCGCTATGGCGATGGCGATGGGGATGCCTAGGCTCAGATCAGCCATGGAGACGAGGGCCACGGCCGCCCCTTCGGGGAGGTTGTGGATCGCGATCCCCAGGGCGAGCATGATCCCGCCGCGGTAGAGCCGGTCGCAGTGGGGGTCAGCCCGGCCGTTCATATGGGAGTGGGGGACGACCTTGTCGAGGAAGAAGATCGTCAGCAGCCCCGCGAGGAAGAAGATGTTGGCGTGCCAGTTCCCCAGGACCTCCCTCGCTTCCGAGAAGAGGTCGACGAAGGCGATGAAGATCATCACCCCCGTAGCGAAGCCGAGGCTAACCGATAGGTACCTCATGTCAGGCTTCGGGACGAAGTAGGCGATGAGCCCCCCGACCCCGGTGGCGAGGCCCGCCAGGGTGGTGAGGATGAGGGCGGTGGCGACGTTCTCCATCATGGAAGGTTCCCGCCTCAGGATTCCCCCATAGCATAAATACCTTCGGGGTCGGGCGGCGCCGACCGACCTTTGATCTCCCGTCCCACCGGCCTCCCTGCATCCCGTCCCATCGGCCTTCCTGCATCCCGTCCCACCGCCCCCGCAAGCCCCAACGGTCCCCGTCTCCGCCGCCCGCCTCAGGGATCGGGGATGGAGCCGGAGGACGGGTGGTGGCGGCGGGCTGCGTTCTGCGGGGGAGCGGCCAGAGCTGGCGGGAAAGGCGCAGGATAGCGGAGAGGGGCGGCGGAGCCCCTCGGGGGAGGCCGGAGGCGGCAAAAGCTTAACAAGGCCGAGGGCCCATAAGCCGGAAAGGTTGGTGGGAAGAGATGATCAAGATCGTATCCTTCGACATGGACGGGACCCTCGTCACCTCGCGGTACGTCGAGCGGGTCTGGCTGGAGGGGGTCCCCTCCCTCTACGCCCGGCGTCATGGCATCGGCCTGGAGGAGGCCCAGAAGTTAGTCTACGACGAGTACATGTCCGTCGGGACCCGGGACCTGCGGTGGTACGACCTCTCCCACTGGCTCGAACGGTTCGATATCGATATCGATATCCCCCATCAAGATCTATTGGAGATGTTCAGGGCCGACGTGGAGCTCTACCCCGAGACGGAGGAGGTCCTGGCCCTGCTGTCGAAGAACTTCGACCTCGTCGTCGCCTCCAACGGCGCCACCGAGTTCGTGGAGTTCGAGCTGGGAAGCTACAGGCACCACTTCCGGGAGATCTTATCCGTCACGTCGGTCTTCAAAAAGGTGAAGGACTACCCCGAGACCTTCATCGACCTCTGTGACTATCTGGGCGCAGAGCCGGGAGAGGTGGTCCACATCGGCGACCACCGCTACTTCGACTACGAGGTCCCGAAGGAGGCGGGGCTCGCCGCCCTCTACCTCGACCGGGAGCGGATGGAGTCGGGGCCCCACGTCGTCCACGATCTGCGTGAGGCGGCGGAACGGGTGAGGGGGATGTGAATAAAGCTATAATTATTCGTTTAAGGCAAAGAGCTGGTGACGGTATGGAGGATAAAAACGCAATTATGTTGCGCCCTAAAGAAGAAATAACTAGGATTTTACTATCAACTCCAAGCCGTCTAGTTGGTGAATATGAAGAAGATGAGGTCCTCATTACACATGCCTGGACGAAAGAAAGTGTATTGAGATATGTAACATTAGACAGAAGCTATTTCGTCCTCTCAGTAAAAACACCCCCAATTGATAGATCTCATGTACTCATCCCTGATTACTCAGCCACAGGAGATGTTCTCTGCATCTATTTAAGCATACTTTACGGAAAAAGATTCGACAATCATGGTTCGATTGAAAGCTTAGGACTTTTCTATCGTCCAAGTTCCGCTCCAATCGACATTTATGATCCTAGATTGCCTTTTAACAGCAGAACACCTCGTCCCGACCTAAAAGTTGAACTCTCCCTTCACGAGATTAAGCGTATCGCTCCCCTAATGAATGAAGAGCATGTCGATGAAACGTTTCTGCGTTTTCTCTTATCCGGCGGACGTTTTTACGTACATGCACTTCAACAGGCGGAATCTCAACCAGAAATCGCATTCTTAGATCTAATCACATGTGGTGAGATATTATCCAACTTTTTTGAATACGACCAGGATGATCTTCTCGACCCCCAAATAAAGAATGACTTAGCGCAAGTTGAAGAGAAAATTGACGATGGAGATAAGATAGTCAGTCGGATTCGTAATCAAGTGTTTCAAGTTAAACGTAAGTTTGTAAAGATGATTCTTCATCTCCTTAGCCCAATCTTTTTTGAGCAAACCGAAGCTAAAGGGCCTTTTCTTGAACTCGATAAATCTGATATTTTACAAAGTATTAAAGCCGCGTATGATCTTAGAAGTCGGTACGTTCATACTGGTGTTTCTTTTGGGGGTTGGATTAAACCCAATGGCGGATTTAATAATGAAGTACAACTAGGAACACCAGTCATAGATGACAAAGAATTAAAAAAAATACTGGTCAGATCTCCGACGCTTATAGGCATGGAACGAATCATGAGGTTTTGCTTACTTCGATTCATCCATCTTTATGGAACTCCTGTGGATGACAGACTTGATGGCGAGGGATTGGAATCGAGGGAAACTCTCTGTATGAGTCCAAATAAATATTTTTGTGGATTGAAGTCAGCAAATCTAGCCGCTGGAAGCTGTGAGGAAACGGACGAAAATGGATCTGCATAACTATCATATTTTATTTGCGTGATCGAATTGTATTACTCTTTGATATTTCAAATTGATAAAAACTTTTGCGGGAACATAGAACGCCTGCGACCCGACCCCGATCCCGCACGTCCGCGTTTCGGGCGGCGCTTCCGGGGCGCCAGATCGTCGGCATGCCCCCCCCCGCCTCCTCGCCCTCGCCGACCTCGGGCGCCCGATCCCGATCGGCTCCTTTGCCAGCGCCGGGTCGGCGGGCGGATACCTCGCGGTCCTCGCCGATGGGCGGCGGCTCCCGGCCTGCGGGGCCTTCGGCGCCGCAGGAGAGTATTGAGACTGATTAATAAAACCTGCTGAAAAATAGTTGGGCGGGAGGGCGACGCCTTGGCCTGCCGCCGCCCGCCTGCTCTGCAGAATACCGGATTGCAATCCTCCGACGAGAGGACGGCGTTCGTCTTTGCCATTTCGATTCCCTGGACCTCATCAGGGCGTGACGGAGATGACGCCGTTAACGGCTCCCCGATCCTCCACGCCCTCTTTCCTGCGTCGTTTCCACGGCGCGGAGTCGTCGGCAGTCCCCTCCCTCGCCTCCCGGCTTCGCGGACCTCTGGGGGCCGATCGGAGCATATGGGCTGAGACCCCTGTGCTCCTGGCCAGCACGCGGCGGTCTTCCGGCCGGTCGGCCGGTCGGCGCCACCCGGAGTATTAGTTAAAAATTATAAATATATCAAAATATCTCTTCGGGCGCGAACGTCGGCGGCTCGGGCCGCCCCCCCCACCGCCGGAGGCGCGTCCGCTCTGCACAATACCGGATGGTTATCCTCCGACGAGAGGACGGCATTCGCCTTCCCATCTCGATTCCCTGGACCTCATCGGTTCGTGGCAGATATGACGCCTGCGACCCGACCCCGATCCCGCACTCCCACGTTTCGGGCGGCGTTTCCGTGGCGCGGGATCGTCGGCGGGCCGCTCGCCTCCTCGCCATCTCCGGCCCCCGGGCGCCCCATCCCGGTCAGCCCTTTTGCCGGCGCCGGGTCGGCGGGCGGATGCCTCGCGGTCCTCGCTGATGGGCGGCGGCTCCCGGCCTGCAGGGCCTTCGCCGCCGCCGGGGAGCATTCGTTGAGAATTATAAATATATCAAAAATATCACCTCGGGCGGGAGCGTCGGCGCCTCAGGCCGCCCTTCGCCCCTCCCTAACCGCCGCCGGAGGCGCGTCCGCTCTGCACAATGCTGGATAGCTATCCCACAAAGTGAGGACAGCGTTCGTTTTTTGGCTATCTCGAATCCCTGGACCTCATCGGAGCGTGACGGAGATGGCGCCTGCGCCCCGACTCCGATCCTCCACGCCCTCTCTCGAACAGCGTTTCCACGGCGCCATATCGTCGGCAGGCCCCTCCCTCGCCTCCCGGCTCCGCTGATCTCTGGGGGCCGATCGGGACCTACGGACGGAGACCTCGGTGCTCCTGGCCAGCACGCGGCGGTCTTCCGGCCGGTCGGCGCCACAAGGAGTATTCTTTAACAATTATAAATATATCAAAATACTGCCTCTGGCGCGAACGTCGGCGCCTCAGGCCGCCCTTCGCCCCCCCACCCACCGCAGGAGTCGCGTCCGATCTGCAGAATACCGGATTGCAATCCTCCGACGTGAGGACGGCGTTCGTCTTTGGCATCTCGATTCCCTGGACCTCATCGGAGCGTGGCGGATATGACGCCTGTAGCCCGACCCCGATCCCGCACGCCCGCGTTTCGGGTGGCGCTTCCGGGGCGCGGGATCGTCGGCCGGCTTCTCCCCCGAATCCTCGGCATCGCCGACCTCGGGCGCCCGATCCCTGTCGGCCCCTTTGCCGGCGCCGGGTCGGCGGGCGGATACCTTTCGGTCCTTTCGGATGGGCGGCGGCTCCCGGCCTGCGGAGCCTTCGGCGCCGCCGGGAGCATTCGTTAAGAATTATAAATATATCAAAAATATTACCTCGGACGGGGAAGTCGGCGCCCAAGTCCGTCCCATCCCCGCCAAAGGAGGCGGATCCCGCCACCGGCATCAATTCCAGGGCAACCCTTAAATTCTTTAAATCAGGTTAAAGGGCCTTCAAGACCCCTCTCTCCGGCAGGGCACCGTCCCCGGAGAGGAAGAGAGATCCGGGAGGCCGCCTCCATGTCCGAAGAGGAGAAGAAGGAAGAGCTAATCCGGGAAGAAGACGAATACGGCAACATCCTCGTCTATCCCGCCTGGTCGAAGAAGAACGCCCCCAAAGATGGCAAGGACAGGTGGGACGTCCCGATCTATTTGTGAGCTGATGGCGGGCTTGACTGGCGCCGGCCTTGCCCTGGAAGCTGCTTCTAACGCTTTTTCAGCCCTTGCTCCCCTCGCCCCTATCTTTTGCGCGGCGGTGATCGCCGGCGATCCTGGAGAGATCAACAAAAAAAAGATGGGAAGGGAAGGAGAGGGGCCGATAGCCGCCTCATGCGGCATCCGCCTCCCCCGCCCCACAGCGTCTATCCGGGAGTGCCGGACGGCCCTTTCCTTTACTTTTCCTTTACTTTCCTTTGCTTTCCGTTCTTCACACCCCGACGAAGGAGAGCTTGTTGAGGGCGATGGGAACCCCCAGGGCCATCCCGTTGTAGGTGTAGTATAGCTCCACCTGGCCGTCGTGGGCGACGAAGGCCTCGGTGTAGTAGAGGGTCAGGGCCGGGACGTCCTCGGCGTATAGGATCTGGGCCCGGTCGATGAGGTCGCGCCTCGAGTCCTCATTCATCTGCGTCACCTGCTCCTCGAGGAGGGCTACCAGCTCGGGGTTGGCGTCGTACCGGGCGCTGTTGAAGCTCTCCATCTCGATGGTGTCTCTCGCCAGGAAGTGGGGGTCGCCGATGACGCCGCCGTGGCCGCTGACCGCCAGGTCGAAGTCCCAGTCGGCGACCTTGGAGTCGACGGTCTTAGAGTCCATCGTCCTCAGGTCGACGTTGATCCCGGCGGCCGCGAGGTCCGCCTCGATCAACTCACCGATCCTCTCTTCGGTGGTGGAGCCGCCCTTGACGAGGAGCTGGATCTTCCTGCCGTCGTAGCCCATATCTCCGAGAAGCTCCTTCGCCCTCGCCGGGTCGTGGGGGTAGAAGCCGTCGATCTCGGGGTTGTACCAGTCGTTGTCCGACGGGATGAACCCGGGGCTTCCCGCCAGGCCGTATCCCCGGGCCGCTATATCCACCAGCTTCTCTCTGTCGATGGCGTAGGCGATCGCCTGCCGCAACCTCTCATCCGAGAGGGGCTCTTTTCTGTGGTTTATCATCAGCTTGTAGTTCCACCAGTGGGAGGGGACCTCGACGATCACGAAGTTTTTCTCCAGCTGGCCTATCATCTCCGGCTCGATCCCGGCGGTGTTCACCCTCCCCTGGAGGAGCTCCGCCGCGGCGTTGGGGGCGGAGATCTTGACGAACCGGAGCTCCTTTACCTTCGGCGATCCGAGGTAGTAGTCCTCATAGGCGGAGTACCTGTACGTCCCCTGGACCTGGTTGTAGTCCCCGACCCTCAGGGTGTAGGGGCCGGTCCCGACGAGGGCGTCCTGGTCCCGGCGGTTGACGGGGTCGGAGACCCCGGCCCATAGGTGCTCGGGCAAGATCGGAAGGGTCCCTGCCACCTGGTCGAGGAAGGGGGCGAAGGGTGCCGAGAGGGTCAGCCTCACCGTCAGGTCGTCGATCGCTTCTGCACCCTCGACTATCCCCGAGTCGACCCACATGTAGGGGTGATCTTTGATGTACTCGACGGTGAAGACTACGTCATCGGCGTTGAAGGGTTCGCCGTCATGCCAGGTGACGCCGTCCCTCAAGGAGAAGATGTAGGTGTCGTCCCCGACGAGCTCCCAACTCTCGGCGAGGGCGGGGACGTACCCGGCGTCATCCTTCCAGATCAGGGTGTCGAAGAGGAAGCTCATCCGGGTGTACCCCGGACCCCGGGCGTAGTGGGCGTAAGGAGAGGGAAAACCCCAGTCTCCGGTGGTGTCCGCCACCGTATATACCGGGACCGATCCTCGGTCGTCGGCGGCGGCGGGGTGGCCTGCCAAGAGGAGGACAAATAACCCCGCCGCCAGCGCAAATATCAGCGAATATCTCATTATAGATCCTCCGTTCCTCGTACCGGATTATTCGGCCTTATTAAATCTATCCTGAATTAAAACAGATTGGTTTGATCAAAACCAAACATTTAACATCTATTAATTTCGAATCTTAGGTTGTATAGGGCTGTCCAATCTGGATGTATGAGAAAAAATCGAGATGGGGTGAAACCATCATGAACGATATTAGCACAGGTGACGAGAGCGGTTGTAATGAAAGTGATAAAATCGCCAACGATCTTAGCACAACAAATCGTCTTGAATCAAATGTTCGAAGCTACTGCCGGAACTTCCCGGTCATCTTCACTCAGGCCAGGGGCTCGACCCTGGAGGACGAGGAAGGGCGGGAGTACATCGACTTTCTCGCCGGAGCCGGGGCCCTCAACTACGGCCATAACGACCCGGCTCTGAAAGAGAAGCTCCTCGATTACATCAATAGAGATCAGATCGTCCACGGCCTCGACATGGTCACGGGGGCGAAGCAGGCCTTCATGGAGGCCTTCGACTCCCTGATCCTCAAGCCCCGAAAGATGAGTTACAAGATCCAGTTCACGGGTCCGACGGGGACGAACGCCGTCGAGGCGGCGATGAAGATCGCCCGAAATTATACGGGAAGGCAGACGATCGTCTCCTTCACCAACGGCTTCCACGGCGTCACCCTCGGATCGGTGGCAGCGACCGGCAACAGCCACTTTCGG
>CP086218.1:1601290-1603829 GCA_020844795.1 Methanothrix sp. | reverse complement strand
GGCGTCCGAAGCCCCGGATCCGGCGTATCCCCATTCCGCCTCCATCTCTGTGGTCTGGCCGGCTGTGGCGCTGTTTCCAGCCTGCGCCCTCTGGACCGTAGCCAGGTTTCCATCCTCCATCCAGGCGTAAGTTCCGGCATAGTTCCCGTCGGCGTCCGAAGCCCCGGATCCGGCGTATCCCCATTCCGCCTCCATCTCTGTGGTCTGGCCGGCTGTGGCGCTGTTTCCAGCCTGGGCCCCCTGTACCGTAGCCAGGTTTCCATCCACCATGCCGGCGTAAGTTCCGGCATAGTTCCAGTTGGCGTCAACGGCCTCGGCGTAAGCCCACGCCATTAAGCCATCAGCGCTCATCTTCTGGGAGGCTGCGACGCTTCCGCCCGTAGCGACGGACTGGGACGTCGAGATATCGGCGAGGAAGGCACCAGATCCGACGCCGGCTATGTCACCGCCCTGGACCCCCCATAGTTCGGAGGCCGTCTCCAAGCTCCCGGTCGTGGAGAGGGTGCTTGACACCTTCCCCGCCGTCGGGGTAAGCGAGGAGCTTCCCGAGGCTGCGATCTTCGATGCATCCAGGGTGCTAAGGGCGCGGTATATGACGTAGTCCGCGCCGCCGCCGCTCCCGTAGAAAGCCTGGTTTATAATCGCGCTCCCCGAGCCCCAGAGGCTGTTGCTCTCATCTATGCTGACGCCTCCCCCGAAGCTCGCCGAGGCCTTCCCTCTGACCCCAACGCTATCATCGATGTCATAAGAGTCGACGACCCCGACGGTCTGACCGCCGCTGCTCGCCGAAAAATGGATGTTTATGGCGGTTGCTCCCTGAAGGATCAGGATGCAGATCACCGCCGCCATCAACAGGCATGATCTGGACAGTATAGTCTCCCTCCAATAAATAGATCGATCTTCAAGAAGGGCTTTATCACGAGCATAATTAAACATTTCTATTTGATGGGTCTGAAACCATCGAATAATAAAATTGATATTAAACTCTTCCCGACCAGCATCCTCCGGAAGGTCTCAGAGCCTCTCCACCGTCGCCGCGCCTGGGAACCAGACGGCGTTGTAGGCTCCGTCCTCCACCATGACTATCGGGAAATAATCCCCGGCCTTCGCCTCCACCTCTTCGAGGACGACCCTGTAGTTGAAGAGGGGCGACCTAGTCAGGACGATCGGCTCATGATAGCCGGTCGACAGGATCGAGGAATCTATCGGCGCTTCCATCCTGTAAAAAGCTACGGCCGTCTCCCCCCTGGAGGCGGTGACGTTCTTTGTTAGAAACGCCATGTAATCGGCCTGCGGGGCTGTGACGTTCAGAACCTCCCTGGACGCGAAGTGGACGTTTCCAGCCCGGTCGATGAGGGCATGAAGCCTCCCGTCCTCTCCGAAGTAGGCGTAGGAGGCCGCCCGGGACTCACCGAAGTTGAGGAGGAGGAGGCAGGGGGCGGACCTGGAGAGGAGGGGCCGCAACTCCTCGGGGACTCCGGCCACCTCTCCCGTCAGTACGGGGTAGATGCGGCCGTCGGGGCCCGAAACCCTGTAGTAAGTTCCCGGCCAGGAGAACCGGGCCATCGCCTCCGCCCCTTCGATCTCCTCCTCCGCCGACCAGACCACCTCCCTCGACCTCTTCTCGGCGATGAAGAGGGTCGCCCTCTTGAGGTTCCCGTCCCCGTCTTTCAGATCCACCTCTATAGTTGCGGGTCTTTCTTTGCCCGCCGCCTCCGAGAGGACCTTCAAGCTCACCACCTCCGGCGCCGGAGAGGATCCGACGGCCCTGATCATCCACTCTGTCTCGTTCTGATGATACGGTTCCAGGTCCCAGGCCAGGATCCGGTTGGGGTTTCTCGCCGTGATGAACGACCTTCCGGTGGAGGGTCCTATGTCAGTTCCCACGTAAACCCCGCCGAATTCGTAGATGGAGACGAGGAAGAAGCCGGAGACCCGGACGTCGGGGATGTCCACCAGGGCCCAGCCGAACTCGTCGCCGAAGTAGGTGTCGGCCCTATCCGTCACCTTTGTCACGGCGTTCAGAGTCTCGTCCCATATCTCAAGGACGAATATCTCTGAGGTTCTATTCGGCTCCAACTTCCCGAAGACTGCAACGGCGGAGAGCGTCCACTCATCGGAAGGGGCTTCGAAGAGGACGGCATGGCCGAGGCCTCCCCCCATCCGGAATCCGTTCTCTGCGGTACCGTCGTCGAAGCGCAGGGTCACCATGCCGTCGGCGAGGGCGCCCTCCGGAGCGAGGAGGAGGACTATGAGGGCGAGAAGCGGCCTGAGCCAACTCTCAGTCATAGAACCCCTCGGGAGACGGTACCGGGATCGTTACTCATCGTCGTCGGTCCAGGGTATTTGGGGGCGAACTCGTCGTTCATGCGGATGAACTTTCGATCCTCTCTATATTTCTCTTTTTTTGGCGGTGCCGTCCTCGACCTCCTCGATCCGCCACCCAAAGGGATAATACCTCCAAGGTCGAGTTCCACCAATACCCAGGACCCCCAGGAGAGATCTCTTTTGGAGAAGATCGCCACCATCTGCGTCTACT
>CP086218.1:1582395-1601190 GCA_020844795.1 Methanothrix sp. | reverse complement strand
GACCTCTCGTAGAAGTCGGCGAGCCTCGCCCCGAGGTAAGCGGGATACCCTTCCTCACCAGGCATCTCTTCAAGACGGCTGGAGAGCTCTCTCATCGCCTCTGCCCATCGAGAGGTAGAGTCGGCGGTCATCATGACGTCGTATCCCATGTCTCGATAGTACTCCGCGGTGGTGATACCGGTGTAGATGGACGCCTCCCTCGCGGCTACAGGCATGTTCGAGGTGTTGGCGTAGACGATGGACCTCTCCATGAGAGGCCTGTCGGTCCTGGGGTCCACCAGCTCCGGGAACTCGTGAAGCAGGTCCGCCATCTCGTTGCCCCGCTCACCGCAGCCGACGTAGACGACTATGTCGACGTCCGACCACTTGGAGAGGGTCTGCTGCATGACCGTCTTACCGGTGCCGAAGCCACCGGGGATGGCCGCGGTTCCGCCCTTGGCTAGGGAGAAGAACCCGTCAATGACCCTCTGTCCCGTCCTCAGGGGGATGGTGGGTGCCTGCTTAATCCGTGATGGTCTGGCTCTCCGAACAGGCCAGTACTGGATCATGGGAAGCTCAGTTCCGTCCTCCAGGACACAGATAGTATCTTCTACGTTGAAGTTGCCTGAGTGGATCTCCTTTATGGTGCCCCTCTTGTCTGGAGGCATCATTATCTTGTGCTTGATCAGGAGCTGCTCCTGGACGGTTCCGATCGTCTGCCCCGGCTCCACCTTGTCGCCCTTCTTGGCGACGGCGGTGAACTCCCACTTCTTCTTGTGATCGATACCATCAACGAAAAGACCTCTGCTGATGAAGTTTCCAGACGCCTCCACCAGCTGGGGGAGAGGTCTCTGGATGCCGTCATAGATAGAGGTAAGAATCCCTGGACCGAGTTGTGCTACCAGCGGTGCTCCCGTCTCCTTGACGGGCTCGCCCGGCTTCACGCCCGCGGTATCTTCGTATACCTGGATGACGTGTTTGTCCCCGGCGATGCCGATGATCTCGCTCATCAGCCCCTCTTCGCCGACCAGGACCAGGTCGTACATGTGAGACTTTAGACCTGTAGCCTGCACCACCGGCCCGGCAACTCTGTGAACTTTGCCCGTGCCTACTTCCATAAATCAACACCTATTGCCCTTTTAATCTTCTCTCGCATCTCTGTGCTCTGCTCAGTTCCGATGGCTATCACCGTTGGCTTGACAGATTCGGTCAGGGTGCCCCTCAGCCTGGAGGGAAGGGCGTTGAAATCCGACTGGCTCAATACGACGATGCCTACGTCGGGATCAACCATGACCTCCTCTATCTTCGAGATTAGCTCATCTTCTGAAGCGGTCTCGTAAGCCTTCCGTATCCCAGCCAGGGTGAAACCGATGACGGAATCACCTCTGCCGATAACAGCGATCTGCATTACGCCACCACCTGCTCTTCGATGAGCTCAGCAGAAAGGCCCGCCTCCTTGCCGCGGACTATCTTTCTGATGTTTGAAACTTCGGTTTCCTTGCTGACGATATAACCGAGGACCGGAAGGATGGAGAGCGGATGATAGTTGGAGAGCGCCCAGGCGTACCTTACGAGATATGCCCGCAGCCGCGCCTCTATCCTGCTCACACTACCTCCTTCAGCCACCACGTCTGAGATGGCGCTCCAGAAGGGGTAGCCTTCAAGCCCTCTGACGAACTCGTTGTAGGACTGGCCAGCCATCCTGCTGAACTCTTCGTGGAGCTTTCCACCGGGAAGGAGGTTATCATGTATCACTGCCGCCTCGATCCCGGCCTTGTTCATCCTGAAGAGTGTGACCAGATTCTTGACGTCTATCTCCTTTCGGACGTATTTCAGCAAGAGACCTCCTCCGACGGAGAGGGTGCCGCCCACGGCTCGTTCCATCCTGAAGTAGTAGAGCTTGTCCAAGGCGTTCTCCACCGAAGAGAGCATCTGTCCGTCATACTGAGTCAGAGCCTCGTAGTAATCGGTCCCATCGAAGGCCTGTATGACCTCCTCGATCCTCTCCTTCTTGGCAAGCCCCTCAAGGAATTCGAGATCCAGCTCGCCAGCAGGGACGAGGTACTTCATGATCTCCTCGTCGCCGGCGCCGTAGAACTTGCCTCGGAGTATCGTCTTGATATTCCAGATGTCCCAGCGCCTCAGATACTCGAGAATCAGGAACTCGGGTTCATCGATCGAGACCCTCAAGAGCTTCTTGTAGGTCTTGGCCAGGTTGGCGAAGGTGGCATACTCCACCAGTTCCGCGCCAGAGTGGTCCTTGGCCATCAGATCGATCTCCTCCTTGTACTGAGTCTCCTCCAGATAACGGGTGATCTCGGGTATATCCATGCCCAGCATCCTCTGATACATCTCGTGGGGTATGAGCTTCGTCTTCATCGCTCGAACCCGGCCCGTGATGTATGCATACTTCACCGGTTTTCCGAACTTCGGCAAACGTAGTACCGGCATGGACTCACCCGAACAGTATCTTGGAGACGTCTTTCATGGACTTGCTGAATGCTTCGCTCGCCAGAGTTTCGTAGGTGTGATCGTAGCTCATCGATCCATCTTCGCTCTCTATCACGACGCCGCCTGCCGTATCAACGGTCCCAGCAAATTTGGGGGCAAGAGAAGAGACGAAGGTCTTGTCCTTCTTCCCGGACTTGACCTTCATCTCCTTCAGGTCGTACTGCTTGACGATCTCCTTGATGAGTTTCTCGTTCTCCTTCTCAGGCAGCTTTGATACCGCCTCGATGAGCTTCATACGAGTCTCCTCCATGAGATCTTTGCGCACGTTAAGCTCGGCCCTCTTCACCTCAAGACGAGCGCTGGATATAACCCTGCGCTCAAGAGCCTCTACAGCGCTGTCTGCCTCCCCCATCTTCTCGGACTTGATCTCGGCGGCACGTTCTCTGGCTTCATTAAGTATCCTTGCGACCTCTTGCTCGGTCTCGGCGTTGATCTCCGCGACCTTGCTCTTGTTGGTGGCAAGGATGTCCTCAACCACTGCGTCTAGTGCCATTCCTCTCGACCTCCCTCAGGATGGCGAATTCACGCGAAGGGCGTCCAGGCGAACATCAGGATCAGTGAAACCGCAAGGCCGAAGATGATGAGAGTCTCGGGCAGAAGCATCAGGAAGAGACCCTTGCCCAGGAAGCCGGGTTCCTCTGCCACGACACCCACCACAGCAGCTCCGATACCCTGCTCACCAACACCTGCACCGATACCGGCAAGTCCTGTTGCAAGACCGGCGCCAACAGCTATAAGTCCGTACAGTATTCCACCATCGACAATATTTTCTACTACCATTTCCTAATCCCTCCGTTAGCTAATCCTAATCTCAATCTCTCAGGAACCTTCGGACACGTCCGAAAGGTGAATACTCAACTCCACCGCCATGCCCGCTGTAGAACTTGGTGAACATCTCGACGTAATGCAACCTGAGGGGGTGCATGAACGGGGAGAGGATACCAAGGAGCAGGTTGATGAAGTGAACTGTGACCAATACAACTATACCAACGACGATAGCGATCGTCGTGAAGCCGTCGTGTCCTCCGCCGCTCAGCATCGGCATCGCAACGTAGAATGCCAGCTGGTTCGCAGCGAAAGCGACGCCCACCGATGCGAGGCCTATGGCCAGAAGTCGCAGGTAGGATATCAGGTTGCTGACAAAGAAGGGCACGTGAGTTACGCCCATGACCCCTTCGGGACCTTTAACCATCATGCCGATGGAAACGACCAGAACGACCGCGCTCAAGATTACGAGCGGGTGAGTCAATCCACCGAGGATCATCCCCAGAAGGCCGATGACAAAGAAGACCTGGAAGAGGAGGACAGGGAGCCTCTCGAAGTAGGCGTGCTTCTTCTCGCCGTATGCCAGCTCGTTCTTGACGCCCAGGATAGAACCAACGCCGGTGTGGATGACACCGATGAAGAGGCTGATACCGATCAGCACAAGAACAGAGGCGGTCTCCAACCTGAACATCGGGAATACGGGCCCGGCGAAGCCGGCGATCTCGGGGCCGATCCTTCCCAGGGGACCGTAGAACTCAGGTCCAAAGTCGATGCCGATGGCGTGCGGATGGGCCACCGTCCCCAGAAGTCCTACGTGGTGAGCGCCACTGAATATGTAGGCCCACAGCCCTAGAGGCCCGAAGAACTCGCCGAAGAGGATACCGAATATTATGGCCCATATGCTCGATATCAAGACGATGTTTATCAGAGATTGCCATCCAGGGGTCCTGAACTTTCGCCGGAGCATCATCATGACGACGAATATGATGATCCCGTACCCCACATCGCCCAGTATCAGGCCGAACATCAACGGGAAGAATACGAATATCAGCGGTGTCGGATCGAACTCTTTGTACTCAGGGATCGCGAAGAGCCGCGTGATAAGCTCGAAGGGCCGGACAACCTTGGGATTATTCATCTTGGTGGGTATGTCCTCCCCGCCCTCGACGAACTTCTCAGCCTCGGAGCCATCCAGCATCTCCACCTGGACCCGGCCCCCGGCCGCGCCCTCCAGCTCCTTCTTCACCATATCGAACTGATCGGTGGGGAGCCAGCCGTCGATGACGAAGGCGTTCTCCGTAGAGGCGAACCTCAGAGGAGACTCGGCTTTCTGGGACTGAATCGAAATGTGCTCGTCAATGGCCAGGATCAGGTCCTCATGCTGGGCCCTGATGTCCTTCAGCTTCTTCTGCAGCGGCGCCTTCTCTCCCTCCAGCCTCTTGGCGTCGGATTCGAGGGCGCTTATGGCACCAGCTATGCTGCCAGTCAGTCCGCGGGGAACGGAGATCTCAGAGAACCCGTGCTCTGAGAGGGCCGCCGAAACCTCTCCCGCTTTCTCCACCGGAACGAATACAGCTACAGCGGTAGCGGCACCTGACCCGGAGGAGAATACCTCGTTTACATATGAGACCTTCGATACATCGGCCTCGACAGGAGAAGAGACGGTTCCCACAAAAGCTGCCAGGGAATCATAACCGTATAACAGCTCCAGATTCACCGGAAGGGCGGCGAGAGGCTTCAGGGACTTGGCCTGATCCTGCTTGATCTTGACTTCGTTATCGATCTCAGAGATCCGCTCTGCCGTGGCGATGACTTCATCGCCGAGGTTTCCGAGGATCCCGCCCATCTGGGAGATGACCTGATCTGTGGAGAACTGTTTATCCGGCATCTTGTCGGTGATCTCCAGGTATCTCTCGATGGACCGGAGCTTTATGAGCTGTTCGGCATATTCAGACGACTTTCCCACGGGCTTACCCATCTCGAAGGATTCATCGCCGCCAGAATAGTTGACGACGTGCAACAGGTTAAGCTCGTGCAGCTTCTCAATGACAGGTTCTATTACCTTATTCGACCCGGCGACGACAACACGACTCATCTCAACGGGTCTAAGCATGCAACAACCCCATAAACTCCTTTAACAGATGTTCAACCGCTTTGTCCACCCTGCCGCTGGCGCCGCCCTTCATCGCAGTGACTTTCTTCATGCCTTCGTCGATGATCGCCTGTTTCTTGGATTGAACACCCTTTTCAGCATCTGCAAGACGCTTCTCGTAATACTCTTGCGCTTCAGATTCTGCGTTCTTCACCATATTCATTGCTTCGGCAGTGGCATCGGCGATTCGCTTGTCTCGCTCCTTTTGGGCCCGCTCGATGCTTGCTTGAGCATCGGCCTCCGCCTGCTTAATCTTCGATAAGATTTCGTGTCTCGTCATCTGATCCCTCTACCCTCACTACATCCTTACCGTTTTCAGAGAGCGCTACCATCACTCAAGCTGTGATAAACGTTCTCTCCTCATAACATGTAACAATATAAACTCTTCGGTTTTGGGGGGATATCGTCTCCCGTTCTGGAATATCTCATCTCTTCCAGTACTGCAACGCCGCATCCAGCTCTTTGTGACTTCTGGCGTACTCCTCGGCAAAGATCCCTGCGCCCCACGCCTCCACCGCCTGGACCATCGCCATCGCGCCGCCGGTCGTCCCCCAGGGGTGGCCGTGGACCCCGCCCCCCGCCTGGACTATGCAGTCTACCCCGTAACCTTCGAGGTTGGGGCGGAGGTTGCCGGGATGGAGACCCCCCGAGGCGACGGGAAATACCGGGGATAGCCCGTACCATTCCTCCCTGAGGACGTCTCTACACTGGTCGTTCTCCTCCCTGTCGGCTGCCATCTTGCCGAGATAGCTGCCGGTATGAAGGTTCGTCCCTCCCGTCATCCGAACAAGCCTGGATATGGGAACCATGGATATGCCGTGGCTTCTGTCCCGGGTGAAGGCTCCGTGCATCGTCCTGTGGACGTGGACGGGGACCTTCACCCCCCGGGATAGGACCTCCAGAGCGGAGAAGCCCGAGGTGAGGACGTCTATCATCACCATGTTGGCGCCGCGATCGATGGCATCCTCCGCCCGCTCCAGGATCTCCTCGGCGCCCGATGTGACGTTTACGGCATAGAAGGCCTTCTTGCCGGTCTCGTCCTCCACCTTGGAGAGCTCCGCCATCACCGCCTCCACCCTCTCGTCCATGGGGCAGAAGGACTGGTCGGTGAGGGTCTCGTCGTCCTTGATGAGATCCAGCCCCCCCCTCACCGCCTGCCCCGCCACCTCGGCCGTCTCCTGGGGGCGCAGGCCCACCTTCGGCTTGATGATCGTCCCCACCAGGGGACGGTCGAAGACCCCAAGGATCTTCCGCGCCTCCTTTATCCCGAACCTAGGCCCTTTGTGAACCGAAACCAGGCTCTGAGGAAATATGACGTCCAGGAGCCGGACCTTCTTTAGGGCCGAAAGGCCGAAGAGGTTTCCGGCGACGACGGATAAGTACTGAGGTATGTTCCCCGGCTCGAAGAGCTCTTCGGGGAAGGCGACGTACGCAAAGTTCCCCTCGGCCTTTATCACCCTCCCGGAGAGGTCGGATGCCAGCTTCTCCCGCTCCACCTCGGTCCACGTCCCCGTCGACTGCTCCGCTGCTATTGCCTCAGCAGCCTTCTCGATGGGGAGGTCGGTCTCGACGCGATATTTTGCTATGACTTCCATAAACTCGGACCCTCCTCAAGGAAGAGATGTCCTCCCCGGTAATAAAGCTCTCCGGGCCCGGCCCGATCCTCCAGCCCTCGCCGGGGAGGGAGGATCGCGATAGGTCCCCCTTCAGGGACCCGTATATAAAAAAACGGAACCGTAACAGGTAAAAGGCTTCAGGTACAGCGTGATGCAGTTGAATCACCGCGGCCGGTTGGCAACGTTGCGAATCAACGCGCCCCCCGAAGGTCGCAGGCCGAGGGATGATCGGCCTTATGGATATCGATTGTGGTTCGAGGGGTCGACCGGATAGAGGGGATTATAGATGAGTAAAATCACTATCAGCTTAATCAAGGCAGACGTCGGCGGATGGCCCGGGCACGCCACCGTCCACCCCGCATTGAAGGAGACGGCGACTTCGGTTCTGGCCCAGGAGAAGGCAGCTGGAAAGATAATAGATTTCAAGGTGATGTCCGTAGGCGACGACCTCCAGCTCCTGATGACCCACCTCCAGGGCGTGGACAACGCCGAGATCCACGGCCTGGCCTGGGAGGTGATGTGCAAGGCGACGGAGAAGGCCGAGGAGCTGAAGCTCTACGGCGCGGGCCAGGACCTCCTATGCGACGCCTTCTGCGGCAACATCAAAGGGATGGGTCCAGGGGTCGCGGAGATGGAGTTTGTAGAGAGGGCGGCCGAGCCGGTCGTAGCCTTCATGATGGACAAGACCGAGCCGGGGGCCTTCAACCTCCCGATATTCAGAATATTCGCTGACCCCTTCAACACCGCCGGCCTCGTCATAGACCCCACCATCCACCACGGGTTCGTCTTCGAGATCTGGGACATCATGGAGCACAAGAAGGTCTTGATGGACTCCCCCGAGGAGATGTACGACATCCTGGCCCTCATCGGAGCGAAGAGCAAGTACGTCATCAAGAGGGTCTACCCCAAGGCGGGGAAGCTACCCACCGACGAGCCCGCCGCCGTCATCAGCACCGAGAAGCTCTACCAGACGGCGGGAACCTACGTCGGGAAGGACGACCCTGTAGCCCTGGTGAGGGCCCAGTCGGGGCTGCCAGCCCTCGGAGAGGTCCTGGAACCCTTCGCCTTCGGCCACCTCGTCAGCGGCTGGATGAGGGGGAGCCACAACGGACCCCTGATGCCCTGCGCCTTCGAGGACGCCATCTGCAGCAGGTTCGATGGTCCCCCGAGGGTCATAGCCGCGGGGTTCCAGATCGCTAGGGGAAAGCTGATCGGACCCGTCGACCTCTTCAGAGACCCGGCTTTCGACCTCACCAGGCAGAGGGTCAACGAGATCACCGACTACATGAGGAGGCACGGTCCCTTCGAGCCCCACAGGCTCCCGATGGAGGATATGGAGTACACCACCCTCCCCAACATCCTCAAGAACCTGGGTGAGAGGTTCGAATACACCGACTGAAGGGTCAGGAAGGCGGGAACCCTTCCGAGGGTCCCCCCGCCGCGATGATGACGGATAGGTCCGGCCTCACCCCTCATTCTGCCAACGGGATGACCGGGGCTGGAGGCCGGCCCTACACCTTCCGGGACCGGGACGACAAATGATTAATAATCATCAGAACTAATTTTCTCCATCCTCCTGATCCGGCGACGACGGCGCCCCCCTCTCCGGAGGGCGGATATGGAGTTGTGCCAAACGATATGGAGGTCTCGACGGTCGGGCGAGGCAGAAGAGGGGGAGGGGAGAGATATGAAAGATCTCAGAGGTGGAGGAGACTCAAAGATGGCGGGGTCCGACGAGAGAAAGAAGAGAAGGAGAAGGCTGAAGGTGGCCCACCCCGAGCGGTGCATAGGTTGCCTCTCCTGCATGTTCGCCTGCAGCAGGATAAACACCGGCAGAGCGTCCCTGGACAGGTCCGCCATAAGGGTCAAGACCCAGGGGGGTCTGGAAGGGGACTTCGCGGTAGTGATCTGCCGAGCCTGCAAAGACCCCCCCTGCGTCAGGGCCTGCCCCCGGGGGGCCCTGGAGAAGAGGGAGAACGGGAGGGTCGTCTTCAAGAGAGAGCTCTGCGACGGTTGCGGAGCCTGCGCCGAAGCCTGCCTCATCAGGGCGATATCGATAGACGCCGAAGGAAAGGCTATCAAGTGCAAGCACTGCGGGGCGTGCGTCGCCTTCTGTCCCCACGGCGTCCTGGAGATGGAAGAGGTGGAGGAGTGAGAAAGATCGAGGTAGGAGGTGGAACGGATGCTGAGAAGAGTGCTTTACATCGATCTCGACAAAAAGGAGAGTTTCGTCGAGGATAGGTACGACCTCTTCGAGGAGTGGCTGGGGGGGACAGGAGTCGCGACCCAGCTCCTCCTGGAAGAGTGCCCCGAAGGGGCGGACCCGCTATCGCCACGGGCCCCGATAATATTCGGCATCGGACCGCTGACCGCCCTCTTTCCGGCGATGACCAAGACCGTCGCGGCATTCAAGTCCCCCCTCAACGGCGAGCTGGGGGAGTCTTACGCCGGCGGGAGGCTCGCCATGGCCATGAGGTTTGCAGGCCACGAGGGGCTGGTCATCCGGGGCGCCGCCGAAAGCCCCTGCTACATATCCATCAGGGACGACGAGGTGAAGATCAAGGACGCCACCTCGATATGGGGGGTCCCCGCCACCGTCGTCGGCTACATCCTCCGGGACGTCGAGGCGGGGGTCGGCCGCCGGTCGATCATCAGGATCGGCCCCGGCGGGGAGAGGCTCGTCAGGTACGCCGGGGTCGTCGTCGACACCTACAGGCACTTCGGGAGGCTCGGCCTAGGCGCTGTCTTCGGATCGAAGAACCTGAAAGCGATCGTAGTATCCGGAACCGAGGATGTAGAGCTTCCTAACTCCAAGAGGTACAGGGATATCTACAACCAGCTCTTCAAGACCGTCGTCCAGACCGACGCCATGGAGAAGTACCACGATATAGGGACCCCGATAAACGTCAACGTCTTGAACCAGATGAAGGGGCTTCCGACCCGAAACTTCCAGGATAGCAGCTTCGAGGCGGCGGAGAGGATAAGCGGGGAGAACCTCGCCGACAACTACCTCTTCAGGAGGGTATCCTGCGCCCACTGCCCCATAGGCTGCATCCACATCGGTATGCTCAAGACCTCCTTCTCCCGCCATCACGAGTTCGAGATCAGGAAGATATCTTACGACTACGAGCTGATCTACGCCCTGGGGTCTAACCTGGGGGTCACCACCCCGGAGGGTATGCTGGAGCTGATCGAGGCCTGCGAAAGGCAGGGGCTCGACGCCATCAGCACCGGCGTCGTCCTCGCCTGGGCGACGGAAGCCCTCGACCGGGGGATTATAACCGAGGAGGAGACCCTCGGGGTCCCCCTGAAATGGGACGGCGTCGAAGGCTACCTCGAGGCGATAGAGAGAATTGTAAAAGCGCCCAACGACTTCTATTCCACCCTGGCCAGGGGGGTAGTGGCCGCCTCCGACAGGTACGGGGGCAAAGACTTCGCCATGGCCCTCGGCGGAAACGAGGTGGCCGGCTACCACACCGGTCCCGCCTTCATCTTCGGTCTGGCCGTGGGGGTGAGGCATTCCCACCTCGACAACGCCGGCTACAGCATCGATCAGGCGGCGGCGAAGAAGCCCCTCACCCCGGAGGAGATGGTAGACGCCATCATCGCCGAGGACGACGCCCGGGGGGTCTACAACTCCCTCATCGGCTGCCTCTTTGCGCGGGGGGTCTACACCCCCGATAGGATAGTCGAGGCCCTGGGATCGGTGGGGATCGAGAAGACGAAGGATGATCTCCAGATCCTCGGAAGGAAGATCTTCGACGAGAAGTACAGGTTCAAGCTCCGGGAGGGCTTCGACCTGTCGAAGTCTAGGATACCAAGGAGGTTCTACGAGACCGCCTCCACGGTGGGGATCGTCGATCCGGAGACGATCGAGACGATGATGGAGATCTACCGGGAGAGGAGAGGCTGGGGATGATCTACACCATAACCCTCAACCCTGCCCTCGATCGGACCCTCCTCATCGACGAGATGAGAGAGGACGTCCCCAACAGGATAATCCGCGAGGAGAGCTACGCCGGAGGGAAGGGGATCGACGTATCGAAGGTCCTGACAGCCCTCGGCGCCGAGAACAGGGCCCTCGGCTTCATCGCCGGCTTTGCGGGCAGGCAGCTGGAGGCCCAGCTGGTCAGAGACGGCACCGGCTGCAGCTTCATCCCCGTATCGGGGGAGACGAGGATCAACGTCATCGTCCATGAGATCGCCACCGGTCGTCAGATCATCTTCAACTCCCTCGGCCCCGAGGTGAAGCCCTTCGAGCTGATCGAGATCGTCGACGTGGTGAAACGGGTGGAGGATCCGCAGTTCGTCAGCATCGGCGGAAGCCTCCCGCCGGGGGCCCACCCCGAGATCTATCGGAGGATCATCGAGACCGCGCGGCTGCGGGGAGCGACGGTGGTCTTGGACGTCGATCGAGAGGCGCTCTCGGTGGGGATAAAAGGCAAGCCCGACGTCATAAAGCCGAACATCCACGAGCTGAGCCACCTTGTAGGAAAGAAACTTGATAAGAGGGAAGAGATCCTCCAAGCCGCCCGAAAGATCAACAGAAAAGGGGTCGCAACCGTCCTCGTCTCCATGGGACCGAGGGGTATCCTCCTCGTCTCCGACGGGAAGGCCTACCAGGCGGTGCCTCCAAAGGTGGAGGTGGTGAACACCATCGGCGCCGGAGACTCCTCGGTGGCGGGGTTCATATACGGCCTCTGGAGGGGATTGGAGCTGAGAGAGGCCCTGATCTGGGCGACGGCCGCAGGGACGGCGACGACGCTGCGGAGGGGGACGGCCCTCGCCACCCGGGAGGACGCGGAGAGGATCGTCCCCCAGGTGGAGGTTGAGACGATATCGGAGGATTGAAAAACTTGACGACGAGAATAGGACGGGAGGACGTATCGGTCCCCCTGGACGTCCCCCCCAGGATGCGGGACGATTACATCGAGCGCTACCTCGAGATCACAAAGGAGAGCGGCAGGCTGATGCTCTTCGCCGGCGACCAGAAGATAGAGCATCTCAACCGGGACTTCTACGGAGAGGGGATCAGCTCCGAGGACAGCGACCCCGAGCACCTCTTCCGGATCGCCGACCGGGGCAAGATCGGGGTCTTCGCCGCCCAGCTCGGCCTCATCGCGCGGTACGGGATGGACTACCCGAAGGTTCCCTACCTCGTCAAGCTCAACTCCAAGACCGACATCGTAAAGACAGACCAGATGGACCCCAGAAGCCTCCAGCTCGTCGACGTCGATCAGGTGGCGGATTTTGCCGACGACAGCGGCCTGGACGTCCTGGGGATCGGCTACACCGTCTACCTGGGGAGCGAAGACGAGGCGGAGATGCTCCGGGAGGCGGCCCAGGCGGTATATCAGGCCCACGGCCTCGGGCTCATCACCGTCCTCTGGATCTACCCCCGGGGGAGAGCCGTCAAGGACGAGAGAGACCCCCACCTCATCGCGGGGGCGACCGGGGTCGCCGCAGCCCTCGGCTCAGACTTCGTCAAGGTCAACTACCCGAAGAAGGAGGGGGAGAGGTCCGAGGAGATATTCAAGGAGGCGGTGGCGGCCGCCGGGAGGACGAAGGTCGTCTGCGCCGGAGGCGCGAGCCGCGACCCCGAGTCCTTCTTAAAAGAGCTCCACGACCAGATCCACATAAGCGGGGCCGCCGGCAACGCCACCGGGAGGAACATCCATCAGAAGGGGCTTGCCGAGGCGGTCAGGATCTGCGACGCCATCTACGCGATAACCGTCGAGGAGAGAAGCGTCGAGGAGGCTCTGCGGATATACCACGGGGATTGAAGAGCGGCGTGATAGAGAACGGCGCCGCCATGAAGAGTTGAGCTGGTGACCATTATGGGAACTAAAAAGAACCGACTGGCGTACGAATCGAGCCCCTACCTGCTCCAGCACGCGGATAACCCCGTAGACTGGCATCCCTGGGGCGAGGAGGCCTTCAGGAAGGCGATGAACGAGGATAAGCCCGTATTCCTATCGATAGGCTACTCCACCTGCCACTGGTGCCACGTCATGGCCCGCGAGTCCTTCGAGGACGGTGAGGTGGCCGGCCTTCTGAACGCCACCTTCGTCTGCATAAAGGTCGACCGGGAGGAGAGGCCGGACATCGACGCCGTCTACATGAACGTCGCGCAGATGATGACCGGCTCCGGCGGCTGGCCCCTCAACGTCATCCTCACCCCCGAGAAGAAGCCTTTCTTCGCCGCCACCTACATCCCCCGGGAATCGAGGTTTGGAAGACTGGGGATCCTCGACCTCGTCCCCAGGATCGGCCTCCTCTGGAGGACGCAGCGAAATGAGCTGCTCAACTCGGCGGAGGAGGTGACCGCCGCCCTCCAGCGGACGCCGCCGGAGGTTCCCGGAAGGAGCCTCGACGAGGCGGCGATCAGGCAGGCTTACCAGAGCCTCGTCGCCCGCTTCGACGCCAGAAACGGTGGGTTCGGGGGAGCGCCCAAGTTCCCCTCGGCCGCCACCTTCCTATTCCTCCTCCGCCACGCTAGGAGGACCGGCGACCCCGGAGGGCTCTCCATGACAGAGATAACTCTGAACGCCATGAGGAGGGGCGGGATCTTCGACCAGATAGGATACGGGTTTCACCGCTACTCCACCGACGCCGCCTGGCTCCTACCTCACTTCGAGAAGATGCTCTACGACCAGGCGATGATCGCCATCGGATGCCTCGAGGCTCACCAGGCCTCCGGGGACGAGAGGTACGGCAGGATAGCCCGGGAGATCTTCGAGTACGTCCTGCGGGATCTGAGATCTCCCGAGGGGGGATTTTATTCTGCCGAGGACGCCGACAGCGAGGGGGAGGAGCGGAAGTTCTACCTCTGGACGAAGGACGAACTATACTCCGTCCTCGAAGGCGACGAAGCGGATCTCGCAGCGAGGGTCTTCGACGTCCGGGACGGGGGAAACTTCCGGGGAGAGGCGACGGGAAAGCTAACCGGTAAGAACGTCCTCCACCTGAAGAGCCCCCTCGGGGAGGTGGCCGAAGAGCTGGGGGTCGAAGAGTTCCAGCTGACGGAGACGATGGAAGCGGCCCGCCGAAAGCTATTTTCTGCCCGGGAGGAGAGGACGAGGCCCCTCCTGGACGACAAGATCCTCGCCGACTGGAACGGCCTCGCCATCGCCGCCCTCGGAAAGGGCGCCCAGGTCCTCGGGGATGAGGCCCTGGAAGAGGCAGCCTCCAGGGCCGCGGACTTCGTCCTGGAGAATATGATGGACGGGGAAGGAAGGCTCCTCCACCGATACCGAGAGGGCTCCGCCGGTATCCTGGGAAACCTCGACGACTACGCCTTTTTCATCTGGGGTCTCCTGGAGCTCTACGAGGCGGGGTTCGATGTGAAATATCTCAGAGCGGCCAAGGATCTCGCGGGAGATATGGTGAGGAGGTTCCATGACGGGGAAGGTGGAGGCTTCTACTTCTCTCCTGTCGACGGCGAGGAGCTGATCCTCCGTCGAAAGGACGGCCATGACGGCGCCCTACCTTCAGGAAACGCCGTCGCCGTCTTCGACCTTCTCCGGATCGCCAGGATGACCGCCGACTCCAGCCTCGAAGAGATCGCCTCAAAAGCCTTCGGCGCCTTCGCCCCCCGGGCGAGGGCGGTTCCGGCAGCCCACCTCCACCTCCTCTCAGCCCTCGACTTCGCCCTGGGGCCGACGTCGGAGGTGGTGATCGTCGGGGACCCGACCTCTACTGATACGAGAGATATGATAAGAGCCCTCAGGTCGGAGTTCCTCCCCGGGACCGTCCACCTCTTCAAGGAGGTGGGGGCCGACCCGGATATATCGGAGGTCGCCGAGTTCACAAGAGACCTCACCATGGTGGAGGGGAAGGCGACAGCCTACGTCTGCCGAGGACACGTCTGCCAGCTGCCGACGACGGACCCCAAAGAGATGCTGGCGATGCTTCGTCCCGCCGGCGGATCTTAAGCTGCGAATACGGGTTTTTCTCGAGCAAAGCTCGGTTTTAGTCTACGAATAGCCCGGTTCTCTCCGATGAAAAGCTTATTAACGGTGGGACGAAATGAGGCGGTGGCAGGAGGGCTCGGAGAAGCCCGATTGCGGAGTGGGATAAGATGAAAGAGGTGTTAGCTTGAATACCAAAAAAGTCGCCATATCTCTGATACTGGCGATCGCCCTCATCTCGGGCCTATCGGCGGCCGACGATGGGAACGTATCCGAAGATGGCGGCATATTAGGCCAGAATGAGATCGCCGAGACTTATGATATCGCGGAGACGACGGATATCGCCGAACCGGCGGAGCCGTCAGCACCCGAGATCCAGACGGCTCTTCCAGAGGCAGCGTATGGGGACCTGGAAGGCATTTGGATCCTGAACACCGACGACGGCCAGATCTCGATGGTACTCTACCAGTCCGAGGATATCCTCTTCGGCGCCGCCAACTCGGTGGCTCCTGCCCCCTGGAACGGCGTGGTTACGGGATCGGTCTTAGGTGATACGGTCCGGATCCAGATCCTCACCCTCCGGGAAGGCGTCCTGGTATCGACGCTCATCGCCGGTCCCGCATCTGACGGGACCATCGCGGGAAGCCTCATCCAGTCCGACAGCCAGGGGAGGTCAGAGACGGGGAGCGTCATGGGTATAATGATCAACCCCGATACCTCGGGATACACCCCCGCCAACGTCCCGGTCGCCGCACCCGCGGTCGCCCCGGTGACCCCGACCCCTGAGACCCCGGCGGCTACACCGCCTGCTCAGGAGACGACCGCCGACGGCAGGAGGACGCCTGTCGACGTGACCGCCTTCAGAGAGAGGTTCGCCGTCGGAGCCGGCGCGCCTTTGCCGTTTTAGGCCCATCACCAGAAGACTCCGGGGAGGATTTGCGGTCTCCCGGCGGGGGAAGACCGCGAATCTCCACCACCTTTTATCCTGTCCATCTCTGATATCCTCACCTTCAGATAGACCACATCTACGGGAGTTCATAGCTCCTCGAGAGGATCTGCCCGAAAGGAGCTTAATCATGCCCGACCGATAAAAGGGTATGAAACGAGTTTTTGCTGCCCTTCTACTCCTCCTGATCGCCGGGCAGGCTGAGGCGTCGGTCTTCTTCAAGATAGTCGAGGTCCCCGCCGTCCAGGTCAGCCCCGGGGAGGAGGCGGAGTTCACCGTCTTCATCCATAATCTGGGGAGCCAGAGCGGCTATGCGGGGCTCATCTTCAGGAACATCCCCGAAGGGCTATCCATAGTCGGACCCCGGTGCACCAAGTGGGTCGATTCGGGGACGATGAGGGAGTTCGACTGCCAGCTAGTGGTGGAGGCTGGAGAGATCCCCCCCGGAAACTACACCTTTGAAGTCGGCATCGTCGCCGCAGGAGCCCCGCCGGGGTGGACCGCCGTCGAGGTGATGGTTTTAGATTATGGTGCGTTGGTGGATCTCGATCAGACCGGCGTCCTCAGCACTGAGGAGGAGTACCCGCCCTGCCCCATAGAGATGGACCTAGCGGGGGTCGAGGAGGCGGACGACGCCGGGGATGAGATCCCCGGGTTTGGGATCGGTGCATCCTTAGGAGCTCTCGCCCTCCTGGCGATATGGAGTCGAGCCAGAAGACGTTGAGTTGAGTTGAGTTGAGTTGAGTTGAGAGGGGACCCCCCTAAAGCTCCCAGCCGAGCATCTCCTTTATCACGAGGTAGCTCATCTCCGGGGGGATCGCCCCGATCTCGGTGCAGATGACGTCGATGTAACGATGGGGGGTGACGTCGAAGGCGGGGTTTCTCACCCGGACGTGCGCAAGCTCTGAGATCCCGGGGTAGACCTCCTCAGGAGACCTCTCCTCGATGGGGACGAGCTCTCCCATGATCGTCTCGGGGCTGAACTTATACGTCTCAGCCGCCACGACGAAGCTAGTCCTCGCCTCGGAGGCGGCGAGGGCGATCGCGGCGGTCCCTATCTTGTTCACCAGGGACCCGTTGGCGGTTATCACGTCCGCCCCCACGATGACGTGGTCGACCTCGTTGATGACCGACCTCACCGCTGAGTCGACGACCAGCTCCGTCTCGATCCCCCAGCCGTCCAGGGTCTTGATCGTCAGATGGCCCTGGTAGCGGGGGCGCGACTCTGTGGCGATGACCCGGATATCCTTGCCGGCGTCGAAGGCCGTTTTTATGATGGATAGGGCCACCGAGGAGTTGCAGTGGGTGAGGATCACATCGCCGTCGAGGATCCTCCGGGACCCGATCTCCCCGATCCTCTCGACGGCCATGAGCGACCGCTCGACGAAGGAATCGGCGTTCTCCGCCAGGGAAGAACGGGCAGCCTCCAGGTCGTCGCCGCGGTAGCGCATCACCGTCCTGATGGCGTTGGATAGGGAGACGGCCGTCGGCCTCGTATCGAGGAGGATCTCGGCGGCCCGGCGGACCTCGCCGTTGAACTCCTCGAGGCTTGCGGCCTCTATGGAAAGGGCGAAGTCCTGGAGGGCCGAGGCTGCGGCCCTCCCGATGAGGGCAGCCCCCCGGATCTCCATCGTCCTGATCTTCTCGGCCGTATCCAGCAGCTCTTCCATCGGTCGGGTCATGATCCTCCCCGGCTTCAGGCTCCCCCGACGACCTTCGCGAGCTTAGCCACCCGCTCGCCGAGCTTTCTGCAGGACTTCAGTGACTCCGCGTCGGGGGACCCCACGGCGACGGCGCCGTAGTGGCCGCCGGTCTCCAGGGGGTCGCCGACGATCACCATCCCGTGGATCAGCATCCCCTGGATAAGGGAGAGAAGGGTCGTCTCGTTTCCGCCGGTGGGGCTCCCCGAGGAGGTGAAGGCAGCGCCGATTTTATCCTCCAGCTTGCCCCGGACCCGGACCGACCCGTCGATGAAGCCCTTCATCTCGGCGGAGAGGGTCCCGAAGTAGGTGGGCGCCCCCAGGACTATCCCGTCGGCTCCGATCAGGTCCTCCAAAGCCGCCTCTTCGACCTTCTTGACGACCACATCGGCCCCGCCGCTCTTCGCGCCCTCCGCCACGACCTGCGCCATCTTGGCGGTGTTCCCGCTCCGAGAATGGTAGACTACCAGTACCTTCGTCATCTCGTTCACCTCAGATTATTTCCTCTGCTCCTCTGGTATTTCACCTCAGGACATAAAGCTCCTCTGATCATCGTCCGGCTCCCGTCACTACGGCGACTTCAACTCTCTACCTCAGTCCTCTCCGTCACGCGTCGAGATCAGTCCTCGACATCAGCCCTCTACATCGCTACTCGATATCTCGCCTAGGGGATCAACCCTCTCCCTTCCGCAGGACGATCCTGTCCCCCTCCTCGACCCCGGGGAATACGTCGATGCCGGAGACGATCCTTCCGATGTGGTTGACGGCGGAGTAGGGCTGGGTCCTCCCGAAGAAGATGCAGAAGGCGGAGCCCGGCGTCCAGAAGGAGACGTCCCCCGCCTCCGACGATGGCGACGGGTTCTCGTCGGTCAAGGCGAAAGGAAGCTCGAAGTAGACCTCATCACCCCAGAGCTGGGCTTTAGCCTCCAGGGGGAGCCTCTCGCATATCTCCCGGGCGGTCCGGGGGTTACGTCCGTCGATCTCGGCCAGGGCCGAGCCCTTCCCCTCCACAACGATCTCGATGAAAGCCATATAATGCCACCTCTCTTCGCTCTATTACTCTCTTTCTCAAGGACGGTATGATCCAAAGAGGGACTTAGCTATCCCCAAGGCTTTAAACCCATTTATTTAGATAAGATGACGATCCAATAGCTTCGCAGGTGATAAGAGATGATCTGGCAAGGTAGGATCGTCGTCGATCCTGAGATACTGGCGG
>CP086218.1:1569390-1582295 GCA_020844795.1 Methanothrix sp. | reverse complement strand
GCCACCGGGATGACGAAGATCCTACCGTCGCCGGGCTTTCCGGTCCGGGCGGCGGCGGAGATCGTCTCGAGGAGGTCGTCAGTGGCCTCGTCTTTTACCGCCAGTTCGATCTTGACCTTGGGGAGGAGGTCGACGTCCATCGTCCTCCCCCTGAACTGGAGCTTTATCCCCTTCTGCTCGCCCCGGCCCTTCACCTCCGAGACGGTCATGCCCACAAACCCCTTCTCCTCCAGGGCCTTCTTCACCTGCTCCAGCCTCTCGGGCCGGATTACGGCCTCTACCATCATCATTGACGATCACATCCTATCGATCGGATCTTCGAGAGCCTCACCACTACCATTTCAGCCTCCAATTCAGGCATAGGCCTTCTCACCGTGCTGGGATATATCGAGGCCGACGTACTCCTCGTCCTCGGTCACCCGCAGGCCCATGGTGGCGTCGACGGCCCGGGCCAGGGCATACGTCACGACGAAGGCGTAGACGACGGCGGCGAACGCCCCTATCACCTGGGCGGCGAACTGGTCTACGTTCCCCTGGAGGAGGCCGGAGGCGCCGCCGATAGCCTCGACGGCGAAGATCCCCGTGGCCACGGCCCCCCAGAGGCCGCCGACGCCGTGGACAGCCCAGGCGTCGAGGCTCTCATCGAGCCCCCTTCCCACCCTGAAGAGGAGGGCCCTGTAGCATAGGACCCCCGAGACGGCTCCTATCACCAGGGCCGAGAGGGGGTCGACGAACCCCGCCGCCGGGGTTATGGCGACGAGGCCCGCTATGGCGCCGCTGACCATCCCCAGGGCCGACGGCTTTCCCCTCACCCAGGAGGCGAAGAGCCAGGCGAGGGCCCCGGCGGAGGCGGAGACGTTCGTCACCACGAAGGCGCTCGCGGCGAGGCCGTCGGCGGCGAGGGCGGATCCGGCGTTGAACCCGAACCATCCAAACCAGAGGAGGGCGGCGCCGATCATCGTCATGGGGATGTTGTGGGGTTCCATGTCGTGGTCGCCGAAGCCGATCCTCTTGCCGATGACCAGGGCCAGGGCGAGGGCTCCGAAGCCGGAGCTGATGTGGACGACCGTCCCCCCGGCGAAGTCGAGGGCTCCAAGCTCTCCAGCCCAGCCGCCGCCCCAGGCCCAGTGGGCGAGAGGGTCGTAGACGAGGGTCGTCCAGAGGAGGCCGAATACGATGAACGATCCGATCCTCACCCTCTCGGCGACGGCAGAGGTGATGATGGCGAGGGTGATCCCGGCGAAGACGAGCTGGAAGACCATGAAGAGGAGGTCTGGTATCGTTCCGTCACCGGAGTCCATCCCCACGCCCCGCAGGCCCAGGAAGTCGAGCCCTCCTACGAACCCTCCCAGAGAGGTTCCGAAGGCTAGGCTGTAGCCGACCAGGACCCACTGGACGCTGACCAGGGCCAGGGCCAGGAAGGAGAGGCCGATCATGGATACGACGTCCTTCTTTCGGACGAGCCCACCGTAGAAGAGCCCGACCCCCGGTATCATCAGCATCACCATCGCCGTGGCCACCAGGACCCAGGCGGTATCGCCGCTGTCTAGAACCATAATTCACCACCTATCGATATAGCGAAATTCTCATCTTCGGACCGGCCATCAATCCGATAGACTGATCCGCTCGGGGGATCTCTCCCCTGGATATAAAAAGAGATTTGATAATGTTTCATATCTAATATGAAAAGAGCTTAATGGATATGCTCCGATCTGACGAAAGGAAAAATGCTATCATCTAATGCTTATGATCGGAGAGGATGGGGGTCGGGTCGGTGGAGTTTCGGGGCGGGGAGCCTTAGTCATCATACATAAATTATTCAGTATCGAAGAGGCCGTCTCCTCATCCCCAAGAAATATTTATTTCTGAAGGATAGATCCTGTATCATCGGCAGTCTATAGGTGGATCGATGTTGCATCCTGGGACGACGGGGCAAAAGGGCCCCTCTGATTCGTTCAATATCCTTGGGGAGATCTCGGGATCGGTGGGAAACTTCGGAACCGTCCTGCCCATCCTCCTGGGCGCAGCCCTCGTCTCCGAGGTGAACCTGGGCGCCGCCCTCCTCTTCTTCGGCCTCTGGTACATCGTCATGGGGATCTACTACGGGATCCCCATCTCTGTGGAGCCGATGAAGGCGATCGGGGCCATCGCCATCGCCGGGGAATTGACCAGCGGGGAGATCGCCGCCTCGGGGCTGATCCTGGGGGCGGCGCTCCTCTTCCTGGGGGCGGGAAAGGGGATCGGTCGTCTCCAGGGGCTGATCCCGGAGGGGGTGATCCGGGGGGTCCAGCTGGGGCTCGCCCTCGTCCTCATCAAGACCTCGGCGGGGCTGATGGTTCAGGACCTTCTATTCTCGTCCGTCGCCGTAGGGGTCTTCTTTATATTTCTGCTGGCGAAGCGCTGGCGATCCCTCCCGGACGTATCGATCCTCGTCGTCTTCAGCCTGGGCATCGCCTACGGCCTGCTCACCCGAGGGGTTCCCGACATCCAGCCGATATCCTTGGGCGTTCTGCCCCTACCGGACCCGGCGACCTTCATCTGGGCAGGATGGCACCTCGTCCTCCCCCAGATCCCCCTCACCCTGACGAACGCCACGGTCGCCGCCGCCCTCACCGCCGAGGACCTCTACAAGAGAAGGATCGAGCCCGACCGTCTCTGCGTCACCATGGGGGTGATGAACCTCGCCTCCGTCCCCTTCGGGGGCTTTCCCCTCTGCCACGGGGCCGGCGGGATCGCGGCCCACCACCGGTTCGGGGCCAGAAGCAGGCTATCGATGGCCATCGGAGGGGCGATCCTCATCTTCATCGCCCTCTTCTTCGCGGGGCCCGAGGCCCTCGCCCTCCTGCCGATCGGCCTCTTCGGGGCGCTCCTCCTCTTCGTCGGACTGGAGCTCGGCCGGTGCGGCCTGAGGACGGATGCGCCCCTCCTCGTCGGGACGATGGCCCTCCTCGCCCTCTTAACCAACCTCGCCGTCGCCTTTGTGGCGGGGCTCCTTCTGGCGATGGCTAGAGATCGGATCTGGGGACGGGAGAGGGGCGGATAACCCGGGCCTCCAGGGTCCAGAAAAAACCGAACTACAAAGCTCCTCGATCCCGCCGGGGTTGGCGCTATGCCGGTTTATCACCGGCATTGCCCCCCCGTCCTCACCCTTCCTTATATCGCCTCTCCCGCCTCGATCCCCTCCCAGCCGCCGGGAGGGGCGTCGATCAGAACCTCCCCGTAACTCCAGAGGTCGGATTGAGGGGATGGTCTAGAGCCGATCAGGGCGACGGCGTCGATCTCGTTCCAGCCCGGGGTCCTCCTCGTATCCAGGATGATCCTGATCCGGTCTGAGGGGAAGTAGGGGTCTATATCGATGGGTGAGATCCGGGCGGTCCTCGTCGGCTCCATCGATCCCTCCCAGGCGAGGTGGCGCCCACCGTCCCGGTCGTATATCTCCAGCCCGATGATCGCTCCGGGGTTGTAGGTCTCGTAGATCTCAACCCTGGTTATCAAGACGGGGACTTCATATTCGAGGTCGAGCCACTCGATCCCTGCGTCTTCTTCCAGGGGGGCCCAGGCGGTCTCAATATCCCCGTGTTCCGGATAGGTCTCCGGCTCGCCGGTCGCCTGGAGGGCGGACCAGTCGGTGGACGAATACTCGCTGCTGGCGGCGGCCCGGGACGCCCACTGGAGGAACTCCTCGCCATAGACCTGAATGGTCGCGTCTCCATCCGTCGTTTCGAGGTTGGAGGTCTCAAAAGCGGTCTCATCCAGCTCATCGGGGTCTTCTGTCACGTATACCCCCCTAAGGACGCTGATCCCCTTGCCCTCTGACGCCTGGTTCTGCGACCAGGTCTCATGATCGCTGTCGAGGATCGTATAGTTTCCCGGCTTGATGAAGGCGTAGGGCCGGATTTCCCAGTAAGCGTTTTCTACGCCCCCTTGGGCCTCTCTCCCGACCGCCTCCCAGGGGCCGTATACGGTCCCATCCTCATGGCGCAGCCCTATCGTCCCCGGAGGATTCCCCTGGTTTTGATAGTGATAGTTCATCACGAAGGTCACCAGAAGTGGTGCGTCTATCGAGAAGGCGGCGGGCGCCGTAGGGTTGCTGGAGACGGCGTAGATGTTGCTGCTGCTATAGATCTCCCTGTCTTCGATATCGACCTCGTACTCCGGAGGGGCGACTATATCGGGCTTGGAGTCCAGCCGTGATTGATCGATAGTCTCGATCTCACCCGGATCGATCGATCCGCTGCTGGAGGAGTAGAGGGCACCTCCCCTATAATCCGGCAGAGCCGCAAAAATCTCGTCCGAAGAGACGTCCATCTCGTACCTGTAAACCGATCGAGGCTCCGAGATGCCAGTCCCGTAGACCAGGAAGATGTCGGCTCTACCGTCATCGGTGCCTTCCGCCATCAGATAATAAGATCTGTTCTGAGGGTATTCTAGCTCCGTCCAGTACGTCCCGTCGCCAAGAGGAAACCTCCTCATGGTGATCTCCTCTATCTCCGCTGTGGGAACGCCTCCGGGAAATCCGGTGATCTTCCCGCCGTCATCCTCCAGATAGAGGTTCACCGGAGAGAAGCCGATGGCCTTTCCATTCCTCTTCTCTTCCTCCATCTTCGTCTTGATCCAGATCCGTTTCTGATTTGGTGTTGGTAGAATTCTATTGATCGCTTTCCTCTGCTCTGAGTCGTAATTCTCCTTCAGCCATTCATCCTCGGCTTGGCTGGGGCCCACATCCCTGAGATCAAAGTAGTCGCCGCCATGGGTAGGAAATGTAGGCCCTTTATAACAACCGCTTTCTCTGATCCCATAGAATGAACCCTCCGGACTGAACATTCCTGCCCAGCTATGAATGTCATACTTTTTTGGCTCCTGATCTATCCATGGATCGAGGACTATCCCCGAGTCGACCCAGTCGGTTCCCTTGGGATAAATCACGACAGCCTGGTGACCCCCCCAAAGCGATTCTATGGGCCCATAATCCCACTCATCGAGGAGGGCTCTCTCCTCGGGATCATCGCTAAACTTCAACGAATTCAGTAAATCCAGCACTTTGGATTGGTATCCACCACATCTAAATTGGTCATACGGATTCGTATCATTCTTATTCCAGATGTCGGTGGTTCCGATTTTAGAGCCTTTATGCAAGCAATAGAGAAGGTTGTTCTTATTGCCCGAACTCGTTATCCCCTTCGGTATCTTCTGCTCATAGAGCTGGAGTATTTTGTAGAGCTTCAGCTCTTTTGAGGGCCTGGGCTTGAACCTCGGATCTGGGATCCCAGCCTCGACGGCCTTGTATCCGTCTCGAGGGTCGGATGGCGATGTCGATCTATCAAGGGTGCCCTCGACGACCACGCCCCTGGAGCCGGCGTTGAAGCTTCCCGCCAATCTTATGGAGAAGAGGGCAGACTCGGCGTCAGCGGGGATGGGGACGGTCACGGTGAAGGGCTGGATCATGGGATCAGCGACTTTGTCATGAGGTAATAAACCCCCCTCGGGGAACTTCTCTTCGTGAAACGTCTTCGCCTCCTCCCCGTCGACCATGACGCTGACGTCTATCGTCGCGCCCCAGCCGTACATCGCCGTCGCCACCCCTGAGATCGTCAGCTCATCACCGGTGAGGGCGCCACTGACGGAACGCGAAAGGGTGAGCCCTTCCGAGTCTTTTGGAGCGGCCAGAGTCGCCCCCGAGACGGAGTAGCTCACCTGGAGGCCGTTGAAAGGGGCGCCGGGAAATACGTCGGCGATGGCCACCGGGGCGCTCAGCGTCAATAGCACCACTGAGAACGCTGCAACCCATACAGAACAGATCGAAATTTTTTTGATTATCATATTATCCTCCACACCCTCCTAAAAATATCTGATCTCTTACCATCCCATACGTATTCTAATATACGACCATTAATCCAGGGTTCTTTCGCCTCCCCGTCTCCAAAAGCCGCGGCAAAAATTGAAGAGACGATTTCCTGCAAGGGCGGTGGCGCATATCACGATCGGAGAGATCCGGGCGAGTCTCATACCTCCATATCCCAAAACCCGATCCTCTGTATCGCCCTTCCCGCCGCCTCTCGGACCCCCCGGTCATCGTCCTGCGATACCAGAACGGTCAGGGGGGGAAGGGCCCTTCCGTGACCGATCTCCCCCAGGGCTTTCGCGGCGGCCCACCGGACCCAGGGGTTCTCATCCTTCAGGGCGTCGATGAGGGGATCGACGCCCCTCTCGTCGCCGATCTCTCCGAGAGCCTTCGCCGCCTCCGATCGGATCCAGGGCTCCTCATCCTTCAGAGCCTCGAGGAGGGGGCCGACGGCCCTGGGATCGTCGATCCTAGCCAGGGCCCCTACCGCCTCCTTCCGCAAGAACCTGTCCTCCCCTTGGAGGGCCAGGGTCAGCCGGTCGATGTATTCGTCTCTGCCCAGCTTCACAAGGGTGCTGGCAAAGCATAGCTGGACGACACAATGGTCGCAGAGGTCGGCGACGCAGGGGCATCCGGAGCTATTTTGGAGGACCAGGGTATTGTTCTCGACCTCGATGAGCTTTGGATCTTCGGCCTTGATCTGGGCCTCTGCCGAGACCTCCGAGGCGCCCAGGTCCTCCTCCTTCAGAGCCTCCTTCAAGGGACCTACGGCCCGATCATCTCCGATCTTGCCGAGGGCGATGGCGACGACGCACCGGACCTCCCGGACCTGGTCGTTGAGGGCGGCGACGAGGGGTTCGGTCGCCCTCTCATCCCCTATCTCACCGAGGGCCCAGGCGGCGTTCAGCCTCACCTCCCGGACGTCGTCTCTGAGGGCTTCGATGAGGGGGACCACCGCCCTCTCATCGCCGGTCTCTCCGAGGGCCATGGCTGCCTCCGCCCTGACCTGCCAGTCCCCGTCATGGAGATCTCCGATGAGGTCGTCTGCCCTATCGGCGGCTCCCGGCGGCGCCAGGGCCCCCAGGGCCGCCAGCGCCAGTAAGCAAAGAACCTGCTCCGCTCTAATATAATCCACTCTCCTGGAGTTCCAGAGGTCGCCATCCGAGAAAGATGTATCGATCCCCAAGGGTGCCCCACGAGCCCCGAGATCGACCTCCGCCCCCGGCCGCCCTGCCCTCTCATCCTTGCGGAGATGAAGGGAATAAGGGAGGTGGGGGAGGGGGCGGGAGCGTGGGCGGCAGCTCCGGTGAGGAGGCTCACCGGACCCTTACAAACGGCACCCCCCTCCTCTGGGCGTCCCTCAACTGGTCGCCGAAGGTGAAGCGGTAGTCGTACCTGTGAACTCTCCCGTCCGTCGTCGTTATGGTGATCGGCATGTTGAACGCCCCCCAGGTCCACAGCTCCAGCTCGAAGTTATTCCTGGGGTTCGTCCGGGTCTGCTCCGATGGGCTGAAGGTCGGATGGAGCTGGTAGTGGACGGACCTGATCCTGTAGAGGTCGGGGCCGGTCACCAGGACCTTGATCCTGAAGATCTGGAGACCCTGCTGGTTGTACGAGTAGTAGACCCTGTTAGTCTGCGGGTCCACCGCCTGGGTCACGATCTGGATGTTCGGCCTCCCGTCGGGGGTCGGCGGTGGGACAGGGGCACCTGCGCCTACGTGAAATGTCAGGATATCGCTGTAGGGACCGTTTCCTATCCGGTATCTCACCTGGTATGTGCCGGGGCCGTCGGCGTAGAACCAGAGCCTGTACTGATTATGCGCCCAGACGTTCCCGAAGTTGTACGTCCGGACTTGGCCGGTGGGATAGCGTTCCTCCAGGATCAACGGCCCCGAGGTGGAGGGTATCAGCAGGAGTCTGGCATAACGGTATTGCGGTATATTGACGGAACGCCAGTAGCGGGTCCCGTCGCTGGAGACGATCCAGAAGAGGTTCTGGCTACCTCCGGGGATCGCTGCTAATAGATCCGTGGCAGCGGCGGGGGATGATGCCCGAGCATACTGACCGGATCTGCTCTCTTCGATTAGGGCGCCAGAGCTCTCGGCGATGCTGCTGGGGAAATAGGCCTCGCCGGTATCAGTGGTCTCAGCCGGCGGCGGCTGGCTCCAGCCGACGGGGGATTCGCCCCCCGCTCCAGAGCCAGGTCCCCAGTCCACCGATCTCTCCCACCCCCCGCTTTGAGCGAGGGTCGGCGGAGAGATGCAAAAAATTAAGGCCAGGACCAGGGCTGCAACCTGGACGATAGATCGAACGGTCATGATATATACTTGAATAGAGCGGGATAAAAGCTTTTCATCTTACATAAATAGGCGGCTTTTGGAAGGGGATCCCGTCATCTCCCCTCTGCCAGAGCCTACGCCTCTTCCCCGCCGGCCGCCGGCAGAGCCCCGAGCTTGCGGCCCATCTCGAAGGAGGCTTCGGCCTCGGAGACCCTCCCGAGGGCCTGGAGGGCCAAACCCCGGCTCTTCCAGGCTTCGCCATCCTCAGGCCGGATCCTCACGACCTCGTCGTAGGCGAGGACCGCATCCTCGTACTCGCCTATGGCTGCCAGGGCCAGACCCTTATTGGACCAGGCGTGGGCGTAATCCGGGAGGAGGGCTATGGCCTTTTCGTATGCCAGGATAGCCTCGTGGTAGTTGCCGAGATAATAAAGAGAGACCCCCCTGTTATTCCAGGCCCGGGCGTAATCGGGGTCGAGGTCGATCGCCTCGTCGTAGGCCTGGACCGCCTCTTTGTACCTTCCCATATGGTAGAGGGCGACGCCCCGGTTGTTCCAGGCGTTGGCATCGTCGGGCTCCAGGGCTATGGCGGCGTCGTACGCCCGGACCGCCTCTTCGTATCCACCCATCTCGTCGAGGGCGATCCCCTTGTTATACCAGGCGTGGGAGTAGTCGGGCTCGAGGGCTATGGCCCTATCGTAGGATCCGACCGCCTCTTCGTACCTCCCCAGGTCCCTGAGGGCGACGCCCCGGTTGTTCCAGGCCTGGGCCTCTCCCGGGTCGAGGGCGATGGCCACATCGTATGCTGCGATCGCCTCTTCGTACCTCCCCCCCTCGTAGAGGGAGAGCCCCTTGCCGACCCAGGCCGAGGAGGAGTTGGGGTCGAGGGCGATCGCCGCCTCGTATTGGTGGGCCTCTGCCAGAGGTCCCGCTGCCCGGGGGTCGCCGATTCTGACGAGGGCCAAAGAGGCCGCCCTCCGGACCGTTGGGTCCCCGTCCCAGAGGGCCCTGATGAGGGGGTCTATGGCTGCGGGATCTGCGATATCGCCGAGGGCACCGACGGCCGCCGCCCTGACCCCGGCATCTCCATCCCTCGTGGCGAGGTAGGCTAGGGGCTCCGTCGCCCCGGGATCGCCGATGGTGCCGAGGGACCGGGCGGCCTTCAGCCGGACCGACGGCTCTTCGTCTTTGACCGCCTCGACGAGGTGGGGGAACGCCTTCGGATCTCCTATATCGCCGAGGGCCTCCGCCGCCGCCCCCCGGACTCGCGGATCTCCGTCCTTGAGGGCATCGGCGAGGGGGCCGAGAGCCCTAAGGTCGCGGATCTCTCCCAGGGACCTGGCCGCCTCCTCCTTTATATCCGACTCCCGGAGGGCCTTTACCAGGGGCTCGAAGGCTCTGGGATCTCTGATCCTGCCCAGAGATGCGGCCGCCGCCCCCCGGACCTGCCGGACGTCGTCTTCGAGGGCGGCGATCAGGGGGTCGACCGCCTTTTGGCCGCCGATACCGCCCAGGGAGTGGGCCGCCTTCGCCCGGAGATCGGCCTGGCCGTACTTCAGGTCTAATATGAGGTCGTCGGCCTCGTCCGCCAGGGCTGTTCCAGCCGCGGCCCCGAGGAACATCGCCACCAGCATGATCATTCTCTTCGTCAAAACCCCCTCGTAGAGGTGGATGGTCACAACCAACTAAAAATGTACCGGTATCGCCACCTCCGAGCTGCCAGAAGGGCCCGTCATCTCCGCCGCCCATCTTCCGGCGGTATCCAAGACCGTCGCCCTCGAATCCTATTTATCCTCAGAGGGGTCCATCTCCGGCGGTGGCATAATATGACTCGCTCCATAATTATAATCCTCCTCCTCTTGGCGTCGTCTTTGTCATCTCAGGCGGCTGCGATCACCGTGGGACAGGACGGCTCCGACTTCTATAGGATTGAAGCGGCCCTCAGCTCTGCAGACCCCGGAGACGTGATCGAGGTCACAAGCGGAGAGTACCTGGTGAACCTGAACATAACGACCCCCTTTCTCACCCTCCGGGGGATCGACACCGGCGGCGGAACGCCGGTCCTGCGGGCTGGAATGTCCACCGCCGAGATCGAGAGGACCTACCCCGGACTGACGGAGATGGTCCAGATGACCGGCGGCACCCCCGTCGCCATCAGGGCCGACTTCGTCACCGTGGAGAACTTCATCATCACCGGTGCCACCTGGCAGAAGCCCTACGACACCGGCGAGCATAACGACCTCATCGGCCACGCGGGCATCAAGGTATACTCCGACTTCAACAAGATCGCCAACAACACCTTCATCGGAAACGACCTGACCGCCATAGGCCTGATGAACTCCAGCAACAACCAGATCCTAGGCAATACGATCAGGGACGTCTCATTCGGCTACGGCATAAGTATGTATAACTCTCCGGAGAACACCGTCGAGGGGAACCTCCTCCACTCCAACAACTGGGGGATGCAACTTCAGCGTAGCGACTCCAACACCATCCGGGAGAACGAGATCCGGGAGAGCGTCAACGACGGGATCCTGGCGGTGAACTGCAACTACACCTTCATCACAGATAACATCATAACGCGAAACGGCATCAAAAGCGAGTTTGAGGGGAACGGGAAGGGGATATCCCTGGTGGGTTCGATGAACCTGGTCGCAAACAACGTCATCTCCTTCAACAGAAACGACGGAATCTACCTCAATAGCATCTTCTGGGAGTATTGCAGCGTTCCTCCCTGCGGCGCCGAGGAGTCCTACGAGAACCTGATCATCGGAAACCGGATCGAGGGGAACGGAAAAGACGGGGTCCACCTCTCCAAGACCTGGAAGAACAACATAATAGACAACAACGTCACAGAAAACCACGGCAAAGGGATAAACCTCGAGGAGAGCAGCAACAACACCATCGACCTCAACAACGTCACCAAGAACGACCATGGGATATACCTGGACCGGTCGAACTTTACGATGGTGAAGAACAACACCATCGCCGAGGGGGAGAAGGCCGGGATCTACCTCTGGTCCGCCGTCGGAGCCTCGATGGATAATAACACCCTCCTCGATAACACCGCCGGGCTGGTTCTGGCAGAGTCGAGCGCGGGGAACGTCCTCATCAGAAACAACGTCACCAACAGCACCGAGGGGATCAACATCTCGGGAGGGTCGGATGAAAACCACATCTTGCAGAACCGGTTGAGATCGTGCGGCATAGGCGTGATCCTGGCAGGGGCGGGCCGAAACGTCGTATCGGGAAACGAGATCGCCGATGGCCTCCTCGGCATATCCATCGACGTATATTCCACCGGCAACTCCATCTCCGGAAATGATCTCTCGACGAACGTCGAGGTGGCGAGGGACGAGGGGGAAAATCTCTGGGACGATGGATCCCGGGGCAATTACTACGGGACCGGCTCCTGCGATGACGCCGACGGGGACGGCGTCTGTGACGGGCCGTGGAGCATACCCGGCAGGGGGAATGGGGACAGGTTCCCCCTCTCTCGGCCGATCTCCATTTAAGAGGCCATCGAGCCCAAAACATTTTTATCGCCTGAGTTTTCTTTCATCTCCAAGGAGGTATGGAGATGAGGTCAAATCTATATATAATTCTGATACTCTCGGCTCTGGCTTCGCTGGCGATGCCCGCAGCGGCAGATGAGGCAGGAGACGATATGAGATGGGTGATCGTCGAAGAGGCCGAGCCGAACGACCATTTTGCATACGCAAACGAACTGATGGCAGATGAGACGATCATCGGCACGATTTATCCCCGGGGCGACCTGGACTACTACAGGTTCCAGATCGGAGGGGTCGGCATCCTCCGGGCCTCCCTGACGGAGGTTCCCCGGGATATGGAGGGCAGGTTGAGGCTCTACGACAGGGACGCCCGCCAGATCGGATCCATCACCTCCGGCGGCCGGGGCGACGACGCCCTCCTGGTCCAGGAGATCTCCGAACCCGGCTGGTACTATATCAGAGTAGACGACAGCCGGGGGGGGCCTATAACGAGACATACGCCCTCACCCTCTCCTTCGAGGCCGTCGTCGATCCTCAGGCACCGAACGACAACTTCGCCGATGCCGCCGAGATGATGGTCGGTGAAGACCTCCACGGCTACATATTCCCCAGAGGCGACCTGGACTACTACAGGTTCCAGATCGGAGGGGTCGGCGTCCTCCGGGCCTTCCTGACGGAGGTTCCCCGGGATATGGAGGGCAGGTTGAGGCTCTACGACAGGGACGCCCGCCAGATCGGATCCATCACCTCCGGCGGCCGGGGCGACGACGCCCTCCTGGTCCGGGAGATCTCCGAACCCGGCTGGTACTATATCAGGGTAGACGACAGCCGGGGAGGGGCTTACAACGAGACTTATACGTTAAGTCTCGCCCTGGAGCCGATCGACTGATACGCGAACCACCTTTGCGCAGATCCTGGTGATCTTCGTCGATCGTTTGGCATGAACGTCCTCAGGGAAGGAGGGTGCCTCTATCCATCCTCCTTTCTGTCCATCTCTTTTTCGACCGAATATCCACATATGATAATGTCTTGAAGGCTCCTTCTAAAATCAGGACCATCCTAGGCGCTGATGCCGCCTAGAGGCCTCCATCTGATATATTTCCGCCATTAGAAATTTAGGGTAATGGTGGTCATATATGCAACCTAATTGGGTGGAGTACTTCAACAGGCAGCCCCGGATCGCAACCCTCAGCACCGCCGGCAGGGACGGGAAGGTGGACGTGGCGCCGATGGGCTCTCCCCGGATGGTCGACGAGAAGACCGTCGTCATAG
>CP086218.1:1556613-1569290 GCA_020844795.1 Methanothrix sp. | reverse complement strand
GCGGGGGTGGCATCTCCTCCATACTCGATCTCCTCTGTGAGATACATGAGGCCGCCGCACTCGGCGAAGATGGGCGTTCCGCCATCATGGGCCCGCCGGATCGACCCGATCATCGAGCGGTTCTCGAAGAGCTCCTTTCCATAAAGCTCCGGATATCCGCCGCCTATGTAGAGGCCGTCGACCTCCGGGAGGGCGGGGTCATGGACGGGGCTGAAGGGGACGACCTCTGCCCCGGACAGTTCGAAGAGCTCTATGTTGTCCCGGTAGTAGAAGTTGAAGGCCTCATCGATGGCGACGCCGATCCTGACCCCTTCGCCCTCCCGGCTCGGCATATAGAGGTCGGGGTCAGGCGCCTCCAGGGGCTTTGCCTCCGCGGCTATGGCGAGGATCCGGTCGATGTCCAGCCCCTCCTCTACAACTTTTTGAATCTTCTCGAGCCTCTCGGCAAAGCCGGCGTGCCTCCTCTCCCCCTCCAGCATCGGGACGAGCCCCAGGTGGCGCATGGCCAGGTGCATCGACTCGTCCCGGGGGATCACCCCCACGACCTCGACCCCGGCGTGATCCCGGATCGCGGATTTTGCCTTTTCGGCGTGGCGCTCCCCCCCGACCTTGTTGAGGATGACGCCCCTGATATCGACGGAGGGATCGAAGTCGATGTACCCCTTGACCAGGGCTGCTGCGCTTCTGGTGATCGACCTTGCGTCCACCACCAGGATCGTCGGTGACCGGAGGATTTTGGCGATCTGGGCTGTGGACCCCCGGTCGCCGTCGTAACCCTCGTAGAGCCCCCGGACCCCCTCGATGACGGCGAGGTCTGCCCCCTCGGCGGCGTGGGCGTAGACCTCCCGGACGGTCTTCTCCGGCATCAGGTGGCCGTCGAGGTTCCTGCACCACCGACCGGTGATCCCGGTATGATAGCTCGGGTCGATGTAGTCGAGGGCGACCTTGTAGGACTGGACCGATAGGCCCCTGTTCCTGAGGGCTGAGAGGAGCCCCGCCACGATCGTCGTCTTCCCGCTGGAGCTTCGATCCCCGGCGATGAGGATTCTGGGGATATCGGAGGTCATATGAGGGATATCTCCCGGAGGCGGTCGTCGTCGATCGGCTCGGGATGGCTCGGCTTTTGGTTCCCTGATACGTGATCCGCCAATTTACGGTAGACATCAGCGATCTCGGAATCCGGCGCCCCTTCGATCACCGTGACCCCCCTCCTCTCGCACATCTGGACTATCGGATCTTTCGGGATGAAGGCGACAAGCTCGCTTCCGACCTCAGAAGCGAACTTCTCGACGATCTCCCTCTCGGCTGCGGCCTCCCGGGAGTTGCATATGACCCCGGCCAGGGGGGTCTTCAGCCGCTTCAACCCCCGGCATATGTTGTTGGCGGCGTAGATCGGCATGTACTCCCCCGAGGTTATGATGTAGGCCTCGGTGACGAGCCCCTTTCGTATGGGGGCGGAGAAGCCGCCGCATACGATGTCCCCAGGGACGTCGTAGAGGGTGAGGTCGATCTCGTCTAATACCTTCGATACCTTCCTGAGAAACTCGATGGCGACGATGATCCCTCTCCCGGCGCAGCCGACCCCCGGCTCCGGCCCCCCCACCTCGATGCACTTGACGCCGCCGTACCCACCGATGACGACCTCCTCCTCGGTGATCTCTCCCCCAGCCCGGATCAGGTCCATCATCGTCGGGATCCTCTTTCCGACGAGGGTGATCGTCGAGTCGCTCTTCGGATCGCACCCCACCATCAGAACACGGCAGCCCTTCTCAGCGCAGGCCGCCGCGACGTTGGAGGCTGTGCAGGACTTTCCTATCCCTCCCTTGCCGTATATCGCAACATGCTTAACCTGGGACATGTTCTATCTCCAGAACGCCCAAAGCTTCGCCATCAGATATACAGGTTATCCAGAGTCGGTGCAGCGGAAAATTACAAGATCCGGCGAAGGGTGGGATTGGATCTGGGGGTATGCAATTAGCCTTTGAAGCGGATGAAAAGGAGCGGGGAACTCTCCGGGCTTTGGCCCTCCTCTGCCTTCTGGTATCGGTCTATATTTTAACTGCGGCCATGGGGGCTACGGCTCAGGTCCCGATGGCCGAGGTCAGGGGACATTTCAGCGACGGCGATGGCGTCTGGAACGCCGAGGACTTCGGGTGGTTCTACTACGACCTGGACGATGGGACCGGAGGGGAGAGGCTCACAGTCCGGGCAGAAGATCGGAGGGTGAGGACCGGAGACCTCGTCTATTCGAGCGAGGTCTGGACCGAGGAGTTCGAGTTCGATGGATGGGGACGCTATCAGGCGGTCGCCTTCCTCGGGAAGAGGTACCTTGCGGGATATTTCAAAAGCGACTTCACCGACGCCGTCTCCGCCCTGGAGGAAGGGGAGCTCCGGGAGGTCCTCATAGACTTTGAAGGCATCCAGACCATCACCACCAAGACTCCTCTATTCCTTGACGACGGCTACATGCTCGAGGTAGGGGAAGTCTCCCATGATGGAGAAAAGGTACGCCTCCTTTTGAAGAATAACGGTGTCCAGGTTGACGAGGCCGTGGTCGGCACGGGAGAGACTTACGCCTACGATGGTGATGACGGACTGCTGCCCGCCATTCTGGTCCACGTAGGCGTGGCGATGAGGGGAGCCGCTGAATCGATCGTCGACTTAGACGGGTTATTTCAGGTTCGAGACCGGCCAACCATCGAGCTTTTTGACGGGGAGATCATAGACGATATGAAGGTGGCGACTTTATCCGATGATAGGATCGAGCTTGTGAACCGCAATGATCTGATCCTTCGGCGGGGAAGCACCGTGGATCTCGCCGGGGGTCTCGCCCTGAGGGTTAGAGACGCCTCGCAGTTGATCTACTACCCCGTGGGAGTTATCGCCGATTACGGCGTCCACGAGATCAGAGGTCCGGTCTACACCGAAGACTCTCTGGTCCCCCTCTTTTACTCAGACGGGTCGATCGGCTTTGCCGAAGCTCGATGGAACCATGAGAATTTCGCCGGATTCTACTTCGATGACGAAGATGATCTGGGGACCGAATCTCTCATCCTTTACATGTCAGAGGGCGGCATAATAAGTCCTGGTCGCGAGTTCATCATGAACGACAATAGACTGGGATACGGGTTCAAGTACACCTCTTTCGTCGAGACGAGGGGCTTTGAGTTCAAAGACTGGGGCGAATATTATGTGGTGGGGGTCTTCGGACAGCCATGGTTTGCGGGCTACGGCCCTCTCACCAGCCCCGAGGTCGGCAAAGAGAGCATGATAAGCGAAAACCAGGTCGGCCAGGTTCTCCTGGACACCGATGAGAGCTTAAGGGTCGTCGGCGGTGTGGCCCTCGCCCTGAAAGATGGATACGAAGTCCACATCGTCGACGTCTCCAACGACTCCATCTATATGATGCTGGTAAGGGGGGGTGAGGTCCTCGACAGGGGCGTGGTCAGATCCAACTCCACCTACGTATACAAGAAGGATGTAGGAGACACAAGGGACCTCCCCCTCATCGCCCTCCACGTCGGAAGCGTCTTTTTGAGCGATGAAGAGAACCTCGCCATAGTCGACGGCATATTTCAGGTCTCAGACAGGCTGGTCCTCACCATAGATCCCGGGAATGACTTCGCAGAGCTGAAGGTCATGGTCATAAACCCGTCCTACATAATCATGGCGAACCCCGACTGGATCCATCTGAAGCGCGACTCGAGGACGAGCATATTGCCCGGTATAAACATAGCAGTCGCCAAAAACGAGACGTTCCGGTATTACCTCTACAAAAACGAGTACGTGGTACCGCGCCCGGATTTGGCGGATGTGAGCCTCCCTACAGAACCGATCCCCTCGGGGGGCCTCGCGAACTTCTCGATCTTCGTCCTGGCGGGGGAGATCAAGAGCGTCACCGCCGAGACCGTCGACGCCGGGGGCCGCAGGCTGATCCTGGGGGACCTGACCCGATCGGGGGTGGGGGCGAGGGACCGGTGGCTCTACTCCTGGCAGTGGAACGCCACCGTCCCGGCCTTGAGCGACGACGGTACGATCCTTCCAGAGTCGGAGGTTCAGGGAGGCCTTCTCCAGATCAACGACTCCACGGAGCCGGTCCCCGTGACCGTGACCTTCGATCTGACGGGAAGGATCGGCCTGATCCGGGGCTCCGCCGGCGATTTCTATTACATATCCCAGGCCGAGTACGAGAGGCTGGGTGAGACGGTGAGCTACGCCGAGATGGCCTCCAACGATCTCCTCCGAGATAGATATATCAAGATCGAGCCGGGGGAGAGCGAGATCAGGTTCTTCCAGGTCGTCAACGGCGCCGTCGTGGTCGGTGAAAAGGGCTCCAAGCTACGGTTCTCCCCCTCGGGGCTCGAGCCCCACCTCGTCAGGGTCGCTGCCCCCCCCGGCAGGTACGAGATAAGGCTGCGGATCGAGAACGTCATGGACGCCCTCCAGGTCTCGGGGCTCTACTTCGAGGTCGCAGAGCCGCGAGCCACCTCCGCCTCGGTGGGGTCGGCAGCGGACCGGGCCGGGAGGATCGAAGGGATCACCGAGGTGGGGATAGCAGAGGTGGAGGGGGTGGAGGTCGACGGGGTGAGGAACGGTACCGTCAATGTCACCCTGCCAGAGGAAGACCGAAGCAGGTCGATCCCCGGGCCGGGGGCTGCCGTCGCCGCAGCTTCGGCGCTGATCGCGGCCCTGGCCTGGAGGCGGAGGCGGTAGCTTTCGCCGACGTCTTCTGAAGCGAGCAACCCCGTACAGCCCGGAGGGCGCGCGGGACATTGCGCCACATGGTGGAGGCGGCTGTCGGGTGCCAGGAGGCGCGAAACCGCCGGGCGGGCTGCATCCGGCCAGTCTCAGAGCGTCAAAAGGTACGGTAATTCTGACGGGGATGCTATCCGGTGAAGATGGAGAATTCAGAGCCGCCCGTACATCTTGTGCGCCTTCTCAATGGTGGTGATGGCGAGGATCGTAACGACCTTCTCGTCTTCATATATCCGATAGAATACGGTATAAGACCTTCCAACATGGAGGCGATAGAGCTTCTTATAGCCAGAGAGATGGAGCGCCTCCCGGTCGACGCTGCCGCTTCCTGGGAAGGGATCGTCGGCGAGAGCCATACACCGATCTGCTACAAGCCGCCTGCTCTTCTCCGGGAGGGATCGGAAAAACTCCAGGGCCTTCTCCTCGATCAGCAGCTGGTAGGTCAAAGGCGAAGCTCCACGAAGCTGCCCTCCCTCTCGATCCTCTCCATATCCAGGAAGAGCCGCCGCTTCTTCTCGTGCTCGATCATCTCCGCCAGAAGGCCCGCGAAAGTCTCTCCCGGCCTCTTGAGATCTGATAGATCCTCCCAGACCTCCCGGGTCACCGGTATCCTCTTATCGGCCGCTTCGCCCATGTAAATGCTGTAAGGGCTGTAAGGGCTTATAGGTTGCGGATCGGAGGCTAGCGGCCGGGCGGCGCGAAATTCAGGAGGCTGGCTCCATCCGGGCGATTTCAGAGCGTAACGAAGTAGGTGGATTCTAGAAAATGATGGGTCATTAAGGAGTGGTGTTCTCCAGGTCTCGCAGCTCGGCTTCGAGAGGGAATACCTTGTAGCGTTTAAGGGTCAGCAGAAACACGACTCGCGGCATCCCGGCAAGCTCCGCAGCTCGTCCCGAGGAGAGACGACCAAGCTCATAGAGCTTGACTGCGGCCAAAATCCGCAGCTCGCGCCCGAAAGCCTTCTCGTTGGTCTTCTCGGACAAGAGCACCTTTTCGGGCACGTCTATTGTAATTCTTCGAGCGGCCATATTTTCAGTTCGGTATCGGTTTCTCCGATAACATCCCCATCAGCCGCCACCCGTCCACCGTCCCGCACCCGCCCCGGACTCCTTCCCGCTCGCTGAAGGCCTTCATCCCGTCCGGCTCGATCCCCGAGCCGATCATCGCGAAGGGTACGGGCTCGTCGGTGTGGGTCCTGATGGAGAGGGGGGTCGGGTGGTCGGGGAGGACCAGGACCCGCCACTCATGATCGGACCTCTCCAGCCCCGCCAGGACCGGGCCGACGATCCGCTCATCGAAGCGGCGGATCGCCTCGATCTTACCGTCGAGAAGGCCGTCGTGGCTCATCTCGTCGGGGGCCTCGACGTGGAGGAAGACGAAGTCGACCCGGTCGAGGGCGTCGAGGCAGGCCGCCACCTTCCCCTCGTAGTCGGTGTCCAGGACGCCGGTGGCTCCGGGGACGTTGATCACCTCGAGGCCGGCGTAGACTCCCATCCCCTTGAGGAGGTCGACGGCGGAGATGACCGCCCCCTCGATCCCCCATATACCGCGGAACTTCGGCATCGACGGCGCCTTCCCCTGCCCCCAGAGCCAGATCATGTTGGCGGGCCGCTTTCCTTCATTTGCGCGGCGGAGGTTGAGGGGGTGCTTTTCGAGGACGGGGACCGATGAAGCCATCATATCCCGCAGGGGAGCGGAGCCCTCGCCTTTCGGGAGGTATCCATCGATCTGCTGGCCGGTGATGTCGTGGGGAGGGGTGCAGACCGCCTTGAGCCCTTCGTCGCCGCCCTGGACGAGGAGGTTTCGGTAGCTTACCCCTGGATGGAGCCTGGCGGCGGGCTGGGCCTTCCTTAGGGCCTCGATCAGCTCCCGCCCCTCCTCCGAGGAGATGTGGCCGGCGCTGTAGTCGACCATGATCCTTCGATCTCGGTCGACGGTGACGAGGTTACACCGGAAGGCGACGTCTTCCGGGCCGAGAGGAACGCCCATCGCCGCCGCCTCCAGGGGGGCGCGGCCGGTGTAGTATCTCTTAGGGTCGTAGCCCATCACCGAGAGGTTCGCGATGTCGCTTCCCGGCGGCATCCCCGGGGGGACGTTTCGGGCGAGGCCCCCCCATCCATCCCGGGCTATCCTGTCCATGTTCGGGGTCTCTGCCGCCTCTAGGGGGGTCTTTCCGCCCAGCTCCTCGATGGGATGGTCCGCCATCCCGTCTCCCAGCAGTATCACCAGCTTCATCTTCGTCTCCATCACCAAGATTTCGGCCCGCCATCGTCTCCGATCAGATCGTCGTGACCTTCAAAGCCGCATCGTCCCCTTTCCATCCGCCTCCTTATCAGATCTCCTCTAAAAGAAAGAGGTGCTCATCCCACCTTCCGCCTTCGCCTCTTCCGCCCTCTTCTTCGCCCTTGCCTTCCTCTCCGCCTCGGGGATCTCCTCCTCTTCCCGCCTCCTCTTCTCCTCCCTCTCCATCCGCGCGAGGTGATGGTTCAGGACCTTTGCCAGCTGGTTCAGCTTCGTCCTCTGGCACGTGGCACCTCTGGTGACGCCGTAGACGATGTCTACGACCGTCCCCAGGGTCTCTATCTTGTTCCTCGGAGGCATCACCAGCCTCGTCTTAACCCCCACCTTCGCGAAGTCCTCGAAGTCTACAGGGCTCTGGCATACGATCACCGCCGGGACATCCGCCAGGGCCAGGACGTCCTTCGCCTTGTAGACGACGTGAGACCTGATATTCCCGAGGTGGATGACGGCTATCTTGTGCCTCTCGATCTGCTCGATCTCCTTGGGGGAGAGGCCGAAGGTGGGGCCGAAACCCTTGGAGGCAGAAGGGAAGCTGTCGGGGACCCCCGCCCCCGCCTCCAGGACGAGGACGCTCGTCTGGATCCCCTCCCGCCGCAGACCATAGGTGATCTCGCAGACGGGCTTGGTTATGTGCCTCCGCCCTGGGGACATGGCGATGGCGATCACGTCTGGTCTGGAGGCCTCGGAGAGGGTCCCGCGCTGGGCGAGGCCGCCGCCCTTGGCAAGCCCCATGCTCTCTCGGCAATCCACAACCTGGGTCGTCCTGCCGATCATGAGAGTTCATTCGAATCTAATCCATATTAGCCTTTGCCAGCCGGTTTTGCCTTCCGGCCGCTTTCTTTAAGCCCCATGGCGGATATGGGCGAATATGCTCACTTTTGTCGGCCTGGGGCTATACGACGAGACGGACGTATCGGTGAAGGGGCTGGAGGCTATCAGGGAGGCGGACCTGGTATTTGCGGAGTTCTATACATCTCACCTCGCCGGCGCCACCCCGGAGAAGCTGGCAGATTTCTACGGAAAAGAGGTCCGGATCCTGAGCCGGGAGGAAGTGGAGGCAAGCCCCGAGGGGTGGATCAATGAGGCCCGGGAGAAGAAGGTCGCCTTCCTGGTGGGAGGCGACCCCATGATCTCAACTACCCACCTGGACCTGCGCCTTCGGGCCCTCAGGATGGGGATCGTGACCCGGGTCGTCCACTCCTCCTCCATCGTCACCGCCGTCTCCGGTCTCACGGGCCTGCAGAACTACCGGTTCGCAAGGTCCACCTCGATACCCTACCCCTACGTGGCTTCCGGAAAGAGGATCGTCGCCACGAGCCCCTATGACGTCGTCATCGATAACCTCGATAGGAACCTTCACACCCTCCTCTTCCTGGACATCCAGCCGGATAGATACATGACCGCCGGGGAAGGGGCGGCCCTCCTCCTGGAGATGGAGGAGATATCCGGGGGCGACCGTCTCAGGACGGCTTTAGGCGTCGGCGTCGCACGGGCCGGATCCGACGGGGCCGTCGTGATCGCCGACTGGCTCCCAAGGCTCGCAGACCGCGACCTGGGGGGTCCCCTTCACGTCCTCATCGTCCCCGGAAGCCTCCACTTCATGGAGGCGGAAGGGCTGGTGGCCCTGGCCGCCGCTCCTCCGGAGATCCTGGATGAGGCAGAGCCCTGACCGGGAAAGCTTTAATAGACTCCAGATATTCTCGGAATAATACCTGCAGATTATCAGAGGATTACTGGAGGATTACGGTGCCAAAGATATCGGTGGAGATCCCCCAACACATAATAGATGACGTCAACCGCCACGTCGGCGACGAAGGAAAGTTCGTCAACTTCTCCGACGCCGTCAGGACGGCCCTGAGGAAGATGCTCGACCAGCTCGACGAGATAGACCGCCGCCAGGGGAGGCTGAAGGAGGGAGATGGAGGATGAAGATGGGTCTATCCCTGGAGTTCGACGCCGCCCACCGCCTCCCCGGCTACGACGGCAAGTGTGCCCAGGTCCACGGCCACACCTACGACGTGGAGGTGGTCCTGGAGGGGCCGGTGGACGAAGAGACGGGATTTCTCTTGGACTTCTACGAACTGAAGCGCATATTAAAATCGGTCCTGGATGAGCTGGACCACCGGGATCTGAACGGCATCCTTCCAAACCCCACCGCCGAGAGGATCGCGGAATACATCAGAGTCGGCCTGGAGAAGCGCCTCCTCGATTCCCCCGCGCGTCTCGTATCGGTGAAGCTCTGGGAGGGTAAGAACAAGTGGGTGATGACCGAATGAGGGCCAGGGCGGTATGCCTCTGCTCCGGAGGGCTCGACTCCACGGTGGCGGCTGCCAAGGCCCTAGACGAGGGCTTCGATATATCCATCATCCACGTCCTCTACGGCCAGAAGGCCGAGGGGAGGGAGAAGAATGCCATCGAGGAGATCGCGAAAGCCCTCGGGGCGTCCGAGGTCAGGTTCGCGAGGACCGACCTCTTCTATGACCATGCTCCTCTGACTACCGTCGGCGCCCCCATACCCACAGGAGACGTGGTCGAGATCGGAGGGGCTAAGCCGACGCCTTCGACCTGGGTCTACTGCAGAAACCTCGTCTTCGGGTCGATGGCGGCGGCCTACGCCGAGGAGATCGGAGCCGAGCGGATCTACGTCGGCTTCAACGCCGAAGAAGGGGAATCCTATCCAGACAACAGGCCGGAGTTCGTCGACCGGTTCAACCACCTCCTGGAAAAGTCCGTAGCATCCTTCAGCCTCCCCCCGAAGATCGAGGCCCCCCTCCTCCAACTCTATAAGCCCGCCATCGTGAGGATGGGTTCAGAGCTGGGGGCGCCGATGGGACTGACCTGGTCCTGCTACAGGGAGGGTATAGTCCACTGCGGAGAGTGCGAGTCATGCCAGCATCGGAGGCGGGGATTTGTGGAGGCCGGGATCGATGACCCGACGGCGTACCGATGAGGTCGGGGTCCTCGCTGAGATCTTCTCCTCGTTTCAGGGAGAGGGTCCTCTCGTTGGAAATAGACAGGTCTTCGTCAGGACAGCCGGCTGCAACCTCTCATGCTCCTACTGCGATTCGGCGAAGTTCCGCTGCGAGGTCGAATTTTGCGAGGTTCTAAGCCCTCAGGCTTCGGGCCCCCTCCGGCGGGCGGATAATCCGGTGACAACGAGCTGGGCGATGGAGGAGATCCTCGGCCACTGGGCCCGGGGGACTCACAGCGTATCGATAACCGGGGGAGAGCCCCTCTGCCAGCCGGATTTCGCATTATCCCTGGCGACCGGCTGCGCCGCCGAGGGCCTTCCCGTCTACTTCGAGACGAACGGCTATTCGGCGAGCCGCTTCAGAAGGCTCATCCCCTGGATAGACTTCGCCGCCGTGGACATAAAGCTCCAAAGCCACCGCTCATGCCCCCCGGACCGCTGGAGCCGCCTCTTTGAGAACGAGATCTCATGCATCGATGGAGCGACCAGATCCGGGGTCGCCACCATAGCAAAAACGGTGATACTGGACGCCACAACCTCCGAAGAGATAGAGCAGCTCTGCCACCGCCTCGAGGGGCTGGATGCAACCCTGGTCCTCCAGCCGGTCTCCGGAGATAAAAGACCCAGTCCGAAGAAGCTGATCCACCTACACCAGGCGGCATCGGAGCATCGAGGAGATGTGGTGATCATACCCCAGGCCCACAAGATGATGGGGGTTCTCTGAATGAGGGGAGTTCTCTGAATGAGGGGAGTTCTCTGAATGAGGGGGGGTCTTCAAACACCCTGGGGCCGGGGACGATCTTCGTTTATGATGATAACGGGCCTTGATGACGGTATACCTATCTGCATCGCCTTCGTCCTTCGTTCGATCAGAAGGATATATCTTCGTCCTTCCTCTCTTCTATCCTCTCCTTCACCATCTGCATCCTCTTCTCGGCGTTCTTCTCGTACATCTCCCTGTACCGATCGGACCGCTCGTTCCTCTCCCATCGAGCAAACCTCCGGTCGAGGGCCTCGAACATGTGACTCTCTGCAGCCTTTACGGTATCGAGTTCGCCGCGGAGTACTAGGATCTCCCTCTCCTCCGTCTCTCCGTCCAGGAGGCCGACCTTGGCGTTGCGCCTCACCGGCTCCAGATCGAATCTGTCCACCAGATCCTGGATGATGGTCAAGGGCATCCCGATGGGGATCGCCAGGTCGTAAAGCCCCGCCAGGTCCTCTTTATCCTTATCAATTTCAGCGTCGGCCATCCCAATTTCACCGAGAGATTCACATCCCTTGATGATTTAAGTCTGTCGAAAGGGAGGTCTCACGCCCTCCGCCTTCAGAAAAAGTCTGGCATAGTATGGTCACGAAGGAGATCTCTCGGAAAGATACGCATGCTGCGGCTCGATCCTCCATTGCTCCGATGGCCATTGTAGGGAAACTGTTATTAAGGGGTGGCTCAATCAGAAAAGCTGCCGGGCCCGTAGCTTAGCATGGTTGGAGCGCACGGCTGATAACCGTGAGGTCACGCGTTCGAATCGCGTCGGGCCCACCTGAAATCAGTTTTTCATATTTCAGTGGTGTGCGGTCGTCTATCCGAGGTTGTATATCTTCTCCAGAATTTCCATTAAGGCGGTCAGGGGATCAATTTCCAGATATATCGCCCATGAGGTTTACATTCATGACGTAGTCGAAGCCTATCGCCGGGGACGAGCACCATCCAGCCTTATCGAGGATCCCCATAAAACAGACCCCTATGAGCTTCTCGTGCTCGATCTTCCCCAGCAGCGCTGCCATCTCATCGATCGTCACTCCGATCTTGGGCATCGCCATCCCTCCCAGGATCACCACCACATCGGCGTCGGGGGTCGTCTCTGCCGCCAGCTCAATTCCATGCTCTGTAGCCACCATCTCTCTGGTCTTATCCACATCAAGGCCGGGGACGAAGGCGAGCCTCTTCTCCCTGACCGGATACCCGAGAAAGGTAGCGAAGGGGGTGCAGAACCCCGGCGTACCGACGAAGGTCACGCTCCTCTCATCCTTGACCAGATCCCGAAATCCGTTCAACATCCCGCCAAGTCCTTTTATATCCGATATCTTCTTCACCAAGATTCCTCCGATTCTATGATAACGCCCCAAAGGTTTTAAGCTTTAGCTTGTAGGATCGGAAAGGACGAAGCGGGAAGTCCCCATCCTTCAGGGTGGGGATGAAAGCGGAGTCCTTCCCTTTGTTTCTGCTAACCGATAACTATTTAAGAGAATAATGGGATATACACATTCTGGTAAATCCAATGAAATACAAGCTCAATCGATCTGCACATTCTGTGTACTCACTTCACTATCACTTGGTGGTAGTCATCAAGTACCGAAGGAAAGCACTCTATGACGAAGCGATTCGTGAGAGACTAAAGCAGATCATTTGGAGTTTGTCGGACGAACTTGGAATAGAAATACTCGCACAGGAACCTGCTGAAGATCACCATCATATATTGTTCACAGCGACGCCCACAACCAACTTATCTACCGTCGTGAACGTCATCAAGGGCGTCACATCCCGACGGCTTCGACAAGAATTCCCTCAAACCAAGGAATTTCTTTGGGGCGACTCCTTTTGGTCGAACTCCTACTTCATAGCTAGCACCGGACAGGTGGGCCTCGATGTTCT
>CP086218.1:1547321-1556513 GCA_020844795.1 Methanothrix sp. | reverse complement strand
GTGGCGAAGCCTCTCCTCGAGGAGACGGTCTTCAAAGGAGTAGGGGAAGGGCCGACCGGATTATCAGCGACGCTCATCTCTTTGGTCATCTCGGGTCACCATAGTTCTCAGAGGCGCGGGCCTTTCGGCCCACGATCCGATTGGAAGCCCCGGGGGCCGGATGTAGCGGTCCCCTGGAGCCGGATCGTGGGCCCTGCAAAGTCCTTCATACCCTCCAGCTCACCGCTTGAAGCTCCTTCCATCGGAGCCGAATTTCATCCGATCCTTCGAATCTCCCCTACCCTGCATCACCTTTGCCCTCTCCATTATGCTTCGGTCCCCGATCTCTCCCCATCCGCAAAGACCTCGTCCAACGCCAGATCCCATCAGCGCGCAGACCTCTCTATCTTCTCTCAGCTCAGCGAGGGTCATATTCTCCATCTCGCCCCTCTTATCCTCCTTCAGAGCCTCGATCTCAGCGAGGGTCATGTTATCGAGCTCGGCGGTCTTCTCCTCTCTGAGCGCCTCGATCTCCTCCTCGGTCATCCCCTCGAGATCTTCTGCCGTCAGGTCGGTCAAGAGGAGGCAGACGTTGAGGCCGAGGAAGGGACGGTCACGGTCGAGCCTCTCTCGCCTCGTCTCCCGGAGCTCTCTCATCGTCTTATTCTCCATCTCGGCCCACTTCTGCTCTTTGAGCTCCCGGAGCTCCGCGGGGGTCATATTCTCCATCTCGGCTCTCTTCTCCTCTCTCATATCCCGGAGCTCTGCGAGTGTCATATTCTCCATCTCTTCAGCGGTCAGATCCTCCCCGAGGGGAAAGCCCCCCCAGAAGCCTCCGACCATATAACCTCGATCCATACCTCGGTCCATGGGGCCACAGTTCATCATTCTGGACCCGTCACCCTTCTCACCCCAATTTGGGGCTGACATGCCGGGCGTCGCCAGAAGGCAGACGACCGCCAAAGTCATCAAATACTTTCCTAGTCTCATATTCTGCACCTCACCGTCGAGGAATATCTGCTCTATTCTCCTGGAGCCATCACCCCGACGGATCTCCCCTCGGCCTGAACGATAGATAAAATTAGAGCCGAACGGAGCCGAACTTTGACGGTTCAGATATCGTTCCCTCCAGTTAAAACCGTTCAGTTTCTGATAAAAGTAGATTTAATCGTTCTATATGATCTGACAATCATTATTCGCTCTTATTTCAGTTTTGCAAACCTCATATCTCCTTTTAAACTCACCCATCAACTCTGCCTCCCCTCCGCTGGCGAAAGCGGATCGGCCCGGGAGGGCGGCTTCTGCCCCTCTCACCTCGCTGTGGAGGGGTGGGGGTCTAGAGAAGATCTCATCTCTATCTCCATCTCCTTTCCTCGGCGTTGTAAGGCTCGAGGTGGACGACGACGTCCACAACGTCCGAGACGTACTCTACGAGCCTGCGCTCCACCTCTTCTGAGATCCTGTGCCCCTCCTCGACGGAGATCACGGGGTCGACGAGCACGTGGAGGTCGACCTCGATCCCCGACCCGATGTGGCGGGTCCGGATGGCGTGGACCGCCCGGACGCCGGGGGTGGTGGCTGCGAGCTGCTCGATCCCGCGGCAGATCTCCTCTGGAGCTCCGCGGTCGACGAGCTGTTCCACTGAGGGGCGGACGATCTTCCACGCCGCCTGAAATATGAAGATGGAGACGACCATAGCCCCCAGGTGGTCGAGGAAGGCTAGGCCGGGGACGAGGACCGCCCCGGCGACGGCCACCGCCGCTGGGATGGAGCTGAGGCCGTCGGATCGGTGGTGCCATGCGTTTGCGATGAGGGCGGTGGACCTGATCTCGATCCCCACCGAGATAGTCCAGCGGTAGAGGAGCTCTTTTGTGAATATGGAGAGGAGCGCGGCGAAGAAGGCGATGGGGCCAGGAGGGCTCCGATTGGGCTCGTTGAGGGTCACGAGGGCGTTGTAGACGAGCCCCAGGGCGACGGCGGCGAGGAGGAGGCCGATGAAGATCGTCACCAGAAACTCAATCCTCTGGTGGCCGTGGGGGTGGCAGCCGTCAGGGGGCTTGGTCCAGAACTTCACCCCCACCAGGACGGCGACGTCGGTGGCGGTGTCTGAGAGGCTGTGGACGGCGTCGGCGACCACCGCCTGGCTGTTGCCGAGGACGCCTGCCGCAAACTTCACGGCCGATAAGGCCAGGTTTATGGCGAGGCCCGCCAGGGTCACCTGCCTGACGACCTTCACGACCTCTTCGGGACCTCCTTCACCATCTTCGGTGGAGGGGGCGATGGGATCAGCCAAGATCAACTCTCCTAAGGGCGACTTCTATCTCGGATCTTCTCTCATCAGGGTTATGGCCTTCGCCCGGCTCTACGGCGGGATGGCCCGCCCCATCATATCACGATCCCCTGACGGAACCCGAGGATTATGTAGACGAGGAGGGCGAGCATCAGTAGCCATAGGACCATCGCCGCTATGGAAGCCCTCTTCGCCCTCTTAGCCTGCGACCACCTCTGGGGCCTGATCCCCTGGGCGAGGAAGGTGGCCACCCCCGAGAGGTTGATGGCTATGAAGTTCGCAACGAAGAGGAGCATCGCCCCCCAGGCGAGGCTCTCGTGCCCCGATCCCATCAGGAGGCCGAAGGCGACGAGGGGCGGGAGGAGGGCCACCGCCACCATAACACCGATGAGGGTTGCAGAGACCCCCGTGGTGAAGGCCAGAGCGCCAGCGCTCCCCGAGGCGAGGGCGAGGGCGACGTCGCCGAGCCCCACCACCGTCCTGGAGGCGATCTCGGAGCCTTGCGGGTCCACCGGAAGGAACGATCCCAGAGCGTAGGATATGGCGACGGCGGTCCCCACCCCCACCAGATTTGCCTTGAGGGCCCTTCTGGCGAGACCGATGTCTGCAAGGATCGTCGCGAGGGACAGGGAGACGTTGGGGAGGAGGAGGGGGGCTATGACCATCGCCCCGATGATGACAGCGACGTTATCTTTCAGAACGCCGAAGGCGGCGACGATGGAAGAGAGGATGACCATGAAGATGTAAACCCTGGAGACGCCGACGGAGGCCACCTCCGCGTATAGCTCCTCCCTTCCGATCCGCTTGCTCGCCTTCCTGTTCTTATCTTTAGATCCGGGAGCTTTGACCTCTTCCTTCTCCTCTTCGAGGGGCCTGGGGAGGGACGCGGTCACCGGAAGGACGAGTATCCTGTACCCTTCGTCCTTCTTGAACCTCGCATCGAGCATGTTGATCAACGACTCCGACTCCTCGGCGGAGACGAGGATCCTAACGAGGATGAGCTTCCTGTCGAAGCTCTTATTCCAGACCCCTTTCAGCGGCCTCTCCCAGACCCCCTGGACCGGTTCGATCCAGATGCCGTGGTATTTCTGGCCGCCCCTCGTCAGGACCCGCTCGAGCCCCTCCCTCTCCCCTTCCGGGATGACCATCTCTATCAATCGAAGTGTCATGCTATCACCCGTCGAGGACCGTTGAATCGATGAACGCCCACGTCTCGGACGATCAATGGTTCAGCTTTCGATCTCAGATCCATCTCCTCCTCCTAAAGTAGATGAGCATTATAACCCCTGCAGACGTCATGAAGAGGAGGACGGCGGGATATCCGTACTGCCAGTGGAGCTCCGGCATGTAATCGAAGTTCATCCCGTAGATCCCGGCGACGAGGGTGAGAGGGATGAAGATGGTGGCGATGATCGTCAGGACCTTCATCACCTCGTTCATCCGGTTGCTGATGGTGGACAGGTAGATCTCCAGCATCCCCGAGAGGATCTCCCGGAAGGTCTCGATCTCCTCGATCACCTGGACGGTGTGGTCGTAGACGTCCCGCAGGTATATCGCCGTCGAGTCGCTGAAGATCTCCGACTCCCCCCGGGCGAGGCGGCTTATCACATCCCGGAGGGGCCAGACGGATTTTCGCAAGAATATCATATCCCGCTTCATCTGGTGGATCTGCTGGGAGGCGTCGGTGGAGGGGTTGGCCAGGAGTTCGTCCTCCAGTAGTTCCAGCTCCTCTCCTGCCGCCTCCAGGATCGGAAAGTAGTTGTCGACTACGGCATCGATCAGGGAGTAGGCGAGGTAGTCGGCCCCCCTCCTCCTGATCTTACCCTTCGACTTTCTGATCCGGTCCCTGACGGGGTCGAAGACGTCCCCTTCCGTCTCCTGGAAGGAGAGTACGAAACCGCGGCCGACGATGAGGCTCAGCTGCTCCGACCTGATCCCATCATCTCCGTCCAGCTCGTCGGGGCTGGTGAGCATCTTCAGGACGATGAAGACGTAATCGTCGTAATCCTCCATCTTCGGCCGCTGTTCGGTGTGGACTACGTCCTCCTGGACGAGGGGGTGGATCCCGAAGCAGTTTGCGATCTCCTCTACGACCTCGGGGCGGTGGACCCCGACGACGTCTATCCAGGTGACGGAGGGGCTATCCCTGAAGTCGGAGCACCGATCGACAGATGTCGGGCAGAACTCATGAAGGCCATCTTCGTCGTAGTCGAAGATGGTGATCCGGACGGGCTCGGTCCTCTCTTCCCCGACGTGGACGAGGGTCCCCGGGGGGAGGCCCACCTTATTCGTCCTGATCTTCAAGAGGCGGGGCATGGGCCGTTACCCTCCGGCTTCAAGAGAACCGTCCCGTCGCCCTTCGAGGTCGATATCCAGCCGGGAGGCTTTCGACCATCTCGATTCAGCTCTTCTCATGGACGGTCATCTCCGGCCCCGTCCCGCCGGTCACCGAGCCGAACTTCGGGGAATCCGACGATATCGATGGTGGTGGATGCGAGCTTTATGTTTTCAGACCGCTCGATCTCCTCCAGGATCAACCGGCTCAATCTGCTCTTGGCCAACCTCCTCTCCCTGACCATCGTCACGTATCTCACATCGAAGTTTATCCAGTTGTCTGTGAGGGTTATGAAGACGGCCGGCTCCACCAGCCTCCTGGGGAGATAATATTTTCCGTCCATGTTGGTGATGCTCTCCCTCGCCTCGCCGCCGACTTTCTCCGTCTCGCTCCTGACGACGGAGAGGATCCTGGTGACCGCCTCTTTCCAGTCGCTGTCGTAGGTTATGGGGAGGCTGATCTCGTCCCAGAGGAAGGGGTGGTCCTTGGTGTAGTTGTTGACCGACCCCGAGAGGATGTGCCCGTTGGGGATGATGGTGAGCCTGCCGGTGGACTGGTCTCCCGACATCCACTCCCCCATCTCCATGAGGGTGGTGTAGAGGATGTCGATGTCTATGACGTCCCCCATCCTGGAGTTGATCTCGACCCTGTCGCCGACCCGGTATATCCCGGTGACGAAGATGACGATCCCACCGAAGAAGTTCTTGAAGAGATCCTGGAGGGCGACGGCGAGGCCGGCGGCGATGATGCCGTAGGAGACGAGGAGGCTCTGGGTGTTCTCGATCCAGATGTTCATGAGGACGGCGACGACGACGACGATGTAGAGTATCGATACCGTCTTTCTGAAGGAGTACCTGGTCTTGGAGACGGTCATCCTCCCGATGAGAAGATCCTGGAATATGTGTCTTAAGAGGAGGTGGATCATGGCGACGGCGACGGCGGTGACGAAGGCCTTATGGAGGAGGGGGTTTGGATAGTAGTGATCAAGAGCCCAGAGGGACGCCGCCAGGGCGATGAGAAATAGGAGGGGGAGGAACCTCTTGAGCATGGATGGATATCTCCCATCAAAGCATTAAATATTTTATCCCGTCTATCCGTATCGCCCTCAGAAGAGGGCGAAGAGCTTTCCCAGGAAGAAGACGTAAAATATCACCAGCATCCACCCCTCCCACTGGGTGATCTCCTTCTCCCAGATTACGACGAAGTAGAGGAGGGTGGCGACGATCATCATCGGCATCACAAAGCCGGTTATCGTCTCGGAGATGACGAGGGCGCCAAAGAGCGCCGAGATCCCCATGATCCCCAGGGCGTTGAAGATATTCGACCCCAGGATGTTTCCCACGGCCAGCTCCGGCTTGTTCATGGCGGCGGCCCGGACGGAGACGACGAGCTCCGGCAGCGACGTCCCCAGGGCGACGGCGCTGGCGGCGATGATCTCGGTCCCGATCCCCACCATCTCCGAGAGCCTCACCACCGATACCACGGTGTAGTTCGCGCCTATATAGAGGAAGAAGAGGCTGATGGAGAGCTTCGCGTAGACCTTGAGGTCGGGCCTTCTCTTTTCGGTGATGACGATCCCCTCCTCCTCCAGGAACCTCTCTTTCACCCGGTCTGCCACCCTCTCCGCCCGGACGGCGTAGACGAGGTAGACGAGGAGGCAGGCGAGGCATAGAAGGGCCTCCGCCAGGCTGAAGCCCCCGTCCATGACCATCAGGGAGACGAGGAAGGCAGAGCCGACGAAGAGGGGGAGGTCGACGTTGGCGAGCTGGTAGCTCGTCACCATCTTCTTTCCGACGATGGCAGATATTCCGAGGATCAGGAATATGTTCGTCACGTTGGAGCCCATGACGTTCCCGGCAACGATCTCCGGGGAGCCCTTCATCACCGCCAGGACCGACGAGACGAGCTCCGGGGTCGAGGTCCCGACGGCTACGATGGTGACGCCGATTATGAAGGGGGATATGCCGAAGCCGACGCCGATCCTCTCGGCGGAGTCGGTGAAGACGTCCGAGGCCTTCACCAGGAGGGCGAGGCTTGCGACGAAGACGAGAGCCCAGAGGAGGAGGGAGAGCATCCTCACCCCCATGGAAGGCACCGTTTAAATCTCTTTCTTGGGATCCGGCGGGGCTTCCACCGTCAGACTCCGCCCGTCGAGGGACGGGGGAAGGCGGTCAACGGCTCCTGGCTTCTGGGACCCGGCTGTCAGCTGCCGGCCTGCAGCTCCCGGATATCCGCCGAAGGGCCGGAAGGGACGGACCGATCAGAAGTAGGGGCGGAAGAGATCACTCCACGTCGCTCTTCTCGAAGAGGTAGGCTCCGAGGCTCAAAGCCGCCACGGAGGATCCGGCCAGGATCAGAAGGTCGAGGGCTAGGGGGAAGGAGCTGACCCCGATGAGGGAGCCCCGCAGGCCGTCGACGCCGTAGGTGAGGGGGTTGAATAGAGCTAGGGTCTGGAGCCACCCGGGAAGGTTCGATATGGGAAACAGGGCTCCCGAGAGGAGGAATACCGGGAAGACCATGAAGTTCATGATCAATGAGAAGCCGGACATGTCCTTCATCCGGGAGGCGAAGGCGAGGCCGAGGCTGTTGAAGGTGGTGGCGATGAGGAGCATGAAGACGAGGGCGAGGAGAAAGGCCGGAAGGCCGGGGATCTGAAGGCCCATGGCTAAGCCTGGGACGAGGATGATCAGCCCCTGCATCACGGCGGTGGTGACCCCGCCGGCGGTCCTGCCGATGACGATGGAGAGCCTCGATACCGGGGCGACCATGATCTCCCGGAGAAAGCCGAATTCCCGGTCCCAGAGCATCGAGAGCCCCCCGAAGGTCGAGGAGAAGAGGAGCGTCATACCGATGATCCCCGGGGCGAGGAAGCTCACGTAGCCGACCCCTTCGGGGATCGCCGGCATCACCGCCGAGCCGAAGCCAAAGCCCAGGAAGGCGAGGAAGAAGAAGGGCGGGGCGAGGGAGCCGACGACCCGGCTCTTCAGCCTGAAGAAGCGGATCATCTCCCGCAGCCACAGGCTGTAGATGGCGTAGATGTTGATCGAGATCATATCAGGACGTCCTCCTCATCAGCTCCTCCTCTTCCTCATCAGCTCCTCCTCCTCCTCATCGCCTTCAAGTTATCAGTGCCTCCTCGTCCTCATCCTGCTCTGGACCGCCGCCATCCGGCCGGCGCCTGCCGACTCAGCTTCCCGGATCTTCTTGCCGGTGAACTTGAGGAAGACGTCCTCGAGGGTCGGCTCGTGCATGGTGACCGACCGGATCAGAAGCCCTGCCCGGCTGGCGGCGAGGACGATCTCGGGGATCCGGGCCTCGGACCGGTCGACGCTGAGCCGCAGGGTCGAGCCCGCCCGGTCGACGGCCTCAACCCCTTCGAGATCCGATAAGGCTCCGACCTGCTCGTCGGTGACGGAGTCGTCCACCTCCAGGGTGACGATGTCGGCGCCGATGAGGTCTTTGAGCCTCTCCGGGCTGTCCAGGGCGACGATCCTTCCCTGGTCGATGATGGCGACCCTCTCGCAGAGGTGGTCCGCCTCCTCCATGTAGTGGGTCGTCAGGACGACGGTCACCCCCTCCTCCTCGTTCATCCGCTCGATGTAGCGCCAGATGTACCTCCTGGTCTGGGCGTCCAAACCCAGCGTCGGCTCGTCCAAAAAGAGGACGGCAGGGTGGTGCATCAGACCCCGGGCGATCTCCAGCCTCCTCTGCATCCCCCCGGAGTAGTCCTCCATCAGGACGTCCGCCTTCTCCGTCAGGTCGACGAGCTCCAGGACCTCGGCGATCCTATCGGCCCGGGTCTTTCGGTCCATCCCGTACATCCGGCCGTGAAAGTCCAGGTTCTCGCGGCCGGAGAGCTGGCTGTCCACGCTTGGGTCCTGGAAGACGACGCCGATGGAGTTTCGAACGGCGTCCCTCTCTCTTTTGATGTCATAGCCCCAGACCCTGGCCGAACCGGCCGAGGGGCGGAGCATCGTCGTCAGCATCTTGATGATGGTGCTCTTTCCTGCGCCGTTGGGGCCGAGGAGGCCGAAGAGCTCGCCCCGCTCGATTTCGAGGTCGACCCCGTCGACGGCGAGAAAGCCGTTGAACCGCATCGTAAGGCCGCGAGCGGCGATGGCTGGAGCGTCCATGAGAGGGATTGATTGAGGGAGGGGGTTTATAGGTTTGCTCCAGCGTGGCGCCCAGGTATCCTTTTGAATGGTGGTGGAATCGTAACCTTAATCTTCGATCGGGGGGCAAAAGCCGGGTATGCCCCCCAAGGTCCTCTTCACCACCGTCTACAAGGACGACCCGGAGCCCTACGACTACATAGGCTCCAACGCCCGGTCGAAGTGGTTTCGGTTCCACTGGCCCCGGATCCAGTCCTTCGGCCTCCGCTTCCTCAAACAGAACATCCCCGAGATCGAGATTTTGGAGTACCCGACCTTCGAGGATTATAAAAAAAGGCTCGCCGAGGGCTGGGACGTCGTCGGCTTCTCCTTCTACTTGAACGAGACGTGCGAGATCCTGGAGATGGTCGAGGCGGCCAGAGCCTCCGGAACTGTAGGGGAGCTTTGGGCCGGAAACTACGGCGCCCTGACGCCAT
>CP086218.1:1540024-1547221 GCA_020844795.1 Methanothrix sp. | reverse complement strand
TCGTCTTATCCGGCGAGGCTGAGGGCCAGGACCGCCTCAAGGAGGGGGATCTGGTAGCCCCCGGGGTATGGATCATGGAGACGCCGGGCCACACCCGGGGGAGCATATCCGTCGTCTGTGAATCGGAGCGGCGCATAGTGATGGCAGGAGACGCTCTCCCGCTTTTGGGAAACTATCTGAAGTGGGTCCCGCCTCGCCTCACCGTCGATGGGGATCTTGCCATAAAGAGCATGGCGAGGATAATAGGTCTCGCGGATCTGGTGGTTCCCGGCCACGATCTGCCCTTCCTCGTCCGGGAAGGAAGGCGGGTCTTCTCCCTGGACTGAACACCTTCACCGGATTTGAGATCCTTCCGGGCGACTGCTAAAAATGTCATCTTGATTTCGATTAAATGCGGCAGCATTTGATAGAAAAAGCCAAAAAGGCAATCTATTAATAGTAAAAAATGTAGATGGAGCGGCAATGCAGCTGAAGCTTACATCAAAAGAGAGGCTGGTCCTCTATGGGCTAGCGCGGTACCCGGGGCTCAGCGATATCGATCTCGCCGGTAAGATCGGGGTTGATCGATCTACCATATTCAAGAGCAAAAGAAAGTTCAGGGAATGGGAGATGGTCCAGCTCCTGAACGTCCCGACGGGGATGGGGGTGGGAGCAGAGATGATGACTGCGATCTTCGCCACCTACAAGCCGAACGCGCCCGTAGAAGTGAGGGTAAAGGATCCGGGGTTGAAGGAGTGGGTCGACCATCCCCACTGTGTATTTCACTCGGCGACCGATACCGACTCCGTATCGATGGTCTACTCCAAGAGCTTCACAGACTTCAAAAAGACGTTCTATCCCGTCATCGACGACTACAGAGACGCCGGGTTCGTCGAGGAGATCAGTTGCCATCATTATCCCTTCTCCATCACCAGGGTCTCCTGGGACTCCGCCCTCGCCGTCGATAACACCTTCGGCCTCGTCAGGACCGACCTCCAGGAGGAGCCGCCCATCGAGGAGGTGATCACCGATGCCGTCAAGCTTACAGAGAAGGACAAGCTCGCTCTCCACGCCTTCGTCAAGTATCCGACCCTCTCGGATCTGGAGCTCTCCCGCAGGACCGGGATCTCCAGGCCCACCATATCCGGGAAGAGGAACAAGTTCTTCGAGAGCGGTCTATTGAGCCGACAGGCGAACGTCAACTGGAAGAAGATCGGATGCGAGCTGATGATCTTCTACCACATCAAAGTCCGGCCGAAGGCGACATCCGAGGATATGATGGAGGTCTACTCCTCGTTCAGGAGGATCGGCGCCGCCGTCTGCAGCTACATCCAGCCCGGGGAGATCTTCGGCTCCTTCCTCTCCCAGTGCTACGTCGAGATGAAGGAGAGGATGGATCTGGAGGTGAAGGGTCTCAGCGAGGCGGGGCTCGTCACGGAGAGGCCATATTACGTCATAATGCCCCTGCGGGATCTGAAGGAGAGGAAGATCGACTACGCCCCCATGGTGAAGTCGATGCTCGAGGTCGAGACAGACCTATGACCGCAGAGACCGTCGTCGTCGCTACATCGACCGACCCCGCCAGCATCAACATCGCCGAGAGCCTCTTGAGCCTCGCCCCCTGGAGGAGCGACGGCGGACCTATCCACCGGTTCGCAAATTACAGCCTCGTCGTCTTCGACGAGAGGCTGATCCACCTGGAGAACCTGGAGTCTTCTCTTGAGGGGATCGGCCTATCCCCAGATCTTATCGTCTTCGCCTCGAGGCACCAGGCAAAAGACGGCCTCCCCAGGCTCAGCGGCCACTTCTCGGGAAACTGCGGGGAGGCGGTGATGGGTGGCCGGGATAAAGAGCTGGCGGTACCGGCTCCATCCGCCCTCAAGTCCTTCATCCTGGGGCTGGCAGCCGACCCCCTGGAGGGCTTCGATATCACCGTCGAGGCTACCCACCACGGCCCCACCGACCTATCGACCCCCTCCTTCTTCGCCGAGATCGGAAGCACTCAGGGTGAGTGGAGAAACCCCGACGCGGGCAGAGCCGTCGCGAGGTCGATATTGAACCTCCGGGATCAAGACCTCCCAGCTCTCATCGGCTTCGGCGGCGGCCACTATGTGACGAGGCAGAACCGGCTGATGATGGAGACCGGCGTCGCTTTCGGTCATCTCTTCTCAAAGTACCAGGCAGAAGGGCTCGACGCCGGGATCCTCGAGGAGGCGGTGAGGAAGTCCGGGGCGGTGGCGGCCTATCTGGATAGAAAGTCCCTCCGATCGGCGGTGCGGGTTAAGATCGTGGAGGCGGTAGAGGATATCGGCCTTCCGGCGATGAGGGAGAGGGAGATCAGGGAGATCTACCCCCTGGAGAATACGGCGGCCCCGGTCTAAAGGCCTCAGCCACCTTCAGTCGTTTCGCCTCTTACCTGATCCCTTTCTTCTATCTCACCTCTTTTTGGCCATTTCGCCTCTCCAGCCCTGCCCCTGGCAGCGCCTCTTCTCATCGAAATGATCTCGAAATCCGAATACGAATTTGATATAACTAAACCCAGCTTTATATCTGATCAATCTTTGTGAATTATAAGAAACTGTTAAATATCAGAATACGCCTCCATAAGCTGTCGATGGAGGGTTATATCCCCTTCATGGAGGTTTGAATTGTGGAGAGCTGTATAATAACTGTGGGGGCAAATTTTTCATGATCGCCGCCGTCCTGGAGGCGCCGAGGAGGATGGACCTGCGGGAGGTGGAGGACCCGGTCTGCCCCGAAGGAGGTCTCCTCATGAAGGTGGAGGCCTCCTCGATATGCAGCACCGACGTCAAGATGTACGAACGCGGCCAGAGGGATCTCGTCTACCCCCGGATCCTGGGCCACGAGATCTCCGGAGTGGTCTTCGAGGAGGACGGTGCTGGCCCCCGGGTCGGCGAGAGGGTCCAGATCTACCCCGGGGTCTACTGCGGAAGCTGCCCTTACTGCCGGAGGAAGACAGAAAACCTCTGCGAGGGGATCAGGATCATCGGTTTCAACCTCGACGGCGGCTTCGCCGAGTACCTATCGGTCCCCGAGCGATCGGTGAAGAACGGATCCGTCAACCCCATCCCCGACGGCTTAGATTTCGAGGAGGCGGCCCTGGCAGAGCCCCTCGGCTGCTGCATAAACTCCCAGGAGATGGCCGGGGTCGCAGATGGAGATTCGGTCCTGATCTTTGGGGCAGGTCCTGCGGGGCACCTTCATGCCATGCTGGCCCGCCTCAGGGGGGCGTCGGTGGTAGCCGTGGCGGAGACCCTGGATCACCGGGCGCGCCTCGCCCGATCCTCGGCGGATCTCGTCGTCAATCCCGATAGGGACGATCTCTCCTATCTCGGGATGGATCTGACGGGAGGAAGGGGATTTGACGTCATAATCCTCGCCAGCCGGGACGTCCCCGTCGCCTCCGAGTTATTTTCTCTCCTCGCCCCCCGAGGCCGGATATCTCTCTTCTCCGGGCTCCCCCCGGATCTCGCCTCGGCCAGGCTGGACTTGAACCGGCTCCACTACCGGGAACATATGATCGTCGGCTCCTACGGATGCACCCCCGCCCAGAACCGGAAGGCTCTGGAGCTGATCTCGGGGGGGATGGACGTCCGCGGGCTGATCACCGAGAGGGTATCTCTCCGGAAGATATGGAGGGGGATGGAGCACGCCAGGGATCGTCGAGGGCTGAAGGCGGTGGTGACCGATTTTGGATAGCGATCCGGTCCAGATGGGGATGGAGATCAGATGGATCGGACGGATTTGGATGGAGTGATTGGATTATGGATGATGCAGCATTGCTATTTGGGTCGCGGATGAACCGGCTGATAGCCGGAGAGAGCCTTTCGAGAGAGGAGGCGAGGGAGATGTTCTCCCAGGTGATCTCCGACGAGCAGCCCGACGTCCATCAGGGGGCGTTTCTGGCGGCGATCACCGCCAAGGGTCCCACCTCCGATGAGATAGCCGGAGGCTGGGATGCGATCTACGCCCTTGACACCTTCAAGGCATACCCCAGGGTCTGCGGGGAGCTCTTCGAGAACTGCGGGACGGGGATGGACGGAATCGAGACCTTCAACATCTCCACCGCAGCGTCGATGGTGGCCGCAGCTGCCGGAGTTCCCATGGCAAAGCACGGATCGAGGGCGATAACCTCCCGGTGCGGCACCGTCGACATCCTGGAGGTCCTCGGGGTGGAGGTGGAGGCAGACCCGGAGGTCGTGGTGAGGAGCATCGAGAGGGCGGGGATAGGGATCTTCAACGGCATGAGCCCCAAAGTCCACCCCGAGGGGCTCGGCCGGATCCTCGCTAAGATCAGGTTCGGGACCGTCCTGAACATAGCCGGGTCCCTGGCAAACCCGGCGATGCCCCGGCAGGGCCTGCGGGGGGTCTACTCAAAGGATCTGGTCGTCCCAGTCGCCGAGGCGATGAAGAAGATAGGCTACTCCAGGGCGATGGTCGTCCACGGCCTCTCCGCCGACGGCATAAGGGGTATGGACGAGGTATCTCCCTCGGGAGAGACGATCGTCGCGGAGCTTCGAGACGACGGCAGGATCGCCACCTTCCGGGTATCCCCTCGGGACTTCGGGGCGGAACCGGTGGATGAGAGGCATCTACTCCCCCGGGAAGATCGGGTCGAGGAGGCGGTGGAACTTCTGCGGGTCCTCTCCGGGATGGAGAGGGGTCCGAGGGAGACGGCGGTATGCATCAACGCTGCCCCCATCCTCCTCCTGGCCGGGAAGGCCGGTTGCCTGCAGGACGGTTTTCTGGCGTCTAAGGATCTCATCAGGTCGGGGGCAGCCCTGGATAAGCTCGGCGAGTGGGTAGTCTCTCAGAACTCCGACCCCATCGGCGGGGCCGAGAGGCTGGACCTTCTCATCGATATGGCCAGCTGATGGGAAGATCATAGAGGCGGCTTAGTGGCGGCTTGAGGATATCGGCGGTGATGGGATGTTGTTATATCCCTCACGCCGATCCCGTCTCTTATCCCTCCAGATAAACCCATCCTCAAACCCGTCCATCTCCTCCTGCAGCGCCGCCGTCCCCGATATCGAGGATCTCCGACACCTTCGCCAGGTAACCTTCCATGTACTCGTCGCAGACCTCCCACTCGACATCGACCTCGATCTCCGTCATGATCTCCTGGAGCTGGACCTTCACCTGCTCCCAGGTGTACTTGTTCGCAGATCTGCAAAGCTCCGTCAGGAGGCGCAAGGTGGGGACGAAGATCTTCCTGAACTCCGACCTTATGAAGGTCATGAAGGGCTCCGAGAGGTCCCGGTAGACGTAGGACCGCAGCTCCGCCAGGATCTCGTACTGGGCGTGGCAGGGGTCGTCGTAAGGGTCGCAGGTCTCCCTCTCCCAGTGTTCGCCGAGGCTCTCGTACCCCTTCTTGATCATATCGTCGACCCGCTTCTTCCCTTCACCGTCGCCGATCTCGGCGACGAGCCTGTATCCCGTGAGCCTCATCCGGAGGAGCTGGATCCTCCCCTCCTCGAAGCTGAGGTTGAGATGGAACCTGCCGAGGTAGCCTTCCATGTGGTTCAGCCTCGTCTCCGGGTCGAAGGTGACGGCCACCGGATCACCTCCCCTGGAACCCGTCGTTTCCCGCCACCGGCCTTCCTCCTCTCCCGCTCCTCGTCGATCTATCAGATGTCCGTGACCCATTCATAATGGGAGTTATATATCTTCAGAGTTTAAGACCTTTGGCCTCGGATCAAACGGCACCGTTCTTTAGGCCCCTCGAAGACGGGGGAATAAATTTATCCGTATGCGGAAGCTAAAGCGAACTCCGTCGGGAGGATTTGTAGGACGATGTTGCCGGTATATCTGGAGATTATGAGGCCCGGAAACTGTCTATTGGCCGGGATGGCCGCACTGATCGGCCTCCTCGTAGCTGGCGGCACCCCCGAACCCCTCACCCTCGCCCTGGTCTTCTTTGCGGTCTTCGCGGTGACGGGGGCGGGAAATGCCGTCAACGACTACTTCGACCGGGAGATCGACGCCGTCAACAGGCCCCGCCGGCCGATACCGAGCGGGAGGATCAGCCCGGATCGGGCGAGGGTCTGGTCGACCGTCCTCTTCGCCGCCGGCTGCGCCGCCGCCCTCTTCATAAACCCCCTCGCCTTCGCCATAGCCGCCGCAAACTCGATCCTCCTCTACCTCTATGCCAGAAACCTGAAGGTGACGCCCTTCGCCGGAAACCTCGCCGTCGGATACCTGACGGGATCGACGTTCCTCTTCGGCGGGGCGGCGGGAGGGGACGTCGGAATAACCGTCTTCCTCTTCTCCCTGGCGGCCCTGGTGACCCTGGCGAGGGAGATCGAGAAGGACATAGAGGACGTCCCCGGCGACAGCGCCAGCGGCGCGAGAACCCTGCCTATAGTCATCGGCGAGAGGAGGTCGTCGGTCCTCGCCGCCCTCTTCGTCGTCACTGCGATCGCCTTGAGCTACCTCGCCCCCCTGGGAAAGGCTTACCTCGTCGCCGTCACCGTCGCCGACCTGCTGTTCCTTCTGGCCCTCGTGAGGATCCTCCAGGGGGACGCTCCCAGGGCCCAGAAGATGCTGAAGGCGGGGATGACGGCGGCCCTGGTGGCGTTCATGGTGGCGGCGGCCTCGGGGCTGGGGTATCTATAGAGGGACCCTTCCTGTAGAGGATGAACTGCAGGCGGAGAGGTCCGGAGACGGCGACGGTATCCGAGAAGCTGATCGAAGATCGAATTTGATGGAACTATCGGAGGCGCAGAAGGCTCAATATCCGCAGCCATGGGCTGGATAAGATGCAGCCGCCCATGCCGCCACACCGGGGGCAGATCCGCGACTCCTCCAGGGGCTCGGTGCAGACCGCCCTCATGACCAGGATCTTCCCCCCTCCTCCAAACTCCTCGCACTCCTCCTCTTCTGGGATGCCAGACACCACCGGAGACCCGGTCCTTCTTTCCATCATCCCTTCCTCATCTTTCCTCATCCCTCTATCACCTTCCTCCATCCCACCATCACCCTTCCACCAGTCGGGGTTTCTAAGGCCGCCATCTCGACCAGATCCCGGCGGCTCCCGCGTAGAGGATCGGCGCCAGTAGGGCGTTCGATACCATCGTCGGAAGCCCCACCTTCATAAAGGAGGGGGCGACGAAGGCGACGAGGCCGATCCTCCCGTCGGCTATCGCCTCGACCATCGCCGGACCACCGCGGGCCAGCTCTGGAAACGAGAGGATCCCG
>CP086218.1:1525604-1539924 GCA_020844795.1 Methanothrix sp. | reverse complement strand
CATGAAGGTAGTCTCCGTCACCGACATAAATGGAACCCTCTTCGACGAGACGGGTATAGACCCCCAGAGGCTCCACGCTGCCAAGACCCTGGAGGGGATAGCAAACCTCGATATCATCGGGAAGGAGGCGATCCAGGAGGTAGACTCCGACCTGGTGGTGGAGGTGACCCCCACCAACATCGTCCACGGCCAGCCCGGCCTCGGCCACATCGAAGAGGCGCTCTCTTCGGGAAAGCACGTCGTCACCTCCAACAAGGGGCCTCTTGTAGTCGCCTTCAACCATCTCAGGGAGGTGGCCCAGGATAACGGCGTGATGCTCAAGTACGAGGCGACCGTCGGCGGGACGATGCCCCTCATCAGCCTCATCGAGAAGAACCTGGTGGGAAACGAGATCCTGGGCATTAGGGGGATATTCAACGGTACCTGTAACTACATCCTGACGAGGATGATGGAGGAGAAGTACACCTACAGCTACGCTCTCACCGAGGCCCAGGACCTCGGGATCGCCGAGGCCGACCCCGCCTACGACGTCGACGGGATAGACACCGCCGGGAAGGTGGTCATCCTCGCCAACTCCATCTTCGGCATGAACGCGAGGTACGAAGACGTCTCCGTCACCGGGATCAGAGATATAACTCCCGAGGCGCTCAACCTAGCCTGGGAGAGGGGCTACCACATCAAGCTGATAGGCGAGGTCCCCTCCCTGACGGTGAAGCCGATGCTCGTTCCCCGGAGGAGCCCCCTCGCCGTCGGCGGGACCCTCAACGTCGCCTCCATCGAGACCGACCTCTCGGGGACTATCACCGTCACCGGCCTGGGCGCAGGCTCCATCGAGACCGCCAGCGCCATCGTCTCCGACATCGTCAGCATCTACACCTCCAGGCAGGTAGACGGCTGAACTTTGGACCATGACCAGCTTTCTAGGCTTCGCAGAGCTCTGCAAGAAGATCGAGGAGATCAGCGGCTCCATCGAGAAGACCGATCTCCTCGCCTCCTTCCTTTCGGATCTGGACGAGGCAGAGCTTCTGGTCGTCCCCTCTTTTGTCACCGGCTCGGTCTTCCCCGCCAGCTCCGAACACCTCCTGGGGGTGGGGCCTTCCACCCTCTACGACGCCCTCTCCAGGGCGGGCGGTTCTTCGACGAAAGATATCAAAGATATCCTCCGGAGGACCGGGGATGTGGGGGCCGTCGCTGCTGAGGTGGTGGGGATGAGAAGGCCCTCCACCCTCTCTTCCTTCATCGGAGCCGATAGCCTCTCGATCCTGGACGTTCATTCTCGGTTTCTGCAGATCGCCCGGGCCTCGGGGAAGAGGAGCCAGGGAGTAAAGATGAAGCATCTCCGGTATCTCTTCGGCGAGGCGGGGCCCCTGGAGGCGAGGTACATAGCAAGGCTCGCCCTGGAGGATATGAGGATCGGCGTCGGCGAGGGGATAGTAAGAGACGCCATCGCCAAGGCCTTCGCCGCTTCCCCCGACGAGGTGGAGCGGGGCTACAACTTCACAGGAGACCTGGGGCTCGTCGCCCGGAGGGCGAAGGAGGGGAGGCTCTCTGACCTGAAGGCGGAGATCGGAAGGCCCATCAAGATGATGCTCGCCACCATCGGGGCTGACATACCCGGATCCCTCGCCGAGATGGGGACGGCGGCCGTCGAGTGGAAGTTCGACGGGTCGAGGGTCCAGATCCACAAGAGGGGAGACGAGATAGAGATCTTCTCCCGGCGGCTCGAGAGGGTCACCGGCTCCCTTCCCGAGATCGTATCCTTCATCAGGGAAGGCGTCCGGGCAGAGTCCGCCATCCTCGACGGAGAGGCGGTGGCCAGGGGCGAGGACGGCAGGCCGCTCCCCTTCCAGGAGATCCTGAAGCGTTTCCGCAGGAAGTACAAGGTAGAGAGGACGGCAAGACTGATCCCCCTGGAGCTCTTCCTCTTCGACATAGTCTACCTCGACGGCCGATCTCTCATCGACGAGCCGCTCCGGGAGAGGAGGAGGCTTTTGGAGGAGGTGGCGGATCCGAAGATACTGGCAGCCCAGATGGTTACCTGCGACCCCGAGGAGGTCGCCGGGATCTACCAGGAGGCGATAAATGCAGGCCACGAAGGGGTGATGCTCAAGAGCCCAGCCTCCCCATATGCTGCGGGGAAGAGGGGGAAGAACTGGGTGAAGATCAAGCCGGTGATGGAGACCCTCGACCTCGTCGTAGTCGGCGCCCGGTGGGGAGAGGGGAGGAGGGCGACTTTCCTCGGCTCCTTCAGGCTCGCTTCCCCGGACCCGGATACGGGCCGTCTCGAAGATGTGGGGTGGGTCGCCACGGGGATCAACGACGAGATGCTGGCGGAGCTGACAGACCTCTTCCGCGACCTGGTCCTCGTCTCCGGGGAGGGGATGGAGGTGGAGGTGAAGCCGCAGGTGATCTTCGAGGTGGCCTTCGAGGAGATCCAGAAGAGCAAGAGCTACTCCTCGGGGTACGCCCTGAGGTTTCCCAGGCTCGTCCGGGTGAGGGACGACAAGGCCCTCGAAGAGGCGGACTCCCTGGAGAGGGTGGCTTCCCTTTACGCCACCCAGAGGGGGAGGGACGGCCCCGGATCGGGCTAGATCGATCTGATAGAGAAGGAGTTGTTCGGTTTGTTGTTCAAGAAGCTCAGTGAGCTGGTTGAAGAGGAGGTTTCTGCCCTCCTATCGAGGGGCATCGACGTCCAGTCCGTCATGCCGGCGGTGGTGGAGATAGTAAACGACGTCCAGGAGAGGGGGGACAGGGCCCTCTCTGACCAGACGGAGAGGTTCGACGGCGTCCGGGTCGGCAGGTTCAGGGTCGGCGAGGACGAGATCGAAAAGGCCGATGAAAAGGTCCCTGAGAAGCTCAAGAAGGCCCTGGAGATCGCCGTCGAGAACATCGCCGCCTTCCACCACCAGGAGCTCGACCGGGACCTCTGGATGACGGAGACCTCCCCCGGGGCGATGGCAGGCCAGATGATCGTCCCCCTCGACTCGGCGGGAGCCTACGTCCCCGGTGGCAGGGCAGCCTACCCCAGCTCCGCCCTGATGACCGTCGTCCCGGCGAAGGTCGCCGGGGTCGAGCGGGTCATCGTCTGCACCCCGCCGGGGAAGGACGGACTGGTCGATCCCCTAACCCTCGCCGCGGCCCGGATGGCGGGGGCGGACGAGATCTACCGGGTAGGAGGGGTCCAGGCGGTGGCGGCGATGGCCTTCGGGACGGAGACTATCAGGCCGGTCCAGAAGATCGTGGGGCCGGGGAACATCTACGTCACCGCCGCCAAGCTCCTCCTGCGGTCCACCGTCGAGATCGACATGCCGGCGGGGCCCAGCGAGGTTCTCATAATAGCCGACTATACGGCAGAGCCCGAAGTCCTGGCATCGGATATGGTCGCCCAGGCGGAGCACGACCCCCAGTCGATATCGGTTTTGGTGACGGACGACGAGGATCTCGCCATAGCCACCAGGTCCGAGGTCGAGAAGCAGGCGAAGGGGGCCGATCGACGGGATATAGTGAGAAAGAGCCTCGAGAAGAGCGCCATCCTGACGGCGGGATCGATGGAGGAGGCGATAGGCTTCTCCAACAGCTTCGCCCCCGAGCACCTGGAGATCATCGTAAGAGACCCGATGACGGTCTTGAGAGAGATCAGGAGCGCTGGAAGCGTATTTCTCGGCCCCTTCACGCCCGTCGCCGCCGGAGACTACGCCAGCGGAACAAACCACGTCCTCCCAACGTCGGGGTACGCCAGGGTCTTCTCGGGGCTGAACGTCGACGCCTTCGTAAAGAAGATCACCGTCCAGCAGATCTCTAAAGACGGCCTGCGGCTCTTATCCGACGCCATAACCCTCCTAGCCGAGGCCGAAGGGCTCTCGGCCCACGCCGAGTCGGTGAGAAAGAGGCTCGTGGAGAGGAAGCCGGAGTTCGTCTGAGATCTCCGGATAGGGCTTCCCTTTTTTAAAAATGATAGGTATCGACCTGGGCGGGGGAGGCGGACCTCCGCCGCAAAATCCCCGGGTCTCAATCTTCCCATCTCATTTGAGCCTCCCCTTTTCTAGAGCTTCACTTCTCCACCTTCTCCAGGTCCGCCGAGAGGTCGCCGGTGAGGTCGAGGTCGAAGAAGTCTCCTTCTGCGGGGAGGGCCATGAAGATGCTGGTCGTCACGTCCAGGGCAACTTCGACGCCATCGACCCGCAGGTCTAGGACGTGGCCTCCCGCCGTCCGATCATCGGTGATGAAGTGGAGGTGGCTTCCCGGGACGTTGATACCCGCCGCAAACTGGGGGGTCCAGAACCCGACGATGGTCCCGGTGGTGTTCTCAAACTCGAAGACCGTCTGGCGGGCGGTGACGTCGACGAGGAGGGGGTAGGGCCTCTCCTGGGCGGGGACGGATCTTGTCCTGACGTAGGGGAAGGTTCCGTCGATCCTGACGGCGTAGAAGGCGTTCTTCGACGGGAGGGACGCCTCCAGGATCTCGACCAGCTCCGTCATGTTTGCCGCCTCCTCTATCAGGACCGTCTCGTCGTGGTCGAAGAAGGTGACGGAGGCGAAGGGGGTCGTCATATCGTCGGAGGCTATGTAGGCGACGCCGTCTTCCTTCACCTGGTAGCAGACGCCGTCGAGGAGGATCATCTCCCCTGCGAGCTTATCGAAGGTCCCTATGCCGAAGTCGCCCTTCTCCTTGAGTTCGCCCACGGAGAGGACGCCGTCGTAGACGGCCAGGAGGAGGGCGTCTATCGTCGATACCTGAAAGAGGACCTCCCGGTCCCGATCTATCGAAAGTCCCGTCTCCTCTGCGGCGGCCGGGAGGGGGGCGAGGGCCGCGAGGATGAGGATCAGGGCTGAAAGAATTGGATATCGAGATCTTCTCATGTGGACCACATCCAGAGAACGGCATCTTCGTCCCTTTGCCGTCTGCCGAAGATCACCATCATCGATAGGAGATAAATTCTTCGACCGAAGGTCCTCGGGATCATGAAGGATGATCCTGCGCCCTCGAAACGGCTTTATCGAAGGGGCGATCTCCCATGACCGGACGAAGATAGAGACGGGGCACCTGCTCCGCAGACGAACCAACTTCAAGGATGGTCATCATATTGAGAGAATACTTGCTCGGAAACGTCGCCATCGCCAGGGGCATCCTGGAGGCGGGGGCGGGGGTCGTCTCGGGATACCCCGGAACCCCCTCCTCGGAGATCGTGGAGCATCTCGCCCCTCTCGCAAAAGAGCATGGGATCCACGTCGAATGGTCTGTGAACGAGAAGGTGGCGATGGAGGTGGCGATCGGGGCATCCTGGACAGGTTGCCGGGCCGCCGTCACCATGAAGCACGTCGGCCTCAACGTCGCCGCTGACCCCTTCATGACCCTGGCCTATCTGGGGATCGGGGGTGGGATGGTGCTCATCTCCGCCGACGACCCCTTCTGCCACTCCTCTCAGAATGAACAGGACTCGAGGCGGTATGCCGCGTTCGCCCGGGTCCCCTGCCTCGACCCCGCAGACCCCCAGGAAGCGAGGGATATGACCCTGCGCGGCTTCAGCCTCTCGGAGGAGTTCGGCCTTCCGGTGATGCTGAGGCCGACGACGAGGGTCTCCCACGCCAGGGCGACCGTCGATGTGGGGACTCCAAGAGAGAGGAAGGCAAGCCCGGGCTTCGAGAAGAACCCCCCTCACAGGGTCGCCCTCCCTGTCCACGCCCGCCCCCTCCACGCCGAACTTCTGGATAAGCAGGCCGGGATCGAGGAGGCCCTCGCGAAAGAAGGGTGGAACCGGTCGCAGATGAGGGGCGAGGTGGGAGTCATCGGCTCGGGGATAGGGGGGCTCTACGCCGAGGAGGCGATCGCGGAGCTGGAGGCCGACGTCTCCCTCCTGAGGATAGGCGCCTACCCGATCCTGAGGGATACCGTCGGCGACTTCCTCGAAGAGGTGGACCGGATCCTGGTGGTGGAGGAGATGGACCCCGTCCTCGAGGAGTTCGTCGAGATGGTGGCAAAGGAGAGAAACCCCGGCGTCGAGATCCTGGGTAAGAGGTCAGGGACGATCCCAGCCGTCGGAGAGCTCGACCCCCTCACCGTCAGGAACACCATCGCTCGCATGATCGGCCTTCCCGAGAGGACGGCTCCGAGGATGAGCACCGAGGTCCTATCGATCCTGCCGCCGAGGCCCCCGGCGTTGTGCCCGGGCTGCAGCCACCGGGCCGCCTACTACGCCATGAGGAAGGCCTTCGGTAGGGACGCCGTATTTCCAAACGACATCGGCTGCTACACCATGGGGGTCGGGATGGGGACCGTAGACACCTGCCTCTGCATGGGGGCGTCCATCACCGTCGGGACGGGGATCAGGTTCGGGGGGGAAGAGCGGGGGATATGCGCCGTCCTGGGGGACTCCACGTTCCTCCACTCGGGGCTCACCGGCCTTCTCAACGCCGCCTACAACGGGGCGAGGATGACCGTCGCGATCCTCGACAACTCCACCACCGCCATGACCGGCCACCAGCCCCATCCCGGATCGGGGGAGACGGCCGCCGGCGAAGAGTCGCCGGCCATATCCCTCCCGGAGATCTGCCGGTCCCTCGGGGCTGGGCTCGTCGAGACCGCCGACCCCTACGACCTCGTCTCCATGATAGAGACCTTCGAGAGGGCGAGAGATTACCCTGGCCTATCGGTGGTGGTGGCCAGGAGGTCCTGCGTCATCAGCGACATCAGGACCGGGATAAGGAGGCCCAGGCTGAGGGTAGACGGGGAGAAGTGCGGCGGCTGTAAGCTCTGCGTCAGCTTCGGCTGTCCGGCCATCGAATTCGACGGAAAAGTCGCTACGATCAACGCCCTCTGCTCCGGCTGCGGGGTCTGTGCAGATATATGCCCCCAGCATGCCATGGAGGTGGCTAGATGAGGACCTCAGATTGCGACGTCGTCGTCGTCGGGGTCGGAGGTCAGGGGGTGATCCTGATATCCGAGATCATAGGAAGGGCCGCCATGCTGGCGGGGCTATCGGTCCGGGGGGTCGAGACCCACGGGATGGCCCAGCGGGGCGGAAGCGTCATAAACCACATCAGGGTCGGCTGCAGCTACAGCGCCATGATATCCCCCGGAGGGGGGGATGTCCTCGTGGCCATGGAGCCTGCGGAGGCGCTGAGGTACGCGAGCTACCTCTCCCCCGCTGGGGTCGCCCTGGTGAACACCAGGCCGTTGTTGCCAGTCACCGTCACCACCGGTCAGGCCAGCTACCCCTCCATCGAGGAGATCCTCGCCCCCCTCCGGGAGGCGTCCTCCCGGGTCTATCCGATGGACGCTACCGGCCTCGCAGGGAAGGCGGGAAGCCCCCAGGCAGCTAACGTCGTGATGCTCGGCGCCCTAGCCAGGCACCTTCCCATCGGAGAGGGGAGGCTTCAGGAAGCCCTCTCAGAGATCGTACCCGCGAGGTTCCTGGAGGTCAACAGGAAGGCCTTCGAACTTGGAAAAATTGAAGTAGAATAGGCAGCAATTGGAGTTCATGACAGAAGGCAAGAAAGAGAAGATGACGAAGAAGAAAGAGAAGAAGGAGAAGCCTGCGGCGGTCCCCCTGGGAGAGACGGAGGCGATCGACTCCCTCGCCGGACCCCAGGTCCCCGAGGACCTCCCCGACGCCACCTGGGCCGTCGGTAAGCTCGCCGAGATCGTGGCGAAGGAGGGGAATATGCTCCTGAGGGCGAACGCCGTCAACGCCCTCGCCAAGAAGGGCGGTTCGGAGGTGGTCGAGCCCCTCGTCTCCGCTCTCAAGGACCCCGAGGATATCGTCAAAGCCAACGCCATGGTGGGGCTCGCCGCCCTTGGTAGAGACCTGGTCCAGAAGAGGATGGCAGAGCTCCTCGCCGACAAAGAGGCCAGCGAGGAGATCAGAGGCGGCGCGGCATGGGTTCTGGGGGAGATGATGGACGAGGAGTCCCTCTCGATCCTGACCAGGGCCGCCGAGGAGGACGAGAGCGCCTTCGTCCGGGTCCACGCCAAGGCCTCGATCCTCGCCTACGAACAGGCGAAAGCCCCCGCCAAGAAGGAAGACGAGAAGAAGTAGAGCCGCAAGGAGAGCGGGGGTTATGGGTCAGGGGCTGGTGGGTAGACCCCGCCCGCCCTTCCCCCGGCTCAGAATCGATGAGAGATTAAGAGAGATTCCTCAGTCTTTCGATCGAGACCATGAGAATATCCGTCATCATCGGCCATCCCGACCCCGGCAGCTTCAACCATGCCATAGCAGAGGCGGCGGTGGATGCCCTGGAGAAGAACGGTCACCTCGTCTCTTACCACGACCTCTACCGGGAGGAGTTCGACCCGATCCTCACCGGACCCGAGATCCCCAGGGGCGGGGCCGTCGATCCCGCCGTCGAGAGCCACTGCGCCGAGATAGCCGGGGCCGACGGGATCATCATCGTCCATCCCAACTGGTGGGGGCAGCCTCCGGCGATCCTCAAGGGCTGGGTCGACCGGGTGATGAGGCCGGGGGTCGCCTACCAGTTCCTCGAGGGGGACGGCGGGGAGGGGGTCCCCGTCGGCCTCCTGAAGGCGAGGTCCGCCCTCATCTTCAACACCTCCAACACCCCGAAAGAAAGGGAGATGGAGGCCTTCGGCGATCCCCTCGACGGTCTATGGAAGAGGTGCGTCTTCGGCCTCTGCGGCGTCTCTGAAGTCCGGAGGAGGACCTTCTCGGTGGTGGTGACCAGCACCCCGGAGGAGAGGCGGGCGTGGCTGGTGGAGGTGGAAGATATCGTCGGCAGCCTTTATCCCCCTGAGACCGGAGGAGAGCCCCTCCGCCAGCCCGCCCCTGGGAGAGACCCTCCACCGACGGGATCGAGAGGTGTAGCTGGCGCCAGGATAGGGGTCGTCCTCGGCGACATAACGGAGATGGAGGTAGACGCCATCGTCAACGCCGCCAACCCCACCCTCCTGGGGGGCGGGGGGGTCGACGGGGCGATCCATGAGGCGGCGGGCCCCCGCCTCCTGGAGGAGTGCCGGACCCTGGGAGGCTGCCCTCCGGGGGAGGCGAGGATCACAAAAGGGTATCGCCTTCCCGCGAAATTTGTGATCCACACCGTGGGGCCGGTCTGGCATGGAGGAGGCCGGGGTGAGGACGGACTTCTGGCAAGAGCATATAGTAGCTCCCTATCCCTCGCCGCTGAAAGGGGGGCGAAGACGATCGCCTTTCCGTCGATAAGCACCGGTGCGTACGGCTTCCCTCTCGACCGGGCCGCAAGGGTCGCCGTCGGAGAGATAAAACGGTTCCTGGAGACAAACGATACAATAGAGGATGTAACGATCGTATGCTTCAGCGAGAAGGCAAGAGGGTGCTACCGGGAGGCGCTGGAGAAGATGGGATAATCGTCCAGGATTAAGGCCGCAACCTCCTGGGGCTAGTATTTCCGGTAGATAGTGCTTCTATCTCCCACCTCTATGACGAAGATTATCATCCTCTCGTCTTCGATCATCATAATCACGCGGTAGGATCCAACCCTCAAAGAATAGAGGGGGGAGTTCGCAGATCCCTTGATCTTCTTCACGTAGGAGTAAGGATCCTCTTTGATGGCGCTGATGGAGCGGAAGATCCTCTTTGAAAGATCTCCTGGAAGGCTCTTGAGATCCTTCCGGGCGGCCTGCGAGTAGATAACGGTGTGCATCACCGAAGCCCCAGCTCGGCCTCCATCTCCTCCTCGGTGCGGTATCGGCCAGCTTTCAAGTCGTCGAGAGCCTCTTCGATCCTCTTTAGCGTCTCCTCGCTTAGGGGCTCATCATCCGTGGCCATGCTGGCCAGCCGGTCGACGACGTCGTTGTAGCTCTCCCGTGGGTGGAGCTTCAGCTCGTCGAGGCGAGACTTCGTCTCCTGACGGATCACTATCGTCGTCGTCTCAGCCATATATCTTGCTATAGGATAATATAGTATATCAAAACTCCGAGCCATAGAGGTGACATTCAGGCGTTCCTCACGATTCTTTTGATACTGTAACCTTACGAGAAGATCCAAAGCTTACTGCTCAAATCGATCAGGCCATTGAAGCGCAAGAGTGATGTAGGCCGGGCTCTAACCCATAGGCAGGCATAGACTAGTGAGGTATTCTCCATGGAAGTTGATATTATGGCGAAGACCCTGGTGGAGACACTCCACCTGGAAACTAACCCTGTAGGCGTGAAGCTCTTCAAGAGCGCTGGTGATATCCCCGGGGATCTGAAGATGATAGATCAGCCGCTGCGCTACTGCGAGATGGTCCAGGCGGCGAGGCTGCGGGGGGAGACGACCCTCGCCGGCCCCGATCTCCACTCCTGCAAGGGCGGATCGGCGGGCTTGGGCCTGAACGAGTTTCCAGAGAACATATCTTCGGGGAACCTCTACTTCTCGAAGCTCCACAAGGTAGAGACGAAGGAGGCGGGCTCGAAGATAGTCTCCTCCTTCCCGGCCCAGGAGGCGGGGAGGACCGTCGCCACCCTCGTCGGACCCCTGGAGAAGATGAGGGTGAAGCCGGACGTCGTCATCTTCGTCGGAAAGCCCTTCCAGGCGAGGAGGGTCGTCCAGGCCGCCCTCCACCAGGAGGGGGGAAGGGTGAACTTCGACACCTCCGGGATCCAGTCCTTCTGCGTCGATGCCACCTCTTCGCCTATATTGAAAGGGGACGTCAACGTCTCCCTCGGCTGCGACGGCGCCGCCAAGAACGCCGGATTGGAGGACGAGTTCGTGGTGGTGGGGATCCCCTTCGATATGGCGGAGAAGATAGCTCCGATCCTGGCAGATAAGGGGAAGATCTGGGACGACTGGATGAGATCTTGATGTTAGATCCTCATACGAGATCCTGATATGATCGCCTGAAGCTAGATCCTCATCTTCAACGGAGGACCCGCCACCTCAGAAGTATGCCGCCATCCAGGCGGTCAGCGGATATGAGGGAGAGCTCTGGGTAATCGGCGGAGAAGCCGGGGCCGTCCACCAGGGTAGGCGCCCCTTCCCCACCGATGATCATGGCTCCGACGTAGACGTATATCTCGTCGACGAGCCCCGCCTCGATGAGGGACCAGTTGAGGGTGGCGCCCCCCTCCACCATCAGTCGCCTTACCCCCCTTTTATGCAAAATCGATAATAGCAGAGCTAGGTCGACCCGGCTATCGCCGCAGACCGCGATCTCGCATTTATCCCTCAAGAGATCCAGCCGCTCCTCCGGCGCTGCTCTGGAGACGGCGAGGATGCACCCCTCCCCCAGCACCTCCGCCTCCGGCGGGGTCCTCGCCAGGCTGTCGACGACGACGCGGAGGGGTTCTTCTGGGAGGCCCTCATCCTTCCTCATCTTCCTGTGGTCTGAAGACTTGACCCTCAGCCCGGGATCGTCGGCGAGGACCGTCCCCACCCCCACCATGACGGCGTCGCTGCCGGCCCGCAAGCCCCTCACCCGGTCCATATCTTCCTGCCCCGATATCCTCACCTGCTCGCGCTGAAAGGAGCTGATCTTTCCGTCGGCGCTCATGGCGCTGTTGATGAAGACGAAGGGCCTCTCCATGATCTTCTCATCCGGGGGAGGAAAGCTAAATATTTTGCCTCCCCCATCTCACCCTCATGGAAGAGGCGGACGCCGAGACTATCCTCTCAGGAACGATCCTCCTCGGCGAGGATTTCGAGCCCTTCGAGGGGTACCTGGTCCTTCGGGGGGGGGTCGTGGCCGAGGTCGGGTCCGGGAGGATCGACTCAGACCTCAATGGGATAATATCCCCGGCCCTCGTCAACGGACACGTCCACCTCGGCGACTCCGTCCTCAAAGACCCCCCTTACCTCCCCCTCGAGGAGCTGGTGGGTCCGGGGGGGCTGAAGCACCGGACCCTTCAAGAGACCCCCCGGAGAGATCAGGTGGAAGGGATGAGGAGATCCTTATCCTATATGGCCAGGTCCGGGACCTGCGCCTTCGCCGATTTCCGGGAGGGGGGGATCGACGGGGTCGATATGCTCTATGAGGCGATGGATGGTTTTGGGATGATAGGACGGGTATTTGGGAGGCCTGACCCTGGATCGGTCCGGGTCCACCAGAGTTGCTGGGGGGTGGGGATCAGCAGCACGAGAGACCATCCCAGATACCTGGTCGAGGAGGTGGTGGAGGCTGCCAGGTCCGAGGGGAAGCGCGTCGCCCTCCACGCCGGCGAATCGGGAAGAGACGACATCGAGGACGCCCTCAGCCTATCGCCCGACCTCCTCGTCCACCTCACAAAAGCCGAGGAGGGGGACCTGAAGATGGTGGCGGAGGCGGGGGTTCCCGTCGTCGTCTGCCCCCGGTCGAACCTCGTCACCGGGGTGGGGCTTCCAGAAGTCCGCCGGATGCTGGATATGGGGATCGTCGTCGGCCTGGGGACCGACAACGTCATGCTCAACTCCCCAGACCTCTTCTCCGAGATGGAGTTTCTATCCAAGGCGCTGCTGCATAACGATAGACAGGTATTTATGATCTGCACTCTAAACGGTGCTCGGATCTTGGGCGCTGACGACGAAGCTGGCGCCATCCGCCCCGGGAAGAGATGCAGAATTATGGTCATCGATAGTCGGTCGGATAAGATGTGGGGGGTGAGAGATCCCCTGGCGAGCCTGGTCAGGAGGGCCGCCCCCTCGGACGTTCTGGCGGTCTTATAGAGGTTTTTCCATGTTTGAGAGGATAATGATAGCAACCGACGGCTCGAAGCAGAGCGAGCGGGCGGCAGAGGTGGGGATCGAGCTGGCCAGGCTTTCTGGAGGGGAGATCACCATCGTCTACGTCGCAGATACGGGACGGCTGAGCCACCTTCCCGAGGATATGGCCATAGCGAGCATCAGAAGCCTCCTCATCAAAGAGGGGGAGGACGCCACAGGTTACGTCGAGGAGATGGCGACGAAGGCCGCTGTCGCCTCTACCAAGATGGTGATCGAGGGCAACCCCGGCGAGGAGCTTCTGAAGCTCTCCTCGCAGTCCCGGTTCGACGTGTTGGTGATGGGGAGCGTCGGTCGGACCGGCCTCGACAAGTTCCTTTTGGGGTCCGTCGCCGAGAAGGTCGTCCGCAACTCCAGGGTGCCGGTCCTGACCGTGCCGGGGGAGAAGATTTGAAGAGAATTCCGGTCAGAGAGGTGATGGTGGCAGACGTCGCCTTCGTCTCGATCCCCGGCTCCAGGGACATGGTATTGAAGACCCTAAAGGAGAGGCACGTCTCCGGTGTTCCGGTCGTCAAGGGCGGAGAGCTGGTGGGGATGGTCACCAGGACCGACCTCCTTCGAAACCCCGAGGAGGACCAGACCGCCCTCCTGATGACCCGGGACCCCCTCGTCGTCCATCCCGACGATAGCATAGTGGAGGCTGCGAGGCTTCTCGCGGAGAACGATATCAGGCGTCTTCCAGCGGTGGAGGATGGAGCGCTGGTCGGCATCGTCAGCGTCGCCGACATAATCCGGGTGATAGCAGACCTGGATATAAAAAGGCCGATAGAGAGGTACTTTGAGAAGACAGCCGTCGCCCTCTGGGATGAGATGCCCCTCCCGGTGGCCGGGTCGGTGATGGAGTACGCCTATGTCCAGGCCTCTCCTGTGATAGACTCCGACCTGAACCTGGTGGGGATCGTCTCAGACCGGGACCTGATAAACGCCTCCGTCATAGAGGACTCCGTGGAGGTGGCGGATATGTCCTCGCCCTCCGACGAGGACGAGTGGACGTGGGAGAGCACCAGGGACACCCTCAACTTCTACTACGGCGTCTCGCGGATCGCCCTGCGCAAGATCCCCGTCAAGCAGGCGATGGTCCCCGCCGTCACCGCCATCAAGAGCAGCGAGGTCTCGGAGTGCGCGAAGGTTATGAGAAAGGAGAAGATCGACCAGCTCCCGGTGGTGACGGCCCATCAGAAGCTCGCAGGGATGCTGAAGGACTCCGACCTCCTCTGGGCGCTGATCGAGCATTCCCTGGAGGCCGAGGTCTGAGGGGTGGTCCTCTTGATATACGGGGGTGGGGAGACGGCCCGCTCCTAAGAGTAATCGGCGGAAGAGGGATCTTGCCCCCGCCTCCTATGATCCTCCTCTCCTCCCGCCGGACGTAAAGGGCGCCTGCCTACTCCACCGTTCCATCCTCCGATTGGCCCGGCAGGCAGGCCGCGAACTATGGCGGGGATCGGATAGGTCGCTGCGGGGATCTTGAGGGCGATCTTTAAGAATATATTTCCACAATATGAGTACGTATAGGTTTTGGGTCGTGTACTTGTATGACTGAATAGTTTATATATTACCACCTCCAATTATGATTGGGTGTAGCGATGGAGGAAAAGTTGGATTTATCTAAATTCTGGTGCTGGGAGGAGGATTGCCCCGATTATGGGAGAACCGGTGCT
>CP086218.1:1521312-1525504 GCA_020844795.1 Methanothrix sp. | reverse complement strand
GCCTCTCGGATCTCGACGATCTGCCTTCTTTTGAGAAGCTCGGCCAGGATCAGAGAGTCCTCGGTTCCGATCTCCCCACCGAGCCCCCGGCACTCCGACCATAGGAGGCGCCCCCTCTCCAGGTAAAAGGGGTAGGTCTTGCAGAGGAGCGGCCTCGCCTCGTAGATTTCGCAGCCTTTATTCGAAAAATATCGGCAGTTTCGGCCCGTCTTTCTCAGACGCCACTCCAGGGTGTGAAAGTTCCCCTCACAGTCCCACTCGCCCTCTTCGGGGGGCCCGGCGACTTCGAGCCAGCCCTCGCCTGTCTCGTCGGCGATAGCCCTGATCTCGAAGGGGAAGACGGCGACGCTGTTCTCCTCGCCCCGGCAGCAATCGCCACAACGCCGGCACCGAAAGCCGATCCGCATTATTTCGCGTGCTATGGTCTCCAAGGAGAGGCTCTTGGCCCCCTCCAGCTGAGAATCCAGGTCGTCCAGGATCTCGCCCTTAATAGCTCGGTCCAAAGGTCCCTATCTCCCTTCCCGGCAGACTTCGATGAAGTTCTCCAGGAGCCTGATCCCGCCCTCGGTATGGACGACCTCGGGGTGCCACTGGACACCGTAGAGGGGGCGAGTTTCGTGGCGCATAGCCTCGATCTCGCAGACCTGTGACCTCGCGAGAACCCGAAACTGCTGCGGTAGTAGGACCACCTGGTCGGCGTGGGAGGCCCAGGTCCTGATCCTGGGGGCAAGCCCCTTCAGGATATCGTCCTCCTCTATGACCTCAACTTCAACCTGGGCGTAGCCTCCTACCGCCCCCTTCTCGACCCGTCCGCCGAAGGTCTCGGCCATCACCTGCAGGCCGAGGCAGATCCCCAGGATCGGTACGTCGAGCCTCGTCAGGTACTCTCTGCATTCTCCGGCCCTGGCGAGGGTGGGGCCGCCGCCGAGGATCAGGCCGTCGGCATCGATCTCCTCCGCCGGCGTCTCGTTGGAGATGATCCTGGCGGGGACGATCTCCCTTATGCTCCGGTGGATCAGGTGGTTGAACTGACCGTGGTTGTTTACTACAAAAACTTCCATTATTGCCCTGGCGTATCTGGCCCTTAGATGATAAACCTTACACCTCGGGCCAGCCTTCGAAGAGTAGGTCCCGGCACCCTCCGGCCCCGCCTAAGCCTCGTCAATCCATCTTTCTGTCCTTTAAGATCAGCCGTTATATCACTTCGGTAAGAGCAGCCGTTCTATCTCTTCAGGACCCTCCAGGACGGTGAACCCGGAGATCGCCCTAAGACGCTCGATATTCTCCCTGTCCAGGGGCCGGGTCACCACCGAGATCGCAGCCTTCCTGATGGCTCCCCTGGGGCAGAGATCCGCACAGACCCCGCAGCCGTCGCAGATTACAAGGTCGATCTGCTCCCCGATCGCTTCCCTGGGACAGCCCCTCCGGGGCTCGCATACCTCGCACCCCTCGCATAGATCCCTATCTATGGAGTAGGGGGGCTCGGTCTGGGACCTATCCAAAACGTCGGTGGGTAGAACGTAGACGGGGACCCCCGCCTTGTTGGCGAGGGCGGCGGCGTTCGTCGGCAGGGTGTCGGCGATGCCGCAGACGATCTTCGCGACGGTGTTGGCGGTGGCGGGGGCGATGATCAATAGGTCGAACCTCTTCATCATGAACCTCCCCGCCCTGGGGCTGCTCGCCCCCTCCTCCCGCTCGAGAATTACCTCCTCCAGGTATCCGCCCCCCGAGATCTCCGAAAGCCGGTCGAAGAGGCCGTACATCCTCGCGACCTCCTCTCCGGCCCGGGAGACGAAGGTGCAGACCCTGTTATCTCGCGAGACCCTCCTCATCGCCGCCAAGCTCTCGGCCAGGTGGTGGCCTGCTCCGGTGACGGCCCAGGCAACGTTCTTCATCGATCGACTCATCCTCCAAGGTGACGGTGCTTTCGGTTCCGGTCTGCGTTCGACCGGCCCGTTAACCTCTCCGAGACCTCCTTCTCTCAAGAAAATATATAAAACATAGTGCAGAAGTTACGAGCGGAGACTGACCATTGTAGACCGTTATCAGTCCCGGGGAGATAGAGAGATGACTCATCATATCGAAAACGCCCTCATAGGAGAGGCGCTCGCTGGAGAGGGGCCGGAGATCGCCCACATCGACCTCGTCATTGGGAGGAAGGGTACCGCCGTCGAGGAGGCCTTCGTCGCCGCCCTCGCATCCCCGAGGATGGGCCACACCCCGCTTCTAGCGGTCCTGGAGCCGAACCTCATCACCAAGCCCGCCACCCTGATGGTCAACAAGGTGACGATCACCAACGCCACCCAGGCCCTTCTCATATTTGGCCCCGCCCAGGCTGCGGTGGCCAAAGCGGTGATGGACTCCGTGGCGGAGGGGACGATCCCCGAGGATGAGGTCGAGGACCTGCTCATCATAGTCTCGGTCTTCATCCAGTGGGACGCCGAAGACAAAAAGAAGGTTGCCGACTACAACTACAGGGCGACGAAGCTTGCCATAGAGAGGGCGATGAAAGGCGAGCCGACGGTGAAGGAGGCCCTGGCCAAGAAGGACTCGGCGAAGCACCCCTTCGCCTGATCATCCCTTCTTTTTTCTGTCCATCTGGGTTGGATAAGATCCCATAGTCGACACAAAATCACCACCTATAGAAGGGGGCCCCCGGCAGTCGCGGGAGATCTCCGCGGCTCTAAATTCGATAAAAGGGCGTGAACTGGATCTCTTCATCTCGGCACCTCTTTCATCCGACAGGCTTTATTGTTATGAGAAACACACGTAGTAAATTGCGTATCTACACAGAGCTTACATCTAGTTCACATGAAGCTGCTAAACGGATCACTCTTCGACAGAACTCTGATGTGAAAAATAGATACTTAAGATCATGGATCAACGATTCAGGCCATATAGCGAATCGATCTGAATTGAAGTGGATGTAGAAGGCTGAGAGGTATTAGAGATGAAATCTCCCTCATTCAAGAAGAAAGCCGGGGTACGGCCAAGTTACGGCCCCGGTGATTTCGGAAGACTCTATTGCAGGAGTCTATCTCGGTTGGTTTTTACTTTTCTGGTTCTGGGTGCCATCGCGATCTCCGGGGCGGTGGCCGATGACCCACCCCAGTTCCAGTCTCTGACCGCAAACCCGTCAGGACCCCAGAACGCGGGAACGACGATCACCCTGACGGCTGAGACGACTGGTGGAATCCCGGGCGGTATATGGTACAGGTTCTGGATGAGAGGGCCTGCCACGAATAACCAGTGGGCTCCCATGACCGAATACACCACGAACCAGACGTTCTCGTGGACTACGACGGCGTCAGACGTTGGAGGGAACACGTTCAGGGTCTGGATCGCAGGCCAGAATTACGGGACTGCGGAACAGTGGGACTCTTACGGTGACGCATCGATCACCATCAACCCGGCTCCTACGCCTCCGCCCCAGTTCCAGTCTCTGACCGCAACCCCGTCGGGACCCCAGAATGCGGGAACGACGATCACCCTGACGGCCACCGCCAGCGGCGGAGTGCCGGGCAACGTCTGGTACAGGTTCTGGATGAGGGGACCGGCTACGAACAACCAGTGGGCCCCCATGACAGGTTATACCCAGACCAATACGTTCCCCTGGACGACGACGTCATCTGACGTTGGAGGGAACACGTTCAGGGTCTGGATCGCAGGCCAGAATTACGGGACTGCGGAGCAGTGGGACTCTTACGGTGACGCATCGATCACCATCAACCCCGCGCCGACGCCTCCGCCCCAGTTCCAGTCTCTGACCGCAAACCCGTCAGGACCCCAGAACGCGGGAATGACGATCAACCTCAAAGCAGCCGCATCCGGCGGTGACCCGGCGAACATCTGGTACAGGTTCTGGCTCAGGGGGCCTGCCACGAATAACCAGTGGGCTCCCTTGACCGGTTATACCAAGACAGATACGTTCTCGTGGACTACGACGGCGTCAGACGTTGGAGGGAACACGTTCAGGGTCTGGATTGCAGGCCAGGATTACGGGACTGCGGAGCAGTGGGACTCTTACGGTGACGCATCGATCACCATCAACCCGGCTCCTACGCCGCTCCAGTTCCAGTCTCTGACCGCAACCCCGTCGGGACCCCAGAATGCGGGAACGACGATCAACCTCAAAGCAGCCGCATCCGGCGGTGACCCGGCGAACATCTGGTACAGGTTCTGGCTCAGGGGG
>CP086218.1:1516203-1521212 GCA_020844795.1 Methanothrix sp. | reverse complement strand
TTGGGGCGGGGACGCAGACTACAACGGGGCTAAAAATATTGCTGATCTTGGGGCTGCTGTAAACCAGCCCGGAGGTCCGGGGTTGTTCTGCTTAATCAAGGCAGAAAAGATTCCAGGGCTACAGAAAGCCCCCCTCTTCAGGGCGTCTAACTATGTACCGGTAAGGTTTAATAGCTTAAGAGCATACTAAGAGGCATGGTAGTACCTCATCTCAAAGCAAGATATATCAACGTCTATCTTCCCTCCGCGGAAGTGAAAGAGCTATGGGAAGAAGATGCTAAGAAGGCCGGAATTCCATTATCGAAGTTCGTTTTTGAAGCTGTAGAGAAATTCCGAGAAAATGATGATCAACTTCAGCGATACGATTTGGTTAAGGAACTCGCTGAGGCCAGGGATGAAGCTCAAAGACTTCGAAGCGAACTCAAGATGAAAAATCTGTTGATTGAGAAGTTCGAAACAGAGGTCTATAAGGCTCGTCACGCTGATTTCGGAGAAGTCGACCTTGCCGACGGAACTAGGGGTCATGATGAAGATATCATCAGGATTCTTAAACGTGGGAAGCCCGTAGAAGGCTATTCTCTCCTTAAAGAGCTTGGCATCGACCCTCGGGAGACTGAAGCCGTGAAGCTTGTGAACAACCAACTTGAATCTCTTCGGCGGTTTGGCTTGGTCGAAGAAACAGCTTTGGGATGGAGGTGGATCAGATGATCACTCAATCTGCGGATCTCAATCCCACATCAAGCGACCTCATACAGAGGTTCAAGGAAGATCTAAAGCTCAGCGATATCGTCTCAATCTCAGAGTACATTAACAGGACAACAGAATTCTGTGCTTTTTTGGAGGCAAGAGAGAGTAGCCCACTAAAGCTAACGAAAGAGGATCTCAGATCATTTCTGATCCAATTAAAGGAAAGAAACCTCAAGTCTGCTACCATAGATCGATTTTTTACATGTCTTAGTGCCTTCTACGAGTTCCTGATAGTGGAAGAACTCGTTGAGTTCAACCCCATACTACCTTTTCGGAAATATTATTTTCGGAAGTACAAGAATAGTAACGACTCTGAAATCAGAAAGCTTATCGAGGTCGAAGATGCGGCAAGGCTTGTTAACTCGATCCTCGATAGCAGGGACAAGTGCATTTTAGTCTTGTTTTTTAAAACTGGCATGAGACTCGGAGAGCTCCTCAGTCTTGACGTGGGTGATATTGATCTGGAACGAGGCGAGATAACGCTGAAGCCCACAAAGAAGAGATCAAACCGAGTTTTATATATTGATAATGAGGCAGTTGCTGTTCTAAGTAGATGGTTATCCGCCAGAAAAAACCGCCCAGGATCAGATGGCAGTGCGCTATTCATTAACAAGAGGGGTGGTAGAATTTCAAAAGCTAGCGTAGAAAAAATGACCAGGAAACATGCTGAGAGGGTTGGATTATATGATGCCAATTCTGGCAAGCTTGAGGATAAATTCACCCCTCACTGCTGTCGTCACTGGTTTGTCACCCACCTTATCAGAAGCGGTATGTCCCGAGACTTCGTGAAGGAGCTGCGGGGTGATGTGCGAGGAGAAGCTATCGATATTTATAATCACATCGACAAAAAGGAGCTTCGCGAAAGCTACCTCGCCCATATACCGCAGTTGGGGGTATGATCCTCGATGAGCCTGGCCTCATCGGAAGAGGGGGAGGCCCATCGATGCTAAATGCTCCTTATGAACCGCTTGCATAATTCTGATACCCGATCGTCCTCGGCACCTGCCATGATATCCTCCGAGATCTTGATCAACCCCTCTCTCAACATCGGATCTTTCGCGAGCCATCCGCCCAGCTTCATGATCTTGAGATCGTGGCCGCCCTTCCTCAGGGACGAGCCGATAAACCTCTTGCACTTCGCGACGGTCTCTTCGTCTCTTACGTCCACCATCTCGATGATCTTCAAGGCGTCCTCGTACATGGTATCGTCTGACGTATCGCCAAAGAAGGTTTCGAGGAGCGAATGCGCGATCTTAATTCTGGCATCCTCATCGAGCTGGCCGACTTCAAGACCGTTCTTGCAGAAGGAGCTCAACGCATCCAGGGCGCGGGATCTCGTTTCCGGGGCCGCGATCCATCGGAGGAGGTCGTCTATCGTCTCCTGGGTTGGTGCCGAATCCCTTGCCATCTCCCCGATCCTTCCGAGAGCGTAGTCGGCGTTTTTATCGATGAACTCTCGGTACCTCCGATAGAGCTTCTCGTCCAGCCTTCTCGGGACCTGGACTTCAGACCGCCCGCGCCACTGATAGGACGAATGGAGTATCTTCTTGACGTCTTCAGGCCATTCGATCTTGGACGATAATCGCCCTCCATCTCTCGTCTCGGTGATCCTGGGCTTCATCTCCGGGAACTCTTCGATGTAGCGGCGGGCCTCTTCCAAAGGGATGGAAGGGTCTTTGTTCATGATCATATCGAAGGTCTCGATCGCTATCCCGTCGATGGCCGCCTTCGAAACGCCCATATCGAAAAGCTCCTTCTTGGTCTTCAGCCGCTGCTCCTTCTTGATCTTCGGCTGCCCGGAAAGGCCACCCCAGACGATCATCTTCCAAACCTCAGATGCGGCCAAAGAGATCTCGTTCTGGTCGGGCTCGCGATAGAACGGTATGTACTTGAATAGGAGACGTCTCGCCTCCTCAGGGGCTTCTTTTATGAGACCTGCCATCTCCTCGGGGGTCGGGTTTCTCCTGAGCTTCCGTTTAGTCCTGGAGTAATGGAGTTTGACCCTGTCCTCTTCTGGAAGGTGCCATCTCAGCCCATACCTATCGTTTTCTAACCGCTCGACAATCCCGAGTTTCTTGAACAATATCTTTCTCAGGTTGCGGTTGACGGTGTTCTTGTGGACGCCAAGCTCGTCTCGGAGCTGTTTTGGGGTTGCTGGACCCTTCTCTTCCAGCCGGTCGATGATCATGCGAGCGGTTTCGTGATGTCGGCGTCTCTTATCCATTTTAGTCATAATAGGGTCCCGACCTATTCTTTAGACCCGTATAACGGTATTCTGATAAAAACTTTATTGCTCAATTCGATATCTATAAGTGTGTCGATAATTTTTATATAAAACACAATCCATTATCAATAGTCCGATGAATGAAGCTATAAGATTGAAACCGTGGGAGGAAGCCTGCGGGATGTTACAGAGCGTAGTCGAAGAGTTCCCCTATCTTACGCTCGATTTCGGAAAGTTCCGGGTGGTCCTCGGCTCTGATGAAGCGAGTAATATAAAGAGCCGTCTAACTGGAGAACTGATCGGAAAGCGGATATCCGTCCTCAGAACCGATATCCCTGACAAGCCTGCGCTTATGCGCGTGATTTGATCCGGTGATATAGAGAGGAAGCCATCTTCATTTTTTAAGGTTTCGGTGGCTGAGGCTGAGAGAGTCGCGAAATAGGGATGGATCGAAGGCGCTCTTCATAAACAACCGGAGCGAGAGAATCCAGCGTAGCGGAGTCAGCCGGATCGTCGAAAAGTCGGCAACCCAAGTTGGTCTGCATAATCCAAACTCTGACCGAATGGAGGATCATTTCTCGTCCGCACTGTTGCCGCCACTGGTTCACCACCCACCTCCGACGGGCGGGGATGCCTCGCGAATTCATCCAGGGGCTTAGGGGCGACGTGCGAAAAGAGGCCATCGATATCTACGATCATATCGATCGAAAGGAGCTTCGTGAAAGCTACCTCGCCCATATACCGCAGCTTGGGATATAGGGCCCCATCCACTACTACAACCTCACGGTAGTCATCCATGAGATGTACGAGAATGGGATCAACCCTATTTCTTGAAGTTGGAACCTAAACCGACGGGAATGACATAGCTACAAGCGTTCGGATATACTATTCACTCAAATATTTTTGAATCCTTCTCCTGTCCTCGTTGTCTTTTTTATTTTTATGGTATGCCTCGATGAAATAGATCATTTCCAAGGACGGATAATATGTGTAAATAAGCCTAATACCACTTCTGTTTCCCTTTCCCTTGAGTGCTTGACACCGAAACTTCTTAACCTTATATACGGGGCATTTAATACCGTCTCCCAGATCTGAAATCCGAATAATTCCAGGAAGATTGTCTGGCAGGGCAGCTGTTAAAGCTAACTTGAATGTTTCAAGATCTTTATATACAGTATTATATTTATTATTCAAATCTGCCATATCTTTGGTAAATTCATCTGTCTCAGAAAAAACTATATTGTTGGTGGCGATAGGGTTCTTGTCAATCTTGACTATCGCCATCGTTCCTCAAACACTTCGAATTCATTCGTCTTCTTCGTAAACCCTTACAGATGTAACTTCATCACGATAAAATACTAGCTCATAATCAATTATATCAGACGGTTTAGTTGCTTTATAAGGTATATCATCATGGGATAGATCGCTCAATTCAGACGCACTTTTACATGAATGTTTCTTTATCACGCCGTTTATAACATCTAATTCCTTATGACTAAGCAAGCTTACGACAGGCTCTACTTTAGACGTATATTTGAATTGGCCGAAGCTAAAATAATCACGTTTGGATACTAATATTTTACCTTCAGTTTCTAATTCGCGAATAACTTCTTCAAAGTGGATGGGTGCAGGACCGCGTTGAATATTGCGATACGCTTCTCCGGTCATTTTCGATTCATTTAATTCATAAAAATCAAAATCAGAAAAATATGCCAGCTTATATAATACAGTCTTTCCTACGTTTTCATGGTTCCCACAGCAAGCTATAATATGGTGGATGACTTGCTTAAATTTTTCTTTATTAAACTCGTCTGCCGCTATAGCTAGCATATTAGCAACTGTTACACATGTTATATTAAAACCCTTTGCACGCAATATATTAAGTACATACTTTTTTCTAGTGCTCTGTAACATAAGTTTTAAATCATATAACATGCCATACCTTTAGTATTGTGTCACGGAAAAAATTGTATTGTGTAAGACTTGAGGAAGGGGAACGAAAGGAACTAACCAGCTATCTTAGGCGTGGAAAATCCTC
>CP086218.1:1511608-1516103 GCA_020844795.1 Methanothrix sp. | reverse complement strand
TTCTCCGACTCCCAGGAGGTAGGGAACGCCACCTTCCGGATATGGTTCAACGACATGCACAGCACCTACTTCACCGACACCATGTACGCCAGGCCCTTCCAACAAGATGACTACTACAGCGTCCTGGAGCTGGATCTGGTCAACAGCCCACCGGAGGTGGACGAAGAGTCCATCCGGGTCATCCCGTTGAGGGCCAGGTATAACGATCCGATCCGGTATGAAGCGAGGTTCTTCGACACCGACGGGGACATGATAAACGTCATCCTCCACATCCTCGACGACCAGGATAGGGAGATCAGAAACCTGACCCAGACTGTGACGCCAGGGACGAACGTCACCTTCATAGCGAGCCAGTACGGCCTCTTCGGTGAAGAGGACGCAGGGAAGAACTTCTCTTACTTCTACTCCTTCGACGACGGCCTCGACGGCAACAGGACCGGGATAAATTTAGGCCCGAGACTCATCCCGAGCCCGAAGATATACGTCTCGGACCCGCAGGCCGTGCCAGCCGATGAGAACAGGTACTGGTGGGAGAACTACAGGTTCAGCCTCCAGGTTAAGAACCCGGAGATGAATAGCCTGCAGATCGACCTCTACACCAGCACTCAGTCTCATCCGAACAGGTATCAGTATACAAGGGTCATCAACGCCTCCGAGGAGGCCCAGAACGTCCTTTTCGAGATCGCGCCCTTCGATGTATCCGACGCTGGCCATAGCTTCAGCTATTATTTCAGGTACTCTGCTACGGACCAGAACTCCAGGGAGTCTACCGACACCATCTCGGGTGGCGCGATCAACCCGAAGATCGTCAAATACCCGATATACTCGACGGTAACGATCGCTAACGTTCTCGCCGTCCTGCTGGCGGCGCTCATAGGCGGGATCGTGATAGAGAGGAGGTTTTACCGATGACCAGCCTCTTTCTGAACGGCGTCTTCGGAGTCTCGCTATTCCTTCTTCTACTGGCTGGAGGCGTGGCCCTCCACCTGCTGAACATGGAGAGGACGTACAGGAGGGTGGCGGCCACCTCCAAGGTGAAGGTGGATGATGAAGGAGAGCCGAAGGCCAACGGCGGGAAGATATCCAAAGACAAACTCAAAGAGGAAATTATGGAGGAGATGTTCACCCGGCAAGGGTCAAACTTCAACGCTGCGGCCGTGGCGGCCTGGATGCTCCTCTTTGCCGCCTTCGCCTACTTCTACTTCCTTACGCCGGAGATATTTCCCCGGCACAACTACTTCCAGGTTTCATTCCTGGCTTCAGGTCCCCTGGGTTTTGCTGCCTTCGGGCTTCTGGTCCTCCTATTTAGCCTGGTGGCGGCCGCCTTCGTCCCAAGGAAGATCTACGGCTATTACGAGCTCTCAAAGAGTATGAAGGTCGCCGTGATGTTCGCAGTGCCGCTCCTCGCCGTCTCCATCTTCCTCTCCGTCCAACAGGGGACGATATATCCCGAGGTCGATCTTGGATCGAGGTCGTTTGCCTTTCTCGCCCTCTTCGCCTCGGAGGCGGCGCTCCTATGGCCCGTTTACGCCGATGCTCTCGGAGGGATGAAATGAGATTATGCATTGTCGGAATCGGGGGCTGCGGAGGTCATCTGGCGGAGAGGTTTCTCCAAAACCAGGACGTTCCCATCCTCAACCGGTCTCTGGGAGAGCATGTATCCTTCGGAGGAGTTAAGGGGCTCTGGCTTGAGGCCGATGTCCAGGAGACCCAGAACCAGAGATTCTTCGGCTCCCTAGATAGGGGGTGCTATCCCGGCTTTTTCATACCCCACGACATAATTGGCGACAAATCCAAAACTCATAGGATAATTAATCAATGTTACGGGTACGATCTTAAAAAGCAGGGCTTCATGCGACAGGCAGAATTTCTCAAAGCCGTCTTTGAGATCTTTGAGACCGATCAAGAGCTTAGAAGTGAGGCATCATCAGAGTATCCTGAATACCCGTCGAAAAATCCAATTCTAGAAGCCTCGTGGGACCGGATACGGCCTTATACCACACTTTCTGACCAAAAGGATAACGACGGTGAATCAAAGATGTGCGACGGCATTCTTTTTATCGTCTCGCTTGGTGGGGGTACAGGGACAGGTTTTGTAAATCCAATTACTAGATATATCCGGGGCAAATACGGCGCCTATCCAGTCTTCGTTATGGGTGTTCTCACCGAAGAAGGGGTGGACCCCCAGCAGAGGGCGAAGGAACCGAAGAGGGCCCTGGGGGCGGCGATCTCTCTTTACGACCTCATGACGAAGAACGTAGTCGAGAGCGTTGACGGAGTTATACTTGTCGACAATCAGATCATGGTGGAGAGGTTCGGACAGGACTACTCCGCCATCGACGATTTCATCCACCAGGCCATGAGGCCTTTCGTCGCCGGCCGCCACTATCCAGGAGAGGACCCCCCCTCCCTTGCGATGCGGGAGAAGTTCATCGAGGGATTAAACCGTCCACCAATCCTGGTTCCTTGCTACTGGAGAGAGAAGAGGCGAAAGGACCCTGAAGATGAGCTGGTCAAACTAGCCCTGACAAAAGGTAGGCTCTTTGGATGCGATCCAGAAAAGGCCGATAGAGCTTACGTATTTACGAGGGGGTTTATAGACCACGAGGAGATCGTCTCCGCGATCGCCAGTTATTCTGGGATTCCGGCAGAGCGGATCGAGCCTTGGAGGAAGCTCGGAGAGAACGGATGGGACGAGATCCTGATACTCCTTCGAAACCCCTACGGTAAAGAGAGGGGACGCGATGTTAAGGGTACTCTAGAACAACGTATCCACAGGATGATCGGTATGGCCATCAAATACATGGACGATATCGAGAGCAACCTCGTAAAAGATGGGATGCCTGATCGGACGAAGAGGGCTCTAGAGGATTACTTCTACGGGGAGGATGGGATCAGAAAGCGGTTTGAAGAGGCCCTCCTCAAGATCGAGAACGGCGAGAGGCCGTTCTTCCTAGAAGAGAGAAACATCTTCGAGAGGGCTATCCGGGAGTCCCATCCTCAACAAACGCAGGAGACCGGCCGAAAGGTCGATGAGGATGAGGTCCGGAAGATCGTGGAGGCTGAGGTCAGCAGGGCTCTAGCGGAAAGGGGCTTTGGAGCTGGTGGCGATCCCAAGAGGACGTTACAGGAGGGCTGAATACTGGCGAGATGGCAGATCGTCGTCGTGGCCGCGTTGGCTCTGGTGGGAGCTTACATCCTCCTGGACGGCTACGACAGAAAAGGCGATATCCTCGGAGATGTAATTCCCGGCGATTATTTCTCCGGGGAGATGCCCGACCCCTACTACCTGGTGCTGAAGCCCGCGGACGTCCACAACCCCGACGACGTCATCAGGTACAGCGGCTCCATCATGGGCCGCGCCTCCGACCTCGACATCTTCGAGAGGGCGGCCTTTTACGAGTGGTACTTCAAGAGCCACGGCTTCGACGTTTCCTTCGCCTACGCCGAAGATTTCGCCGGGACCGGCAACGAACACCTCTGGCTCCTCGCCAAGAACCAGAAAGGGGAGGTGATCGAGGTCGACCCATCCTTCTCCGACGTAGGCGGCAGGTCGATGGTCCCCCTCGACCCGGCCTACACCAGGTACGACCGGGAGTATATGGATATATTCGAGGCTGCGGACGGATTGGGCCAGCATAGGCTCGCCTGGTGGAAGGACGAAAAGGCCTACAAGGTCCGCGACGTGAACGTCCTCCTCCTGGAGAAGGAGAAGGCCCAGAGGATGGCGGAGGCCTGAAGGTCGGCGTTGAAGGTCCGCTCCCCTGCTCTCCCCACTATCCGATCCGCCCACTCCTCCGGTGTCATCTCCTCCGACGTCTCTCCTCCGGCCTCTATTTTATCTCCAGAGGTCTCTTCCTCTATGGGAGACGACCGGGTCCACCTCCATCAGGTCCTGGGGGTAGGGCTCAAAGAAGGTCTGGCTCGATAGATAGTCGTCATCGAACCGGGCGATCCAGGACTTTAGGATGGTGGTGTTGGGGCAGATGGTGATCTTCCCGTCCCGGTACCTCTGGATGTTCTCAAGGAAGAGCTTTCGCTCCCCCTCCGAGATCCGGTCGGAGAAGTGGCCGAGGATGTGCATCAGGACGTTTATGTTGGAGGTGTACCTCCGGGGCCTGCAGAGCGCCCTCCTCAGATGGAGCTCATACGAGGCTGCAACCTCGGAGAAGGGGCGGTGGTCGTGGTTTGCGACGATCTTCCCCAGGGCCCTCGTCTCCGCCTGGTGGTAGGCCATAAGGAGCATCTTGTTCTCCGTCTGGAAGCCGACCAGCTCCTTCATCGATCCCGACCTCTTAGCCTCTCGAAACCGAGCCAGGGTGAAGAGCTTGGAGAGGAAGTGCTCTTTTATACGGGGGTTTCGAAGCCTCCCCTCGTCCTCCACCGACAGCTCAGGATATCTGGCCAGGACCGCTCCGCCGAAGAGGCCGCTTTCGCTCCTCGATAGGGCCGCCGACTTTCCCGCCGTCGGGTATACCTTGGTGTTCTTGATCCC
>CP086218.1:1507716-1511508 GCA_020844795.1 Methanothrix sp. | reverse complement strand
GAGCAACTCTGCGGTGAACACCATAAGAGCAAACGAGATCAGAGATAACAGGAACGCGGGCATGAGCATCATCGGATCCAACGATAACGCCGTCTACTTCAACAACTTCATAAACAACTCCAACAACATACAATCGAGCAGATCTTCAAACAAGTGGAACTCGACAGAGGTTCTGACGTACAGGTATAAGGGCTCGAGCTTCGACGGTTACATCGGAAACTTCTGGACCTACTACAAAGGGAGGGATGCCGATGGAGACGGCATAGGTGATACGGCGTACTTGGTCGGGGCTGACAAGGACAGCTATCCATTGATCGAGCCGATCGAAAATTATGCCGTAGTTTCAAAGGAGTTCGGTGGAGTGGGGGTTGAGAGATGAAATCGTTTACAGTTTCGTTGCCATCTTCGAATGACAAACGGAGTGAGTTGAGATGAGAGTACTTTTTAGTATGATGATAGTGCTTTCTGCATCATGGACGATCGCTCTGTCCCAGGATCTGACCGCCGACATCTGGCTCAACGAAGGCCACGAGCTGCAGGAGAACGGATACTACGACGAGGCCCTCAGAGCCTACGAAAGAGCCATCTCACTGGACCCGGAGAGCGCCGACGGCTGGCTGGGAAAAGGTGACGTCCTCAAGGCTCTATTCAAGAACGACTCGGAGCTGTCGGCCCCGCCCGAAGCGGTGGGGTACGACTTCTATTATGCAGACTACTGGTCTTGGAGATCGATTACCCTATCCACCATGCGGAGGGTGGAAGATGCCAGAGGTGCCTACGAGGTGGCCGCCAGGCTTTATGACGAACGTCTCCAGGAGAAACCAGACGATATGGACGCCTGGCTGAACAAGGGGAAAGCCCTCACCAACCTCGCCTTCATCGCTGACTTTTTCGGTGATGGCGATAAAAGCGGAGAGCTGAACAGGGAAGCTCTTTTAGCCTACGACAGGGCCATCGAGCTGGACCCTCAGAGCTCCAGAGCTTGGTCTGCCAAAGGCATGGGCCTGAGCGATGTGAGGGAGCGGCTGGAGGCCTATGACAAAGCCATCGAGCTGGATCCGGAAAACAAAGACGCCTGGACGCACAGGGGGTTCGCCCTCGCCAACCTAGCAGCTAGAACAAATAATGAGAGTCTCTATGAAGAGGCTTTGACCTCCTACGACAGGGCCCTGGAGGTCGATCCAGACCCTCGAAGCTGGATGGATAAAGGTCATCTCCTGAAGGCTATGGGCATGTACAATGAATCCCTGGAGGCCTTCGACAGAGCCATCGAGCTGACGCCCGCTCATGAAACGAACAAACGGGCGTACTTTTGGAGGGTGAAGGCGTCGGCCCTCGACGAGATCGGAAGATCGAAGGAGGCCGCCGATGCCTACAATGAAACCCTCCGGCTCTATGGGCTGAACCAGGAGGACCCGGATGGATGGTCTATCAGGGGCTACATCTTGCTTCGGATGGGCAGATACGACGAAGCCACTGACGCTCTTGATAGAGCCATCGAGCAGGTCCCCGAAGACGACGCTGATAAGCTTGCTTTCTTCTGGCTGAAGAAGGCCTTCGCTCTCGAGGCGATGAACCGGTCAGATGAGGTCCTGGCGGCTTATGACAGGATCCTCGAGCTGAATCCGGAGGACCCCCGGGGGTGGCGAGGCCGGGGTGGGGCGCTTCTGAGCCTGGACGAGAATGAGGAGGCTCTGGCGGCTTACGAGAAGGTCATCGATCTGAAACCTCCTCAGTCGGAGATCTTGAGCAGCTTGAGCGGCGCCTGGATCGGTAAGGCCCACGCGCTGAAGGCATTGGGCAGGTACGACGAGGCCCTGGAGGCCTTCGACGAAGTCATCGAGCTGGGGTTCGTCCCCTTCTTTGCTATCGAGGAGAAGGGCGATCTCCTCATGGAGCTGGAGAGGTATGATGAGGCCCTTGTGGCCTACCAAGCGGCCATAGACCTATATCCGCTGGTCGGGAGGTTCTGGCATAAGGAGGGGCTCGTTCTGGAGGCCATGGGCCGAGGCTCGGAGGCGGAGATCTCCTTTGCCATGTCCCGGGAGCTGGGATATGGAACGCCGCCCGCATCGTCGCTGGTTCTCACCAACGTCGTCTCTGTCGGCGATGACCAGTTCATCGAGATGGCAAACTCTGGAGACGATCCCCAGACCTTTGAGGGCCTGATCCTCACCATCGACGGCTTGAAGTCGATTATTCTTCCCAGCTTCACCCTCGGGCCCGGCGAGAAGATCAGGTTCCACCTCGGCCCCGGCGAGAGCAACGAGAGAGACATATTCCTCGACGGCGACCTCGCCCTGGACGACGTCGCCGGAAACCTGACTATCGAGGAATCTTCTGGAACTTTGAATATGTTCGCCGCCTACTGGACCCCGGAGGTGGCCTCTGAGCGCTGGATCGAGATGGCCCGAGAGCTCCAGAGGGTCGGATATTATGAGGAGGCCCTGGATGCGCTGAATAACGCCACAGATATCGATCCCGAAGATCCCGCCTCCTGGCGGTTGAAGGGCCTCATCCTCATGAATCTGGGAAGGGACCAAGAGGCTCTGGCGGCCTTGGAGGGGGCGATAGATCTCGATTCGGAAGATGGCTACACGTGGTACCTGAAAGGCGATCTCCTCCAGAATCTCGGCCGCGAGAGGGAGGCGAGAGCCGCCTTCTCCAGGGCTGAGGATCTGGGGTTCACCTCGCCTCTTGGAGGAATGCTGGCCATCACCGTGATCAGCGCCACCGGCGAGGACGAGTTCGTCGTGATCGCAAACCACCTCGACGAGGCCGCGAACCTCCAAGGGTGGACCCTGGTCGTCGACGGGGACGAGACGAGGTCCGTCGTCCTTCCCGAGTACATCCTGGAGCCCGGGGCGATGGTTCGAGTCCACTTCGGCGCGGGCGAGGGCTCCGGGACCGACCTCTTCGTTGAGAGCGAGATCACCCTCAACGACGATGCTGCGAGCGTCTCCCTGAGGGACGGGGCCGGCAGAGAGGTATCGTTCCTGGGGTTTGAGACCCTCCCGGATGGAGGAGTTGTGATGGTTAGGGGAAGTGGGTAGTCTGAGCATCAGCGGTGACTCCAGGAGAATATGACGCCTCTAAGCCTCGGAAGCGGTCTTGATCCGGGGCTAGCGGCGGATTCAAAAGAGGGTCGTCTGCCCCTTCGCCTCCGGGACCGGGGGCGCCTCCTCCCCAGGCCCCCATAGGAACTCGCCCTCGGGGTCGTGGCTCTTCCGGCGGCGGAGGGCGATCTCCCGCCGGAGGACGGCGTAGCAGAAGGCGCATCCTGCGGGGCAGGTGTCGTACTCGCCGATGTCGACGGCCTCGTAGCAGCCGCACTCCGGCCGCTTTCCCTTCTGCCGGGCCCGGATCGGCCGGCCTCCGATGGCGGCCAGCCTTGGAGCATCGACGCACCGGGCGGCCGCCGCCCCGGCAACGATGTACTTTCGCTGGGAGCAGACCGAGAGCTTCATGCCGTGGGCTTTCGCCACCTCCACGAGTTTTGAGGCGAGGTCGAGCTTGACATCGTCGGGCGGGTCGGTCCAGGTGAAGCTGAAATTGCGGGCCGCCTGGTCGAGGTTTCGCGCAGCCTTCCGATAAACTTGGGCGAAGGAGATCACCACCTCATCGGTCGCCCCCTCCAGCGCCCCGGCGAGCCTCTCGAAGTTCTCGAGGTGGAACTCCGGCGGCGTCAGCGAGGAGAAGAGGATCGGGTCGTACCGCCAGACGGCGGCCTTCGGCCCGTAGGCCTCGGCGACGGCCCTGATCTGCCGGACCGCCTCGGCGGCGCCGACGGCG
>CP086218.1:1504228-1507616 GCA_020844795.1 Methanothrix sp. | reverse complement strand
CCGGGTGCGAAGCTCCTTGAACCGCCCCCGCTTGTCCCAGGCCCGCCGCAGGCCCACCGAGAAGCATTCGGAGAGGAAGGCGAAGACGTCGAAGACCGTGGACTTGCCGCTGCCGTTGGGGCCGAGGAGGGCGGTGAGGGGCGCGAGGGGTTTGAGCTCCAGGTCGCGGAGGGCCCGGTAGTTCTTGATCCTGATCGATTCGATCCGCGGGACGGAATGGCGAGGGCTTTTCTTGTCGGTCATGCGAGGGACTCCGAGGGGTGGTTTTATGGGATATTGGGACAAATAAGTTTCGGGAGAGTTTTACTCAACGGCTGTTTAGCATGGCAGTTAGGGGGATATTAGACTTCAAGATTCAATGTAAGGTGTAATGGTCACTGGAATTAACGAATAACAGCACTATTTATGGGGCTAGCAGTTGAACTCAAAAATTATTTCTATCTTCTCATGTATTCCTTAGCTTTCTCAATTAGATTAATATAGGTGTATCTCTCTGTGCTAGCAATAGGATATGTTGAGTAAACGAGGCGTATAAATTGGTCCCAACTAAGGTTCTTTGTTTCGTTTATAACATGATCTATAGATTCCATTTCATCGTCTGATAAATTTGGAATGTATTCTATTTTTCTTAATATAAATATTGTTTTTAGATCTCCGTACATGTTAGTGGTCGTTTCCAATTCAAACAGATGCGGATTGTCTCTTGCAGTATCTTTGACATCCCAAACAAATGGGCCGAAATTATTGAAATACCATTTAATATTAGATATTTGAGAATATAATTTAATTGAATGTTTCCAATCAGATAAATATACCAGTTTCGTTAAACGGGCATTAGACATATCAGATCTGGTGGGGTACTTCTTGAGTATATAAGCGATTATATCCTTAAGCTCTGCCATGTCTAGAATCCCTTCAATTTAGCCTCTTTGAAGTCAGGTATCCTTTGCTTTACACGTATTATCAGTTCTGCCATATACCATTTTTGCTCTTTTTGGAATATAGCTTTTAATTCATCTTCTTCATATCGATTAGGATGAGTGGCTTCAGCAATTAAGACGGCTAGAGGCTCTATACCTGAGCTATCCCAAATTCTAAAACCACAATATAGGCGCGATTTCATTTTAATAGTTCGCATAATGCTTTCTGGCACGCCATCCTTTTCACAGCGTTGATAATATCTTTTTGATGAAGTCTCCGGGTCAGGATAATCATTTGAAAAGTGCCAATCGTCACGCCAAGCTTTTGCAATACATCCTTGGTTGTCTGGATAGCTTATACGACCCTTCTTACTATACTCAGGATTATATGAAACTCTCCCGATAGGAATAAATGACCCGTTTGAACTATGTGCATAGAGCGTCATTCTTTCATAACAACCGTCAACTGACCCAAATTTCATCGGGCCTTTTGCGAGTTTATATAAGTAATTTTCACATAGAGAGTTAACATCCTCTGAAAATTGCGATGCATCTTCCTTAAGTTGTTCGTTCTCGGTCTTAAGTCTGCTCTTTTCTTCTATGAGTTTTTCACTTCCTTTGATCAAGTTCTCCAATAACTTTCCTTTTCTGTACTGCAAGTAAGATAATAATATTAATGTTATAACTATACCTACCACCAGTATGATCTCTCTGATTGATGAATTATTGTCCCCCGCCCTCCAATATATCAATCCTAAAATTATTGTTAAGATCGACGATAGTATCTCAATAATGTTTTTATTAAATAAATATAACTCGATTGAAGAATAAATTGAGTTAGCACTACCATCCCCCTCAATTATATTGTTTGATGATGACACTTTCCTTCAACCTCCGGTTCAACTTTTATATTATATCGCTTCCTAATATCATAAAGATATAAAGTATTTAGACGCCCTGCCATCACATTTAGGGCGTCTTTGAATCTTTACCCCCGCTTTCCCGCCCGCTCCCTCATCGCCCTTACAAATGCCAGGAACGGAGGCGAGGGGCGGCCGGGCCTCGACTTCATCTCGGGGTGGAACTGAGTCGAGAAGAAGAAGGGGTGGCCGGGGATCTCGGCGATCTCCATCCGGTTTCGGTTCTTCCCCGAAAAGATCATCCCCTTCTCCTCGATCCTGGGGATGTACTCGGGGTTCACCTCGTACCGGTGGCGGTGGCGCTCGACGATTCGGAGGGAGCCGTAGATCTCCTCGGCGAGGCTTCCCTCCCGGAGGATCGCCTCGTAATCCCCGAGGCGCATCGTCGCCCCCATATCCTCCACCCCCTCCTGCTCGGGGAGGATGGTGATGACGGGGTGGGGGGTCTCGCCGAACTCGGTGGAGCTGGCGGCGGCGAGGCCGAGGACGTGGCAGCAGAACTCGACGACGGCGAGCTGCATCCCGAAGCATATCCCCAGATAGGGGACGGCGTTCTCCCGGGCGTATTTGATCGCCGCCATCTTTCCCGCCGTCCCCCGGGCGCCGAAGCCTCCGGGGACGAGGATCCCGTCGAACTCCCCCAGGACCGCCTCGGCCGATCTCTTCTCCAGATCCTCGGCGTCGATCCAGGTGATGGCGGGCCAGGCCCCCGCCTCGATCCCGGCGTGCTTGAGGGCCTCACGGATCGATAGGTAAGTGTCCTCCATGTGGGTCGTCCCTTGAGATCCGGCGGTGTACTTTCCGACGATCGCCATCTTGACAGAGTCCCTGACGGCGACCATCTTCTCGATCAGCTCCACCCAGTCGGTCCGGTGCTCCTGGGGGTAGAGCCGGAGCATCTTCATCAGGTAGAGGGGCGTCCTCTGCTCGTCGAGGAGGAGGGGGACCTTGTAGACGTCGTCGACGTCGTGGTTGGAGACGACCCCCTCCACGGGGACGTCGCAGAATAGGGAGATCTTCGACTTCGTCTCCTCTCGGAGCGGCCGGGTGCACCGGACGGCTACGATATCGGGCTGGAGGCCCAGAGCCCTCATCTCCTTGACGCTGTGCTGGGTCGGCTTCGTCTTCTGCTCGCCGTCCGTCGTCGTCGGGGCGAGGGTGACGTGGACGAAGGCGATGTTTCCCATCTCCTCGTTTCTCAGCTGCCTCATCGCCTCCAGGAAGGGCATCCCCTCGATGTCGCCGACGGTCCCGCCGACCTCGACGACGCAGACGTCGCAGCCGCTCTCCTTTGCGACCGCCCTGATCCTCTCCTTGATCTCGTTGGTGACGTGGGGTATGATCTGGACGGTTTTGCCCAGATACTCGCCGCGCCTCTCCTTCTCGATGACCGTCTTATAGACCTTACCGGTGGTGATGTTGTGGTCCCGGGTCAGCTCCACGTCCAAAAATCGCTCGTAGTTTCCAAGGTCCAGGTCCACCTCCCCCCCGTCCTTGAGGACGAAGACCTCGCCGTGCTGGAAGGGGCTCATCAGCCCCGCGTCGATG
>CP086218.1:1499966-1504128 GCA_020844795.1 Methanothrix sp. | reverse complement strand
GGACTTGCGGTGCTGCTCCTTCTGAGCGTCGTCTCCAGCAAGGCGTCCACCCAGCTGGGGGTGCCGGCCCTCCTCCTCTTCCTGGCGATAGGGATGCTCGCCGGAGCCGACGGCCCCGGAGGCTTCGACTTCGACAACCCCTGGCTCGCCCAGTCCTTGGGGACGGTGGCTTTGATCTTCATCCTCTTCTCGGGGGGGCTGGACACCCGGTGGGGAGAGGTGAGGCCGGTCCTCTGGAAGGGCGTCCTCCTCTCCACCGTGGGGGTCCTCCTCACCGCCGCCATCGTGGGGTATGCGGCTTACTACGTCCTGGGCTTCTCCCTCCTGGAGGCCCTCCTCCTCGCCGCCATCATCTCCTCAACGGACGCGGCGGCGGTATTCTCCATTCTCCGGTCGAGACAGATCCGCCTCAAAGGGGAGCTGAGGCCGCTTCTGGAGCTGGAGTCCGGGAGCAACGATCCCATGGCCATCTTCCTCACCATCGGCATCATAACCCTCCTCACCGCCCCGGCCGCCTCCCCCACGGCCCTCCTGCCGTTCTTCGCCCAGCAGATGGCCCTGGGAGCCGTATGCGGCCTCATGGTGGGAAGGGCCATGGCCATATCTGTCAACCGGATTCGGCTGGACTATCGGGGGCTATACCCCGTCCTGACGATATCCCTCGTCCTCTTCACCTACGGACTGGCGGCGGTCCTCGGAGGCAACGGCTTTCTCGCGGTGTATACGGCCGGGCTGACCATGGGCAACTACTCCTTCATCCACAAGAGAAGCCTGATGCAGGATCATGACAGCCTAGCCTGGATGATGCAGATAGTCATGTTCCTGACCCTGGGGCTCCTGGTCTATCCATCCCAGCTCATCCCCGTGGCAGGGATCGGCCTCTTCATCTGCTTTATATTGATATTCGTCGCCAGGCCCGTCAGCGTTCTATTATGCCTCCTACCCTTCAGAAATATGCGGATGCCTGAGAGGATCTTGATCTCCTGGGTGGGGCTGAGGGGATCGGTGCCTATCATCCTGGCCACCTTCCCCCTTACATACGGGATAGAGAACGCCAGCATGATCTTCAACATCGTCTTCTTCGTCGTCCTCACCTCCGTCCTGGTTCAGGGGTCTTCGATCCCATTCCTGGCCCGACGGCTGGAGCTGGAGGAGCCCATGGACAGATCCCTGGAGCCCTCGGAGAGGCTGTTGGGAGGGATAGTCCAGGAACCGATGGTGGAGCTGGAGGTGATGGCCGACAGCACCGCAGTAGGAAAGCAGATCGCCGACCTCAACCTCCCCGACGACACCTGGATAGCGATCCTGAGGAGGAAACGCCGTCCTATCCGGCCGGGAGGGAGCACGGTCCTTCAGGCGGGGGACATCCTATCGGTCCAGTCGAGCGCCCCTTCCCTGGAGCTGCTCAGGAGCCAGGTGGAGAAGAAGCATCCCGAGGATCGTCCGTGAGGACGAAGCTGCCGCATCCTCAATCCCGTATAGGAGAAGAGGCCGTCTGGCCGATGGAGTGGTCGGATGAGAATGGAACCGTACGTCCGAGGTGAGCATACCCCGCCTCCATCGTATTTCGGCGTTCCCCCACAACGCATCGCAGCGCGTCCACCGAGACCCCGCCCCCGTCATCGTCGCCGCCGATCCGGATCAACTTCTCCGGATCGGACCTGGGAGGGGTTGGGATGGGAATAAGATTTTATCCGATAACGACAGCAGACTACCTATTGAAGGAGGATAGTCGATATGCCTGACCAATCGACTCAGGGATCGGGCAGAAGCAAGGGGAATAAGCGGAAGAACAACAACCCCAGCATCTGCATCTGCCCTCGGTGCGGCTTCGAGATTGATAAAGCCCCGGGCGTGAACTGCCGCTCGATAAAATGTCCTGAATGCAGAGTTCCACTTATGGGCAAATGATACCCCCAAACCCGACGGCCGCAAGGGCCGGCCGGCGGAACGGCTCGATTCTCATGCCTTTATGGCCGGCCAGGCATCCCTGATCTTCCGGGCATCTCTGGCATCCCCCTTTTTCCAGTTCCATTTTTGAGCGATCTCTTCGAGATCTCCGTCGGATTCCAGCAGAGCCGGTTTTCTCATCTGGATCAGAAGCGAAGGGCACTCCTGGGGCAGGCCTCCACGCACCGGCCGCACTTTATGCAGTCGGGGTCGCCCCCGGCCGCCTTCAGATCGAGCTGCATAGGGCAGACCTTCTGACATATCCCGCAGTCGATGCAGATCTCAGAGTCCAGCCTGAGGGGATACCTCCCCCGGCCGAGGAGCCTCTGGAGCGTCCCCATGGGGCAGAGGGTGCACCAGGCCCGGGGGCTGTAGGCGGCGCCGAAGAGGATCGAGAAGGAGGCGGTGAGGATCGACATGGTGACGAAGACCATCCCCAGTTTGTCCACCGCCCCCTCCGTTGCGATGATCCTCGATATGTTGAAGACCATCATGGCGATAAATATCGGCCCCCTCACCGCCATGCTGCTGAAGGATCTGGGTATCTGGATGTGACGGCTGATCTTCCCGACCCAGAAGTCGTTGAAGCTTCCCCAGAGGCAGAGGTTTCCGCAGAACCACCGCCCCCGGAAGGGGCTGATCGCGAGGATCGATAGAAATACCAGGGCGACGACGTAGCCGAGCCTGGGGTACCAGAGACCGCCTATCGAGACCAGGAGGACGAGGGTTCCTAAGTAGGGGGTTATCTTGAGCATATATCTCCGGAGATGGGATCGGCGACGATGCCATATCTACCCTTCCAGCCCTCGGCCCCGGCTGGCCAGCGCCGGCGGCCCGCCCCGGATCGGGGGTCGGGTCGAGACGAGCCGATCACCTCAAGAAGTCGGATCCCCGGTCGAGGAGGAGGTGGAGGCAATAGCCGAGGAAGGAGGCGGAGGCGATGAAGAGCGCCTCGCCTACGGCCACATCGAAGCCGAACCGGACGACGGCGAAGGCGAAGAGGGCGTAGACGGCGGCAAAGACGGTGGAGTGGACGACCCCCCGGTGGTCGGGCATGAGGAAGCGGAAGAGGTTCCAGCCGGCGACGGCGGCGAGGGCGGCCCCAGACCAGGCGAGGGCGAGGTTGGCGGCGGCGTAGGGCGTCAGATAGAGGGTCGCCCCCAGGTTCTTGAAGAAGGAGATGCCGACGGCGACGGCGACGAAGGGCTTTGCGATCCTGTGGATGAGGGCCCCGGGATGGTCCATGTCCGGCAGGTCCGAGCCGATGACGTAGAAGATGTAGCCGAGGGCCATCGCCATGAAGGTAAGATCGATGGGGAAGCCGAGGTGGATGTCGAGGGCAGCCAGAAAGAAGATCGCTATCGGATACGTCAGGATCCCCGCCAGGACGTGCTCGTCGTAGTTCAAGGCCTCTCCCCTCAGCCGGTCCAGCCAACGAAATACCGCCGCCGGATATCCCCTTCAGGTCAGAATCGACGACGGAAGAGGATTTTATCTTTTCCCTCCGCCGCAGCCGCCGATTTCACTCCAGGGGCCACGCCCCCACCGCCGAGTCTACCTCCTCCATCAGCCGGATCGTCTCCTTCAGGGCTACGACCACCTTCTGGTAGTGAGTCAGGTCGTCGTAGGAGAGCTGCCTTCCCCGCCTGTCCTTCAGCCACTTGTCGCAGACCTGGTAGCCGCCGACCTGGAACTCCCAGACCTGGGGAGGGACGCCCTCGAAGTACTGGCTTCTGTTGATGTAGACCCGCCCGGCCTCCAGGACCGCGCCGTCGCCATCGCCGTCGCCGCCCTTTGAACCCGATCCAGGCCCGACCTCCCCTGGCGCGAAATATTTCGGGTGGCCCTTCTCCACCCGGTTGTCCCCGACGACGGGATAGCGGGTCGCCGGCCGGGCCAGGAGGGGCGACTCCAGGAGGTGGAGGGCCACCAGCTCGCCGCCGAGCTCCACGAGCCGGCGGAACTTCTCCCGATCCGACGTCAGGGGCACCCTTGGAAAGTCGATCTTCAGAAACTCGGCGTACCTCTCCCGGTATCTCGGCGAGTGGAAGACGGCGTAGATGTAGTCGAAGACGTCCTCCGGCCCGAAGGTCGCCGCCAGGTCTCCCCTCCCGTCCGGCACAAAGGAGAGGCAGAGCTTCTCGGCGAAGTCGGCGACGAACTCGGGGGAGAGGTTCGGGACTCGGCCGTCCTTTCCCGGCGGCCAGTCGGC
>CP086218.1:1485154-1499866 GCA_020844795.1 Methanothrix sp. | reverse complement strand
TGGAGCCGGAGCTTCCAGACGATGGTGTCGATGAAGTTGGTCGTCTCAAAGGTGCCTGGAAAGAACCGGGCCAGGATAGCAGTATAGACCTCTATCGGCGTGATGTTGGCGGAGCCGAGGGTGGCCGCCACCCCTGCCAGGCCCACGATCCCGATCAGGGATGCTAAGATCAGGAGGATCTTGCGGCCGACGAACTGGCTGTACTCCTCCTTCAGCTCGGATTTTTCGGCGGGTCCTTCTTTTGACATAGTCTCAACTCTGCTCATAAGCCGTATCCAGCTTAAGCCTAATCGGTCATACGGAAAGTTCGGGATATATGTATAAGCCCCGAAGGTCCAGCCCGTAGGTTAATATGACGAGTTGCCAAGATCCAATACGATATCCCTTCCGTAAGCTTTACCTCTTCTGTAAGACTTAATATTTAAAATTTATTAATTTACACATCAAAATTATTGTGAATTAATATTTATTGATATTAATTTAGATTAAAGCGCAGATGAATCGCGGAATTAATAAGGATTTTGGTCAAAATAAGAAGAAGCCGCCCCAGAGGAGGGGGCGGTCCTTTCACGGGTATATCCGACACCCGTCAGAGCCTTCAGATCCCGGGGAGGACGAAGAAGGCGTCCTGCGGATAGGATAGCCCCCTCATCGCCAGGTACTCCCGGTAGACCCCCACCGGGTCGAGCTCCGCCTCCGGGTGGAAGATCTTGGCCCAGTAGGTGAGGCCGACGACGGCGCCGGTTCCGAGGGTTATATCCCTGAAGATGACGTAAACCCTCTCATCCTCCACGGCAGGGATGTAAGATGCCCCGGGACGGCTCCTCATCTCCTGGACGAAGGCCTCCATATCAGAGGCCTCGCTCCAGCCGAGCCGGTTTATGGCCGCCGGCACCTTGATCATAACCTGCGGCATCGCGGCGAGGACGGTCTCCCATTCGACCTTGGGGTTCGATTCATCAGCGTCGATGACGTTCTCGCCTCCGGAGAGAGATATCATATCGTTGACAGATGATCCAGGTCCGTATGTCCAGAGAGCCCCCAAGTCTGAGGCGGACCCTCCCTCGACGTAGACCCTGGTCCTATCTAGCCCCGAGATGGCATCTTTGACTGCGGTCTTCTTCTCCCGGACCCAGGCGTTATACCCTTCCGCCTCGGCCTTTCGGTCCAGGACCGTCCCCAGGAGGGCCATCTCTTCCTCCAGGGTCTCGGCGTTGTAGAGGTCGAGGCCGAGGATGTCGATCATCTCGAAGGGGGCGAGACCCTCCTCCATCTCCGCCGCCTTATTCGCATAGCAGATCACCAGCATGCCGGGGGCCATCTCGCCGCCGTCACCCCTGGCGAGCTGTGCTATCTTCTCATAGTTGAACTCCCGCCAGGTCCCCACATTCTCCCAGCCATCAATAAATTCAGCGAAGTAGTGGGCCTTATAAGAGATGTCCACCGATCCAGCGATCTTTCCGGCATCGCCGAGGATGCTCACTGCCTCCGCAGCGTCGGAGTTCATGACGACGATCTTCTCGACCGGTGCCTCTATCGTCACGCTCCTCCCCGCAGAGTCGGTGACGGAGAGGGGATAATCGAGGGCCATTGCCGACCCTGAGCTCAATAACGCCCATAGAGCTAAGATCAGGACAAAAGGCATTTTATTCAAATTCTTGGCCTCCTTATGGGTTTTAAATGTAAATGTGCGATATCTTTATTAATTAATAAGAGTTTCGGTTTCAGATTTGTAATCGATAGAAGATCGTAACCGAAAGATGATCGCGACCGAAACCTGGATTAAAGGCCTCGGGATGATACGATCTGCCTTGAGGACCGCTGCCTCCTGCGGGCGGAGCTTATGGAGAGATGGATATCGATGGACTGGGAATTGGTGGGTTACGCTGCTGCGGCTCTGACGATGTTCGGATTTCTCCCGCAGCTGATCAAGATGGTGACGACCAAGTCCGTAGACGACGTCAGCCTATTCATGATGGTCCAGATGGGCCTGGGCGTATCTCTATGGCTCGTCTACGGCCTCCACCTGAAGAACTCGCCTCTGATAGTCGCAAACCTGGTATCTCTCTTGATCCTGGCGTTGGGGATCACCGTCTACTTCAGGTATACCACCAGAAGGTACTTCAGATGAGAAGGGGTGATAATATCAGAAGAAACAATTAGCCCTGGATCTCGGGGCAGTTCGAGATGGAGGGCGGAGGATTTTCGATGATGGAAAGGCTCGCCAGATTTCAAAACGTCGTTCTGCTGGTTCTGACATGGTTGATGGCCCTCGTCGTCCTTCTGGCGACGGCGGAGCTATTTTACATCATCGCCAGAGAGGTCGCGACACCGCCCCTCGTCTTTCTGGAGATCGACCAGCTCCTGAATATCTTCGGTCACTTTCTGCTGGTATTGATCGGCATAGAGCTGTTGGAGACCTTCAAGATATACATCGAGGAGAACGTCATCAACGTTCAGGTGGTCCTTTTGGTGGCGATAATAGCCGTGGCGAGGAAGGTGATCATCCTGGACGTCAAGACCCTCCCCAGCATGACTCTCATCGGGATAGGGGCGATCGTCATATCCCTCTCGGTGGGATATTATCTGGTGAAGAAGAGCCAGCAGGACGAGAAGGCTTGCAGGCTTTAGGTAAGAGCTTAAAACTTATCCCTCCAATCAAGAAGTTGCCCCCCGCCGACGGTTCGAAGCGGTGTCCTGAACCTTCATCCCTGCCGGAGGGAACCCTTTAATCCGATAGGGGCGTAAATTACCCGGAGGAGAGACGAGATGATCCCCCATCGAAGATCGGCCGATCCCCCCCAAGGGGTGATTGCCGCCCTGGAGGAGGTGGCAGATCGTTACAGAAACCTGGCCGGAGACCTCCGGGACGACCTCGCCGCCGCCGGGGGCGCGGAGGAGGCGCTGGAGCTGGCCGAGAGGTCGAGCCTGGAGATGCTGGAGTACCTCCCCCTGAGCCCGGTCTACAGCCCCTTCTGCACCTTTCACCATCCTGGAGCCGTGGACTGCACGGGATGCAGATACGCCGCACTATACGGCCGCTGTACCGAGGCGGGATCTCCTTATGATCTGGCCATAGAGGCCCATTACCGCCTGGTGGAGGCGGTGCAGGCCCACCGTTGGGGCCGCGGACCAGGCCGCCATCCGATTACGCCGGAGGATGTCCGCAAAGCCCTGGAGGATCAGGTAGACCGGGTAGACGATCTGGCCAGCAGGTTCCAGAAGAGGGTCCGCACGGCCCGGTCGTCGGAGGAGGTGATGACCATCAAGACGGAGTTCATGGCCGATCTGGTCGGAGAGCTCCCCGTGGAGGTGGTCTGCCGACGGTGCGGATTTTCTGACAGCCACCTCTTCGAGGCGAGGGAAGAGGCCCTCCTGCGGCTGAGCCGCCACTGGCCTGCGGCATGAAGAGGGGCGGCTTCGAAGGAGCCGCTTTTAGCTTTTATATCGACCTTACGATCTCGGGGCTTCAGCCCCTCCTCCTGCCCCCGATCGCCGAGGCTGCCAGGATCGTCAGAGGTATGAGGGCTGCGATCAACACCGCCTCCAGAGGGAGGTCCATGACGACGGCCAGGGTCACCAGGACTACCCCGAAGAGGACGACGGTCCATGGCCGGCTGGGTCCAAGGGCGCAGGCGCAACCCGGGGGCTGATCCCTGGATCCGGATTTTTCAGGTTTCTTCTCTTCATAATCCATCTGATCACCACTATCGATCTCATCTATCGATCTCATCTCTTCAAGGGGGGACGAATCTCTTCTGCAGGCCGTTCTCCCACCCCGTCCGAGGGGCCGGATCGATCCCGGCGTTCACCCTTCCGGTTCTCGATCCAGAGGCCGATGAGCCTGTCGGAGCGGGCGAGGGCCTCCTCCGTCCCCCCGAAGTGGAGGGCCGCCGCCCTCATCGCCTCCTCAAACCCGGTGAGGTCGCCCTCGTCGGCGAGCTTTGAAAGCCTTTTGCACTCTTCGATGTACGTCTCCCTCACCCTCCTCGCCTCGGGGTTCTCCTGGATGCTGGCGTAGAGTTCGGGGCTCTGGGCTAGGATCCTGCCGACGAAGTCGATCATGATCTCGTAGACGGGGCTCATGAACCGCCTCGACCTTCCGACGTCGAACTCCAGGGACCTGAGGGTGGAGGCGATGGATATGTAGGCGAAGTGGGTGAGGGCCTGGACGACCGCCATCATCTCGTCGTGCTCCTGCGGACCCAGAACCTCCACCCGGGCCCCGCCCGCCCGGAAGGCCTCCTCCATCGGCGAAAGCCACCTCTCGCACCTCCCGGCCGCGGGGACGAGGATCACCGTCTGTCCCCGGATCGTCGGGATGGTGGGGCCGAACATCGGATGGGTCCCCAGGACCTCCACCCCCTCGGGAGCCCACTTCAACATAGCCTCCATCGGCCCGGCCTTGAGGCTGGTGACGTCCATCAGGAGGCTTGCTGGCTTCATCTTCGGGGCGACCTCCTCGATCACCCTGGCCGTATCGAGGATGGGGACGCTGAGGACGACGACGTCGCTTCTGGCCACCTCTGCCAGGAGGTCCCCGGCGAAGGCGACCCCTATCCTATCGGCGACGTCGACCCGACCGCTCGGCCCCCAGACGGTGACCGAGAAGCCCTGGTCTTTGAAGTAGCGGGCAAACCAGCTGCCGGTCCCGCCCGTCCCCCCCACGATCAGCATCCTGTTATCCTCTCTCAAATCGATAGTCCTCATATCCATCAACGCCTCCATCTCCGTCACCGGCTCCGTCTTCATCGATTCCTCAGCTCCTCCCGGACCGCCTCCTCCATGACCTCCGCGGGGGCCTTCCTCCCCGTCCAGATCTCGATAGATAGGACCCCCTGCCAGACGAGCATCGGCACCCCGTCTATCGCCACCGCCCCGGCCCGAACGGCGTCTTTCAAAAGCTCCGTCTCCCGGTTGTATACGATGTCAAAGACGGTCTGACCCTCCCGGAGGAGGCGGCCGTCGAAGAGGCGGGGGTCGCCGGCCCTCATCCCGACGGAGGTGGCGTTGACGACGATCTCCGCCTCGGGGACGAGTTTGGCGAGGTCAGAGAGGCCGTAGCCCCGTCCCCCGACGGCGGCGGCGAGGTCGACGGCCCTTCGGCGGTCCCGGTTGGCGATGGAGACCTCTGCCCCCGAGAGGGCGAGCTGGCGGGCGATCGCCTTTCCCGCCCCCCCGGCGCCTATGATCAGGACCCGGACCCCGGCGATCCGGACCCCCGCTTCCTCCAGGGCGCGGACCGCCCCCAAACCGTCGGTGTTGTAGCCCAGGATCGATCCGTCACGAAACGCCACGGCGTTGACCGCCCCCATCGCCGCTGCGTTCTCGTCCGGCTCGACGATCGAGAGGGCCGCCTCCTTGTGGGGGATCGTCAGGTTGAGCCCTCCGAAGTGCATCGCCTCCGCCCCCAGGATACCGTCCCGCAGCCTCTCCCGCCTGACCCGGAAGGCGAGGTAGCGGGCCGAGAGGCCGAGGGCTGAGAAGGCGGCGTTCTGCATCACCGGGGAGAGGCTGTGCTCCACGGGGTCACCGAAGACGGCGTAGACTTGCATCAGGGATAATTTGGTATATTCGGGTAAATAAGGATAGGTCTGGAGATGATCTCGCAAGAATAGAATAGATCTAAATCCTCCTCCATCCATCTCATATCCGAGTTAGTATAATTTTTCAGCATGGCAGAGGGTGGATTAGATGATCTTAAAAACGATCTTTCTGGGCCTGGAGGCGGGGGGAAAGTCGATCGTCATAATGAACGGAGACGACGCGGAGCGGCTGGGGGTCCTGAGCCTCGGAAGGGTGGCTATCCGGTTCAACGGGGAGGAGAAGACGGCGATAGTCCATAAATCCTCAAAGCTGGCGGAACCGGGGACGATAGGCGTCTGCAAGAGGGTATGGTCCGACCTCGGCCTCTCGGAGGGCTCGGAGGTGATGGTGGAGGCGGCTTCCTTCCCCGACTCCCTCTACTTCATAAGAAATAAGCTCGCCGGAAGGAAGCTCGGGAGCGACGAGATGCGGGAGATCGTCGAGGATACCGTCGACGAGAAGCTCAGCGACGTCGAGCTGAGCGCCTTCGTCACCGCCCTGCACAGCTTCGGCCTCGACCTCGATGAGGCGACGTACCTCTCCCTGGCCATGATCGAGACGGGCAGGACGATGAAGCTCGACGGAGGGCCCATCGTCGACAAACATTCCATAGGAGGGGTGCCGGGGGACAAGACGACCCTCCTCGTCGTTCCCCTCGTCGCCGCCGCCGGGCTATTGATACCAAAATCCTCTTCCCGGGCCATCACCTCTCCTGCGGGGACGGCGGACAGGGCGGAGGTCCTGATGCCGGTGACCCTCGACCTCGACGAGATGAGGGGGGTGGTGGAGAGGACCGGTGGTGCCGTCGTCTGGGGGGGCGCCGTCCATCTGGCCCCTGCCGACGACATCTTCGTCAGGGTCGAGTACCCCCTCTCCATCGATCCACTCCTCCTGCCGTCGATCATGTCGAAGAAGAGGGCCGTCGGCGCCGATCTCCTCGTCGTCGACATCCCCACCGGCAGGGGCGCCAAGGTGAAGACGATAGGGGAGGCGGACCTCCTGGCAAAAGACTTCATGGAGATCGGTAGCCGCCTGGGGATAACCGTCCGCTGCGCCGTCACCTACGGCGAGGAGCCGATAGGAAGCGCCATCGGCCCCGCCCTGGAGGCGAGGGAGGCCTTGGAGGCGCTGATGAATATGGGGACCGCTCCCGACCTAGTCGACAAGGCGACGGCCATCGCCGGGATGATCCTGGAGATGGCGGGTAGGTCCGACGGGAAGGCTCTGGCGGAGGAGATCCTCAGGTCCGGGCGGGCCGTGGAGAAGATGAGGGAGATCATCGCCGCTCAAGGAGGAGATCCGGATATCACCCCTGACGATATAGCCGTGGGCGAAGAGCGGCTCGCCATCAAATCCGAGAGGTCCGGCCACCTCCTCTGGATAAACAACTCGTCGGTCGCCGAGGTGGCGAAGGCTGCGGGCTGCCCCAAGGACCGGGGATCCGGGATCCTCCTCCACAAGAAGATAGGAGACGTCGTCGGCGAGGGCGAGCCGCTCTTCACCATCGTCGCGGAGAGGAGCTCTAACCTCCGGCGTGCCCAGGAGAGGCTCGAGAAGGCGAGGGTTCTGGCAGTCGGCGACAGGATGGAGATGCTCATCCATGAGGTGAGGGAGAGGCCGGTAGTAAAGAGGAGCTTCAACCTGGATAGATGATATCCTGGACGGATGAGCTCCCTGTTGATCGGATGGAGGCTCTCTTCGCCCCTGGCCAGGTTTGGTGGCAGGGTTGAAGGGAGAGGTATAGGGGAGGTCTCAGGTCAAAAGCGCCCCTTCTTCACCCCACCGCCATCCAGACCGCCGCCCCCCCCCCCCCCAAACCGAACGCCGCCCCCACCAACGCCCCGAATAGCGTAGCCACCATGTTGACCCCGTTGTTGCTGAGGTACCCCCTAGCCAGGAAGGTCGCCCCCAGGAGGCTGTCGAAGTTCGTCCCGAGAAAGCCGCCGATGAGGGCGGCGGCGACCCCCCAGGCCCCGGCCATCCCCGCAGCCACCGCCAGCAGGCCTGTGAAGAGGGATCCACAGATCGAAGCCGCCTGGCCCAGGAGGGTGACTCCGCCGTCGACCCCCGGCTCGACGGTCCGCAAGGTGGTGATCATCCTCGGCTTCGATTCCGCCGTCTCTCCGATCTCGCTTGCCAGGGTGTCCCCGGTGGCGGTGGCGACGGACCCCAGGAAGGCGAAGACGAAGATGTCGGATCCATATATCCCGTAGAGGACCGCCATCGCCAGGGGGACGAGGCTGTTGCTGTAGACGTTCTTGTACCCCCGGACCCCGCCCCGGGACTGGGCGATCCGTAGCTGTCGCTTTTTCGCGTACTTGTACCTGGTGAAGCCGCATCCCAGGAGGTAGAAGGAGAGGAGGATGAGAAACCAGACGATATCTGCGAAGAAGATCACCAGGAGGCAGACTATAACCATGGAGAGGACCGCCTCGGCGTCGGCGGCCTTCATCCTGTAGGCCCCTATCCCCAGGGCCAGGGCGAAGACGTATATCCCAGCCATGTATTGGATATCGGGAAGAGGATAGTCGAAGCTGAAGAGCCAGATCACCATGCAGGATCCGAAGGGGACGGCGAAGTCCCTCTCCCCCCTCGTCGAGGCGGAGTGGAGGAAGGCGCCGGAGAGACCCCCCAGGGTCGCGAGGAAGATGACCCTCTCGGGATCGGCGCCGATGGCAGGAGGTCCGGTCCAGAGGATGGCAAGAACGCCGACGGCCGCCGTCGTCGTCAGGTATACGAGGCTCCTTCCGAGATCTCTGAAGATCCCGGAGGCTCCGGCTGCGAGGGCCCCGAAGGTGGGGGCGACGAAGGATACCGCCACCAGATAAAGGGGTAGCTCCAGCTCCGTAGATCGCAGGCCGAAGCTGAGGAGGAGGAGGAAGGCGAGGGACGCCGATAGGACCCTCATTTTCCGCTCTGCGAAGAAGAGGGCAAGTAGAGGGACGATGGTGTAGACCCCGGCGTAAGGGAAGAGCAGAACCGTCATCCCCGCGCCCATCCTCGCTGCCGTCTCTCTCTTCACGTGCCGCCTGTTGAACTCAATCGCAAAAATACTTTCTCTACGAAGCCGTCAAGAGAGGCGATATGATCCACCGGGCCCGAGAGTTGCTGCTGGAAAGGGAGATCGGGAGGGGGTCGGCCCCCTCCTCCATAGCCCTGGTCATATCAAGAGAGGCGATGGCTCCCCGCTGGTGGCGGAAGGTCGGCGAGGTCGCAGGCTGGTGCTCGTACCTGGGTATCAGGGAGGCGACGCTCTTTGCCCCGGCCTGCCGGTCCGGGATAGGCGGGACCGTTCCCCCGGGGGATACCTATGACGAAACCGCCAAGGAGGTGGCAGAAGAGCTGATGGATCTTCCCGTCTCGGGGAGGCTCCTCGTCGAAGATGGGGATATCGCCTTCGGGAAGGGCGGCCCCCTGGATCTGGTCATCTCCCTCGACTGCGGCGGAAAGGCGGAGGTGACCCGGGCGATCAGGTCGGTCCTGGAGGACGTCTCAACAGGCCTCATCGAACCCTCCGAGATCGACGAGGGGGCGATCGAGGAACGGCTCCGGCTTAAGCAGCGTCCCGACCTCTTGATAAGGCTGGGGGGGCGAGAGCTGAGCGACTTCATGATCTGGCAGTCTGCCTACTCGGAGCTCTACTTCATCGACCGGGGTTGGAGTAGCATGAAGAAGGTCGATTTTCTAAGGGCGGTCAGGGACTATCAGAGGAGGGAGAGGAGGTTTGGGAGATGATCAGCCTTCCAGGTCCGGGTTGGCAAAGGGGACGAGCCTCAGATGCTCGGGGGGGACGTTCTCGGAGATGACAATATTCTCGCTCACCGTCATCATCTTCACCCCCGCCCTCTGGGCTGCCTCGGCGTCGACCCTGATAACCCGAGGGCTGTTCGTTCTGAAGGTGCCGACGTACCACGCCTTCTCCGGGGTGGTGGATAGATGGACGTATCGCTGGGTCGCGGTCTTCAGCCCCACCTCCAGGATCCTGTCCGCCTCCTCCTCGTTAGCCCCGTAATACAGGGCAGATAGCTCGTTTCTTGGGTAGTCCAGGTTCACGTCCACCGAATGGCCGTACTTCGCCCTGATCCACCCCTCCCTGATCTCGTACCTCTCTTTGGGGTCGGACTGGACGAGGGAGATGATAAGACGCTTGTTGGCCCAGCGGTACCTGGTAGCGATCGCCTCGGAGAGATCGTCCAGGTCGACCCACCCCCTCATATCCATCTCAAGGCCGAGGTCGTCGGGGAAGTGTCTCAGGGCGCCCGCCACCAGCCTCCCGAGCTTCTCGCTCCTCTCATCCTCGAGGATTATCTGGCCGGGGTCCCCGCATTCGCAATATTCCCCCCGGAAATATCCGTGTTCTGGACACCTCTTGATCACGTCTCTCTCCTCCGCCTGGAATAGAAGATCCCCATGTTGATAAATATTCCTGATTCCTTTATTCCTGATTCTTTTGATTCCTGGCTCCTTTGTTCCTGGCTCTTTATCCTTGACCCCTCAATCGAGATATAATTTCGGCCCCGTCGCCCCTCCCGCCTCACCTTGAAGTCAGAGGACGGACCTATCAGAGGGGGACCCGCCGCCCTTTAGCGCCCCGTCTTGACCACCTTGAAGAGACGTATCCACCACCATCTGGATCTGGTGCAAAGGCTGAAATAGAATCTGGACCAAGAGACCTGTCCATGCTGGACTTGGAGAAGATCGAGCGGCTTGTTGGGGGCGGCGCCCTTATCGATCTCGACGACGAAGAGCTCTCTGCTGAGCTGGTGACCTTCTTTCAGAACCTGGAGGTGCAGGACCGCCAGATCTCCGAGACCCTGGAGACCCTCCTCGCGGAGGTCGAAGAGCTCATCGCCCTCTCCGACGATCTGGAGTCTCATAAAGAGGATCCCGGGTGATGTACTATGGAGATGCTGCCAGACGTTCAGGCCTGCCAACCGGAGTACCCCATAAACCTCACCAGAGTTGGCCTCACAGGGGTCAAGAAGCTGGTGAAGGTCCTCCGGGAGGATGAGGACCGCCCGATAGTCCTCATCTCCAACTTCGAGGTCTTCGTCGACCTGCCCTCCGACCGGAAGGGAGCGAACCTCTCTCGAAACTTCGAGGTGATCGACGAAGTCCTGGAGGAGGCGATCAACGAGCCGGTCTACGTCATCGAGGAGCTCTGTGGCGAGATCGCCCGCCGGGTTTTATCCAAACATGAGTACGCCACCAGGGCCGAGGTGAAGATGAAGAGCGAGTTCATCGTCGAGAGGAGCTCTCCCGTCACCAAGACCCCCGGCCAGGAGGTGGTGGACATCTTCGCCGAGGCCGTCGCCAGGGAGGGCCACGTCAGAAAGCTGGTGGGGGCGGAGGTGGTGGGGATGACCGCCTGCCCCTGCGCCCAGGAGATCATGAGAGACCAGGTGATAAGGGAGCTGGCGACCCTGGGGCTCAGCCCTGAGGAAGCCCGCGACTTCGCCGCGAAGCTCCCCGTGGCGACCCACAACCAGCGGGGGCGGGGGATGATCTCGATCCAGGTATGCGACCGACGGTGCGTATCCCTCGGAGAGATCATAAAGATCATCGAGAGGTCGATGAGCTCCCGGGTCTTCGGCCTTTTGAAGCGCCCCGACGAGGCGGTCGTCGTTCAGAGGGCCCACAGCAACCCCAAGTTCGTCGAGGACTGCGTCAGGACGATGGCCCAGAAGGTCGTCGAGGCCTTCACGGATCTGCCCGACGACGCGGTGGTCATCATGAAGCAGATCAACGAGGAGAGCATCCACCAGCACAACGCCTTCGCCGAGAGGTCCGCTACCATGGGGGAGCTGCGGGCAGAGCTGGGGGCGGAGGAGACGGCCGGCTGCTGCGCCTCCTCACCTTCCCCTTCAGCCGCCGCTTCCCCTTCCGCCTCTCCCCCCTCCACCAGCGCCACCACCCCATCATCTCCTTCCACCTCTTCCTCCACCCCCCCATCCTCGACCGACCCTCCTTCGCCCTCCTCACCCTCACCCTCCCCATCCCCCTACTCCAAGATCGACTCAGAGGTGCCGACGAAATGACGGAAAAGAAGATTGAGCTGGTGGGAGGTTGCCTATCCGCCCTCCTCGCCGAGAAGGAGATCATAGCCCGCTACGAGCTCCTCCAGAGGGTCTACGACTGCGTCCGCAGAGCCGACCTCACCTCTGAGGAGAGGGAGGAGCTGCAGGCCATCCTGGGAGGCAAGGACGCGGCTTCGGTGGCGCCGGCGATATTTTATAACGTCCTATCCGGCGAGCCGATATTCATCAAACTCCCCAAGCTCGACAGCGTCATCCAGATCAACGGGGTGATGTTTCACTTCGTCCACACCGGAGGGTACGCCGACCCGGACTTCGCAAAGGCCTATGAAAAGTTCAACTCCTCCCAGGAGGAGCTTCACGACCTGGTGAGGCTGAACCTCGCCGACCTCCTCTCCGAGTTCATGGGAAGGGCGGGGTACGCCCTCGCCGACGGCTCCTCGGGGAAGCTCACCTTCAATGGCCCCGCAGATAAGAGCCTCGACTTTAGGATATTCACATCCATCCAGGAGGTGGAGCTGGTGGAGGGGATGGAGGGGTCCGTCGTCATCGTACCCCACGGCGAGAGCCCCGGCCCCTTCATCTCCTTCTTCCAGGAGAAGGGCAAGGAGGCGGAGGAGGGAGAGATCAAGGTCTGGGTCGCCAACATGGAGGAGGGGACGATCGACCCCTTCATCGGCTATCCCAGGGATATGGCCATTTATAAGCAGTTCAAGAACCCCCGGATGGCGATGATGATCAAGACGAACTGGGGGCGGAGGATGGAGTAGCCGCCTCATCCCTTTGGGCTGCGGGCGGCGATCCTGGCAGAGGCCGGGTAAAAGGCGGGGATACAGAGGGTTATGCGCGATAAGGACGGCAGGCCCCTCTACGTCGTCACCCCGCACCCTCTGAGGCATTTCCACGCGGTCCGAGCCCTCGACCTCGGCATACCCCTCAAAGACCTCCAGGCTCAATTGGGGCATACCGACCTGAAGACGACCTCGGTCTATCTCAAGGCCGACATTAACACACCGGAGGAAGAGTTACGAGGGATTGGATATATAGAGATCAACGAGAGAGGGGGGGCCAACGCTAACGCCTCCTTTTTTTATCCTTGCACAAAACTTTTTCATAGAATAGGATGTAAATGTTTAGGAGGAGGTTGACCCGACGAGGCAATCCAGGCGTTCGATGAAGCCATCAGACTGGATCCTGGACACACCATAAATAGCGTTCAGGCTCAAAACTCCCCACCAGAAGCCTATATGCTATCAGCCAAAGTTGTTAGGTTTGTGAAAATTCATGCATAATGTACTCTAGAGGGGAGCGAAATGGTTTCAGGGCTCCACGGCTTGTCGAAGGCTATCGAGATCCTCAGCAGGTGAGAATATGAAGAAAATATTAGTTTCAGTGTTGTTTGTAGCGATGCTAGTCATGCCAGCGGTGTTGGCTGATTCAAGCGGAGTATCGAACGGACCAAGCCTCGCTCAGAATGCATCATCAGGAAATGATGGTACTGATCAACTCACGCTAGACGAAGCACGTGCTATCGCTAAGGAAGCTTACATCTACGGCTATCCACTAGTCGACAACTACCGTATCCAATACGCTTACTTCGTTGATCAGAATAGCACTGAGTACAAAGCCCCATGGAACGTGATCAAAAATATTCCTCGGGTTTACACACCCGAAGACAAAGCAGTCCAGTCGCCCAATTCAGACACGCCCTATTCCATCCTCGGTCTAGACCTGCGGACGGAACCCATAGTTATAACTGTGCCGACGATAGAGGGGAACCGATATTGGTCGTGTCAGTTGATTGACGCTTATACCTTCATCTTCGGCTACCTAGGCACCCGCGCCACTGGCAACGACGGCGGCAGCTTCATGATCGCCGGTCCCGACTGGGAGGGAGGCACACCCCCCGGAATCAAAAATGTGATCAGATCGGAGACCAAATTTTCCTCGGCACCTTTCCGTACGCAGCTCTTCGATCCTAGCGACCTCGATAACGTCAAGAATATCCAAGCGGATTACAAGATCCAGACCCTGTCGCAGTTCCTAAACACAACGCCTCCCACGCCAGCACCAAAAGTTGATTTCATCGAGCCGCTCACGGTCGTGGATCAACAAACATCGCTTGAGTTCTTCAACATCCTGAACTTCGTCCTGCAATTCTGCCCGACGCATCCTTCAGAGGTGGACCACATGGCACGGTTCGCCAAACTGGGTATCGGCGGGAACCAGACATTCGATGCTGATAAACTATCACCAGAACTCAAGCAGGCGATTGAGGTCGGTATGGCCGACGGGCAGAACGAATATGCCGACTTCAAGAGAATAAGCTTTGATACGGGCAAAGTAACCTCGGCTGAATTAGCTGGCTCGCGGGAGTACCTAAAGAACAACTATCTCTACCGCCTGGCTGCCGCTCAGATTGGCATCTATGGCCTCTCGAAGGAAGAGGCCGTATATCCCTCATATACCATCGATTCGAACGGCCAGCTTCTTGATGGTTCGAAGAACAACTATATCCTGCGATTCGAGCCGAGCAAGTTCCCACCAGCCAACGCTTTCTGGTCGCTGACGATGTATGAGCTGCCTTCCAGCCTACTCTATGCAAACCCGCTCGATCGCTACTTGATCAATTCGCCGATGTTGCCAGATCTCAAGCTCGACAACGATGGCGGTTTGACGCTGTACATCCAGCACAAATCCCCGGGTGTTGACGAGGAATCCAACTGGTTGCCCTCGCCAGATGGTCCATTCTGGATGCCGTTGCGGATTTACTGGCCGAAAGAAGCGGCATTGGACGGCTCATGGCAGCAGCCGCCGCTGAACGCAATGCCAATCCAGGATGTAGCGGCAGTAATTGATATTCAAGAGGCTTTAGATCCTCTGCCATCCTGGAACGAGGGATCGGCAAGGAATGCCATCCTCGGCTTTGTGGCAAACGTTACTAACGAGACCCATCCTAACTACGTAGAGCCAGAAGGTCGAATCGCCACCTTCGATAACGACGGCACTTTATGGTGCGAATACCCGCTGCCCCAGTGGATCTTCATGGTAGATCGAGTTTTGGATATGGGACAAGAGCATCCGCAATGGA
>CP086218.1:1470403-1485054 GCA_020844795.1 Methanothrix sp. | reverse complement strand
TTGTTGATATCGACCACACCCACCGTGGAGGGTAGACGGATCGTTAAGTACCTCGGTATAGTCAGCGGCGAGGCGATCCTCGGCGCCAACATCTTCAAAGACTTCTTCGCCGGGATCAGGGATATCGTCGGAGGAAGGTCGGGGGCCTACGAGAAGGAGCTGCGGCGGGCGAAGGAGATCGCCCTTTCCGAGATGGAGGAGGAGGCGGCGAGGCTCGGCGCCAACGCCGTCCTCTCTGTAGACCTCGACTACGAGACCCTGGGGCAGAACGGCGGTATGTTGATGGTCTCCGCCAGCGGGACCGCCGTCCTCATCGAGGGAACGGCTCCATAGCTCCGTGGTGGAAAGGATCGAAAAGAGAAGAGGTGGAGGGTCTTCAGGGGAGGTTCAGGGTCCCGGCGATCCGTAGCTTGCTTCCCTCCAGCTGGCAGACGACGGCCCGATCGCCGGGCCGCCAGACCAGGGGCTTCTCCAGCTCGATTCTGAGAAGCGGCCTCCTCCAGTCGTCGCCGGCCTCGACGGAGGCGACCCTGCCGGGGAGAAACTGCATCCAGTGGCCGATATGAAGGACCATCCCCTCCTTGAGAGGCGCAGGCCAGTAGCGGATCAGCTCGGCACAGGCCGAAATCCTCGACTCCGATCTGAGGGATCCGTCGCTGGATAGGACGTCGCCCCGGTCGAGCTCCCCGGCCTCGATGTTCTTGAGGGCGATCCCGGTCCTGTCCCCTTCGACCGCCCAGTCGAAGTCGTCGTCGTGCTTCTGGATCGATCTGACGAGGGCGGTCCTCTCCCCGGGGAGGACCCTCACCGTCTCGTGTCTTCTTATGACCCCTCCGGCGACGGTCCCGAGGATGACCGTCCCGATACCCCGGACGTTGAAGAAGTGGTCGATGGGGACGGCGCCCCCCTTATCATCGGGGGATGGGGGCTCGTCGCCCAGCTGCTCAGCCTCATCGAGGAGCCTCTCCCGGAGGGCGATGGGGTCGTCGTCGATCACCTCATACCCCTCCAGGACCGTCCCTTTTATTATAGGCGCCATCCTGCCCGGGTCGATGTAGTTACGCAGGATGATGTACCCCTCTTTTATCCCTAAGGCCTGGAGCATGATGACCGACTCTCCGAAGGCAGCGTCGATCTCGTCGACGACGACGACCGCCTTCCTCGCGAGGGACGCCGCGAAGAATAAGGGCGCGAGCCTCTCCGGATACCGGGTCGGCTCGACGATGGTGACGGTGCTCTCGCCCCTCTTGAGGTTGTAGAAGGTGATGTCGGTGGATGTACCCGTTTTGCCGACCTCTTTTCCGTACCCCTGGGGGCCGAGGATCGCCACGTTGAGATTTGCCATAGATCGCCGGAGATATTCTCGACGATAATAGGCTTTGCGGTAGCCTCCACCCCCCAGCCCTTCTGCCCCTCTTTCCAATGCCCCCCTCCGGTACTGACGAGATCCCGCCGGAGCGCTCCGGCGTCCCCTCAAACCCACCTTCGAGATAACTTTATCTGCGACGGACGGGCCTTGGAAGGCGGCTGGAGATGTGAAGGAGATGGAAGGTTCGCAGAAGGCGGTGCCTATCGATGGGTTCAGGGGATCTCACCCCACCTTTGAGGAGATCCTCGCCCTGGATGAGGTGATCAGGAGGAGGGCAGACAGGATCGGAGAGCTCCTCCTCGTGGAGGTCTGGCGGACCGGACCCGCCGGGATGGAGTGCGAGAGGATCGAACGCGAAGACCCCGTACCTTTCAGGATCGACGACCGCCCCTGGGAGGCGGTCTCGTGGCACCTGACCATCACCTACGGCGGCCCCGCCGGCGACGCCCTGGGGTCCAGAGGCAGGTGGTCGCAGACCGGCGAGGTGGCGGCGGAGGGGGTCCTCGACCCCCTGGGACTATTCGAGGCCTTCGCCTCCGGGAGGCTATCGGGCTTCTCTTGCGATCTCGCCCGCTGGCTGGAGGCGGATCTGCGGCCAAGAGGGCTTGCCACTTATGAAAGGATCGACGAGGCGGCAGGGATGGCGAGGGATCTCGCCCGCCTCCTGGATTTGTGGCGGTATAGGGGAGGGTGCGGGGCCCATGATGAGATAATGGGGTTACGGGATGAAGGGGGTGAAGAACTATCTGCGGAGCCGAACTTTCCGACTCCCCGGGGCAGATCAATGGATATGAGGACGAGGAAGCAGGGGCGGTGAGGCGGGGCCGCCGGTCCTCCTCTGATAAGAGAGGGAGGCGGTATAAGAGATGAAGGTGAAAACCGGGATCGATCTTGATGGATCCTCCCCGGGATGGGGCGGATCACCTCCGCCAGACGGCGGCTGTGGTGATGAGGAGGATCATCGCCGCGATCTCTACCAGGGGCTCTATCGCCAACCTGTTCGCATCGCTATATACGGCCGCCATTAGCATGAGGGCGCTCGCAGTTACCAGAGGATACCGGAGCTGACGGGGGTCGATATATCGGCTGATGAAGATCACCTCTCTTCCGCTCGCGCCTCTTTGACAGGACCCCCCAGGTAGGGGTTCTAATTGAAGGGGATGCGATGGCCTGGGTGAGGGTCCGCTCCTGTAGCATTTTTAGTCCCGATGGATCCCATCACTAGACAGCCAGCATCCTCTCGATGGCGCCGCGAGCCCGGTCGGCCGTCTCCTGGGGGACGACGACCCTCGGCTCCAGGGTCAGGAGGGCTGAATAGACCTTCTCCAGGGTCGTCTTCTTCATATCGGCGCAGACCGCCTCCTCGCTTAAGGGGTAGAACTCCTTTCCCGGGTTCTCCCGGGAGAGCCTGTAGTTCATCCCCACCTCGGTCCCGATGATGAACTCCCCGGCCCGGCTCTCCTTTGCCCGTCTTGCGATCCCCGAGGTGCTGTAGACGCCGTCGGCGAGGTCGATCACCTCAGGTCTGCACTCGGGGTGGACGAGGAGCTCGGCCCCGGGGTGGAGGGCTTTTGCCCGGCGGACGTCGTCTGTGGTGTACCGGTCGTGGACGTAGCAGTATCCGTCCCAGGGGATGATCTCCTTATCGGTGAACCTGGCTACGTACCTTCCCAGGTTTCTATCGGGGACGAAGAGGACCCGCTCCTCCGCGAGGGAGGCGACGACCTCGATCCCGTTGGCGGAGGTGCAGCAGATGTCGCTCTCCGCCTTCACCTCGGCAGAGGTGTTGACGTAGCAGACTACGGCGGCGTCGGGATCTTCTCGCCTGAACCTCTCAATGTCCCGGGGGGTTATCATCTGAGCCATGGGGCAGCAGGCCCCGGCCTCGGGGAGGATCACCCTCTTATCGGGGGATAGGATCGCCGCCGTCTGGGCCATGAAGTCGACGCCGCAGAAGACGATCAGATCCGCCTCTTCCCTGGCGGCGGCCCGGGAGAGCTCCAGGGAGTCTCCCAGAATGTCGGCGACGTCCTGGACCTGGGCGGGCTGGTAGTTGTGGGCGAGGATGACGGCGTTCTTCTCCTCCTTCAACCTCAATATCTCATCGGAGAGCATGGTTGGAAGGCTGTGATGATACGTAATCTTTAAAAACGCTCCCCTCGCCCCGGGGATCTCACCGTCAGCCTTCGGTGGCCTTCCGCCTCTGCCGCTCGTCCTTCCTCCTCTCGGCCCTGTAATCCCGGATCATACCCTCCAGCCACTCGACCTTCTGCCTCGCCACCCTCGTGCGCCTCCGATCCGCCCAACCCGCCATCGCTCCCTCCAGATCCCGGGGGTCGATCAGCCCGACGCCGCCGACCCGTCTCACCGGCACCTCCCGGACGGGGAGGACGGGGACGCCTCCGTCCATGAGGACGCCCTCGATTTTTTCGTCCATATCCGTCCCGGCGATCACCGCCTCCACCTCCATGGCTATGAGGAGGTCGGCGGCGTGGGGCCCTCCGCCGGTGGCGTCTTTGAGGAAGATCAGATCCCCTCTGGAGATCTCAAGCCGGGCTGAAGCCTCCATGATCGCCTCTTTTGAGAAGGAGGCGACATCCTTGACCTGCCTTCCTACCGCCTTCTCCTCCAGCTCCTCGCCCCTCCTCTCCCTCTTGAGCCTCGATTTGAGCCTCCTGTTCATCTTCCTCTCCTGCCGAAGGAGGGACCGGAGCCGGTCGATCTCCTTCTCCCTGATCCTGATCTCGAGATCCCTTTTGATCTCCCGCCTGGACCTATCTTTCAGCCTCTCGATCTTCTCCGCGAGCTTACGCCGAGCCTCTTCGCCTGCCGCCAGCTGGACCTTCAGCTCCTCAATATACTCTTTCTGCCGTCTGATCTGGTCTGCCTGGCGCCTGTTCTCCACCATCAGAGCCTCGATCTCTGAGCCGACCTTCGGCTTCTCCTCCCCTTCCTTCCTCGACGGGGTTTCATGAACGGCGGGAGTCATACCGGATATCGCCTGATCTATCGATAGCCCCCGGAGCACCAGGGCCTTCACCTCCTCGGGGTCGAGGTCTGGGGGGCACTTCTTATCGACCTGCTGGAACTTGTTTCTGTACTTCTTGTAGGCGCTGGCCGCCGCCGCCAGGGCGTCGCGCTCGTGGTCGTTTCTATAGCCGTATCCCCGGGCGATGGCGATCTTCTCATCGGAGGGGATCTCGCCTCCCGGAGAGTAGAGGACGGCGGAGAAGGATCGCTTCACCTTCTCCACCGCTTCGGGAGCGGGAGATACGTCTGTCGCCACCACCAGAGGCTTTCCCCGATCGGATAGCCATTCTATGACATCTGGAGGCGATAGCGCCCTGCCACTGACGAGGTCGACGAGCTCCCCCCTCAGGTTGAGGGCGGCTATCCCGGTGGTCGTCCCCGGATCTATACCGGCTATGATGTACCCCCTTCTGCGGCGGAGGGGTTCGAATCTGAGCCTCGGCCTCTCCACCCCCTCGACCCTGATCTGGGCGTCGCCCCGATAGCCGGAGCGGATCTTGACATCTTTCCTATCCGCTTCCACCACGAACTCGCTTCTGATGTAGCCGCCGATCCCTTCCACGTGCCTTGGGGTGAACCTCAGCCCCTCCTCCCGGAGCCTCTCCTCCACCTCCCGGGATAGGGCCTTAACCGACCCGTGGATCTTCCGGGTGTACCTCTTCTGGGACCAGCCGCCCCGACCCGGGGACCTACGGCGGCTGACCTTGATCCACGTCCTCTCTTCGAAGGCTGAGACGGCGCTTCCGACCCCCCGGGAGGCGAGGCGGGCGCAGGTCTCGGCCTCGTCCATGGGGCTATTCTTGTCGAAGGATATCCCGTGCCAGCGGGCGAGCTTTGCCAGAGGTTCGGGCCTCTCCCCTCCCGTCGCCTGGACGAGCTTCGTCCCCGGCGGCAATCGCCTCAAGAGCCTGACGAGGTCGCCCCTGCTGGAGGCGAGCTCGTGGACGTTGTCCACCGCCACGATATCCGGGAACCGCTGCCTTATCATCCTCAGGAGCTTCTCCTTTGTGACCATAGGGTGGCGCTCCTCTCCGCCCTCAGCCAGGATGAAGAGGGCGTAGCTTGGGGGTCGCTTACTCTTAGGCGAGCCGCTGGCGATGTCAACCCCGTAGATCAGCTCTGAAATGAGATCACCTCAGACGCCCCGTTCCTCTTCGACCCCCAACCCCCGTTCCGCCTCTGGTCCATTCTCTGGCTCCATATCTGACTTGCGTCCCAGGACACCTTATCTAGATCCTTGATCTCCCCCCATCCCCGTCTATCTCTCCCGTCCTATCTCTTCTTCTCTTCACCGAGGACGCAGGCCAGGGCCTCCTCCGGCTCAAAATCGAGGCGATACCTCCGACCGAAGTGGTCGAGGAGGTTCTTGATATCCCTTTCCAGGAGCTCGGCGGATCGGGGATCGGTCCGCGAGACCGCCTGGGGCCAGTCTATGATGACGATCTCTCCATCCTCCCGGACCAGGACGTTGTAGGGGCTGAGGTCGGCGTGGACGAACCCCTCCCTCCAGGCGGCTGCGATCTCTTCGAGGACGATCTCCAGGCACTCGTTGGGGTTTTCAAGGTCGAGCTTGTAGAGCTCCGCTCCCCCCATATGCTCCATCGCCAGGGCGTGGAAGCTGAGGGCGACAGGCTCCGGGACCGAGACCGCAGGGTAAAGGGCTTTCAGAACCCTGTACTCCCTCGCCGCCCCGAGCCTTGCGGCGTGGATCCAGGCGCACCGGGGCCGGTCGAGAAGGTGGCTTCTCGCCCTCCTGACGTGCTTGAAGCTCGTCGTCCCCTGGCGGTGGAACTTCACCGCCAGGGGGATGAGCTCCCCCAGATCCTCCGTCGATCCGGCCGGCTCACCCCCCCCTCGGCCGCCCTGCCCGCCTCCGGCCACCCCCCTACCCCCTGGGAGGGTCCTCTCCCGCCCCTCCTCTTCCGAAGGATCCTCTTCCGACCCCGCACCACCTCTGGCAGGGGCCCTGCCCAGGGCCTCGAAGACGACCGACTCCTTGCCGACCCCGAGGAGGTCGCCGAGGGAGACGACCACGTCTCTGCCGACAAGCTCGGATAGGGCGATGAGGTCGTAGGCGGCGAAGCCTATCTGGTAGCCCTCGTACGGCTCCGTCGTCTTGAAAACGAGCTTCTTTGAAACGAGCTTCGAGAGGCCCGTCCTCGTCCCCTTGAGGGAGAGGCGGCCTTTGGCCAGGAGGTCCTCGATGGGGACCCACTCGGAGCGGCGCATCCCCCTCTCTATCGCCTTGAGGAGGGCGACCTCCTTTCGATCCAGTCTCAGGAAAGCTTCTGCCAGGTTCTCCACGGGCAGTAATTTGTCGGCTATAATTAAAAGCGATTGCCCTTTGGAAATGAAGGCCCGGCGGCAGGGGCCGGGCCCGTCCTCCGTTATCTCAGGTTTCTCTATTGGAAGCCCTTCCACCTCGCCTCCAGATCCGGGTCCGTGAGGGTCTCCATGACGTAGTCGGCAAACTGGGCGCCGGTGGCGCCGTCGGACCTCCCCGTCAGGACGACCTTCTTCTCGTGCTGGCTGCAGATGTCCAGGGCCATCTCGAGCCTCCTCGCCTCCTCTGCGAAGCCGATGTGGCCGAGGAGCATCACCGACGCCCGCATCATGCTGGAGGGGTCGGCGTACTGGGCCCGTCCCTCCTCCACCATCCTCGGGGCCGAGCCGTGGATCGCCTCGAACATGGCGTGCCTCTTTCCTATGTTGGCGGACCCCGCCGTCCCGACGCCGCCCTGAAACTCCGCCGCCTCGTCGGTGATGATGTCGCCGTAGAGGTTCGGGAGGACGACGACCCGAAACTGGGTCCTCCTCTTGGGGTCGACGAGCTTTGCGGCCATGATGTCGATGAACCACTCGTCGAATTCGATCTCAGGATACCCCTTCGCCACCTCCCTTGCCACCTCCAGGAACTTGCCGTCGCTCGTCTTGATGACGTTCGCCTTGGTGACGGCGGTGACCCGGTCGATCCCGTTCTTCTTTGCGTGGTCGAAGGCGAGCCTGACGATCCTCTCCGCCCCCTGGGTGGTGGTGACGGTGAAGTCGAAGGCTATGTCCTCGGTGAGGTTGAACCCCTTCGACCCGAGGATGTAAGCCCCCTCGGTATTCTCCCTGAAGAATACCCAGTCGATCCCCTCCTTGGGGACCTTGACTGGGCGGACGTTGGCGAAGAGGTCCAGCTCCCGGCGCATGGCGACGTTGGCGGACTCGAGGTTCGGCCAGGGGTCCCCCTTCTTGGGCGTCGTCAAAGGCCCCTTGAGGATGGCGTGGCATCCTTTCAATTCATCGATCACTCCGTCGGGCAAGGCCTTCATCGCCTTCGCCCTCTCCTCTATGGTGAGCCCGGCGACGTCTCTGATCTCGACCTTGCCTGAACTGATCTCCTCTCTCAGAACGTATTCGAGGACCCTCTTGGCCTCGGCGGTTATGAACGGGCCTATCCCGTCACCTCCCACCACGCCGATGACCATCTTATCTATAGTGGAGTAATCGATCCAGTCTCCCCCGGCCTTCATCTCCTCCACCCGGTCCATTTGCTCCGCGAGGAGCTTCTCAAAATGAGCCTTCGCCTTCTCTATAGCCTCTCTCCGGTCCGTCATTATAATCATCCCTCAGATCAATCGATTCCCGTTATCCTAGTCCTCATCCATAATTAACATATCTGGCCACCAAGCCTCATCGATCCCCTGCCCATTAAAAATATAAACTTCAAGATCAGAGGGTGGTATATGACTGCCCAGGAGATAGCGTTCTACGTCATAATATTCCTGATCGTCTTCATGGTGACCCGGATATTAATCAAAATCAGGCGCGGGTACTGACTGGAGATGGTCGGAAGATGTTTCCACCGGTGATCGCCACCGTCGGCGGAGGAGGCACAAGGCTCTATCCTCTCACCCTCGACCAGCCCAAGCCCCTGGTAGACCTCTGCGATACCGCCATCATCGCCACCCTCTTCAGAGTTCTGGCAAACCAGGGGTGCAGGCGGTTCATCCTCGGTTCCAAGGGCGCAGAGAACACCCTCCCCCTAAACAACTACTTCAAGGCTGGGGAGGGGTTCTTCAAGAGGCTCGGCATCAACGATATCGAGGAGTTCTCCTACCAACCCCAGTACGACGACAGGGGGAGCGCCGACTCCCTGAGATACTGCATGAACTACTTCGACATCCAGGAGGATATGCTCGTAGTCTCTGGAGACAACGTCATCGATATCAACCTCAGAAAATTCTTAGACTTTCACCGGGAGAAGGGCGCCGTCCTCACCGTCGCCCTCAAAGAGCTCCCGGCAGGTGAAGAGGTATCCCAGTACGGCGTCGCCGATATTGGCGGAGATCTCAGGGTCAAGGGCTTCGTAGAGAAGCCTGCCCCAGGAAGGGAGCCGTCCAGGATGATCAACACCGCATTTTACTTATTCTCCCCAGAGGTCCGGGATCTCCTCGCGGAGATGGGAGACTCGGCCCGGGACATAGGCGGCGACCTGATACCGTACCTGACAGAACGCGGATATCCGGTATTCGGCTACCCCGTTAAGGGATACTGGATCGACATAGGGACCCCTGAAAGGCTCCTGCAGGCGGCGATGGACTTTCTCGCGGGAAAGGTGGAGCACTACGCCTTCAGAAACGAGTACCGTCCAGGCCAGTGGGTCAACCCCAAAACCCTCAGGAGGATCGAGAAACACCTCGACTCCGGGGATATAGAGCTACGGGGGAAGGTCTTCATAGGCAGGAACTGCAGCATCGAGAAGGGGGTCGTCATAGAGAACTCTCATATCGGCCATACGAGCCTGATAGAGAGGGATTCGAAGATCAAAAACAGCATGGTGATGAGCTTCTCCAACATAAAGAGGAGTTCATCTCTGAATCGAGCGATTGTGGGAAGACACTCCACCATAGGGACAAAATGCATCCTCGACGCCGACCTTTCCTGCGGCAGAAAGCCGGGGAGGATACCGGTGGCGGGAGAGAACGTCAGCCTCCCGCCGGAGTCGGTGGTGGGGCCCGGCACCAGGGTGGCCCCCCTCAAGTACAGCTACAAGATCCTGGCTACGGGGAAGTTCTCGCAGCTGGGATCCGATGACAAGAACATATTCTTCTGCGAGAAATGACCTACCAGTATCGCTCCCAGCCGCCGGTATCCAGGGCCCTGACCCTATATTTTTTATCGTTCTCTAAGAGGAACTTATGGAGATCCTCGGGGCTCTTGAAGAAGGACTTGTCCCGGAGGTTCTCGTATATCTCCTCGGAAGTGAACCCGGAGAGCTGCCCTTCTGCGTATACTATCCTCTCGATGGTGTACCACAAGTCGTCGAATTTTCTGAGGCCTGCTGTCAATTCAACCATTCCTACCACCTTTATAGGGCGGTTCTGGCTTAAATGAATAAGTACGTTTCGTTCCTTGGGAACCTTAAATGAATACAGATCAAAGCTCTGAGGTGAAGAGGAGCCCTCCTGAACGGTCCGGGGAGCTCGTATCCCTCGAAGAAGAGATAAAGACCTGCGAGGGATGTCCTCTGGCCCGGGGGAGGACGAAGGCTGTCCCAGGAGAGGGTCCTGACCGGGCCGATATCCTCCTCGTCGGCGAGGCGCCCGGGAGGGATGAGGACAGAGCAGGCAGGCCCTTCGTCGGGAGGGCGGGATCGGTCCTGGATCGGGCCCTCAAAGAGGCTGGGATCGAACGGTCCAAGGTCTATATAACTAACGTCGTCAAATGCCGGCCGCCGGGAAATAGAAGGCCCAAGAGGGAAGAGGTGAAGGCGTGTCTCCCCTTCCTCCAATCCCAGATAGGGGTAGTCAGGCCGAAGGTGGTGATCCTCATGGGGAACGCAGCGACGAAGGCGGTCCTGGGTATAGAGGGGGTCACAGACCTCCGGGGTCAGTCCTTTGGAGGGCTGTACTTCGTCACCTTCCATCCTGCTGCTCTCCTCAGAAATAGAAATCTCGAAGACGCCCTCGTCTCGGACCTCAAGGCCGCCATCTCCAGGGCTATGATCTCAAAGAGCGATGCCCAGGATTAAGGCAGATCTGCCAGCGGCGGCGGTCAGGGGCCTTTTTCTGGAGAGAATAGGGCCTCTACCTTCGAGACGGCCTCGGAGATGGATAGGATGTAGACCCGGTCTCCATCCTTTACCTCCGTCTCAGGGGAGGGGATTACGGGCTGGTTTCCCCGCATGATCATGCCCAGGATCGCTCCCTTCGGCATCTTCTCTGCGGCGTTCTTCCCGACGATCTTCGCCTCCTTCTCGGCCCGGAACTCCAGCACTTCTGCCCCTTCACCTACCTGGACGATCGTATCATCGCCGCCCTTTATCAGCCGGAGGACGGCCTCGACGGTCACCCTCCCGGGGCTTATGGCGTGGTCGACCCCCACCATCTCGAAGAGGTCGATGTAATCGCTCCTGTCGACCCTGGCGACGATCTTATCTGCCCCCAGCTGTTTTGCCAATAGGGAGCATAGGAGGTTCTTCTCGTCGATGCCGGTGACGGAGAAGACGGCGTCCATGGACCCGACGTTCTCGCCTTTGATCAGGGATATGTCGGTCCCGTCCCCGTTGAGGATCAGGGTATCTGGGAGCTCCCCGGCCAGATCCTGACACCGCTCGTTATCGATCTCCACCAGCTTCAGATCGAAGTCCATCTTCTCCAGCCACTTGGCCAGGTAAAATCCGACGACACCGCCCCCGACTATCATGACCTTGTGGGAGGCGGTCTCCTCGTGGACGAGCCTGCGCAGCTTCGGCACGGACCTGGCGTCACAGGTCAATATAAGCCGGTCCCCGGCATTAACCGGATCCTCCTTCTTTGGTATGAGGATCTCTTCCCCCCTCTTGATGGCAGCAACCTTGCAGTTCTCGGGGAGCTTGAGGCTTCCTATCGGTCCGAGAAGGGGCGCCCCCTCTTCCACCTTCAGCTCGATCAGCTCCCCCTTCCCCCCGGCGAGCCTCCGCCGTTCGAGGATGGTGGGAAAGTAGAGGTCTGTGACGATCCTCTCGGCCATCACCAGCTCAGGGCAGATCATGAGGCCTATTCCGATCTGCTTTCTATCTTTCATCGGCTGGTCGATGTAATCGGGGTTGCTGATCCTCGCGATCGTCCTCTCGACACCGAGATGGCTGGCGGTGATGCATGTGATGATGTTAACCTCGTCGTTGCCGGTGACGGCGACTACTATATCCGCCTCCTGTACCCCTGCCTCCATCAGGAGCTGGGCGTCGGCGGCGTTCCCCTGGAGGACCTGGGCATCGACCCCCTCGAGGCGCTGGCAGGCCTTGCTGCTCTGGTCGATTACCGTGACGTCGAAGGCGCTGGAGAGCTCTCTTGCCAGGTGAAAGCCCACCTCTCCAGCCCCGGTGATAAAGATCTGCATCGAATTCCTCTCCTAACGACCCTCCCGCCGGGAGTGAACGTAAGGGACGGTTAGGTCATGCCGACGGGAAAAGGCTTTCGAGTGGTTCCTCCTCTCGGAGGTTGAGAAGCGAAGAAAGAACTTTTTTCTATCATCAGGAGGAGAGGGCTCCTCGATGGAGATTCGAGAGGAAGATTATAGGGGCCTGATCAGCAAGTACGAAAAGGTCCTCTACCTCTGCCACAGGAACGCCGATCCCGACGCCGTAGGGTCCGCCTTCGCCCTCCGGGAGGCCTTCGGTGGCGATATCGGGGCGGTGGAGGGGGTGAGCAGGACCGCCGCAAGCCTCATATCGGCTATGAGGGCGGATATTGAGATAGATCCATCCCCCGGGGGTTACGACCTGGTGGTGGTGGTCGACACCGCCGTGGCGCTTCAGATCGGCGACTTCCGCCTCGGAGATTACGCCGTCGTCGACCACCACAGAGACAGGGATCTTACCCAAGCAGCCCTCTTCTACATCCAGAGGCCCGCCGACTCCACCGCCGAGATCGTATGGGAGATCCTGAAGAGGAGCGGTTTCCAGCCGACTAGAAATGCGGCCCTCGGCCTCGTCGTGGGGATAATAACCGATACCGGCAGGTTCAAGCACTCTCACGCATCCTCTTTTCGGACGGTGGCCGAGATCCTCGAGAGGACCGACCTCGAGTACGCCGACGCCCTGGAGGTCCTCTCGAGGGTCCCGACGGAGACGTCCAGAAGGATCGCCGCCCTGCGGGCCGCCTCCAGGGCCGAGATCGAATGGACCGGCGACTGGGTCGTCGTCTCCTCGGAGGTGGGGGCCTTCGAGGGGTCGAGTGCTATGACCCTCATCGAGATCGGGGCCGACGTCGCCCTCGTCGGTGGGGACCATGGAGACGTCACCAGGGTCAGCGGCCGCGCCAGGAGGGGAGCAGTCCTCGCCGGCCTCGACCTAGCCGCCATCATGGGAGAGGTGGGGAGGGGACGGGGCGGGGACGGGGGCGGCCACAGGGGCGCCGCCGCCCTCGAGGCAGCCGGGTCCCCGGAGGATCTCCTAAGAGAGTGCAGGAGAAGGGTGTTGGAGGCCCTGAAAGGACGGATCTCCCTCAGGGCCGAGGTACCGCAACTCTCCCGGATGAGGTAGAGGCTATCGGTCAGGTCCGGTATCTATGGGCCGCCTTCTTCAGGGCCTCTATCCCGGGGAGGAGGTCGCCGGAGAGGTAGCTTATGGAGGCTCCGCCGCCGGTGCTGACGTGGGAGAACTTCGGCTCGAGGCCCAGCTGCTCTATCGCCGCGGTGGTGTGGCCTCCCCCGGCGATGGAGAAGCCGGCCTCGGTGGAGGCCTTCAGGATCTCAGAGGTCCCCAGGGCGAACTTCTCCTTCTCGAAGATCCCGGCGGTCCCGTTGAGGACGACGATCTTCGCCTCCCTGATCCTCTTTGAGAACTCGACGATCGTCTCGAGGCCTATGTCGGCGATCTGGAGGTCTGGTGGGATCTTACCCATGGAGACGTCGAGCCTCTCGCCGTCCTGGTCGAGGGCGACATCTCCGGGGACGACGATCTTACCGGGGTTTTTATCGAGGAGATCTCTGGCGACGTCCACCAGGTCGGAGTAATCGAGCCCCGCGACGAACTCCCGGTTCCTCTCGCCGACGTCGATCCCCGAGGCCATCTGGAAGACGGTGGCCACGACCCCGGTGACCAGGACCTGGTCGACGCCCCCCCGGTTGAAGACGTTGGCGATCACCTTGATCGAGTCGTCGGCCTTCGTCCCGCCGAGGACGAATATCGAGGGGTGCTCGTTTCCCCGCACGCCCATATCCAGGGCCTCGATCTCCTTCTCCATCAGCCTCCCGGCGGCGCTGGGGAGGACCTCGGTGAACCCGACGACGGAGAGGTGGGACCGGTGGGAGACGGCGAAGGCGTCGTTGACGAAGATGTCGAATAACGGAGCCAGGCCTCTGACCATGTGGCTCTTCGCGTGATCCTCGGCGGGGCGGCTGATATTCTCCTCAGAGTAGAAGCGGGTGTTCTCCAGGAGGATGACGTCGCCGGGCTTCATCGCCCTGATCGACTCCCGGGCCCGGGTCCCGAAGATGTCGTCGACGTAGGTCACCTCGCGGCGGAGTAGCTGGGTGAGCCTTTTGGCGTGGGCCTCCAGGGTGGTGAAGTCCTTCTTTCCCGCCCGGCTCTGGTGGGCCATCAGGACGACCCGGGCATCCTCCAGGTCCCGCAGAGTCGGCAGGTGGCTGCGGAACCTCTTGTCGTCGAGGATCGTTCCGTCCGGGTCCATGGGGGAGTTGACGTCGACCCGGACCAGGATCCGCTGGTTATTTAGGGGGAAATCGTCTAGCGTGAGATAATCCTTCAACTGGCTCCCTCCTTCAGGGGGATTTTCGCTGTGACAGGGGTTGACTCAGGGGGTATATCACTTTTAGCCCCTCCGGCCGGGCGAGAATCGACGCCGCCTGTGGGGGGGGCAGCGCCCCAGGGCCGTGCCGCCCGGGCGATGCCCCCTGGGTACGCGAGGCCGGAAGCTGATGAAAGCCTAGAAGCTGGTTTTCGGGCCGGAACCTCAGAGGGCTATTTATGCCTGCGACTTCTCATATTATCCTGAGGTCTGCAAGATGGACGAAGCTTGCGGCACAAGGCCGGCAAGAAGATCGAGGTCGTCTGCTAAGGTGGGGCGATGGTGGGATCTTCAAGCGGCCGGAGGACGACGGCGAGCCCTTCGAGGAGAAGATGCAGAGGCTGACGGCGGAGCCTGAGAGGGACAGCGTCAAGAGTCGGCGCGGCTGGAGGCGGGGATCAGGGCTAATCTGAGGGGGTTGGGGTATGAGATTTAGAGGAGATGAAAATTCCGAGGACAGCACCTCAAGCGCC
>CP086218.1:1463668-1470303 GCA_020844795.1 Methanothrix sp. | reverse complement strand
GACTCAAGGGTCGTCAACCTCGAGATGATCACCTCCGGTGACCAGACCGCCCGGGCCTTCGGGGCCGGAGTTGCCAACAACGTGGTGAACATCAAGACGTTGCAGACCGGCTGCTGTCCGACTGGCTGCTGCCCTCTTTGATCGAAAAGGAACAATATGGAGATGAACCCAAAGCTCATCGGCATCGCGCTGATGAGCACACTCCTCATTTTTGGTCAGGCATGCGACCTAGCCGGTGCAGGGAAGTTCCCCCCAATAGCTCCGCCCTTTTATCCAGAGTCCCTCCACGGTGTCATGAGTTTTCATAACGATTTTGCAAAGCCCGGTCATCCCGCAAAGGTCGGGATCTTCAGAGCGGATGATCTGACCAGAGGCATCAACTTCGATTCTTCATTATCTGATATCACCGGCATATCCTTCTTCGGAGATTCCGGGGACGAAGAGGTCTTCCAGGGGGTGGTGGCGATCAATACAGAGAAAAGAAACTCCGTCACCAGTCACGGGCAGTTCAAGGCAGTTCCCACCAGCGTCAACTATATGGATATCGATGTCAGAAATATAATCGTCATATCTATAAATACCGCCAGGGGCGGAAGCGCCATCGCGACCTCCGAGATCTTCATCGAGCCGATCCAGCATGGGTCCCGCCCGTCTTGAGGCGGTCCGAAGGTCCAAGACCCGGTTTTTTAATCCTTCATCAGATCGAATCCATCCGGGATCTGGCCTTCTTCGCGGCGGCTCTCGCCTCCGCCGTCTTCGACCACCCTCCTCAGGGCCCGCCCCAGGGCTAGAGTCAGGGCCTCCACCTTCTGCCAGTCGTCGCCTCCGGAGACCCTCAGATGAAGCGTGAATCTGCCGTTGTAGGCGAGGGTCCTCATGAAGTGGCCTAGGTTCTCAAGCTCCATACCCTCCAGGAAATCGCCCAAAAACTCGACGTCAAACCTGCAACCAGCCTCACCGAACCTGACGGCAGCGAAAGCCAGAGCCTCTCCGGAGGGGACGGAGGAGCTTGCTATCCCGGCATCGATGAGCTTTGCCAGGACCTGGCCTAAGGCGATGGCCACGTCCTCGACGGTGTGGTGGTCTCCCGTCAGAAGGTCTCCCCTGGCCCTCACCTCTAAATCGAACCCCGACGCCTGGGCTATTATATGGAGGACCTCGTCGAGGAGGGGAACCCCGGTCTCTCCTTCCCAGGATCCCGACCCTTCTGGATCGACGAATACCTCCACCTCGGTCTCTGCCGTATCTCTCCTGAAAGAAGCGCGCATGATGATGGGTCTATTAGAAGATATTTAACTTATTCTGAGAGGGGATAAACGACCTCGAAGTTTATGGAGGCCGGATCATGACCAGGCTATCTATGCCCATCAACATCGGGCCGATCGAAGCCCTTATGTACCCCTGGATCATGTTGTTCCGTTCCAAAGGTTGTAGATATGATAGAAAAGAAAAGGATACAAGAAATTCTGGATGAGTATGACTCAAAAGAGTTAACTATTGCCACGGTTTGCTCTCATAGCAGCCTCCAGATATTTCATGGGGCTCGACTAGAGGGTTTCAAGACCCTGGGCATCTGCCTTGGCAGACCGCCGAAGTTCTACGACGCCTTTCCCCTGGCAAAGCCGGACTCCTATTTGAGCCTGGATAGCTACGGGGCGCTTCTCGATGAGAGCGACCGGCTCATCGAGAAGAACGCGATAGTCGTGCCTCACGGGTCGCTGGTGGAGTACCTGGGCGCGGAGAAGTTCGAGGGGATGCCGGTTCCGACCTTCGGTAACCGCAGGTGCCTCGCCTGGGAGAGCGACCGGGAGATGGAGAGGGAGTGGCTCCTCAAGGCAGGGATAGACCTTCCCAGGAGGTTTGCGACCCCCGAGGAGATCGATCGTCCCGTGATCGTCAAGTATCACGGCGCCAAGGGAGGAAGAGGCTTCTTCATATCCAAGAGCAAGGGCGAATACCTGAGCAAGGTCGACGGGTCTCAGAGACACACCATCCAGGAGTTCATCCTGGGGACGAGGTATTATATCCACTACTTCTACTCGCCGATCCGGTCCACCGGATATGCCCTCAGCAAAGGGACCCTGGAGATGCTGGGGATCGACAGGAGGGTTGAGAGCAACGCCGACGAGATATTCAGGATAGGCTCTATGGACGAGCTGGAGGCGGCGGGGATATTCCCGAGCTTCGTCGTCACCGGAAATATACCCCTCGTCCTGAGGGAGTCGTTACTTCCCAAAGCCTTCGAGCTGGGGGAGAGGGTCGTCGAGACCTCCATCGACCTATTCGGGGGGATGATAGGCCCCTTCTGCCTCGAGACGATCGTAACCGATGACCTGAAGTTCAAGGTCTTCGAGATCTCTGCCCGGATCGTCGCCGGAACGAACGTCTTCATCAACGGATCCCCCTACTCAGACCTCATAGAGAAGGACCTCTCCAACGGTAGGAGGATCGCCCAGGAGATCAGCCTCGCAAGAGATCAGGGAAGGCTTTCGGAGATCATAAGCTGAAGGGCAAAGGCTTATTATCTCCCCACCTCCTGAATTCATCTCTTATATGGCAGGTCTGATCAACACTTACAAGGACGCCACCGCCCTCCAGTGCTCTTTCATCGAGAAGCTGGAGCAGCTCGACCTGGAGAGCGTAAACGGCTTCGCCGAATCTCTAGCCTCATTTTTGAAAGAGAAAGATGAGAAGAACTTCGTCTACGGCCTCGCCGCCGGAAGGAGCGCTCTATCCCTATACAGCTTTCTGCAGCTCCTCTACAACCACTTCAATGCCTTCCCCTGCACCATGGAGGACCCCGTCCAGAAGCACTTCCGAGATACAAGGAAGAACCTGGGGATCGCCGTATCAGGGTCCGGGGAGACCCCTGCGGTGAACAAGTACATCGAGGACATAATAAACCAGGGCGGCGACATCAGGCTCATCACCGCCAACAGGGATGGGACCGCCCACCGACTGGTGGAGGATTACGAGAACGGATCGGTTCTGGTGATCAAGGGGAAGACCAAGTACGACCTGGACATGACCAGGACCAGCAAGCTATCTCCCATGGGGACGGAGTTTGAGCTGGAGGTCCTCGCCTTCTTGAACGCCGTCTTCAAGGAGGTCCAGGGGAGGATCGCGGGGGAGAGGAGCGGATCCTGCGAGAGCTACCTATCCACCATAAGGGATTTTTCATCCCAGTGCAGCCTCATCTCCAGGATGGATGAAGAGGCGCTCTCGAAGTGGTTTGAGCGGCTATTTCCTCGGAGCGGTAGGTACATCATAGGGGGGGTGGGACGGTCGGGTCTGGTGGCTCGAGCCTTCGAGATGAGGCTCTCCCACCTCAACAAGACGAGCTACTGGGAGAGAGACTTCAACACCCCCAGCTTTCAGATCGGCGACGTCTACGTCCCCATCACGGGAAGCGGAAACACCTACGAGTGTATCGAAGGGGTCAAGAGCGCCTTCAAGAGGGGGGCGGACGTCCTGCCGATCACCACAAACCCCTCCTCGGAGCTGGTGGAGCTTTTGAAGGAGAAGGGACGGGAGGAGGATATCGCCTTCATACCCGTCTCCGAAGAGTACCTGGAACAGATATGTGGGAGCCGGAGGACGACCAGCTGGCTCGTCTCAGAGTACAGCATGCACAGGTACCCGATATTCGAGATCAACGCCTCGATATTCACCAACAGCGTCGTCGCCGTGGGGGCAGAGTATCTGGGGATCGAAGAGGCGGGGATGAAAAGGCTCCACGCATGAAACGGATCGTAGCCGTCTCCGACACCCACCTCCAGGCGGGGTCTATGGTTCCAGGAGGGGTCGTCGACCTCGCCGAAGGCGCCGACCTCCTCCTCCACGCCGGCGACTTCGTCACCCTCCAGGTCTACGACGCTTTCTGTGACCTCGGTCCCTTGGTGGCGGTATGCGGCAACTCCGACTCCCCGGAGGTGAAGGCTATCCTCCCCAAGAGGAGGGTCATAGAGGTGGAGGGGGTGAAGATCGGCATCGTCCACCAGGCATCTCACTTTGCCGATACGATGGGGGCCGCCTTTCTCGCAAGGGAGATGGATGTGGACGCCCTCGTCTTCGGCCACCTTCACAGGCCCGTCGTCGAGCGGGGACCCCGGCTTCTGATATCTCCAGGAAGCCCGACGGAACCCCGCCTCTCCGCCCCATCGGCGGCGGAGATAGAGGTGGACGGGGTCGAGATCCGGGGGAGGATCCTCCCCCTGGGCCGACCGGTCTGCGGCTACTTCAAGTACGCAGAGTCCCTCGTCGAGGGGTCGGAGGAGGAGAGAAGAGAGGGGGGGGTATAGACGGATATTTATCAATTATATTATACGGTCATATATTGGACGGCCTTCCCGTCCTTCGCCGCGAACCCATCCTCGACGGCATCCGATAAAGATCGCCGACCTTTCGAAGGCCCGCCTCCGCCAACCCTTCATCATCAGATTTTTGCAGCCTCGCCCTCCAGGCGGAAGGCGGCGAGATCGTCGATGGCGATCCAGCCCGTAGTTCCTGACCTGTGAACTTTCCGGTCGATGACGACGAAGTATATCGCCGATACGTTGCTTAAGTCGAGGGCGAGATCTGTACAACGGCCGCCGTCGACCTCGATGCAGCCGAACTCCTTGTATAAGGCCTCGTGCCGCGTCCAGTTCATGGAGACGGCTCCCTCTTCCCAGGAGCGGGCGTAGACGGTTCCGGCGGCGTCTCTTATCCAGACCTCAAGGGCGCCGGCGTACTCGCTACCCCTGGAAGAGAAGGATAAGCCGTCGGTCTCTGAGAGGTCCAGGCCGCCGCCTCTCCGGGACGGGGACTTGGTGATCCCGGCCCATCCGCCGGGGACGAGGTCGATGGATATCCTGGTGGCGTCGTCATCGGCCCCCGGAACCGGCCCGATCTCCAGGACGCGGGAGCCGAGGCCGTCGACGGCGGTGCTCCAGCCTGCGGCCATAGAGTCGATGATGAAGGAGGGGAGGACCTCCACATCGACGGAGGCCTTCGATTCCCCGGCGAAGCTTCTGGCGACGAGGGTATAGGTGACCCTCTCCGGGGGTGATAGAGTCGCCTCGCCTCGGAGGGAGACGGGACCGATCCCCGGCTCGATCTCGACCTGGGAGGCGTCGGCCACAGACCAGCAGAGGGTGAGATCGTCTCCGAGACCGACGACGGACCTATCGGCCTCGAAGAGCTCGATCTCGGGAAGGTCCCTGGTGCTGAAGGACCATACATCGCCGCAGGACATCTTCTTAAGACGGTTCTCCGCCTCAACCCGCCATATGTAGGCGGTACCGGGAAGGAGCGGCTCCGTCAGGTTTATGACGAGGTTCTCCCTCCCCCGGCCGCCTCTGGCCGTCCCCACCACCACCATATCCTCCCCGACGGTTCCCAGGAGGACGCGGTAGCTGATCCTGGAGTTGGGGTCGAGCCCGATCGAAGAGAGGACGGGCGTGGCGGGGCCGCCGCCGACCCACCAGAGAGGGGGCGCAAGGCCGATGCCGACGGTCCCGTCCACCGGGCAGGGGATCTGGGGCTCGTAGGGGCCGGGGGCGAGGGCGAATATGAGAAGAATGGCGGCCATGAGCCCTCCGACAACCAGGAGGCTCTGCTTCTCCCTCCCCCCTCTGGAGACCCCTTGGATGAAGCCGTCGACGATCTCGGCTGCGTCCATCAGAGCTTCGAATAACCGATCGAACCTGCCACCCATCTCCCGTCCTCCACCCAGGCTTCATCCCAGCTTTGGAGATCCTCCATTTAAACCTCATCGGCCGGTAAGCGGTATATAATTAACTTCTCTCTGGACGGCCTTCATCTGATTTATCAGCAGGCAGCCCCGATACTGGGGTTTTGGTGGTCGGCGATAGTCCCCGGGCGTTTGAGGTAGGGGTCAGGGGAGCCGCTGCGAGAAGCCCCACCGGTCTCTTGCGTAGCTTGAGAGCATCTTATAGAACTCGGCGTAAGATAGGGGGAGCCACGACCACCCGTCGACGGCGGAGCCTCCTCCCTCCTCGCCCTCCTCGGCTAGCCCCTCCTCCACATCCAGGGGGCGCAGATAGCTGTGGAGCCGATAGACCCTATCGCCCACAGGTACCCGGTAGCAGTATAGCGTCCTGGTGGAGCCGTCGACCCCGCGGTACCAGGGGGGCGGCGGCTCGTCCCGGACCCGCCGGCCGCTCGTCGCGTACCTGAGGATGAACTCGTCTTTTAGGGCGTAGAACCGGTCCCGATTCTGGGGCGGCTCCGGCTTGACGAGCTTGTTTGCGGCCCAGACCGCCTCGGCGAGGGCCGCGAGATCATCGTCGAACTGATCCCGCCAGAGCCGCCAGAGATCCTGGCCGCTCATGCCTGTCCGTGATCTCTTCCTCAAAGTCAACTACCCGCCAATGAATTGGCGGGCATGATGCTCGCCAGTATTGGGGGCTTGCGGCTCCGCAAAAAATCGGGCCACGATGGGCAGGTTGACAGCCACCCTTGCAGCTATGTTTCGAGCTGCGACGGTATCGGCAGGGCCAGAGAAACCACAGCAGACACAAGCAAACCGATCTCGAGTAGGTCGGTTTGACCGGGATATATGATGACAAACGGGGCATTCCTGGGACGTATAGGAAGGGTCGATGTAGACCACTGGAACTCCAGCGATCGTC
>CP086218.1:1447514-1463568 GCA_020844795.1 Methanothrix sp. | reverse complement strand
GGAGGGGTCGCTCCAGATCCGTCTGACCTTCCAGAGTCGGGGGGATGAAATTGATGAAGGTGGCGCCTGTGTAAATACAAAATCAAATTCATAGATATTTGATCCAAATATCTATAGCAACGGCCGTTTCTACGGTAACTTGAAATATCACCGGGTTCATGCAGAAGTAAAGAGTTGTCTCCGATCCCCTCTGAATATATAGGGTAAGAGACGGAATGCGGTTATAAAAAGTGCAGATGAAATAAGGAGGCGTGATAATTTGTTCGAAAGAGTTCTGGTATCGACGGACTTTTCCAAGTATTCTCAGAAGGTGATCGAGAGCGTCGGGGGCCTCCCCGGAGTCAAGGAGGTCGTCCTCCTGCACATAATGGTTGCTCCAGGTCTTGCCCGGGTATGGGACCCAGGAGCCAGAGCAGAGGAAGCGAGAAAGAGGCTAGACGAGGAGGCCAAGCCCCTGGAATCTCTTGGGATAGCGGTGAAGAAGAGGGCGGAGCCCCTCGTCGGGGGGGATGTCGCCAAGAAGATCGATGTGGTATCCGAGGAGGAGGGGGTTGATCTCGTCGTCATCGGTGTGAGGGGCAAGGGGTTCGTCGGGAAGGTGCTGCTCGGAAGCGTCGCCAAGGATATCCTCAGGTACGGCACCAAAAACCTCCTCCTGATGCGGTTGCTGCCCATCGAGGGCGGGGAGAGGTTCGAGAAGCATAGCCCGATGGTATTCTCGAAGGTCCTCTGCCCCACGGACTTCTCCGAGCCTGCCGAGGAGGCGATAAAGATCTTAAAGGATATCAAGGGAGTGGGCGAGGTGGTCCTCCTGACGGTATTATCGAAAGACCTGGTGGATGTGGATCTGGAGTCGGAGAAGAAGGAGGCGGAGGAGAAGCTCGCCGCCGTCAAGGCTGGCTTCGAGGATGCCGGCATACCGGCCTCGTTCCGGATCGCCGTCGGTAGCCCCGCCAAGGAGATAATCACCGCCGCCGAGGACGAGGAGGCTTCCCTCATCGCCATGAGCTCTCACGGCAAGGGCTGGGTGAGGCAGATGGTCGTCGGAAGCGTCGCCTATGATGTCTCCAACAGCGGCACAAGGCCGGTCCTCGTATTGAGGGCCGCATAGGCCGGACCCGGCCTGATCATTTTTTTTTATCTTCTAAAGCCAGCCCCGCCACTTCATCTCTCCTTCACGAAAAGGAGGGTGAAGGATCCTGCCTGAAATTTAGAACTTAAGATATTTTTGCCTTTAATATAATTATAACGAATAGATTCATAAATAAGCAGAATAGCACTTTTCATCATAACATGAGATCCGACCGTCTATAAAGAGGTGCTTCAAAGTGCTAAAACCCCTGATATTTGGACTGGCCCTCGCCCTCCTGGCGCTGGTGGCCGCCGGACCTGCCGGAGCCGCCGACCGCGAGGTCGCCGAGTACACCATCGCCGATGCCACAGGAGACTGGGGCTTTCCCTCGCCCTACGCCCACTACTCCCGGGGCCCAGGTTACGTCCGGATGAGCTTCATCTTCGAGACCCTCGTATGGAAGGACGACCAGGGATACCTTCCGGCCCTCGCTGAGGAGTGGGAGTACATCGATGCCGAGAAAGCCTACCTCTTCTCCCTCCGGGAGGGCGTCACCTGGCACGACGGCGAGCCCTTCGACGCCGATGACGTCGTCTTCACATTAGATTACATCAAGCGCCACCCCTACCAGTGGGTCGACTCCGCCATAATCGAATCGGCTGAGGCGGTCGGCGACCACGCCGTGAAGCTGTACCTATCCGAGCCTTACGCCCCCTTCATGGATCTCGTAGCCTCCACCCTACCCATCCTCCCCCGCCACGTCTGGGAGGGGGTCTTTGATCCCGGGAGCTACAGGGAGAGGGACGCCCTCATCGGGACCGGACCGTTCAGCCTGGCCGACTACAACAAGCCCCTGGGAAGCTACCTCTACCAGGCGCACGACGGCTACTGGGGGGGCTCTCCGAAGGTCGGAAGGATAGTCTTCGTCAAGGTCTCCGACCAGACCGCCCCCGCCGCCCTGAGGCAGGGGTCGGTAGACTCCGCCTCCATCCCGCCGGAGGCGGTCTCGGCCCTCGAAGGCGTCGGCCTTGAGATCATCGAGGGGGCTTTCGACTGGAACGCGAAACTGATGATAAACCATAAGATCGAGCCCTTCTCTGATCCGCAGTTCCGGCGGGCCCTCGCCTATGCCATCGATCGCGAGGCTCTGGTGGATATCACCCTCCGGGGCCAGGGCCTGGTGGGAAACCCCGGGATGGTCCCTCCCGACAGCGACTGGTACAACCCCGGAGTCGAGGCGTATGATTACGACCCCGACCAGGCGAGGGAAATGATCTCAGACCTCGGTCGCCGGGGCACCAAGGTGGAGATCCTGGTTGCAGAGAGGGGGTCCGTCGGCTGGCCCGGATCCCGGGCGGCGGAGGTGATCCAGAGGCAGCTGGAGGATGTCGGCCTCGTCGTCACCCTCCGGTCCCTCGACGGCGCCACCCTCGACTCCAAGGTGACGGCCTGGGACTTCGACCTCGCCCTATCCGGCCACGGAGGCCTCGGCGCAGACCCCGACTACCTCCGGAGGATGACGCTGGAGGATACCCTCAACAGCGCCCGATACACCGATGACGACCGGTTGGCCGACCTCCTGGAGGATCAGAGGAGGGAGATGGACGAGGACCGCCGGGCCGAGATGATCTCCGAGGCCCAGGAGCTCTACGCCGAGGACCTTCCGGCCCTCACCCTATACTACCCCCGCTGGTATTGGGCCCACAACGGCAGAGTGGACCTCTATTATACCAGGGGCGGGATAGCCATCGGTGTTCCGATACCGTTGAACAGGATCGCCTTCGTCTAGGCGATGGCTCTTCTTCCTGGGATCTGATGCCCCGATCTCCGGGGCATACTCCTCCTTTTTGTTCTTCTGCGTGATTTGCCGCCCCGGACGGTCTGGAGGTTTGAAACACCCCGGCATACTCCTCATCGGCGGGCTGAACTCTTACTCTGCAGGGGATTTAGTGTTATATCGCCTCAAATTGATCCTTTGATATGTATACGATTCGGGAAAGTTTCATAAATAATGGATGATTTAGGTGGAGCGTTGGGAAATTAAGCGTCTTAATTGACAGGATTTATTAATTGTGCCTGGAGCTGGCAATTCGATGGAGGAACATAACGACCGCCACCTCGATAGTCCGAAGGTGGTTTGGGACGGCGGAAGGGCGGTGGCGAGAGCGAAGGCCTTATTCGGACGGGGCGCCTTTCTCTCCAACTATCTGATAGCTTTTCTCCTCATCCTCACCCTCAACTTCACCCTTCCCAGGTTGATGCCCGGTGACCCCTTCCAGGCGATTTATGGGGAAGAGGCGCTCCTCGCCATGACCCCCCAGCTGAAGGCCCAGCTCGTCGAGAGGCTCGCCCTCGACCAGTCGATGGGCCAGCAGTTTCTGGCGTACATCCTCGCCCTGGCGGGCGGCGACCTCGGCCACTCCTACTACTACAATCAGCCGGTCCTTTCAGTCATACTGGACTTCCTCCCCTGGACGCTCCTCTTGACGGGGTCGGCCCTGGTCATATCCACCCTTCTGGGCCTCTTCCTGGGGATCGAGTCCGGATATCGCAGGGGCAAGCGCCTCGACAAGACCCTCCTCGCCGGGCTCATGTTCCTAAACGGCTTTCCCGACTTCTTCATGGGTATCGTCCTCCTCCTGGTCTTCGGGGTGGTCCTGGGGCTCATCCCCTTATCCGGGGCCCTCACCCCTTACAGCGGCCTATCGGGCCTCCCCCTCGCCATCGACATCCTCCACCACCTTCTGGCGCCCCTGGCGGCCCTCGTCCTGGTGAGGGTCACCTCGTCGTACCTTCTCACCAGAAATACCATGATCACCACCCTCCAGGAGAACTTCATCCTCGCCGCCAGGGCGAAGGGCTGCTCTGAAGGGAAGATCAAGTACAGACACGCGGGGAGAAACTCCCTCCTCCCGGTGGTGACGGCCACAGGCCTCTCCATCCCCCAGATGATCACGGGAGCCCTCTTCGTCGAGATCGTATTCTCCTATCCCGGCGTCGGACTGCTCCTCTACAACTCCCTGCTCACCAGGGACTACCCCCTCATCCAGGGGATCCTTCTGATGGTGACGGTCGTCGTCCTGGCCGCAAACCTGGTGGTGGACCTCCTCTATTCAAGGCTCGATCCGAGGGTGAGCCATGCACGTTAGCATCTGGCGCGAGGTCGCCAGGAGCAACGTCGGGAGGGCGGGGCTCCTCCTCATCGGGGCGATGGTCCTCCTCGCCATCTTCGCCCCCGTCCTCACCCCCTACACTCCACGAGAGAATACCAGCACCCCCGCCTTCAGCCCCCCCTCGGGGGATCACTGGCTCGGGACGAACGACGCCCGCCAGGACATCTGGACCCAGCTCCTCTACGGCGCCAGGACTTCTCTATCCGTCGCCTTCGGAGTCGCCCTCCTCTCCGGGTTCATCAGCGTCCTCATCGGGGGGACGGCGGCGATCTTCGGCGGCCTCTACGACCGTTTCTGGATGAGGGTAGTCGACGCGACAATAGCCATCCCCGACGTCATCGTAATAATCCTGGTGGCGGCGTACCTGCGGCCGAACGTTTTATTCATGATCCTCCTCCTCTCCGCCCTCTCCTGGCCCGGGGGGGCGAGGGTCATCAGGGCCCAGACCCTCACCCTCAAGGAGAGGATGCACGTCTCTGCCGCCAGGACCTTCGGGGCCGGACCCTCCCATCTCCTCCTCCGCCACCTCATCCCCGACCTGGGACCGATCCTGGTGGCGACGATGATCCAGGACGCCAGGAGGGCGGTCTTCATGGAGGCGGGGCTCTCGTTCCTCGGGATATCCGACCCTTCGGTGATGAGCTGGGGTAAGATGATGCAGTACGCCAGGGTCTTCACATATCTGGAGGTCTGGAAGTGGTGGCTCCTCCCTACGGGGATCGCCCTCTCCATCACCCTCATAGGCCTCAGCTTCATCGGCTTCGCCCTGGAGTCGGCCCTCGACCCGAGGCTCCGGGATAGGGAGAAGGAACATGATGGATGGATCTGAATATGCTTGAAATCTCTGATTTGAAAGTCTCCTACGAAGGCGACGAGATCCTGGCCGGGATCGACCTTGACCTCTCCCGGGGCGACTCCATCGCCGTCATCGGGGAGTCGGGAGCCGGAAAGACCACCCTGGGCCTGGCCCTGATGGGCCTCGTCGAGGGGAGGGTCTCGGGGAGGATATTTCTCGATGGAGTGGATATCGCAGCCCTGGACGACAGTGAGCGGCGAAAGATCCGGGGGAAGGATATGGCCATGGTCTTCCAGAACGTCGAGGACGCCCTCGACCCCCTCATGACCGTCTCCGACCAGATCGACGAGGCTATCTCTGTCCACCAGGATCGGGGATATCTCCGGGACGTCGGGGGTCGGGTCCTTAGCCTCCTGGCATCCGTGGGGCTCGAAGAGGAGAAGGGAGGGTCGTACCCCCACCAGCTGAGCGGGGGAGAGAAGCAGAGGGCCCTCATCGCCATGGCCCTCGCCAACGACCCCCAGGTCCTGATCCTCGACGAGCCGACGGCTTCCCTGGACGCCGTTACGAAGTCACAGATCACAAAGCTCCTGCAAGAGAGGATCAGGGGAAAGATCGCCCTCGTCATAACCCACGACCTATCCACCGCCGCCAGGCTGGCGGGGAGGATGGCGGTCCTCTACGCCGGGAGGATCGTCGAGATCGGCGAGACCTGCGACCTGCTGGAGAACCCCCGCCACCCCTACACCAGGGGTCTCATCAGGTCGTCACCGAACATGACCACCACAAAGGACCTCCAGGGGATACCGGGGAGGATGGTCCACGGAGTCTCTGGCTGCCCCTTCAGCGGGAGGTGCACCCAGAGGATCGACGTATGCGATAAGGAGGTCCCCCCCCTGGCGGAGGTGGGGGATAGAATGATCGCCTGCCACCGGGGCGGGATCGTCCCCCTCCTGGAGCTATCGAAAATTAAAACGAAGTTCGGGAAGTTCGTCGCCGTCGACGGCGTCGACCTCACCCTCTACGAGGGGGAGACGATCGCCCTCGTCGGCGAGAGCGGCTCCGGCAAGACGACCCTCGCCAAGACGGTCATCGGCCTCTTCAGCCACCAGGTGGGAGAGATCAGGCTGGAGGGGGTGCCCCTGGCCCGAAGGGACCGGGGTTTCTACAGAAAGGTCCAGATGATATATCAGAACCCCAAAGAGTCGATCAGCCACCGGATGGACGTCTTCGACGCCGTCAGCGAGCCCCTGGCGGTCCAGAAGTTGGGCGGACCCGCCGAGAGGGCCGCCATCGTCAAGAGGGTCCTGGAGGAGGTGGAGCTCTCCTCCGACGACGCCTTCCTGAGAAAGTACCCCCACCAGATCAGCGGCGGTGAGGCCCAGAGGGTGGCGATCGCCAGAGCCCTCGTCCTCGACCCCAAGCTCCTCATAGCCGACGAGCCGACCTCAGCCCTCGACGCCTCCGTCCAGGCGAAGATCCTGAAGCTTCTTTTGAACATCCAGGAGAAGAGGGGGCTTGCCATCCTCTTCATAACTCACGATATAGCCCTCGCGAGGAAGGTGAGCGACAGGATGGCGGTGATGCTATCTGGAAAGATCGTCGAAGAGGGTCCGACGGGAGAAGTCACCACGAGCCCCGTCCACCCCTACACCATGAGGCTTCTGGAGGTCGCCCCCGACCTGGCCCCGGCGAGAGAGGCGATAGTGACGGGTCCGGCGGGAGGCGGCGCCTGGACCATCTCGGAGCCGCTCCCCCTCCGGGCGAGGGAGCTCTGATCGAGAAACCAAATACCCAAAAGCCTTAAAAAACCACGAAAAGACCCGGGCTTATTCTTCGATCTCGTCCATCAGCCTCTCCATGATGAGGGAGGCGGCCCGGCAGAGGAAAGCTTCCGTCCTGCCCACCGCCTCTTCGCCCCCGAGCCTCCCTGTGACCATCTCCTCTACGATCCTTTCGCACTCGTCCCTGATCTCGGCGATATCGGGAGAGGGCGCCAGCTCCCTCAGGCATTCGGAGAGGTCCAGGAGCTGGTCGACCTTCAGGTCCACCGCCCTCTCGACCCACTCCTCGGTGTCGCCTCCATCCGCCCCGCCCCGCAGCCTCCTGATCTCGGCGAGGAAGGGGTCGGAGTCATACGTTCCTGAATCGGTCTTGGCATCGGGCATGGCTTCAACTTCTATGGCGCTCCTCCGATACCTCAAAGGGAGCTTTTCAGCTAATAAATAGTTGTGCCGGATATGGAAGGTCCGAAGGGGCTATGATATCACGGGATCGCGGCGTAGGATGATGCTGTCGTTGACCGAACTTATCCTCCATGGCCGATTTCTGAGGAGATGGGGCCGGAGAGGATGAATCGATCTCCGCGATGCCGGAATATGTGGCGGCCTGGCGGGATCATCTCATGGACGACCCCGCCTGTGGTTATCGTTCTCGGAAAGATCGAGCTTACCAGTACGGGCCGCTGGGGGGCGGATAGGCCACAGGGGGTTCGTATTGCGGATAGAAGCTGACGACGTCTATGGTCACCCTGTTGGATACCTGGCCGTCTACGATGAAGTAGAGCTGGTGGCGTCCCGGCTTATCTGCATAGAAGGCAAGCTGGGAGGTTCCGGCAAAGAAGCTGAAGCTGTTCGCCGAGACCTTTGCGAAGGGGTCTATCTCGTAGAGACATCCTCTGCCGCCCCGGCTCGAAGTCGCCAGGAGGGAGAGGCTCGATCCCAGGGGGACCTGAGCGTATTGGGTCCAGCTCCCGTCCCCGAGGATCCAGAGGGTGTTGGCCCCGTATGTTGGATAGGTCTTATACTGGACGTAGGGGACGGGCTGCATCGAATAGCTGAAGTAGACCGTGGTGGGGGTCTTGCTCCGGGGATCGGGCTTCCTTGGCGGTTCTATATGTTTCATCGAGGAGGATGACCATCCGGTCCACGAATAGTACTGGGAGAATCTCAGGTCAAAGGAGCCTCTATGTGGGGGATCGCCTCCGACCCACGGCCTTCCCATCCCCATATCAAATAGCATCTCTGCTTCAGCTTCCCCCGGTCGCATCCCTACGCCGCCCCTCCCATCAAAGGCTGAGGCACAGCTCAATAGAGATATGATGACGACGGCAGATATCAGAATCTTCTTCATTCCCGCTTCACTCCATTATATCCGATCCTCGCCGAGCCCACCGAGGCTACGGCTCTCGTCTCTAAGAAACCCTGGGGCTGTACGGATAAGAATCTATCATTTATGTAGGATCAACATTAATCTGATATATGTCGATAGATCGTCTCTTCGAGGGCCAGGATGGAATTTTTGTCCTGGAAGCAGCCTCCAGGAGGATGTAACCTGAAAGAGGCAGGGAACGATTTTTAGAAGATGGTAAAATCGAGCCGCAGGCGGATCAGCACCGATATTTGGTTACCCCCCTTTCTTGGGAGAAACCCTTTGAGTGGTCTATCTGTTCCGCCCCGAGCCCGACTCAAAGATCGTCAGAATGCAAGCACAGCGCTGTCCTTTTACACAGCGTCTTTAATGGAACCCGAAAGCGCCATCAGATTGCCGGGCCTGTAGCCTGCTCTGCGAGAGCTTTGGGCCGCATCCCGCCCTTGGCGAGGAGACTCGGATTTGGCTGATTAGTTATATGCATCGCCTGTTACGGCGTGCAGATTTCTGACCCCGTTGGTCATCAGCCGTTCCATTTTTCCCGGATGCTGCCCCGAGGAGAGCACCTCTCAGGTCTGGCCTGAAGAGCTTGCCGGTATTTCTTCCCCGTTCTTACAGCGCGAAATGCGGCAAAGATAACATATAATCGTTATCTATATTTGTAGTTTGCGGTTGAGTCGCCAAGATATCATATTCTCTTCAGTCGTCGCCTCTTCCCTCGATTGAAAAGAGATGGCCTCCAACACCATGGGCGGTCGAGATTCAGGATGACCGACCTATCCTCGGCTATCGATATCGTCGATGGCCTTCACCACTCCATCCCACTGGGGGCAGTAGCTTACCTGATCGGAGTAATCTTCGATATCCGTGCCGTTGATGCTCCACGGGTGTAAGAATAATATGCCTCGTCGCTCGGGATCGCTCTTGACAAACTCCACGATATTGAGGTCGAGGTCGTCTACCAATACGTCGGAGGGTATCTTCTGTTTTGCACCGGTCCGGGTACGGTAGTAGCCTTTCAGGGTCGGGAAATGGATATTCAGCCACCGTCTGGTAGCCTCTTCTGCGTCGGGCCGCCTGGCGGTGACTACAAAGACCTCATGATGGGCCAAATACCTTATCCCCCACTGGGATCCCTCTATTAGCGGCAAATTTAAAGTGTATTCCGCATCTGCCAACCGCCTGCCGATCTCAGACCATAATTCCTTCCCTTCAAAGGTCCAGCGTGCACGATCGATGTCGCTCTTCAGATATTTCAGGCCATATTCTTCTTCAATAAATTTCAAGGCGGCACCGACTTGATCAGCCAAGACGCCGTCGATATCCACTGCGATCTTCAACCCTATAGCCTCCAGCTAATTCCTTTTAAGAGACGTCCCGAGGGGCAACCTCTATCTTATAGGCTTCTGCCCTCTCGCTTGAGCTCGCCTCCGTCGTTCATCTTGTTTCTTCTTCCGCTCTTTCTCCTTAGCAGTGATATCCTTCTTCTTGAAGAGTTTGATCATGACGGATACCTCACCATATATCACGAATAATGATCATCTTGGGTCTTATCGTATAAAATTATTCTTACGCCGGCATCCTATCCTCCGATAGAGGAGCTCGTCGGATCAGCCACCACCTTCATCTCTCCCCCGAGGCTGAGACGAGAGGAGGTGGCTGAAGGGCAGAAGATGCGTTCTTAGAGTACTCTCCCCCCCGGGAGGGCCGGTGGAGATGTCTTTAAGGATTCCTCAGATTGATCGTCAGAGGCGTCATGACTCCGTACTGTGCTAGGTGATTTCATCCCTATATGGCGTAATTGTTATTTACCTTGAGGACTCATACCGAAGGTGGGGAGAATAATACGCGGAGAAACTGAGGTTAGTGATATGAGAAAATTGGTATTGTTCCTCGGCTGCCTCTCTCTGGTAACTGTAGCGGCGGCATCATCGAAAGAAGCTTATGATCTCCAGCCCCCTGACTGGCTCTCGTCCGGCATCGGTCGCATCACCTACTATGGTGCGTTTGGCTATCCCACCACGGTGATTGCGGAAGATCAATGGTATCCAGCTTCGCGGTACTATTGGGATGGCGCCGCTTTTAGCTATCCATTAGCGGTGAGATTTTATGACGATAGGCTCTACCACGATGAATGGTATCCTGTCGCGAGGGCCTTCCTGGACGGGCCTCCATATCCGGCATATTACAGCCTCCCGTTTCAGCCGGTTCATATAGATGGCAGTTGGTGGAGAGATCCGCGAGGTTATAGGCCGTTATATAGAATAGGGCCCGGGTACGTTATCGGATACCCATATTCCCTCTCCTGATGATGGACTCGGGGGCGGTCTTTATCGGCCGCGATCTCCTGAGAAGGGGGTTTTGAGTGGGTAGATGGACGGAGATCTCGGCCTTGAGATCTGTAGTCGAAGGCGGGGCCAGGGGGAGAGATTCCGCAACGGATCCCCCAGCCCCTCCTGAATCCCGGAGGCTTGGGGCCTATTCCCAGAAAGACCGAAACGCTTTTTGTGGTTGGCATCAGCATGAATGTACGGTGGGATGAGTATTGAGATCAGAGCTGTTACCGTGGGTCGAGGGCTTGATGAGGGCTTGATATGTCCATAATAGAGGATCACATCAGGGCTTTGAAGGACGAGTCTCCCCGGGTCCGTCAAGTTGCCGCCTCTGCCCTCGGCAATATGGGCGATACCAGAGCGGTCGATCCCCTCATCGAGGCTCTCAGGGATGAGGACGTGATGGTCCGTCAGGCCTCCGCCTCAGCCCTCGGGAGCATAGGAGATTCGAGGGCCGTCGTCCCTCTGACGGAGGCCCTTAAAGATAAGGACTGGAGCGTCCGGTGGCAGGCGGCTCCAGCCCTCGGGAGCATAGGAGATTCGAGGGCTGTAGAGCCTCTGACCGAGGCTCTCAAAGATGAAGACCGGATGGTCCGCCGCCAGGCGGCCCGGGCCCTGGGTCGGTTATCCGATTCGAGGATCTCTGAGCCGTTAGCAGATCTCGCTTCAAAGGATGAGGACAGGTGGGTCAGAGAAGCGGCAGCCGAGGCCCTCGGCAGGATCGGGGATCCCCGAGCCGTGGATCTTCTCATCCGAGCTCTCGAGGATGAGCATTATGGTGTCCGGTGGAGGGCGGCTCAGGCCCTCGGCAAGATAGGTGATCGGCGAGCCGTTGAGCCCCTCGCTCATCTGGCTTCGAAGGATCAGGCAGAAGCTGTCCGAAAGACGGCCTCTGAGGCTCTTAAGGAGCTGGGATCGGGTTAGGTCATCACCATATATGAAGGGCGATCTGCTTTTAGATCGGAGACGGCCTTATTCGCAGATCTGGCGAGGAGATCAAGATAGGAACTGATTATTCTTGGAGGTTTTCGATTGGGGGCGATGTAGGCGATGGATCGGCTGGATAAAGGGGATTCTCTCTATTCGCAGGGGAAGTACGCCGAGGCCGTCCTAGCATACGACGAGGCCATCAGACTGGATCCAGAATGCGCCCGAGCCTGGAATAACAAGGCAGCAGCCCTGGCTGGCCTGGGCAGGTACGCGGAGGCCATCCGGTGCAGCGACGAAGCGATCCGGCTCGACCCCCATCTCTCCTGGCCCTGGAACAACCGGGGCTTCGCCCTGAGAAACCTGGGACGGGTCGATGAGGCGCTCCGGGCCTACGACGAGGCGCTCCGGATCGATCCAGAGAGCGTCAAGGTCTGGTACAACAGGGGAGCCGCCCTCGAGGCCCTGGGAAGGGCCGAAGAGGCGGAGGCTGCCTACGCCAGGGCCAGGGAGCTGGCGCTCAAGAGAGAGGCTACCAGCGATTCGAAGGGGCAGAAGTGACGGGCCTCTTTTAAATTAATGGTAAATACGTGCGGGGGAAGGGATTCGAACCCTTGAACTCCTGCGAGAATAGATCTTGAGTCTATCACCGTTGACCTGGCTTGGTTACCCCCGCCCTAATCGAAGTGGGTCACGCAGGTCCAGTGGTAGTATCCGAGGATCCCCGTCCCCGTCACCTCGTCGTACTCCTGGAGGGGACGGTTGCAGATCGCGCACCTCTCGCAGTCGGGGACCTCGATCTCCGAGTCGTCGCAGATCACCACCATGACCATGGTCGGATGTATCCTCTCCTGTTTTAAAGGTTTTGCCGCCGTCGTGCCGCCCGTCTCCACCTCCGCTCTGGGGGGCGGGAGGGCTTTCTCCCTGATCGATAGATACATAACGGCCTATGGAGGCATAGTTACCTCCACAATACGAGGTGTACACCGTTGAGAATAATCGGTCTAAAAGACCATGAGGTCGATGCCGCCCTCCGAAGCGCTGGCCTTGGCCTATCGGTTTCTGAGGCGCGATCCATAGCAGAGTCCCTGGGAAGGGACCCCACCATCCCGGAGCTCTTCAGCTACGATACCATGTGGAGCGAGCACTGCTCCTATAAGAGCAGCCGCGCCACCCTCAACGAGTTTCTCCATACAGAGGGCCCCAACGTCGTCCAGGGCCCCGAGGAGGACGCGGGGATCGTGGCCATCGACGACGAGTGGTGCGTCGTCATAGCCCACGAGAGCCACAACCACCCCTCCCAGATTTTGCCCAACGAGGGGGCGGCCACCGGCATAGGCGGGATCGTAAGAGACGTCAACTGCATGGGCGCCAAGGTCGTAGCCACCGCCGACCCCCTCCGGTTCGGCGACCCCTACGGCAAAGATAAGAATCACGTCCGGTGGGTGGCAGAGGGGGTCGTCGACGGCATCTGGCAGTACGGCAACGCCCTGGGGGTCCCCATCATCGCCGGAGACGTCGTCTTCGACGACTCCTTCGACTCCAACTGCCTGGTGAACGTCGTCGCCGTGGGGGTCGTAAAGAGGGGAGAGATCATAAAAAGCCGCGCGCCAGCGGGGGCGGGGGAGAAGGGGTACGACGTCATCGTCGTAGGAAAGCCCACCGACTCCAGCGGCTTCGGCGGGGTGACCTTCGCCTCCGAGGAGCTGCGGGAGGAGGACGAGGAGGCGAACAGGGGGGCGATCCAGATACCCGACCCCTTCCTCAAGAACGTCCTCTTCAAGGCGAACGAGGCCCTCTTCCAGCTCACCCGCCAGGAGGGGATCGTCATCGGGTTCAAGGACCTGGGGGGCGGCGGGTTCACCTGCGCCTCCTCGGAGATGGGAGCGAGCGCCGGGTACGGGATGGACCTCGACCTCGACCTCCTCCACAAGGCGAGCGAGGACCTCCCCCCCGAGGTCGTCGCCTGCGCCGAGACCCAGGAGAGGTTCATGCTGATCTGTCCCCCAGAGCTGACCCCCCGGGCGCTGAAGATATACAACGAGGACTGGGACCTCCCCAACGTCTACGAGGGGGCGAGGGCCTCCGTCGTCGGAAAGGTCACGACAGACGGCAGGTACGTCACCCGCTATCGAGGCGAAGTGACCTGCAACGTCTCCATCCAGCACCTCACCGGAGGGATCCGCTATGATAGGGAGGAGAGGCCCCGGGTCGTAGAGCTCGAAGAGCCGGAGATCTCCGCCCCCGAAGATCTCACCGAGATCCTCCTAAAGATCCTGGGATCGCCGAACGTCTCCTCGAGAGAGCATATCTACCGGTACTACGACACCGAGGTCCAGGGCAACACCGTCATCAGGCCCGGAGAGGCCGACGCCGGCCTCATAGCCCCGGTCCGGGACGAGAAGTTCGGCATCGCCCTATCGGTGGACTCCAACCCCTTCTACGGCAGGATCAGCCCCTACTGGGCGGGGGCGACGGCCGTCGCCGAGGCGATGAGGAACGTCGCCGCCGTCGGCGCATACCCCGCCACCCTCACCGACTGCCTCAACTTTGGAAACCCCGAGAAGCCAGAGGCCTTCTGGGAGTTCAGGGAGTGCGTCAGGGGGCTTGCCGACGCCGCCAAAGCCCTCTGGCTGAAGGGGTACGAAGAGACTCCTGTCCCCATAGTCTCCGGGAACGTCAGCTTCTACAACGAGTCTCCCGACGGGGCGGTGGACCCATCCCCGATAATCGCCTGCGTCGGCCTCATCGACGACGTCAGGGACGCCGTCACCATGGAGCTAAAGAGGGCGGGCGACTCCGTCTACCTCATAGGGCCCCGGTTCGACGAGCTAGGCGGCTCGGAGTACTACCGAACGGTCCACGGGGTGACGGGCAAGAACGTCCCGATAGTCAGGTTCGAGCTGGAGAGGAATATGATCTACGCCGTCATAGATTCGATAGCCAAGAAGCTCGTCATCTCCGCCCACGACATATCCAACGGCGGCCTTGGAGCGACGGCCGCCGAGATGGCGCTTGCCGGACGGTCCGACCTCGGCCTGGAGCTCGACCTCGACGCTGCCGGCTCAGACCTCCCCGCCGACCGGCTGGTATTCAGCGAGTCCTCCGGCTTTCTACTGGAGTGCCGGGAGGGGGGCGAAGAGGAGCTCGAAGAGCTTCTCAAAGGCTACGGCCTCGATATCATGAAGATAGGGATAGTGAGCAGCTCGCCGGAGCTGGTGATGACCTGCAAAGGCAGGACCGTCCTTTTGATGGACCTCTCGACGGCGAAGAAGGGCTGGACCGCAGGCCTATCGGAGGCGATGAGATGAAGATAGCGGTCATCCAGTTTCCTGGGACGAACTGCGAGCATGAGACCCTGGTGGCGGCTCGAAGCTCCGGCCTATCCGGCGAGCTATTTCGGTGGAACCGGCCGGCCGAAGAGCTCTCCGCCTTCGACGGGTACATAATCCCCGGCGGATTCTCCTATCAGGACAGGCTCCGGGCGGGGGCGATAGCTTCCAAGGAGCCGGTGATGGACGCCCTCCGGGAGGAGGCGGAGAGGGGAAAGCCGATCATCGGGATCTGTAACGGCTTTCAGATCCTGACGGAGTCGGGGCTCCTGCCGGGCCTTGGAGGAATAAACGTCGCCCTCGCCTCGAACGTGATGGTCTCCAAGGGGGAGATCGTGAGGCGCGGATTCTACTGCGCCTGGACGACCCTCCGCACCGAGACCCCGGCGAGGAGGTGCAGCGGTAGCTTCATTTTGAATAAAGGAGACCTCGTCTCGATGCCCCTCGCCCACGCCGAGGGTAACCTCGTCACCGCCGACGAGGATCTGATGGAGAGGTTGAACGAGGAGGATCAGATAGTATTCCGATACTGCGACGAGGGCGGCAGAGTGGAGAGGGAGTTTCCGGTGAACGTCAACGGCAGCCTGGAGAGTATAGCCGGGATCTGTAACCCCGAGGGGAACGTTCTGGGTCTGATGCCTCATCCCGAGAGATCTTCCTTCGCCTGGCAGCTCCCGCCGACGGATTCGGCGAAGAGCGCGGGGGATATGACTGCCCCGGGGCCTGGAAGGCGGATATTCGAGTCGATGAAGAGGTACATCGAGGTGATGAGATGAAGATCAACCTGCGGGTCTCGCTGAAGATCCCGGACGCGGAGGCGGCGACCGTCAAGAACACCCTCCGCCGGAGGATGGGGTACGGGGCGGTCCTGGAGGACCTCAGAAGGGAGAGGCTCTGGTCGATCGAGGTCGACGACTCCGTCCTAGATCCCGAAAGCCTGGCGAGGAGGCTCGCCCGGGAGCTGGTGAACGAGAACAAGGAGAGCTACAAGGCCACCGTCGACTCCATCGACTTTGAGGAGGGTTACGTCCCGGTGAAGGTGGGTCTGCGGATCGAGGACGGAGAGGCGATCTCCGCCCAGAAGAGGCTCCGAAACCGGCTCGGCTTCGATATGGTAAGGTCCGTTGAGAGGTCTTCTATCTGGAAGCTCTCTCTTCGGGCCGATGACCCCGAGAGGACGGCCGGGGAGATCGCCGAGAGGCTCCTGATAAACCCCCACAAGGACTTTTATGAGATCATGAGATGAGTGGAGGGCGATGACCTCCTACCTC
>CP086218.1:1429170-1447414 GCA_020844795.1 Methanothrix sp. | reverse complement strand
ATCGACCTGCGGGCCGGGGGAGAGGGTTACGAGGAGTTCTACATCCGGGCCCAGAGGCTCGGGATCAACTTCATCCGGGGCCGGGTCTCGGAGGTCGAGGAGGTGGACGGCGCCCTGAGGGTCAACTACGAGGATACCCTCCTGGGGGGCTTTCGGTCGAAGCCCTACGACCTCGTCGTCCTATCGGCGGGGCTTGAGGCAAACAGGGATGCAGACGTCGTCGGAAACCTCCTGGGCCTCTCCAAGAGGCCCGACGGCTTCTTCGAGATCGCCCACCCCAAGATGAGGCCCGTGGAGGCCCACATCGACGGCGTCTTCATAGCGGGGTGCGCCTCCGGCCCCAAGGAGATCCAGGTCTCGATAGCCCAGGGGGAGGCGGCGGCATCGAAGGCGATGGGGCTTCTGGTGAGGGGGGAGCTCGCCCTTGATCCGGTGGTCGCGGTCGTCGACCCCGAGAAGTGCATCGGCTGCAAGCTATGCATCGATACCTGCCCGGGGAAGGCGATATCCGTCAACGGAACCGCTCTCGTCGACGAGGCTGCATGCAAGGGGTGCGGGACCTGCGCCGCCGCCTGTCCCGTCGACGCCATCGATATGACCCTCTTCTCCGACGAGCAGATCCTATCCCAGATCAGGGCTGCGACGGCGGTGAAGGGCCAGTACCCCTTCATCGTCGGCTTCCTCTGCAACTGGTGCAGCTACGCCGGGGCCGATCTCGCCGGAACGTCCCGGATCCAGTACCCGACGAACATGAGGGCGATCCGGGTGATGTGCGCCGGGAGGGTCGACCCCGCCTTCGTCCTCGAGGCGCTGAAGGGTGGGGCCGACGGCGTCCTCATCTCCGGCTGCCGCCTCGGGGAGTGCCACTACAGCAAGGGGAACTACCAGGCATACCAGCGGGTTCAGGTCCTGAAGGGAGTTCTCGAGAAGGTGGGGATCAACCCCGGCAGGGTGAAGATCATCTGGTGTGCCGCGAGCGAAGGGGAGATCCTGGCTAAAGAGGTTCGAAAGTTCGTCAGCGAGCTGAAGGAGATGGGTCCGGTGGGCACAGAGCTTGCCCCTCCGGGCACCCCGGAGCCGTCTGGGGGCGGTTACTGATGGTGATGAAGATCGAAAAGGAGATGGATGTGGAGGGCTCACACATCAAGTCGATCCAGAGGTCGGAAGATTCGGTGAAGGTCCTCGACTACGACTACAAGAAATGCAACGGATGCGGTATCTGCGTCGCCCTCTGCCCGGTCAACGCCCTCCAACTGGGACCCGTCATCGAGATCGCCACCGGCCTCGACGCCCCACCGGTGTTGATCGACCTGGATAAATGCGTCTTCTGCGGGATGTGCGCCGCCTTCTGCCCCGTCGACGCCTACAGGATGACCGCGAACGGACGAGACTACAGGGAGATGGAAGAGTACCCCCGCCTCCTCTCCGACGCCGAGCCGAACGAGAAATGCCTCCCCTGTGGATTATGCGAGCCGGTCTGCCCGACGGAGGCGATCACCGTCGTCTTTTCTCCCACCAGGGACTTCTTCGGCCCCCTCCGGGAGGAAGAGGTAGGGGAGGGGAAGGGGAAGATCGAGGTTGATAAGGAGAAGTGCAACCTCTGCGGCAGGTGCGCCAAGTTCTGCGAGGCCTTCCTCCTTCAGGAGAAGGAGCCCACCCCCACCGACCTCCTCCCCTTCGAGGAGCTCCTCGTCGACGAAGACCTATGCGACCATTGTGGCCTATGCGTCGGTATCTGCCCCGAGGAGGCGATCAAGGTAGAGGGCAAGCCCCTGGAGCTGGAGGAGGAGTTTGAGTTTTCCGGGGAGATCGAGGTCGACCCCGATAAGTGCATCGGATGCGGCAGGTGCCTCCTCGTATGCCCCTACGACGCCATGGACATAACCAAGCCCTTCGAGGGGGATATAAGGCTCGTCGAGCGGCAGCTTCCACTATGCGACCCTCTGGGCTGCCACGCCTGCTTCAACGTCTGCCCCGCCGACTGCTGGTATATCGGCGAGGATGGCAGGGTCAAGGTCGAGGGTGATCAGTGCATCTTCTGCGGGGCCTGCGCCAACGCATGCCACTGCTTCGCCATAGAGGTGGAGAGGACCGGCGTCGCTCATACTAAGGTTTTGGAGACGCCCTGGGCGGAGGAGTGGAAGGAGGCGATCTCCGCCATCGTCACGAAGTCAAGGAGGAGGCCGGACCTCTCCGGGGTGGTGGAACCGCCGGATATCGAGCGGGTCCCGATACCCGAGGTCGAGGCGCCGGCGAGGGACCCCGACCTCCTATCGAGGATCAACGAGGCCCTGGCGGGGGTCGAGGCGGTGATCAACAAGCCGAAGGTCCGGTTCGTCTGGGAGAGGGACGAGGTCGAGGAGGCGGGGGAGAAGATAGGCGACCGGATCAAGAAGGAGGCGGCGAAGGCTGCCGCCGATGCCGAAGGGGGTGAGGAGAAATGACGCAGATTGCGAAGATGGAGATTGCGAAGGCGCAGACGATGGCGATGGCAGCAGAGGAAATGGTAACCAATACCGGGACGGCCGAGGGGGAGAAGTTCAGAGAGAAGGTCCTCGCCCTCGCCGGCTCCGAGGTGATAACCTGCATCCAGTGCGGGACCTGCTCTGCCAGCTGCCCGACCGCTCACCTGATGGACACCCCCATAAGAAGGCTCGTAAAGCTGGTCCTCGAAGGGGAGAAGGAGGAGGCTCTATCGAGCAGGTCTATATGGCTGTGCACCTCCTGCCTCCTCTGCACCGTCCGCTGCCCGAGAAATATCAGGCCCATGGCCGTCGTCGCCGCCCTCAAGACGGTCTACGAGGAGGTGGGGATGAGGTGCATAGACTCGGTCTTCGAGGAGATCTTCGCCCGCCAGATCAGGGACTATGGGAGGATATCGGAGCTCCTCCTCTCGGCGGAGTATATGATACGAAGCCCCGGCTCTGCCGCTCAGATAATGGCCTTCGGCGCGGAGCTCGTCCCCAAGGGGAAGATAGAGATCGGCTTCGAGGCCGCCAGGGGCGAGAGGATCGAGGGGACGGAGGAGATGAGGCGGATCTTCGAAGTCCTTGGAGACGAAGGAGAGGCCGAGCCGGCGCAAGCTGGTGGGGCAGAGATGGCGGAGGCGGCGAAGAAGGCTGCAGAATCCGAAGATGAGACGGGGGGCCCGATATGAAGCTCGCCTACTACCCCGGATGCGTCGCCCGGTCGACAGGCAGGGAGTACGAGATATCGACGAGGGCGGTCTCTCGAGCCCTCGGCATAGAGCTGGAGGAGATCGACGACTGGAACTGCTGCGGCGCCACCCACGTCTCAAATGAGCTGGTCTCGACGGCCCTCGCCGCAAGAAACCTGGTGAGGACGGAGCTTCCTGTGATGGCCTCCTGCTCGATCTGCTACAGCAGGCTTCGGGCCGCCATGATCCACCTGAAGGACCGAAAAGTCAGGGAGCGGGTGAACGAGGCCCTGGAGGTGAAGTACGAGGGAGAAAAGGAGGTCCTCCACGTCATCGAGACGATCACGAAAGCCCTCCGCAAGGCCGAGGAGAAAGACCAAGGCCGGGAGTCCGAGAAAAGCCCCAAGGACCTCATCGTCCGGCCCCTCGCCGGCCTCAAGGCCGCCCCCTACTACGGCTGCCTCCTGACGAGGCCCGGCGGCGGGATCGACAGCCCCGAGAACCCTAAGATCCTCGAAGACCTGATCCGGACCCTGGGCGCCGAGCCGACCGACTTCAGATTAAAGATGAAGTGCTGCTGCGGCCCCATCTTCATGCCCGAGGAGGAGGCGGCCGCCGAGACCCTCATCCGGATCCTCCGAAACGCCAGGGCCTCCGGCGCTGACTTCGTCGTCGCCCTATGCCCGCTATGCCACCTGATGCTCGACGCCAACCAGCCGCTCCTGGAGAAGAAGTTCGGCGAAAAAATCGATCTCCCCATCTTATACGTCACCCAGATGGCGGGTCTCGCCCTGGGCCTTGCGCCCGAGGAGCTGGGGATGGAGATGAACTCGGTATCGACGAGGCCGGTAGTGGAGAAGCTGGAGAAGATCGAGGGGAAGAAGGCTGAGGAGGAAGGGGCGAAGGTCTGCTGAGGCCTCCGCCCCATGATGGAGTCATGGAATACACGGTTCTGATACACCCGGCGGAGGAGGGCGGCTTCTGGGCGGAGGTGCCGGAGATTCCCGGATGCTATTCTCAGGGTGAGACGATCGAGGAGGCCTTTAGCAACAGCAGGGAGGCGATCGAGGCGCATCTTGCGGGCTTGGAGGATGAAGACGAGCAGGAGGATCTTCATGACTCATCTGTGATCGCTGGCAGTAAAGACGAGAAGAGCATTAGCCTGGAAGAGTTTAAGAGGTTGCTCTGAGATCGGACCGACGATAGAACTACGATCTTGTTTTGCCCATCCCGGGACCGATCAAGATTCAGGTGATGTTAGTGATGAAGGACCCCTCGAAGCGGGGGAGAAGCTGCAAGTTATCGGCAATTTATCGGCAATCCTTGCGGGTGCATCGGTCATCGGTTAAGGAAATAAAATGCCTTTATCTTGAAGTTCATATTACGCTTTATGCGTTGCAAGAATGAGGTCAGAATTTGAGAACGGATTGCTGCACCCATTTCGATCCCGCCAGACTCGGTGGGCTTGCTACCCGGAATGCTATTGCATCGCGATTTTTCTCTTAACCGATGACCAATGCTTGCGGGTGAAGAATGACGGGCTTGGGGGCAGGCCTCGGCTTCGCGCCGCCATAATTATAAAAAATAAAATTACATAATAATTCTATAAATATTCTGGGCGCTCGGCTGGCCAAAATCTTTTTTAGCATTGGGACGAACCTAGAATCCAAAAAGGATGCGGGTGATCAGATGAATCTCGCCCTCCAAAACAGCCGGGAAGATCTGACAATGGCAGATATCTCAGCCGCAGCTATGAGCTTGGGCAGCAACGCCTCAAGATCCGGATATCGTGATAGCGGTCGGGGACCGGTATGAGATCCTTCCTCGATCTTGGTGGTACAAAGCCGCCGAAATTTCAGCCGAGGAAGGATAAGAAGCGGATCATAATTTTAAAACACTTGGCGAATACATTTTATATAATATTTAATTCCATCGTGGGAAGAAGACGAAGACGAAGAAGACACCCTTCCGAGATCCCACGGTGGGATTCTCAGTGACCCGGCCTTCGTCGAAGGCGGATCGTACGAGAGGGATTAACCTCAGAGTCCTGATGAGATACCTGGAATCCGAAGGCTGGGAGAGGGTGAAATTCGGACGGGACGACCTCATCAAGTATAGATCCCCGGGACCCATCGCCGGGACCGACGATCGCGCTCTCATATTGATCCCGTCTACAGAAGAGGTCTATGATTATAATAAAATTATCAACATAGCTCTTAGACGTATATCCACCTTCGAAGGCCGGAGATATGAGGATCTCCTCGATCAGATATCGTCCGTCAGCGACTCTATAAGAGTTCAGATCTTCACCCCGGACGCCGAGAATGGGATGATCCCCATCCGCGATGGGATCTCGTTATACCAGAGCCTCCGAGATCTGCTGATCTTCAGCGCCTGCTCCGAGCTGGACCCGGGAAAGAAGGCCTTTTCGAGGAAGCTCTGGGAGGCGATGGAGATCGTCAAACCCTGCTATCTCGGATTGGGCAGATCCGGCGGCTGCACCGCAGACCTTCACCTTCCTCTACCTAAGAGGTGTGAAGTGGCCGTCGACGGTGAGGTCATCGACCCGATCCAGAGGAGATCGATCCTCCGGATCCTGCGGGGCCTTAAAGACGTCCAGGAGGCCGTCGCCTTGGGGAACCCCCGCCCCATCGCGGAGAACTCCTCAAGGGGCCTCAACTCGAACATGTGCGCCGTGCTGACGGACCTTATCGATGTGGGGGCGGGGACCGATATCGCCATATCCGCGACCTTCGACCCCATGTACGCCGTTCCCGGCGACGTCGCCATCGACCTGAGACTGAGCCCGCCGGCGAAGACGTATCTCGAGGCGGCAGCCCGCATCCTCGAGGAGGCCCCCCCCGAAGGGTACGCGGAGCTTCACGGTTATGTAACCCAGCTCAGATGTGATGCGGAGAAGGAGAGAGGCGTGATGGTGATAAGGATCAAGGCCCTTGGATTAGAAGGACACGACGCCATCCCCGTAAAGATCTGCCTCGACGAGATGTCGTATCAGCTGGCGATCGACGCCCACAAAGGGAATAAGAAGATCCGGATCGAGGGGATGCTGGAGAAGGCGGGGAAGGGCTGGATCCTCAACCGACCCAAGAGGCTCGAGGTGATCGACAGGGACTACCTGGGGAGGAGATGTAAGAACCTCGATTCATTTTAGACCGATCTTCTGATCCTTGCAGTTCATCCCTGGGGCCTTCCGCCGAAAGAGCGCCCCCCCACCCTTCCCTCCACTCCATCTCCGAAACCTTCTCCAGAGCCACAAGGAGGAACCTATAGAACTCCGCCACCGCCGATATCTTCACCCTCTCCGCCGGGGAGTGGGGGTGCTCGATGGTAGTCCCTAATGAGACCATATCCATCTCGGGGAACTTCTCCCCGAGGATCCCCATCTCGAGGCCGGCGTGGATCGACCTGACATCCGGCTCCCGGCCGAAGAGGTCCCGGTGAGCCAGCTTACAGGCCAAAAGAAGCTTTGAATCGAGGACCGGGAGCCTTCCTGGATATCTCTCCCCTCTCTCGACCCCCGCCCCCGCCAGAGCCGCCGCAGCCCGGATCGCGGCCGTCGTCGTCTCTAGGCCCGCCTTCGACGACGACCGGGAGGCAGTTTGGAGGAAGATCTCGTCCTCCCCGGTGGAAGCGACGGAGAGGTTCGTCGAGGTCTCGACGAGGTCAGGGATCTCGGGGCTCCACCGGAGAACGCCGCTTTGGAGGGCGGCGACGAGGCCGATCGCCCTCCGCGATCCCTCCGGCGTTGCGACCTTCACCGGCATCTTTACGGCCGAGACCGAGACCGATAGGCCCGGATCGACGACCCTGTACTCCTCCTGGAGGGTGCGGCCCATCTCCTCCACCAGGGAGCGGAAGGCCTCCGCCTCATCCCCTGGGACGACGACGACCGCCTCCGCCTCCCTCGGGATGGCGTTGTGCTTGTCACCGCCCCTGAGGGAGGAGAGGCCGAGGGAGACCCTCCCCCCGGCGACCCAGAGGAGATGGCCGAGGAGCTTGATGGCGTTGCCCCGCTCCAGGTGGATGTCGACGCCGGAATGGCCTCCACGAAGTCCCAGGAGGGAGACCTCGAAGGCCACCGATGCGGCCTGGTCGGGCCGGACCCATCCGACGGGAAGGCGCAGGTTGGAGGTCTCACCTCCGGCGCAGCCGACGTAGACGGCGTGGGGGTCGTCGGTGTCCAGGTTGATCATCATCTTCGCCGAGATCTGCCCCACCTCCAGCCCCTTCGCTCCAGACATCCCGTCCTCCTCATCGACGGTGAAGAGGAGCTCCAGGGGTCCGTGGACCGCCCTTGGGTCCTCGAGGACGGCGAGGGCGGCGGCGACCCCGATCCCATTGTCGGCGCCCAGGGTCGTCCCAACGGCCGAGACGAAACCTCCTTCGACGACGACCTCTATGGGGTCGGTCAAAAAGTCGTGATCGTTGTCCCTGTTCTTCTCGCAGACCATGTCGAGGTGGGCCTGGAGGAGGACTCCTGGGGAGGACTCCCTCCCGGGGGTGGCGGCCTTTCTGACGACGACGTTTCCGGCCCTGTCCATTTCAGAATCGAAGCGAAGCCGCCTCCCGACGGAGAGGACGTACTCCGCCGCCTTCCTCTCGTCCTTGGAACATCGGGGTATCTTCCTCAGTTCATTGAAGTGACCCCAGAGTTGCCGGGGCTCTATGCCGCTGAGATCGTCTACCATCTGCTCACCCTCACCATTTTTGTACAAAAACGCGACTATAGATAAATGGTGATCGGGTGAATCTAGGAAAGCTAGGGGCAGACGGCCCCCTCCAGGTCGGCGAGGTCACCCTCGTGGCAGTCTCGGAGTTTCATTCATCCTCGATGGTCGGAGGAGATGGGGGCTCCTTCGTCGGGATGAAGAGGGCGAAGGCGGTCGTCGCCCTGGGACCCCGGGGTGCCGTCGCCCTGGACATCGATGGAGAGGCCATATCCTTAGAAGAGCTTCTCGACGAGGTCCCGGGGCTCAGAGAGGTGGTAGCAGGGACCGGGGGGCAAGGGACGTCGGACAAAGGGTAGATACCGTGGCCGACAAAAAGGGGATGCATGAAGGTCTTGGTCTTCTGCAGAGGCGAGGAAGCCCCACCTGCGGGAGAGGATATCGGAGGTGCACCACGCATACCCATGCACCGCCCGCATCGACCAGGACCCTGAGCTGAAGGAGACCATCCTCCCTAGGGCGAGGTAGATCATCGGGGACTGCGTCGAGGATTCCATCAAAAGGGCCGCGAGATGAGAGTCCGAGGACGATCCTCGGAAGAGAAGCTGGCCGGGGTATCTTCCTGGGAGTTGCCCACCCCTCTCTCCGGCCTTCTAAACTCGATTTGACTTGATGAAAGATTTTTAGATCAACAACTACAGTTGATCCGAGTAAGAACTGCTTAATCAAGTTGATTTAAATTTTGGCTTGATTTTTCTGATCTTGGGCAGAATTCGGAGAATAACCATAAATTATATCTAGTTTAAGCCCGTTATGTTATCAAAGAGCTTATTTGAGGTGATGGCTCGTGATGGACAAATTTGTATCTGAGCATCTCTACAACAAGGAGATCGAGGTCTACTTCGGCGGAGACGGTGACCAGCGCCTCCGCGGCAGGGTCGTCGGATCCGCCGACGGCGTTCTGGTGCTGGAGACGAAGGGAAGAAGAGACTATATAAACATCGAGAAGGTGATCGCGGCCTGGGAGGTCTGACCTTTAAGGCAGCTTCTTTAAGGCAAATTTAAGGCACCTTTATTCGTCTCTCGATCCCCCGATCAACCTCCTTTATCACCCTCTTTTTTTCGTCTATTCCACCCGCTTCCTATCCATAGACGTTAATTCAGAGCCCATAGATCCCGAATATATCGAATATTTATACCAGCCCGATGCACCTTATCGATGAAGATCCCAAGCTGGTGGTTTGAATAATGGATGAGACCGAAGCGAAGAACGTCGAAGGGGGCCAGGACCTGGCCACCGTCGGCCAGAGGCTCTCGTCATTCATCGTCGACTTGATAGTATTGAGCGTGATCTATATCGCCCTGATCTTCCTCTCCGGAGGCGAGATGGGGGAGTCGATAGTCGGGAGCGGTTTTGGAGAGGTCTTCCACCCTACTCACTTCATCATGGCGGCGATCGGGATAGGATACTACACCTACTTCTTCGGGAAGGGGCAGACGCCGGGGATGAGGCTCGTAGAGATCAGGCTGGTCCGGACGGACGGCGTCGAGCCGGTGGGCCTTCCCAGGGGCTTTCTCCGGTGGGTCGGGATGGAGATATCGGGGATCTTCCTCCTCCTGGGATACATCTGGATCCTCTTCGACAAGAAGAGGCAGGGGTGGCACGACAAGATCGCCGGGACCTATGTGGTAAGATCATGACCAGTCAAAAATCCCCAGCCCCGATTATAAGCGAAATTATTTATATATATTAAATATGACCTATCGCCGTAGATTTCACTGGGAGGTACAGGGATATGGAGAATGAGATGATGGCGGAGAGGGGGGAGATCCCCCTCAATCTGGCGAGTCCGGGACCGAGGTTGATTTCATACCTCATCGACAATATCATCGTCGGTGTGATCGGATCGGTCCTCAACTACATCTCGATGAACGTAGGCGGGAGCTTAGGTGGGATAATCGTTTCTTTGGGGGTGGTGGTATCCGTCGGCTACTACACGTACTTCTTCGGAAACGGCCAGACCCCGGGTATGATGGCCATGAAGATAAAGCTGATCGGGACCGACGGTACCTATCCTATAGGCTACTTCAAGGGCTTCCTCCGGTGGATCGGGATGATAGTATCCGCGGTGGTGATCCTCCTCGGTTACGTCTGGATCCTCATAGACAAGAAGAAACAGGGGTGGCACGACAAGATAGCCGGGACCTACGTCGTCAACGTCTGATCCCGGATTTTAGAATGCGAGACCTGAGGCCTGGGGGCCTATGACCCCAATCAAACCTCACCTTTTTTCATCCGGCAGCGCCCCGGCCTCCATCCCCCCCGAAGGGCCGACGCCTCTCTCGACCTCTCCGCCCATCTCGAAGGAGCCGCCCCGGTGGACCGCACCCCACCGGAGGTTCCCTACGATCCCGTAGAGGGTCTGAACCTCCCGGTCGGTCAGCATCGCCCTCCCTAAGATCCTCTTCAGCATCAGCATCGTCTTTTCGAGCTTATGCTGGTGGTACTCCGACTCGACTAGAGCGGTCCGAAGCCTCGCCAGGAGGCGGGCGAGGTCGTCGCTGCCGGCGAGCTTGACCTCTCCGGCCTCCACCCTGGAGAGCTCATAAAACAGGACGGCTGCGGCGTGGGATATGTTCATTATCGGATAACCGGGGCTGGTGGGTATGGATACGACGATCTCGCAGAGAGCAAGCTCCTGGCGGGAGAGGCCGTCGTCCTCCCGTCCTAGAAGGAGGGCCACATCCCCCGCAGTCCCTCCGAGCCTCTCGGCCAGCTCCCGGGGGGTGAGACTCGGAACCCGGAGGTGACGGTCGGTGGATCGGCCCCTCACACCTGTCGTCCCGACGACGAGGTCTGCTCCCGCCACCGCCTCTTCCAGACTCTCCACGGCCCTCGCCCCCTCCATCAGGTCCCTCGCGTGGGATGCCATGGCGAGACCGAACTCCCCGATATAACAGGGGCGGACGAGGACGAGGTCGGAGAAGCCGAAGTTCTTCATCGCCCTCGCTACAGAGCCGACGTTCCCCTCGTACAACGGCTCCACCAGGACGACAGAAAGCCTCATCCTTTGGAGACTCCCAGAGGTACGACCCTCGCCACCTTCCTAGCTATATCCAGTTGATCGACGACCTCTACGACCTCGTCGCTCGGCTTGTAGACCTCGGGGGCCTCCTCGGCGAGCATCTTCGGGTGGGTCGCCATAACCTTGATCCCGCGCCGCGAGAGGGCCTCTTTCACCTCAGACCCCCCGTAGATCTTCTTCGCCTGGGTCCTGGACATGATCCTCCCCGCCCCATGGCAGGCGGACCCGAAGGTGAGACGCATCGCCCCCTCTCCGCCGCAGAGGACGTAAGAGGGGGTCCCCATCGACCCGGGTATGATCACCGGCTGGCCCAGATCCCGGTAAGCCTCCGGGATCTCTCGCCTCCCCGGCCCGAAGGCCCTCGTCGCCCCCTTCCTGTGGACGACGAGCCTCTCCATCGTCCCGTCGACGGAGTGCTCCTCCACCTTGGCGACGTTGTGGGCGACGTCGTAGACGAGGTCGAGTTTTGCGTCGGCGAAGTGCCTCTCGAATACCTCCCTCGTCCAGGCGGAGATGATCTGGCGGTTGGCCCAGGCGTAATTCGCCGCCGCCGCCATCGCCCCGAAGTAGTTATCCGCCTCTGGTGTGCCCAGGGGCGCGCAGGCGAGCTGCTTATCGGGTAGCTCTATACCGTACTTTCGGACCGCCCGGCTCAGAACCTGCAGGTGATCGGTACAGATCTGGTGGCCCGCCCCCCTCGATCCGCAATGGATCATCACGGTAATCTGCCCTTCGGAGAGGCCGAACCTCCTGGCGATGCCTTCATCGAATATCCTGTCCACCTTCTGAATCTCCAGGAAGTGGTTTCCGCTCCCCAGGGTCCCCAGCTGAGGCCGCCCCCTCTTCCTCGCCTTGAGGCTCACCTGATCCGGCTTTCCTCCCTCCATAAATCCGTTCTCTTCGCAGTGCTCCAGGTCCTCGGGGACGCCATAGCCAGCCTCCACCGCCCAGGCCGCCCCCCTGGTGAAGGCCTCGTCGAGCTCGTGCTCCGAGACCCGCAGCCTCCCCTTCGCCCCGACGCCGGAGGGTACGTCGTGGAAGAGGTCGTCGACGAGGCTTGATATCATCGGTGCCGCATCCTTCGCGAAGAGGTCTGTCCTGAGCATACGTACGCCGCAGTTTATGTCGAAGCCGACGCCTCCGGGGCTTATGACCCCCCCATCCTCCCGGAAGGCGGCGACGCCCCCGATGGGGAATCCGTAGCCGAGATGGGCGTCGGGCATCGCCATGGAGTATTTGACGATGCCCGGGAGGGTGGCTACGTTCGCCACCTGGTCGATGGTCCCCGGCTCGACCTGCGCGAGGAGCTTATCGGAGATGAATATCCTTCCCGGGACCCGCATCCCCTTCTGGTGGCCCATCGGCACCTCAAATATGTTATCATCAACCCTATTCAGCATGCCATCACCTCAAACGTCCAAAACCACCTGGGCGGTCCAGATCTCGTCTCCACCATCCGCCGCTTCTTTCTTTATCTCAAACTGGTGGAGGGTGACCGCCTTCACCTCGGTATCGAAGAAGTGCCTCTCGGGGTCCACCCTCTCCCCTCGGATCCGGCCAGAAAGCCTCCAGCCCCCCTCACCCTCTTCGATCTCCACCTCGAACTTCGAGAACGCCGCCAGCTCCACCTCGAAGAGGTAGAGGATCTCCGAGAGCCAGTCGTAGAGGAGCGCCTCCAGGGAATCCGCCTCGATCTCGACAGGCCAGGTCTCCTCCGCCCTGACGGTAGCAGGGTCTATCATGGCGCCGAGCATCGCCAGGCCTGCGTTCTCGAAGGCCTCCTCCAGGCTCCTGCCCCGGGCCCGGAACTTGACGTCGGCGGTGTGCTCGAGATATTCTATAGCTTTCATTCTCACCAGGATCAAGGGGGAGGGATTTATTAATAGGTTGAGGTCGGCCCTTCCCCGCCGAAAGAGCCCTCATACGCGGATCGATTTTTATAGGCTGAGCCTTATCATGGGAACCCCGCCTGCCGAGAGGTAGAGGCTAAATACCATAGGTATATCGAAGTTCAGTTGGTGAATCGGCATGGCGGAGACCATTGAGGAGATCGCATCCCGGGTTCGCGAGCTGCGAGAGCTGGAGAAGGTGACGACGGAGGAGATGGCAGAATACCTGAAGGTGCCTCTGGAGACCTACATCTGCTACGAGGAGGGGAAGACGGATATCCCGGCGAGCAAGCTCTTCGAGATCGGTCAGAGGCTCGACGTGGAGATGAACCTCCTTCTCACCGGCGAAGAGGCGAGGATGCGGATATTCACGGTGACGAGGAAGGGCGAGGGGGTCGAGGTGGAGCGGAGGAGGCAGTATAAGTACCAGAACCTGGCGGGCAAATTCCTCTCCAAGAGGGCCGAGTTCTTCACCGTGACCATCGAGCCGAAGAAGGAGAAACCCGCCGCCTACAGCCATCCGGGCCAGGAGTTCGATTACGTCCTGGAGGGGTCCCTCAAGTTCTCCATCCACGATCATGAGATCATTCTGAACGAAGGCGACTCGATACTCTTCGACTCGTCATATAAACACTCCATGGAGGCGAGGGACGACCGGCCCGCGAAGATGCTCGTCGTGGTGATTTAACAGCATAAAGAGGAACTTAAAATGTCGTCTTTACTGGATAGGTTCGTCCCAAGGACGGACTTCGAGAGCTACGAGGATTTCATAGAGAACTTCGAAATAAAGGTCCCCGAGAACTTCAACTTCGCCTTCGACGTGGTGGACGTCTATGCGAAAGACGACCCCGATAAGGTCGCTATAGTCTGGTGCAACGACTCCGGGGACGAGGTGATCATCACCTTCGGGGAGATGAAGCTCGAGAGCGACCGGGCAGCCAACTTCTTTTTGAACCACGGGATCAAAAAGGGCGACTCTGTGATGCTCTCCCTCAAGAGCCGCTATGAGTTCTGGATCTGCATGATCGGCCTTCACAAGATCGGGGGCGTGGCCATCCCGGCAACCCACATGCTGAAGAGGAAGGACATAGTCTATAGGATAAGGAGGGCCGACCTCAAGATGATCATCTCCATAATGGGGGAGGGGGTCCCCGAGGAGGTGGACGGGGCCTGCGACGAGCTCGCAACCGACCGGGTATTGAAGGCCTTCGTCGGGGAGGGGGAGAGGGAGGGCTGGCTGAACCTGAAAAAGGAGCTGGAAGCGGCATCCCCGGATTTCCAGAGGCCGACGGGGGACGCGGCGACGAAGAACTCCGACATCCTCCTCGCCTACTTCACCTCCGGGACGACCGGCAACCCCAAGATGGTCAATCACGACCAGACCTACCCCCTCGGTCACATCCTGACGGCGAAGTTCTGGCAGAACGTAGAAGACGGAGGCCTCCACTACACCGTCGCCGACACCGGCTGGGGTAAGGCGGTCTGGGGGAAGCTGTACGGCCAGTGGATCGCGGGCTCAGCGGTCTTCGTCTACGACTACGACCGGTTCGACGCCGGAAAGATGATGGAGATGGCGGCGAAGCACAAAGTCACCACCTTCTGCGCTCCCCCCACCATCTATCGGTTCATGATAAAGGAAGACATATCCAGGTATGACTTCTCGACCCTCAAATTCGCCGTCACCGCCGGCGAGCCCCTGAACCCCACCATATATGACAGGTTCCTCGAGGCTACGGGGCTCCGGCTCATGGAAGGTTTCGGCCAGACGGAGACGGTCGTCGCCATAGCCAACTACCCCTGGATGGACCCGAAGCCCGGGTCCATGGGAAAGCCCTCGCCGGGGTACGACATGGTCCTGGTGGACAAGAACGACCGGGTCTGCGAGGTCGGCGAAGAGGGGGAGATCGTCATCAGGACCGACGGAGGCAGGCCCATCGGCCTCTTCGTCGACTATCACCTCGACCCCGAAAAGATGAGGAACACCTGGCACGACGACTACTACCACACAGGGGATACCGCCTGGATTGATGAGGATGGATACTTCTGGTTCGTCGGGAGGGCCGACGACATCATCAAGAGCTCAGGGTACCGGGTCGGCCCCTTCGAGGTGGAGAGCGCCCTCCTCACCCACCCGGCGGTCCTGGAGTGCGCCATCACCGGAGTTCCCGACCCCCTCAGGGGGCAGGTGGTGAAGGCGACGGTCGTCCTGATGAAGGGCTATGCTCCGTCGGAGGAGCTGAAGGTCGAGCTTCAAAACCACGTCAAGAACATAACGGCCCCGTACAAGTATCCGAGGATCGTCGAGTTCATGGACGAACTCCCAAAGACTATCAGCGGAAAGATAAGAAGGGTGGAGATCCGGGAGAAGGACAAGCCCTATCCTGTTATAAACGCCCTCGAGTGCAAGGCCTGCGATAGGTGCATCATCGCCTGCCCCGTCAACGTCCTCGTCCTCGGTGAGGAGCTGAACATCCGGGGCTACCGTTTCGCGGTCTATTCGGGGGAGGGATGTATCGGCTGCGGGAACTGCTATTACACCTGTCCCGAGCCCTTCGCCATCGCCGTCCACATACCGTCAAAGGAGAGGTTCGAGGAGGATTGAAGAGATGCCAGCCCAACTTATTGAAGGAAACAAAGCAGTGATCGTGGGGGCGATGTACGCCGGATGCGACTGCTTCTTCGGTTACCCCATAACCCCCGCCAGCGAGATCCTCCACGAGGCCTCCAGATACTTCCCGCTGGTGGGAAGGAAGTTCGTCCAGGCGGAGTCCGAGGAGGCGGCGATAAACATGGCCTACGGAGCGGCTGCCGCAGGCCACCGGGTCCTCGCCGCCTCCTCGGGGCCGGGGATGAGCCTGAAGCAGGAGGGGATATCCTACATCGCGGGAGCGGAGCTTCCTTGTGTCATCGTGGACATCGCAAGGGCCGGGCCGGGCCTGGGAAACATAGGGCCTGAGCAGTCCGATTACAACCAGGCGGTGAAGGGCGGCGGGCACGGGTGTTACAGGAACATAGTCCTCGCTCCAAACTCCGTCCAGGAGATGTGCGACTTCACCGTCCGGGCCTTCGACCTCGCCTTCAAGTACAGAAACCCGGCCATCGTCCTCGCCGACGGGGTCCTCGGCCACATGGTGGAGCCCCTGAGCTTCCCACAGACCGCCGTCGAGCCGGTGATCGATCCTTCCTGGGCTGTCCGCGGCAACCGCGAGACTAGAGGCAACCTGGTCACCTCCATCGACCTCGACTTCAAAGAGCTGGAGGCCCACAACCTCAAGCTCCAGGCGAAGTACGATAGCATACGAAAGAATGAGGTCGATTACGAGGGGTACAGGATCGATGACGCTGAGGTCGTCCTCGTCTCCTACGGTATCAGCAGCAGAATCGCAAAGTCCGCCGTCGACGCCGCGAGGGGGGAGGGCATAAAGGTCGGCCTCTTCAGGCCGATATCTCTATTCCCCTTCCCCACAGAGGAGCTCTCGGCCCTCGCCGAGAGGGGGGCGGTCTTCATCTCCGTAGAGATGAGCAACGGCCAGATGAGGGATGAGATCAGGCTTGCGACAGGATGCAAGGACGTGGGACTCGTCTCGCGATACGGAGGAAACCTCATAGGAAGAGACGAGATCGGCGAGAAGATCAGGGAGGTGGCTTAGGATGGCATCAAAAGAGAAGTTGATAAGGTCGGCTGGGATGTACGGCGTCTTTGAGAGGAAGGGGGGGTCGGCTCCCACCGCCACCCACTACTGTCCCGGATGCGGCCACGGGATATTGCACAAGATCATAGCAGACGCCATGGCCGACCTCGACATCCAGGATCGATCCGTCGTCATGAGCCCGGTGGGATGTGCCGTCTTCACCTACTACTACATCGACTGCGGCCACGTCCAGACAGCCCACGGGAGGGCCCCCGCCGTCGCCACTGGATTATCCCGGGCCGAGGACGACGCCATCCTCATATCGTACCAGGGCGACGGCGACCTGGCCTCCATCGGCCTCAACGAGACGGTCCAGGCCGCAAACCGGGGCGAGAAGATGGCGGTCTTCTTCGTCAACAACACCGTCTACGGGATGACGGGTGGCCAGATGGCGCCGACGACCCTCCTCGGTGAGGTGACGGCGACGACCCCCTCCGGCAGAGACCCTCGCGACTCCGGATACCCGATCCACCTCTGCGAGCTCCTGGACACCCTGCAGGCCCCCGTCTACATCGAGCGGGTCTCCCTATCGAACATAAATCAGATCAGAAAGGCCCGTCGGGCGGTCAGGAGGGCCCTCGAGATCCAGAGGGACAAGAAAGGCTACGCCTTCGTAGAGTTCCTCTCCCCCTGTCCCACCATCTTGAGGATGGATGCGAAGAGGGTCGAGGAGTTCATAAATGAGGAGATGGAGAAAGAGTTCCCCCTCAAGCTTTTCAGGGACCGATCTGCCGAGGTCGTCCCGATCGAGAGGGCCGAGAGCGACTTCTCGAAGGCCTCCCTCGACAGGATCTTCGGCCTCGGTGGAGAGGTGGAGGTGGTGGAGGTGGTAGCCGACCCCGCCTTCGTGGCCAAGGGCGTCAAGATAGCCGGCTTCGGCGGCCAGGGGGTCCTCAGCATGGGTCTCGCCCTCGCCCAGGCGGCGTACCAATCCGGCCGTTTCGTCTCCTGGTACCCCGACTACGGCCCCGAGCAGAGAGGGGGGACCTCCAACTGCTCCGTAGTAATCTCCGGGGAGAGCATAGGGTCACCCGTAGTCGACCATCCCGACGTTCTGGTGGCCTTCAACCGGCCGTCCCTGGAGAAGTTCGCCTCCGATGTCAGAGAGGGCGGCCTGATCCTCTACGACGGACTGGCCGGAGGCTTCAACCCGCCGGAGGGGGTGAGAGCCGTCCCGGTACCGGCGACGGAGATCGCGCTATCGAGGGCGGTAGAAAAGGCGGCCAACACCGCCATGTTCGGAGCCCTGATGGAGCTTGGGGACCTGGGCCTCCCTCGCGAGGCCTTCGGCGGCGCCTTCCAGAAGACCTTCGCCAAGAAGCCGAAGCTGATACCCCTGAACCTGGAGATCCTGGAGGAGGGTGCAAGGAGCGTCAGATGAAGCTTGAGCATATCTATTTTTCACCGATCTGCTCGCGATTTATGAGCGGATCTTATTTCCATTTAAAATTGGATTAGATTACTATCAGATCCCTAGATCGAGGTAGATCCCAGTCTCAAAAGGATCAATATTTCGATAACATAAAAAAAAGCCAGCCAGTTTCGGCGGATCCGGGTGCGCGTACCAAAAAATACAAATATGACCGATACCTAAACTTATCTAATCACGCAATGAAGGGGTGAGATTATAAAGAAATTAGCAGCGCTATTAGTGCTGGTTGCCGCATTCTTCGCAGCTCCAGCCATGGCACAGTGTGCTGACGGAGCGACGCTGAAGGCGGCCGAGGGAACT
>CP086218.1:1425143-1429070 GCA_020844795.1 Methanothrix sp. | reverse complement strand
GCCGATCTGCACGCCTCCGACTCTTATGGGGAGTTCAGCAAGGAGTTTATAGCGGAGGTGCTGGAGGCCGAAAAGGAGTGTAAGATGGGCCTGTGCAAGCGTTTTGACAGCGTGGATGACCTGCTCGCTTCCCTCGACGAATGAAAAAGCTCTCAGACTTTTATCGGCCCGAAAAGGCTCAAACCTTCGACGATTCTTTCAGAAGGCTTACAAAAAAAGATAAAGTGTTAGCTGGGAGAATAAAACGGAAGATCAGAGATATATGCGAATATCCCGAACGGGGAGAGCCGTTGACGGGGAATTTAGCTGGCAAGTGGTCAATCCACGTTGCAGATCATTATGTGATTCTATATGAATTAATCCACGAAGAAAAAGTTGTACGACTTTTAAGCGTTCACCATCACGATTACGCTTACGGCAGAAAATTTTGAATGGCTCGCCAACGTGGAGCCTGAGAAGCCCTCGAAACAAACGAACTTGCCTGCTCCGAGACAAAATAGCAGACAGATCTTCGATCATTCGTATCCTTTTGGTGATACGATCCAAAGGCTGATAATGGCTGGCAAAACCGGCCTTGGCGCGCCCCCTACGCTGAGAGGCCAGCCGGGCGGTCCCGCCCCCGGGGACGGCGACGGCGGGGATGGGCACGTCTTTTGCTCCAGTGGGCGGAGAGGGCCGGAGGCGTTATATGGGATAAATGGGTTAAATGGGATGAGGTTTGGGATATGCCGCTCGCCAAAATCGACGATAGGGGAAGGGTGCAGCTTCCGAGCAACCTGCGACGGAAGATGAAGCTGAAGGAAGGAGACGAGTTCGCGGTCGAAGACCTCGGAGAGGATACGATCATTCTCAAGAGGATCGACCTTCGAGCGCTGCTGAATGACGCGATAGAGAAGGCCAAGTCTGTCGATCTCGATGAATTGGAGCGGGAGATCGAAGAGGAGAGCAACCAACTTGCCCGCCAGAAGTTCAAGGTATCTCCTCGATAACACCGTCTTCATCGCCGCGGTCAAACGCGGATGGACGAGGAGCACCGAACTCGTATATCATCTTCTGGACGGCCCCGCGGAGCTTTTCGCCGATGAGCTTCTCATCGTTGAATATGAAAAATACGCCGAGGCGTTGGGCGCATCCGACCTGTTGGACTATCTGAAGAAGGCGTTGGTCCAGGTGAATCCTACCCAGGAGGAGATCGATGCTTGTGCGCCCTTCTTCCCCGATAGCGAGCTCTCGGACGTCGTCCATGCTGCAACCTGCCTCCATCTCGATGCGGTTCTGATCACCAACGACAAGCACTTCGACAGAATCAAAGAGGATGGGCTCATCGAAGTCTGGAGCAACACCAAAGCTATCAGAAGGCTCCTCGACGGGGTGGAGGATTACGAAGACCTTTAGAGCAAGCCGTCTTCAGTATCAGAAATAAGCTTCTTCCGCCACCTCCCTCCGCTGCGACCTCCCTTTATGGCACTTATTATTCTATTAATTATAGAATAGTTTCAGGAATTCAAGCTGTATTCTTCACCTTCATGTGGGCCGCCTTCATCGCCACCTTCGCGAGAAAGTGGCAGCGGTGATGCGGGCGCCGGGCGAAGCGCGCGCCCCCTCCGCCGGGTGGACGGCCGGGCGGTCCCGCCCCGGGGGCGGCGGCGGGGAGGTCGGATGGAGATTGGGATAGTATTTTGTCGTAGAAGCTATGGCTGATGATGACAGGTGGAATCGATGGCTCAAAAGACGCCTCCAGAGATGAAGGCCTCCTCGATGCCTCCGACTCCTGGGGGCAGTTCTCCGATGAGTTCATAGCCGAGGTCCTGGCGGCATCAGAGGAATTCAAAATGGGCAACTGCCGCCGGTATGAGACCGCCGACGACCTCCTCGCCTCCCCCGGTCATCTCCTTCACCGTCCAGCCCGCAAAGCCTGCGACCCTCCCGTCCACCTCGGCGACGACCACCTTCCAGCGATCGTACATCCGGTAGCGGACGATCACATCCTCTTTTCTGATCCCCACGGCGCATCTTTCGTCGCCCTGGAGCGAAAGGGCCTCGATCTTTTGGAGCTTCTCGTCGTCTCCCTCCTCATAGGGCCTGATCGAGATCATGAAAGAATTCTTAGAAGTCCTACATATTTAAATTTTCGCACCTAATCAGGGTCGCAAGGCGGTGACCCGTGGTCGTCGGAGTGCCGATCTCCACCCCGGGCCATGATCGGCGGAGGTCTTCGTATTGGCCGCATTGGCTGGATTGGCCGCGGGCGGGCCGGAGGCGAAGAGATATATAATCTCCCGGAGAAATTTACGAGCCATGAACCTCTTCGGCTGGGCCAACCAAAAGATCGGCAAGTTCACATGCATCGACATGGCGCTGACGAAGTTCAGCGTCGCCGCCTTTACCTTGATGATCGCAAAGCTCTGGCCGCCCCTCCTGAGCCTCGACTGGTACTGGTACGGCCTCGTCTTCGCGATCCTCGCGATCCTCCTGCTCTGGAATTTCTTGAGAGCTTAAAGCTCACCTCAACAGGAAGTAAGAGGAATGGAGTATCGTGGATCGTGGAGTCTCAAGGAGGATGAAGCCTCAAGGGGATAGGTGCCCGTCATGACCGCTGAATTGAAAGAGGCCCTCCTGGAACGGTGCAGGGCGATGGAGATTCCCCTGGTGGGGGTCGCGTCCGTCGACCGCTGGGCGATGGCCCCCTTCGAGCCTTGGGTCCCCGAGGAGTTCTGGCCCCAGGCGATATACCCCGAGGCGAGGTCGGTCGTCGTCATAGGCCTTCCCATTACCCTCCCGGCCCTGGAGACATCCCCCTCGATATGGTACCGGGAGCTCTACCGGACCGTCAACATCCTCCTCGACCAGTACACCTACCGGATCGGTAACTTCCTCAACGGCCGGGGGTTCCCGTCGGTCTTCGTCCCCCGGGACGGGTACGCCGACGTCGAGGCGCTCCTGAAGAACCCCGTCGCCTTCTTCTCCCACCGGCACGCCGCCTACCTTGCGGGCCTGGGGACCTTCGGGGTGAACAACGTCCTCCTGACGAGGAAGTTTGGCCCCCGGGTCCGCTTCGGCTCCGTCTTCACGGCGGCGCAGCTTCCGGCCGATCCGGTGATCGGAGACGACCTCTGCACCCGGTGCATGAGGTGCGTCCAGCTCTGCCCCGCCCGGGCCCTAGACGAAAGGGACTACCCGGCAGGGATCACCGAAAAGAGCGCCTGCACCGGCTACAGCGCCTCCTTAGCGAAGCGAGGGGTCTCCCCCTGCGGGGTCTGCATCAAGGTCTGCCCTGTGGGGGAGGACCGGGATCTCTACAGCAGGACGGACCCCTCGATATACGACAAGGGCTATGGGGGAGGAGAGCTCCGCCGGGGCTGGGAGCACGTCCGGAGCTACGGCGGGAAGTGAGACTGCTCCCCCTAAGCCAGGGCGCTCTCTTCCCCCGAGTCCAGGGCGAAGAGGCAGGCGGACTGAGTCTTCTCCACAGTCCGGCGGACGGCCGCCAGGTCAGGCTCCGGCGATAGGCTGAATATGTTCAGGGAGGATAGAGGCGTCTCGGCGATGTCGCCCTCCATTCCGCCGACGACAACGTAGGCCCGGGCGTTGGGGATCCGGGCGAGCTCCGTGAGGTTCGTAAGGTACTCCTGGGCAGCCTCGACGTACTCTTTCTTCTCCACGAAGGTGATCAGATTCAGGGACGCCTTCCAGTTCCGCTTCAGCTTGTAGGCGATGAGGATCGCCAGGTCCATATTCCCCAGCTCCATCGTCATATCCCAGTCTGGGCTTCTGTCCTCGATCCATAGGTTTATCGACTTCCGTCGTCCGAGCCCCGCCTTCGGATGGTCGGCGAAGAGGAGGACCCCAAGGCCGCTCTCGTTCGCCTTCTTTATCACCCTCTTTATCCCCTCGTCCCTCTCCGAAGATCCCGGAAGCTTCAGGAAT
>CP086218.1:1419410-1425043 GCA_020844795.1 Methanothrix sp. | reverse complement strand
GGCTTATGAAGTCGGCGCTTGGGAGCGCGAGAGGAATTCAATCGGCGCAACTGTGAGGTGGAGATTCAACAAAGATAACGCAAGACAGAAACTACGAAGGCATTACATTAATTTGCAGAAATAATGTTACAGAGCACTAGTTCTTGTTCGATGCTGGTTTTCCGAGGAAAATCGCGGACTATGAGCTTATTGAGATGGAGTAAGCATAACTGATGAGTCGCTTTATTGCCGAAGACTCGCTTGAAAATATCGCTGTATCCCCGGTAAAGATCAGTTATGATAAATATCGGTTTATGTGTATCGAGGTTTCGCCTGAGAAAATCCTCGACTGTTCCGGCATCTTTCGAGTCGAATAGCTCATCCGCGATAACCTGTCTTGATATGGAATCCAGAAGCGTTAAGCGATACTTCTGGTTTCTACCTGCTTTAGGATGTTGCTCATCGTAGTGCACGAACCGGATATCCCTGATGGCAGGTACCTTCATCTCCTCGATAGCGGACTGGACTATGTTGCGAACCGTATCCTTATCGCAAGGATAGATAAAACTCATTATCTGTTCTATCAGCTCATAGGAGGCATGGTTGAGCCGTAAACGCAGGCAGATCTCAGTTATAATGTCAAAGAATCCGGCTTTTAGATTATTCCAGAAAGTACGATCTTCTTCAACGGATTTCCCGCAAGCTCTGCATAAATATCGACCTATATTTGCCTCACCAAGAATACGTTTGCGATAAGTGTTGAAACCATTATGGCTCATGGGGAATCCGCAATCAGGGCATAACGGCGGAATAATCCTGCGAAATACACCATCTGCTGTGAACTCGAAGTCGTTCGAGAAATCATTCAAGATCGATGAGAGGATCTCATGATGCGGAAAATCTATCAAGCTTAATTGTATCTTAGTCATTGTTGGGTCACACAGGGTACATGTATCTCATATCATATAAATTATGTTATACTATGTGCCCTGCCAACATCACTTAATAACTCGATAGTGCCGTTCATTATGCATATTGTCCAAAATGCGCAAAAGAAAAAGGACATAATTATAAAAAAGGGGCGTGGAGAGGGGCGTAAAACCCCGGTCTTTAGGCCGGGGATGTAGAGCCCCTCCCCGTTTATGCGAACATATAAATAGAATTAAGCAGTATAAACTGATATGCCCAAGTCGTTCAAGTACCGGATCTATCCTACCAAATCTCAGCGATCGAGGATGGAGCGGACGCTAGACTTGTGTAGATGGGTCTACAATCAAACCCTAGCATACCGGAAAGACGCTTGGGAGAAGGAAGGCAGATCAACCTCGAAATACGAGACCCATAACCTCCTCCCGGAATGGAAGGTGGAGAAGCCCGAACTGATCGAAGTCCACTCACAAGTTCTCCAGAATGTCCAGGAAAGGGTTGAAATGGCTTTTAAAGCGTTCTTCCGAAGGATCAAATTGGGCGAGAAACCCGGCTATCCCCGGTTCCGAGGGCGCGGGTGGTATGATTCGTTCACCTATCCTCAGTCGGGATTCAATCTGCTCTGCGGGAAGCTTCGCCTCTCTAAAGTCGGAGATGTCAAGATCAAGCTCCACCGACCCACAGAAGGTAAGATCAAGAGGCTGACTATCCGCCGAACCTCGACCAGAAAGTGGTTTGCCTGCTTCTCAGTGGAGATCGACGATCCTCCTAAGCCTCCATGGAAAGATGGGTTGATGGTAGGCATCGATGTGGGGCTGGAGAGTTTCGCTACACTGTCCAACGGAGAGAAGATCGATAATCCCCGGTTCTTCCGATCTGAGGAGAAGGCATTAGCCAAAGCTCAGAGACGACTATCTAAATGCGAGAAGGGGACACCCGCTAGGATGGAAGCCCTCAAGGTCGTCCAACGGATTCATGAGCGGATTGCCAACCGCCGATACGATTTTGCTCATCAGGTCAGTCACAACCTGGTCGAAAGGTTCGGGCTGATTGCTTTCGAGGATCTGAGTATCACGAAGATGCTTAAGAACCACTGTCTGGCTAAGAGCATATCAGACGCTGCCTGGAAAATGCTAGTAATAACCACATCGTACAAGGCTGAGAGCGCCGGTTCGATGGTGGTTCTAGTAGATCCAAGGAACACAAGTCAGCTATGTTCCAGGTGCGGTCTTAAAGTGCCGAAGTCGCTATCGGATCGGGTCCATGAATGTCCTCAATGCGGGCTAGTCATGGACCGTGACGAGAATGCGGCGATAAACATTTTGAGACTGGGACTACAGTCTCTGCCAAAAGCTAGAAGCCCCGCCCTTCAGGTCGGGGAGTAGTCACCTCCCGGTGGTCGTATCTCGACGGCATGTACGAACCCGGGGGTTACGTCATCCCGTGGCCCATGCTGGCCCCCACCGCCTCGGATGCCGACGCCGGGATATTTCGCGAGAGAGGAGGTATCATGCGAGCTTGCTTTTCACCTTCTCGTAGAAGCCCCCCTCCCGGGCCTTGACGAAACGAGCGGGCTTCTCCGCCCGGCTGATGGTGATGTGATCTCTCTTGGAGATGGTGGCGACGTTCTGGCCGTCGATGACGACGAGGGCCTGTTTTTCGGGGAGCTCCAGGTCGACCCTTATCACCGACTCTGCCGGGAGGACCCAGGGACGGGCCGAGAGCTTGAAGGGGGCGAGGGGGACGAGGACTATGGCGTCGACCCTCGGATCGACGATGGGCCCTCCGGCGGACATGGCATAGGCGGTGGAGCCGGTGGAGGTGGCGAAGAGGAGGCCGTCGGCCCGGAGGTCCTCCAGGAGGGAGTCGTCGACGGTGATCTCAAACTCCAGCATCTTGGCGGGGCTCGCCGAGAGGAGGGCGATCTCGTTGGTCGCCGGCGGGAGGGGGACGCCGTTTAAGTGGGTCGCCAGGCGGCTCCTCTCCATCACCTCGAAGCCGAAGAGGACCCGCTCCAGGGTTCTGACGGCGTCCTTCGGCTCCACGTCCACCAGGAAGCCGAGGGTCCCCATGTTGATCCCGAGGATTGGCCTTGGGTCCTCCATCCTCCGGATCGTCCTCAGGATCGTACCGTCACCTCCGACGGAGACTATGAAGTCGACGTCCATATCCTCGATCTTCGTCTCCGGGATGCCCAGCTTCTTTGCCACCTCTGGCTCGACGGAGATCTCGGCCCTGGACCTGAACCGCTCCACCAGGTCTCTGACCATCTTCACCGCCTCGGGGTCGCCCCGAGAGACGAACCCCATCCTAAAGGTCGCCACCCCCCAGCAGGTCCAGGATCTCTCGGTGGAAGAGGCCGTTGGTCGCGATGAACTCGGCCTTCTGCCACATGTCGCCGTTGAAGAAGACCCTTTCTCCCCGGCCGTCGGTGACGACCCCTCCCGCCTCCTCGACGATGACCGACCCGGCGGCGACGTCGACGAGCCGCAGACCGCCCCGGAGGTCGACGAAGCCGTCGAGCTTCCCCGCGGCGACTAGGCAGAGCTCTAGGGAAGTAGACCCCAGGGTCCTGATCCGCCGGATGGCGTCTCCCAGGGCGACGATCCTTCCGGTATTTGGTCGGAGGGTGTAGGCCGAGACGGAGTAGTTGTGAAGGGCGGGGGTGGCGGAGACCGCGAGCCTCCGCCTCTTCCCCTCCGCCTCCCTCCAGGCGCCCCGCCCCCTCTCGGCGTAGAAGTTGACGGCGTGGGCGAGGTCGGAGACGTAGCCCAAGCCGAAGGCGGGGCCGCTTATGTAGATCGATACCGAGTAGAAGGGGATCCCGGCGATGGCGTTGAAGGTCCCGTCGAGGGGGTCGAGGTGGAGGAGGTAGGCGGGGTCCTCGCCGATCTGCTTTCTCCCCAACTCCTCGGAGAGGAGGTAAAACCCCAGCCCCGAGCCCTCGAGGACGGCGACGACCGCCTCTTCGGCCAGCTCATCGATCTTCTTGGTGGGGGTGCCGTCGGCTCCCATGTGCATCACCAGGCCGCTGGCGGGGTCGCCGACGAGCTCTCCGATCGATTTACGGACCGCCTCGGCGGCCGAATCGCAGATCCCCTTCAGCCCCTCTCCCTCGGCGGAGAGGCCCGCATCCGCTCCTTGATCCATCCGGATATACCACGACGAGATCTCTTATAAAAGCCGCCCTCGAGGCCGACGGTTCTGAGATCTCCCCGGCGTTAAATATAAACGTGATATAATGCAACACGCTATCACGCCGCAGGTGGGGCGCGTTATCATATCGCGCGGATCATCGGGCGGACATGCACACACGTACAAGATTGATCAATAATGACAGACATTTGGTGGAGGAGAGATATTGTTCGGATTGCCCTTTGATACCCTGTTCTTGGTCATCGCCACGCCTGCGCTGATCATCCTGGTGCTCCTATTCTGGGCGCTGAGGTGGTGAAGGATTTGAATTTGAACTTCGAGATGGTGGCGATCGTAGCCATCTACTTCCTGGGGTTGATCGTCCTCGGGGCCTGGGCCTCGAAGAAGGTCAAGACCTCCGAGGACTTCATCCTGGCGGGACGGTCCCTCGGCTTCTGGGTCTTCACGATACTGATCGTCGCCTCCATCTGCAGCGGGATGACGATCCTCGGGACGAGCGGCCTGGGGTACGTCACAGGCTGGCCGACGATATGGGAGCAGGTCTTCGTCCCCCTGAGCGCCGCCGTCTGCATCCTCATCTTCGGGGCGAAGCTCCACGCCATAGGGTCAGAGCGGGGGTACCTGACGGTCCAGGACTACTTCTCCGACCGGTTCTACAGCCAGAACGGGATCCGGGGGCTCTCGGCGGTGACGGGGATCCTCGTCTCCCTCATATACATGGTGGGGCAGTTCGTCGCCATCAGCATGGTCCTGAGCTGGCTCTTCGGGATATCGTACCATTCGGCGCTCCTGATCTCGGCCCTCATCGTCACCGCCTACGTCATCATGGGGGGGCTTTACGCCGTCGCCTGGTCGAACCTCTTCCAGGGTCTTATGCTGATCCTCGGCGTCGTCATCGTCGCTCCCATGGTGATAAGCTCGGCGGGGGGGCTGACCCACATCAATACCGTCCTCGCCGGGATCGATCCCAACTTCGTCGAGCCGTGGTTCCCCAACTGGTACCCGGGAGAGGCGGGTCCCTACGCCGGGTACGCCTTCGCCACACCCCTGTTCCTGGTATCCTTCTTCTTCCTCCTCTCCTTCGGCCTCGCCAGCGCCCCTCACGTCATCAACAACGTATTTGCGGCCCGGGACGCCCGGTACTTCAAGTGGGCTCCCCTCGCCGCCTTCGGGATATACGTCGTCGTGATGTATCTGATCAAGATCACGGGGTTTGCGGGAAGAGTGCTGGTGGCAGAAGGGGAGATCTCCCTCCCAACAGGGGTGGCAAACCCCTCGGATTACGTCTTCATCATGGGGGCGGAGTACGCCTTCCCCAGCATCATCAGCGTCTTCATCGGGGTGATCGTCCTCGCGGCGGTGATGTCCACCACCGACCGGCTGATGCTGACGATAGGGACTTACTTCGGCTGGGACATCTTCAGGAGGTTCATCCGCCCCGACGCCCCCGACAGGATGATCACCCTGGTGAGCAGGATCACGGTGGCGATCGCCGGAGCCCTGACCCTGATCCTCGCCTGGAGCAAGCCGCCGGAGCTTCTGGCGTGGCTGATATGGATGGGGATCGGCCT
>CP086218.1:1409000-1419310 GCA_020844795.1 Methanothrix sp. | reverse complement strand
ATTCGAGGAGGTACTTCGTCCGAAGTGACTGGGCATCATCGGTCCTGTGTAAAGGCCGAGTCTTGATATGAACGAGAGCGGCTATAGCGGCTCATCTGATGAGGTGATAGCCCCCCGTCAAATCGATGATTTCGGGAGTCTGGCTCATAAAACGCCGATTGGACCACCGCACTGTATCTTCTCTGGCCTTATAGAAGCATTCTCTAAGGGATATATTCCCGCCCGATTGCATCTCCTCTTCTATGGCTCTGATTAAGTTGTACGTGAAGACGCTCCCTGATCCAAACCACTTTTCGTTGCTCGGCTCATCCTTCTTTGATGAGGTGAGAACAAGCTGCCCATCACCAGCTATTTTCAGATCGCCACTGTTACAGGCATCGATGATCACCGCCAGGTTGTTCAGATCCCTCATATATCCCCTCAGCTCCAGTTCGCTGATCAGGGTCGAGAGGTCATCACTCCTGGCATCCTGCGGAACAAGATAGAAGGTGCCATCATCATCCCGGACGCCATGGCCAGAGAAGTAGAATATGATATTTCCGCCATTTTGTTTCTTCCTGAGATCTTCCAGGGACATCCTTAAAATATTCTCCTTGGTGGGCTTCAACTCGGTATTGTCCGTCAGCTCGACGACTTGGTAGCCGCAGGCCTCCAATATTTGGGAAATATCGTTGGCATCATTTACAGCAGTGCGTAGTCCCCTCCAATCGGTATAGCTGTTGATCCCCACCACAACGGCGTAATTCTGGGGATTCTCACCCCTCTTGCCGCCGATCTCTTCCTCTTCATACCACCTGCCGAAGAGATAGGGTACAATATGCTCACTTGACCTATCCCCATTCTTAATCAAGAAGTCGATATTTCGATTGATATGGGGTGGGAGATCCTTCTTGACGTAACCGGTTTCGAGCAAACTTACATCCGACTTGACCAAGGAGCCCGAACCCAGGGCTGAATTGAAGCGCGGGTAATCTGATGGAACGGCTTTTTCTGTGTCGGCCTCTTTGTTATAGTTTAAATTCTTGCTGATGTAATCGAAGTTCGTGTCGATATCATGTATAGGATCATAGCTGCCTAAGAGCTGCTCGATCTCCGTCTCTTTTTTCACAACCCGTACCGGTTCGTATCTATAGCCCACATTTGCACTGTTTCCTGGGGTTAAATCCGGATTTGTGATATAAAGGCCGGGAATGATTACCGCGGTTGGTAGAACAGTTTCAGCGTATTTATATAATTCACCTGGATCAGATGATGAATACGATCCAATGTAGATATCCGCTATTGAAAGGTCGTCTTCAATATCGAAGACTCGGTTTAGGTTAGTATTCACATCCATCGACTTATCATAGGTGCTCACCATCGAAGGAAGATTCCCTGCTAGCCCCCGGGAAGATCTTATTTCTGACAGTGATAAATAATCTAAATTCGTCCCTATATCGGATCTGAGACCAGAACTCGACGCCAAAAAGCTCCTTTCGTCATCTTCAATATTCGCCAAATCGTAGACGAGGCGATCCAAATTTGAACCTGAATCTGATGCCAAATCAGAACTCGCGATCCGAAGGCCATTTGCTGAGGCTTCTATTGGTATTTCACTTCCCGAAGGCAGGCGATCCAAATTCATTGCTATCTTCGATCCTTGGCTGGAGCTGTCGGTAGAGTGGTCGCTTATCACCTTATGGCCGTCGTTCTCGTCTGCGGCGATACGATCCAAATTCGGATATAGGCCTGATGGCAGGTCAGACCTCGCGATCAGATATCCGATTCTATCATTAATCGACGTGCTGCCCAGTTGGTTTGAAGGATGAATGGATGCTGAAGCCTTTGCCGTCAGATCTTCCCCTTTGAGGCTGCTGCCTGCAGTCAGGAAATCCAGTGCATCATTTGATGCAGATATGGAGCCGCTGCTAAGGGCGCAGCCATCGTGCATGGCTATTATAGCTATCAACACCGTGATCAATAGCCGCCTCAGCTACATCACCTCGGGACCAACCGGCTTCATCTCTCTAAATCTAATCCCCATAATTTATGGTGATTATAAGTCCTATTTTTTCTTGCCAACATATATGAATTCTATGGCATCAAAGGATCTCATAAATATGTAAAAGATACGAGCGACATCCAATGAATAACAATTTCGATCATGGAAGAAAACGATTTGTATAAGAGCATTAAACTCGGTCTTTTGGCCGAAAACTGCATGTGGGGATTTAAAATAAATAATATTAAAATTTTGAATGTTTCCCGCAGAAACCTCGTTCGGCGGCTCTTGTTCCCGTGGAGCGGTTCATTCAGATATAGCTCCATCCGATCGGCGCCATTGAACCGATTTCTCGGTGCCATGACTGTATGCTTCAAAACCTAAACTCCAGGGCAATTAATAGCCATGGCCCCACAGATAGCGAAAAAACTTGATGCCCAATTACCAAAATTATAACTATGTATCAGGCATAATTAAGCTTACTGATCCCGTATTTAGCCTGCATGGTTATTAAACTTGCGGAGTTTAGACCTCGAAGCCTTTTGACCTGACCGGTCTTCCCGGCCTCTTCAGACGGAGGGGTCGGGCTCTCAAAGGCCCGTCTCCCTGAGCAGGGGGTTTTGAGGTGTACCCTTAGATGAAGGTGCCTTCGGCATTTCGGCGGCATTTTAGGGTGCGGAAAATCCGAAAAAAATCCAAGAGCATGCGGGTTTGGGCGGCAATGGCCGTCTCTCGAAGCTTCTGGGGCGACGGACGTATCGGCATTTATGAGGATTCTGTAGTGGTTGTGGGGGCACATTCGCCGAGCACGTCTCACGATTCATTGCCATTGTTATATTCTATCCATATGTAAAAGGATTTAAGTAATAACGAATAAACATGTTTGTAGGATCCGGGCTATCACCGAACGCTCTGATATGGGCTATCAAATCCTTCATCGTAGGGACAGCTCCGTCTCACCTGGTGGATTATGTCTGATAGGAAGATATGAGATGGTTGAAGGGATCCAGAGATTTTTCGGTGGCCCGCAGGGATTTGGAATCATCGAGATTTGGAGGATGAAAGAGGTGCGACTCAAAGGTTTATCGACTTTGATGGTGATCTTCGCGGTCCTGGCGGTCCAGGCTGCGGCCGAAGACATCGACGATCTGATATCGAATTTGAAGGGCGGGATTTTGAGCGAGAGGGTGAACGCTGCGAGGGCTCTCGGCGATCCAGGTGATGCGAGGTCTGTTGATCCTCTCATGGAGGCGTTGGACGATGAGAGTTCCATAGTCCGATCGACCGCTGCGGAAGCCCTCGGCCAGATCGGCGACTTGCGGGCCGTCGGTCCTCTGACGGAGGCCCTCAAGGACGGCGACTCCTGGGTAAGATCTAACGCCGCGAGGGCCCTCGGCCAGATCGGCGATGCCGGAGCGGTGGATCCACTAACAGGAGCCCTCATGGACGAAAACTCTAGGGTCAGGAGCGAGGCGTCTAGGGCCCTCGAGAGTCTTGGAGCAGACATCGATGATCTGGATATTCAGGTATGGAGGCTGAAGAACGGTGCGGCTTCAGATCGGGCGGATTCTGCAAGCAAGCTCGGCGATATGGGCGACCCGAGAGCCCTGGAGCCCTTGATCGCGGCCCTCGAGGACGACGACCACCTCGTTCGCGAGAAGGCTGTGGAGGCACTAGGCAAGACCGGCGACCTCGGAGCAGTCGAGCCGCTGATCGAAGCCCTCGATGATGAGGAGAAGGCGGTCCGGGAGGCTGCATCCAGGGCTCTCCAGAGCCTGGAAAATCTTGCGGCTTCTGAGGTAGTCGATGAGCTGGAGGATGTCGCGCCACCATCAGATGAGGTGGAGGACAGAATAACAGATCTTGAGGACGAAGACCCATCGGTGAGATGGATAGCTGCCGAGGCTCTGGGCAAGCTGGGGGACGCCAGGGCTGTGGAGCCCCTGATCGCAACCCTAGATGACGACGACCCGTCGGTTAGATGGGAGGTTGTCCGGGCCCTCGAGGCGATAAATGATCCTAGGGCCGTCGAGCCCCTGATAGCAGTCCTCGATGACGAGGACTGGCGGGTCAGGTGGGAGGCCGCGAGAGCCCTGGGAAATATGGGGGATGGGAGGGCAGCGGATATTCTGACCGATCTGCTCGAGGATGAGAACTCCATCGTCCGCAAGGCGGCTTCTGAGGCTCTGGAGAAGCTCGGGGCCAGCTAGCCCCGACTCCTTTTTGATCTATCCAAGATCGTTGTTTCCATCCTCTTTATGCCGCCTGGGTTTTGGGATCAAATTGTTGGGATCGAAACATCCTTGTCATAACTAAATGCTGATTGGTCCATCTATGCCTATTCAACGTCAACGTATCTGCTACGCTCATCGATATCTCTTATTGCGGCGTCTTTAGTAACATATATATCAATCTATAGCATAATAGACATGCATGAACTGCCGAAAAGTTAATACATAAGGTTGACAACGGGATATGGTTCTTCCGGCTCCCGTCCCGGAGATCCCTCGAGGGCTCATTCACCTCAACTCTCTCTCGTCACCGACCATCGCCGGGGCCCGGGATGCGGGGCTGGAAGATCTCATTAAAGAGCCGAACCGATATCCCGTCCCGCCCCGAAAGCCCTCCTGCGAGTAAAATGGACATTGCCTAACTCCTTCTCGCAAGAGGGCCGGGAAGGCGGGGCAGGATAGTGGGATAATCCTATCATCGTGATTAATAATGGCATGGACACAAATGTGTATTCGATAAGCAAAATAGGCATGGTTCCAATTAATGTTGTGTCATTTCGTCTTAAGTCTAAATTATGAATTGCTCTGGGTCAATAACTTTGAGAGGTCGTCGGGCCAGGCGCGGTGAGGGGATTGACAAAGGTAAAGATAGAGGGACTGAAATTCAGCTACGGTAAAACCAGGATCTTGGACGGCCTGGATATTGCCGTCGCCGACCGGGAGGTCCTCAGCCTGGTGGGCCCCAACGGCTGCGGGAAGACGACCCTTATCAAATGCATATCAGGGATCCTCAGGCCCCAGGGTAGGGTCTTTTTGGGGGAGAGGAATGTTGCGTCGATGACCAGGCGCGAGGTGGCACGGTATATCGGCTACGTCCCGCAGTCGACGACGAGCGTCCTCACGACCACGGTCTTCGATACCGTCCTGATGGGAAGGAAGCCCCATATGGGATGGCGGGTAGGATATAAGGACATCGACCTGGTGGTCGAGATGATGAAGCTCCTCCACGTCGAGGAGTTCGCCCTCCGGGACTTCTCGGAGCTCTCCGGCGGCCAGAAGCAGAGGGTCCTCATCGCAAGGGCCTTGGCCCAGGAGCCAGAGGTCCTCCTCCTGGATGAGCCGACCTCAAACCTGGACATAAGGCACCAGCTGGAGGTGATGGAGACCGTCCGGTCCCTCGTCAAGAGGACGGGGGTATCCGCCATCCTCGCCATACACGACCTCAACCTCGCCACCAGGTACTCCGACACCCTGGTGATGTTGAAGGACGGGAAGGTCCACGCCTTCGGCGATCCCTTCACCCTCCTGACGAAGGAGAATATCAGGACGATCTTCGGGGTCGAAGCGGCGGTGATGAGGGACCTGGACCGGCCATACGTGGTACCTCTACGGTCGTTGGATGGAGAAAGAGCCTGAACCGTCTCGCACTTCCACCCCGATCCCCGGTCCATGGATCATGGGAGTTCAGATCCGGTCGAAGAGCTCCTCGTCCTGCCTCTCCGAGACCTCCCAGGCGAATTCCTCCAATGAGGAATAGTTCCCGGACCCGATCTCCTCCATTATCCGGTCTTTCACCTTCAGGGTGAGGCTTTCTCCTCCGGCGGAGAAGGCGGCCTCGGCCCTCCCCAGGTCGACGGTGGTGATGTTCCCCTTCCCCATGGTGCAGCCGGTGGAGATCTGGATACCGTCCACAAGACAGGAGATCGGTGGGGTCGTCCCGGTCTTGACGGTGGACTCAATCTCTTTGTGGCCCGATGATCCCAGCTCCTTCAGGGCCAAGATCCCCATCCTTATTCCCAGGACCAGAAAGGGGCCGAGATGGCCGTGGAACTCGGTCCCGCGCTCTATCAGCTCCTTCAGGGGGACGTTCTCCGGATCGATGGTCTTCATCTCCAAAGTGATCACCAATATTACAGATTTTCTTACAAATATCGCTTTTTAATGGCTAGATATTTAACTGTTCTCCCGGTAGCCATCCAACTAGCCCTTCCATCAGGGGCTGAGATCTGCTGCATCTTGAATCAGGAGATATTGACCTTGATATGGTAGCAAAGAATAGCGAAGAGATTACGTTTATGACTTATATAAATGAATAGAAATATGAATAACTGTGAATTGAATCATAGTTTAATTGATTTTAGTCGTAATACAGCGAAATCCTTATTACGATCTGCGATATTCTTTTCAACCTCTAAAATGGGACGCATGACATGATGCTGATATCACGCTGATATAAACGGGGGCGGTTTGTCGGGTCTTGCCATCCTCTTCCGCCCCTTGAGATCGGAGGGCCTTCCTAGGATCTGGCCCCCATATCTTCCATCCGATCTCCAATGGAGGGAGCGATTGAGCATAATTGAGCTTGAAGGGATCTATACGGCGTACGAGGGCGGGGATAAACCGGTGATAAGGGGGTTATCCCTATCGGTCAAGTCGGGGGAGTACGTGGTGATCGGGGGGCCCAACAGCGCCGGGAAGACGACTCTGCTGGAGTCGATCAACGGCCTCGTCAGGATCACCCATGGGACCGCCTCCGTATGCGGCCTCGACCTGCGATGCTACGGAAACGAGGTCAGAAGGAAGGTGGGCTACGTCGTCCAGAACTTCTACTTCGACCCCTTCACCCCCTTCACCGTCGAAGAGGTGGTGATGATGGGCAGGTACGGTAAGATGGGCCTCTTGAAGCGGCCTTCTAGGTCTGACCGGGAGGCGGCCTTCGAGGCGATCCGCCTCCTGGGGATAGAGGATCTAGCCTCCAAGACTATCGGGACCCTGAGCGGCGGCCAGCAGCAGAAGACGATGATCGCCCACAACATCGCCAAGGAGCCCGAGGTTCTGATGCTCGACGAGCCCTTCAGCAACCTCGACTTCAACGCGAGGGAGTACCTCCAGGGGGTCTTCAAATCCGTTGCCAAGAAAGGGACCCCCGTCCTCCTGGTATCCCACGCCTTCGACGGCCTCCCCGACATCCGGATCCACCTGGTGGTGATGAATAAAGGCCGGATCACCTACGACGGCGTATGTGATGCGGGAGAGGTAGAGTCGATCATCAGGAAAGAGAGCGGAGGGGGACTTAGATGCTCGAGTTTCTGATCGAGAACAACGTCGTCTGCAGGGCCGTCGAGGCGATGGTCTTCGCCTCCATAGCTTGCAGCATCCTCGGGGTCATCATCTCCAGGATGAACCTCTCCTCCATTGGGTTCACCATGTCCCACGCGGCCTTCGCTGGGGCCGCCATCGGGATGTTCCTGGAGATAAACCCCCAGGTGACGGCGATATTCTTCAGCGTCGCTGTCGCCGCCCTGATTGGCCCCGTCTCCGACAAGGCGAAGATGGCCGCCGATGCGACCCTGGGGGTCCTCTTCGCCATGTCGATGGCGGTGGCCATATTCCTGGTATCCTACATGCAGTATTCGGGGAGGGGCCTCTCGGCGGGGAGCCTCCTCTTCGGAAACGTCATCTCCCTTTACCGGGAAGATATATACGCCCTCGCCGCCGTCTCGGCGCTCACCATCATATTCGTTCTGGCGTTCTATAAAGAGATAACCGCCATAATGTTCAATATGAAGATCGCCGAGGCCTCTGGCGTTCGGGTGAAGCTGATTTATTATATCCTCCTCTTCATCGTCGCCATATCCGTATCACTAACCCTCAACATCGTCGGAGGGCTTCTGATATTCGTTCTCCTCGTCACTCCTGCGTCCATAGCTAGCCAGTTCTGTTTCAACGTCAGGAGCATGTTCGTTGCAGCACCCCTTGTCGCCCTATCGATCAGCGCCTTCGGCGTCTGGGCAGGCTTTGAGTACACCCTCCCCATCGCCCCCCTAGTAGCGCTCCTCCTCACTTCCGCCTTCGGAGTATCCGTGCTAGTATCCTTCAAGAGGCGGATCAACTACAAAAAATATTAGAATATTGGTATGTGTTTAGCTCGTCTCAATCAGCACCATCAAAGCCATTTCTTGATATCTCGCGTGGCAAGCTCTGGCGAGCTAATTTCGAGTAACTGTGGCTTTAGATGTTGTTTTCCTACTTGTCGCAAGTTGTTCGTCGGCATGCATTCGTTGACCAAAACCAACATCATGCTGTCGATTCGGGGGGAGCTAAACACGTACGAATATTTTACATTCTAGGGGTGAGAATATCATATAAAGATATATTTAATCGTTGTGAAAGATACAAAATTCTTAAATATATCGTAATACTAAAAAGTCATCATGTATTCAAAGAGATCCTGGAGCCTGATCATGCTGATCCTGGCGATCTTTCTGATCGCCCCATCCATCGCCGATCAGGCCTCGGAAAAGATGAAGATCGTATCAACTACCAGCGTTCTCATGGACCCGGCCACCTTCATCGGCGGCGAGAGGGTCGAGGCGATAACCATCGCCGATCCGACCCTTTGCCCGCACCTCCAGGCGGATATTATCCCCAACCGGATACAGCTGAATATGGCCTTCATCAGAAACGCCGATGTCTTCATGGCTTACAACGACAACAACGACAAGAACTTCAACATGCCCGCCGTCGATAAGTTCATGGCGGCGAACGACTTCGGAGCCGTCGAATGGAAGAAAGTCTCCGATCCCTCCCGGGGCTGGAACACCCCGACGACCGCCAAGCTCCTGGCTGCGGAGGTATTGGGTTGGCTGATCGAGGAAGATCCAGCGGGGGAGGCATATTATCAAGGGCGTTACGATGAATATCTGATGACCTTCAACGCCGTGGAGCCCACGGAGGAAGAGAGGTCTCGCCTGCAGGAGACGAAGGTCATCGTCATGCTCTGGCAGAGGGAGCCGGTCGAGAACTGGCTGGGGATGGAGGTCGTCAATTTCTTCGCCCCTGAGTTCGCCATGGGTGGGACCAAGACCGCCGACAAGATCGTAGACGACATCATCGCCAGCCCTGAGAAGTATCAGGACGTAGCCTACGTCATCGAGAATATGCAGTCCGGGGAGCTGGCAAAGGGGATCGAGGAGGCGCTGCGGGACAGGGGCATAAACGCGGAGCGGATTATATTCACCAACTTCCCTCGATCGGTATCAGGGGTCAATACGATAGCAGAGGTCCTCGACTACAATAAGAACCTGGTCCTGTCAACTACCCGCCAATGAATTGGCGGGCATGATGCTCGCCAGTATTGAGGGCTTGCGGCTCCGCAAAAAATCGGGCCACGATGGGCAGGTTGACTGCTACCCTTGCAGCTATGTTTCGAGCTGCGACGTTGTCAGCAGGGCCAGAGAAACCACAGCAGACACAATCAAACTGATACCGAGTAGGTCGGTTTGACCGGGATATATGATGACAAACGGGGCATTCCTGGTACTTATAGGCAGGATCGATGTAGACCACAGGAACTCCAGCGATCGCTGCCTTGTACTCGACGAACTGCCTGAGCTGATAGAATACCCAGCTATGCTGTTTGCGTCTCTGAGCCTTCGAAACCGTCATCCCCTCCCGGATACCCTGAAGATCTTCGAGGGCGATCACGGAAGAGGTGTCTTTGGCTTTCGCAACCATCTTTTTGGAGATGCAGTGGTTTTCGTCCCGACGAAACCTGGCCTCTCGACCCGAGAGTTTCTTGAGATGACGTTTGGCGCTATCGGTCCCACAGCTTTGAAGATCGGCCTTGAGGTCATCTATCTTGGATCGAACGTTCTCGATACCGTCACCGGAGAACTCTTCGCCGGTCGAATCAACGGCAATGTTCTTGATTGCGAGATCGACGCCGATAACACCGACGGGCACGATCTTCGCAGACTCGGCAACTTCGACGACGACGCAGAGATAGAACTCACCCCGTTCGAAAATGAGGTCGGCCTGTCCTCGGATCCGATTGAGCCGGGGTTCGTGGTACTCGCAGATGACAACAGGGACCTTTATCCTGCCTTCGATGGTCAAGAGAGAAACGAGATCGAGACCTTTCCAGGACATGAGTCTTTGATCGTAGACGACAGATCCGTCAGGATCGAAGGTCGGTTTGATCGATTTATCTCACTTGTAGGCTTCGCAGGTCTTGGAGATGGCTCTGACCGCCATCTGAGCGGAGAGGTTAAATTGTTCCCGAATCGGATAATACACGACCTTCTGCAGCTCGATTT
>CP086218.1:1404686-1408900 GCA_020844795.1 Methanothrix sp. | reverse complement strand
CATGGCCCTCAGACGGTGGCGACGGGGATCACCCCCTCCGGCCAGATCCATCTCGGCAATATGCGGGAGGTGATGACCGCCGACGCCGTCTACCGGGCCCTCCTGGACCGGGGGGTCGGCGCCCGGCTGATATACATCGCCGACAGCTACGACCCCCTCCGGCGGCTCTACCCCTTCCTCCCCAAGAGCTTCGAAGAGCATGTGGGCAGGCCCTTATCGGAGATCCCCTGCCCCGAAGGCTGCTGCGCCAGCTACGCAGACCACTTCCTCCTCCCCTTCTTCGAATCTCTGGAGAGGCTCGGGATCCGCCCCGAGATGTATAGGGCGGACAGGATGTACAAGGACGGCCAATACGTCGAGGCGATCAAGACCGCCCTCGAAAAGAGAGAAGATATCGCCCGGATCCTCAAGGAGGTCTCGGGAAGGGACCTGCCCTCCGACTGGTCTCCCCTGGACGCGATATGCGCCGAGTGCGGCCGGCTGAACACCACCCGGATCGTCTCCTTCGACCTCGCTGGCGAGACCGCCGATTACCTCTGCCGGTGCGGCCATGAGGGTACCGCCTCCTTCAGGGGCGGGGGCAAGCTCGCCTGGAGGGTCGACTGGCCGGCCCGGTGGTCTATCCTCGACGTCACCGTGGAGCCCTTCGGAAAAGACCACGCCACCGCCGGGGGCTCTTACGATACGGGAAAGAGGATCTCCGAGGAGGTCTACCGCCGCCCCGCCCCATACCCGGTCGTCTACGAATGGATCCATCTGAAGGGGAAGGGGGCGATGCACTCCTCCACCGGGATCGTGGTGACGATAAGGGATATGCTGGAGGTCGTCCCACCGGAGGTCCTCCGCTACCTCATCATCAGGACGAAGCCGGAGAAGCATATCGAGTTCGATCCGGGCCTTTCCCTCCTCTCCCTCATCGAGGATTACGACCGGCGCGCGGGGGAGGAGAGGGCCCTGGAGCTATCCCGGATCGGGGGAGAGGAGGCGGCACCGATCCCCTACCGCCACATGGTGACGGCGGTCCAGATCGCCGGAGGCGACATCGACCAGCTCTTCGTCGTCCTGAAGAGGAGCGGCTACGACACCACCGACCGGGAACGGATCCTCTCCCGGGCCGCCAACGTCAGGGCCTGGCTCGACCGGTACGCACCCCCCTTCGTCAAATTCGTCCTCCAGGAGACCCTTCCAGCGAAGGCCAAGAACCTCGATCCGGAATCTAAGGCAGCCCTCGGACTCCTGGCGGGGAGGCTGGGGGGGAAGGGCGGCGAGGAGATCCACAACGAGGTATACGCCGTCGCCGAGGAGATGGGGATCGAGGGTAAGAAGCTCTTCGAGGCGATCTACGTCGCCTTCCTGGGGCAGAAGCAGGGGCCGAAGGCGGGCTGGTTCCTCTCGAGCCTCGACGCGGATTTCGTGAGGGGGAGGCTCATCGCCGCCTCCGCCGCCTAGATCGGACGGGTTCCGGGATAAGATTTGAGAAGGGTGGAGAAGATGGGCGAAAAGATATCCGTCTACCTCGCTGGCCCCCTCTTCTCCAGGTCGCATATAGAAGGGGGACGGTCTCTCAAAGGGGAGATCGAGGCGGCCCTAGGGGAGAGGGTCGAGGTCCTCTGGCCCTTCGAGACCGCCTCCGGGACGATCGAGGAGATCTTCGACGCGAACCTTTCGGCCCTGGAGAGGTCGCCCCTGATGGTGGCCATCCTCGACGGCGCCCAGGTCGACGACGGGACCGCCTGGGAGGTGGGGTGCCACTACGCCCTCTTCGGCAGGAGGGCTATCGGGATCAGGACCGACATCAGGAAGGCTGGAGAGGCCCCCGAGTCCATCGTCAACCTGATGATCGAGCTCTCCTGCCGGAGGGTGGTGAGGAACGTCCCCGAGCTGATCGGAGAGCTGGAGAGAGCCCTGGCCGAGACTATTCTATAACCTCTCGATCCGTAACCCCCTGATATGACGATGGCAAGGCCGATCCCCAACGAGCCCCTCCTCCTGGTGGAGGGGAGCGAGAAGGTCCTGGTGGCAGCCGACCTCCACATCGGGATCGAGCACCACCTCTGGCTCGGCGGTGCCAGCGTCCCCAGCCAGACAGGCAAGATGCTGGAGGGGCTCGTCGCCCGGGTCGAAGAGGTCTCTGCCGACCGCCTCCTCCTCCTGGGAGACATCAAGCACAACCTTCCCTGGACATCTTTTCAGGAGAAGAGCGAGGTCCCCGCATTTCTAAATTCCCTTTCTCGCGCCGCAAAAGTCGAGGTCGTCCTCGGAAACCACGACATAGGCCTCTCCGACCTGGCGCCCCAGGAGGTCGAGATCCACCCCGCAACGGGGACCGTCATCGACGGCGCCGGATACTTCCACGGCCACACCTGGCCGGACCCTCAGGTCTTCGAGGCGGAGGTCCTCGTCGCCTCCCACCTCCATCCGGCGGTGAGGCTCGCCGACCGGATCGGCTCCGGCCCCCCCGAGAGGGCGTGGTTGAGGGCCCCCCTCTCGCCGGAGGGGCTCTCGGAGGAGTACGGACGAGAGATATCCGGCCCCGAGGTGACGATAGTACCCGCCTATAACCCCCTCTGCGGCGGTTATCCCCTCGACTCCCCCTCCCGGGAAGAGAGGGGGCCCCTCCCCAGGATCGTCCGCCTCGACGAGGGGAGGGTCTACCTCCTGGACGGGACCGACCTGGGGAGGCTGCAGAGGGTGAGGGCTGTCCAGGCGAGGATGACCGGAAGGGGACGCTGAAAACGGTTATATCTCCAGCCCGCATGGGCCGACTCATGGACGAGAGAGAGAGGCTTTTGGAGCTGTTGAGGACGGAGGGGCTCCGGTTGGGGAAGATCACCCTCTCCTCGGGGAAGGTGAGCGACTACTACGTCGACGCCCGAAAGGTCGTCCTCCATCCGGAGGGGGCTTACCTGACGGGGAAGCTTATCCTCGAGATGATAGACCCTGAGGCGGTCGCCGTCGCCGGGATGACCCTGGGGGCAGACCCGATAGTTGCGGCCGTATCCGTCGTCAGCCACCTCGGAGGGAGGGACCTCTCGGCGCTGATAATAAGAAAGGAGGCGAAGGGGCATGGGACCGGGAAGTTCGTGGAAGGGCCCTCCCTCCCCCAGGGGTCGAAGGTGGCGGTCGTCGACGACGTCGTCACCACCGGTTCGTCCCTCATAAAGTCGATCGAGAGGCTGAAAGGAGAGGGTTACGAGCCGATCCAGACTATCGCCATCCTCGACCGGGAGGAGGGCGGAAGCGAGAGGCTCGGTGATGCCGGATACCGCCTTGAGTCTATATTCACCAGGTCAGACCTCGTTCCACGAGATCCATCTAGCTGACGATCAGGGGCCTGCCGTTTCTATCGCCGCATCTGATATGGCGGGACCGCCCCTCTTCGTCGGTATAGATCACCTGAGATGATATGGCGTACTGGCCCGGGCTCTCGCCCCTGACAGGATAATCGATCACCGCCGAAGTTCCTGGGGGTATCTTCGCGGTCCTGACGCCGGTATCGAGGACGATAAGCCCATCGGGCGCCCCCGGAACTACGCTTACGTCCAGGGCCGACTCGCCGGTATTGCCGAGGCGGATCTTCACGAACACGTCTTCTCCCACACCCACATGGTACCGGTCCAGCCCCTGCTCTACGTGGATCCCCACCACCAGCACGACCAGGAGGGCCGGCGCCAAAAGAAGCGTCTTCATCAAACCGGAGGTTTGGGGCCGGAGCGATTTAAAGGTAGCTTTCATGTAAGGGCTACGTGAGACCTCCACCATCCCATTTCATATATATCGATGGGCGGGTAGGACAAAAAAATACTTATCATGGCGGATGCGTTTCTACCTCCGATGGACGTTTCCTACTCGGTCTGGCGCGAGGTCGCGGCGGAGAGGGGGGTGGTGAGCGGCGAAAGCTTCTCCTTCCTCTTCGATCGGCGGTATACCAACCGCCTCAACAGGATGAGCCGGGTATTCTTCGAGGCTTACGCCACGGCTACAAGAGAGGTCGCGGCGGAGGAGGACCGCTTCCCGAGCCTGAGCGAGATCGAGTCGAGGATGGAGAGCGGCGCCATCTACGCCTACAAGGACCGGCTGATGAGGTCCACCGGGTTCTTCGAGGAGGTGAAGATCTCCGGGATATCCTACCTGATACCGAAGGCCAAAAGCTTCGCCGACGAGACGGGAACGTATACCGACCTAATTTTGGACCTGGAGAAGGGCGAGGTGAT
>CP086218.1:1389266-1404586 GCA_020844795.1 Methanothrix sp. | reverse complement strand
GGACGATAGAAGCGACCTTGACATCCTGGTGGAGTTCGAGAGAGCGCCCACTTTATGGGAGTTCATCCGGCTTGAGCGGGAGCTGGGCGACAAGCTCGGGGTCAGGGTGGATCTGGTGATGAAGAAGAGCCTAAAACCCGGGATCGGAGGGGCTATCCTGAAGGAAGTGGTGGCGGTTTGAGAGCTGGAAGGGACTCCAGGGATTATCTCCGGGATATCGCCCGTTATGCAGAGGTCGGGGAGAGGATGTTGGAGGGCTTGGATTTCGAGGAGTTCGCAAAAGATGAGGTGAAGGTCTTGGCGGCACTCCAGGTCCTCGAAATCATCGGCGAGGCATCGAAAAAGGTGTCCGATTCCCTCAAGAGGATGTATCCTGAAATCCCCTGGAAGGATGTTGCCGGGACCCGGGATAAGCTCATCCACGGCTACTTCGATGTGGATCTGGAGGTAGTTTGGCGTTCCTTGCGGGAGGATCTTCCGCCTCTTAGGAGGACCGTATCCAGGATGCTGGAAGATCTGCAGACGCCTCAGCAGTGATATAAATCTAATAAAATAATTTATCCTGGGGCTCCCATCACCCCAGGATCTCGTGGAGACCGAAGAGGTGGGGCCCCAGCTTTCCCTCGAAGTTCGCGGCGGAGATCTTGACGACCCCGGGGACGGTGCAGGCCGCCTCGATCCCCGACCGCATCGACCTCTCGATCGCCTCCCGGCTGACGCCGTTGATGACGACCTCGTAAGAGGCTCCGATCTCCGGGGGGAGGGTGCATATCCCCTCGTCCCTGAGGGTCGGGCAGAACCTCACGTTCGTCGATGCCTTCAGGAACTTGTAGCGGCTCCCCACCTTCGAGCCGCTGGCGACGACCCCTCCGGGGAAGGGGGTGATCGTCCCCTCCTCCTCCCGGATCGCGTCGACGGCCGCCTCCGCGGCCATCAGGGCGGAGGCCTGGTTCTCGGCCATGATGAAGAAGTTTCCTCCGGCGATCCCGTCGACGGCGCCGATCTTCTCCTCGACGACGAAGTCGCCGGACATCACCGGTATGATGCAGACGCCCCGGTCGCAGTAGGAGGCCTCCTTCTGGAAGCCGTCTCCGAAGAACTTCAGCTTCGCCCCCGTATCGAACTGCTTCTCCGCCTCTGGGATGCCGTTGAAGACCGCCGTCGTGGGAGCCGTCAGGACGCACTGGCCGATCCTCGAAAGAAGCGAGTTCTCCAGGTTCTTGTATCCCATGTTGCAGATCTGGATGAAGACCCCGGGCCTCCCGTCGGGGGTCTCGCTCCTCAGCGCCATCCGCTCGATCCCTGCCTCCGCCGGGCACATGATGACGGAGGTCCCAAAGCCCGTCGCCTCCCGGGCAGCCTCCATCGCCCACCGTTCGGTGATCGCCGTGATCAGAACCCTGGCCACCTTTATAGGAAAGCCCTCTGCAAAGGTATCCTCAATCTCTACTCCGTTTATCTCCATCCCGTCCACCTCAAAACCATCAAAATCTGATCCTTCCCTTCAGCCGACCTCATCCCGTCGCCGGGTTGTACGCCGCGAGGCTGAAGCAGCTGCAGCCGTCGTCATCTCCGTCGCCACCGTCATCGAAGGCCGCCGCCGAGCATACCGGCTTTTCGTACTCCAGGTCGAAGGCACCCTTTGCTATCTCTCCGGCGCTCCCGCCCCTCAGGGAGACCTCCTCGAACTCCGTCTTCTCGTAGGTGGCGACCATGAAGGCCCCGCCCCCGGAGAGGTCGAACTCCCTCACCCTTATCTCATCTTTTCGGGCGATCCCAAGCCACCCCCGCCCCTTCATCACCACCCCGGCGATCCGGGGGGTATCCAGCTCGTCCCTCTCGTGGCCGTAGGCGGTGAGGCTGAAGGCTATCGCCTCCAGGGGCTTCGTCCCGTCGGTGATCTTCTCTCCGATCATGTCGGCATGGGTCCCGTTGGCGACGACCGCCGCCTTCCCGGCGATCCGGATGCAGTTGTAAGCGATGTAGGGGTTCTTTTCCAGGTCCTTTGGGTCCACGGGCGATACCAGGACAGAATCCCTCCTCACCTTTGCCTTCCGGTTCGGAAAGGAGCGGGACGATACCCGGTACCCGGCCCAGGCCCGGCCTCCCGTCCTCCCTATCACCACGATCCTTCCTACGTACATATCCAGTCTCCGAAAAATAGATCGAAGGAGAGTTGCTAGGGGCCAGCAGGCCCCGAAAGCTCCTCTCAGTCGATAAGGCCGTACTTCTCGACGTTGGCGTCGGCCATCGCCTGGATCTGGGCTATGACCTCCGCACCACCCTCCGCCTTGAAGAGGTGTTTGTACCTCCCCTGAGTCTTGAGGTAATCCTCGACAGGCCTCTTCCTTCTCACCTTCTTGACCCCCACCAGGACGCCGTCGACGTACTCGATCAGAGGCAAGAGGCAGGTATCGACGGCGAGCCTCGCCTGCTCGATGGCGTCTCCGGCCTCGAAGCTCCAGCCGGTGATGCAGGGGGCGTTCACCTGGATGTAGGCGGGGCCGTCGGCCGATAGAGACCTCCTAACCTTCCGGCGGAGGTCGACTGGGTAGGCGATCGACGCCGTGGCGACGTAAGGGACCCTATGGGCGACGGCTATCGCCGGCATGTCCTTCTTGGGCCGGGGGTTGCCGAGGCTCATCTTTCCCGTAGGCGTCGTCGTCGTCTTGGCGCAGAAGGGGGTAGAGGCCGACCTCTGGACCCCGGTGTTCATGTAAGCCTCGTTGTCGTAGCAGACGTAGGTGATCCTGTGGCCCCGGTCGAACATCCCCGAGATGGCGCCGAAGCCTATGTCGAAGGTCGACCCGTCCCCTCCGATGACCAGGACGTTGATGTCGGTCTTCTTAAACTTCCTGAGGGCCACCTCCACCCCGGAGGCGACGGCCGCTGCGTTCTCGAAGAGGGAGTGGACCCAGGGGACCCTCCAGGAGGACTCCGGAAAGGGGGTTGATGTGACCTCGAGGCATCCCGTGGGCGAGGCGACGATGGTATTGGGGCCAGCGGCGTCCAAGACGAGCTTTATCGCCGTGGGCATTCCACATCCTGCGCAGGCCCTGTGGCCGGGTGCAAACAAACTATCTTCCATGATAACCCTCCTAGAGACACTCCTGCTTGACGTCGAAGATCTCAAGCTCGGCCTCGATACCGGTCTCCTTGACCCTCGAAGCCTTCTCGACGATCTTTCTTATCTGCTTGACCCCGATGTCCCGGCCTCCGAGCCCTGCTGCGAACCCGACGATGGGGGTTCTGATGGGGCTGTTGTAGAAGGCGCCCTTGAGATCTGTGAGGAGGGCGCTCTCGTAGCCGATGGATAAATCCTTCTCGACGGTGGCGATGACGCTCGCATCCTGCAGAGCCCTCTTCAGCTCCTCCTCGGGGAAGGGCCGGTAGCTTCTGATCTTGACGAGACCGACCTTCACTCCCTCAGATCGGAGCGTATCGATCGCCTCCTTGGCGGTCCCGACGACCGACCCCATGGTGACGAGGGCGACCTCGGCGTCATCCATCGAGTAGGTGTCTATGAGGCCGCCGTAACCCCGACCGAAGACCTCCTCGAACTCCTTAGATACCTTCTCTATCTTCTTTGCCGCCTTCACCATCGCCTGGTACTGTTGGTACCTGAACTCGGTGAACCAGCTCGGGTCAGCGAAGGCGCCGAAGGTCTTGGGGTCTTTCGGGTCCAAGACGTACTCCGGCCGGTAAGGCGGGAGGAACTCTTTGACCTTCTCGATATCGAGGAACTTCACCGGCTCGTAGACGTGGGTCAGGATGAACCCGTCCATGCAGACCATGGAGGGGGTGAGGACCTCCGGGTCCTCCGAGATCTTGAAGAGCTGGGGGGTGAGGTCCATCGCCTCCTGGACGTTCTCGGCGTATATCTGGATCCAGCCCGCTTCCCGGGCCGCCATGGTGTCCTGCTGGTCGTTCCAGATGCTGAGGGGTGCGCTCAGGGCTCTGTTCACCGTCGTCATGACGATGGGCAGCCTCATCCCCGAGACGTTGAAGAGGACCTCGAACATCAGGGCGAGCCCCTGGCTAGTAGTGGAGGTGTAGGTCCGCGCTCCGGCCGCCGAAGCCCCGACGAGGGACGAGAGGGAGGAGTGCTCCGATTCGACGTTGATGTACTCGCAGTCGAGCATACCGTTGGCGACGAACTCCGAGAGGTGCTCGACTATGTGGGTCTGAGGGGTGATGGGATAGACCGATATGACGTCGGGAGAACAGCACCGGACGGCGTCGGCTATCCCGTATGATCCTTCTACCACTTTCATCATCTACTTCTCCTCCAGGATCATGGTGATCGCTCCCCGAGGGCACTCGTGGGCGCAGAGGCTGCACCCCTTGCAGTAGTCCAGATCCGGGACGAAGTTCCCATCGATCTGGTGGATGCAGCTCTCGGGACAGTAGATCTCGCAGAGGCTGCACTTGATGCACTTATCGTGATCGAAGATCGGGACGAAAGTTCTCCAGGCGCCGGTTTTTGTTATTTCGGTGCTCCCCGGCTCCACCACCATTCTGACTTGGCATCTGGTCAAGAGCTGACCCCCTCGTAAGCGGTCTTTATGGCGGCGAGGTTCTTCTCCCCCAGGGATCCGCTGAACCTGGTCAGGATCGCCTTGTCGATGCTATCGAGGCTGATCTCGCCGGTGGCGCCGCAGAAGGCTCCGAGCATCGTGGTGTTGACGATGGGCCTTCCCAGCGTCTCCAGGGCTATCCTGGTGGCGTCGATGGTGACGACCTGTGCCTTCGTCTTCAGGGAGAGGTCCTTGGCCTCCCTGTCGGTGTTTATTATTATCTTCCCCTCCGGCTTGAGGCCGCTCGCCACGTCGACGACCTCGAGAAGGGTGACGTCCTGGACTATGACGTAATCGGGCTCGTATACCTGGCTCCTGATCCGGATCGGCTCGCCTGATATCCGGGCAAAAGCCATGACTGGAGCCCCTCGCCGCTCCACACCAAAGGCGGGGAAAGCCTGGGAGTACTTTTTATCTTCAAAAGCCGCAATCGCGATCAACTCTGCGGCGGTGACAGCTCCCTGGCCACCCCGGCAGTGAAATCGAATCTCCTTCAACCGGTGACCTCCTCATGGCCGTGAGGCGGCGACAGGATATAGCCTTTTCGGAGTAGCCGTTTCAAAGATGGGTTGACGGCGCCGCATCACCACATTTTTATATCCGACGGACGCCTGGTGGAAAGAGTTTCCCATGAAGGATGGCGGAGATGAGAAGAACGGCAGGGGAGAGGATGGCGACCAGGATGAGCTCCTCTTTGCGGTAAAGGCAGCGGAGCAGAGCCTCCCCACGGGCTTCAGCCACGACGTAGGGGAGATCCTCGGCTTTGTGGAGGGCATGGCCCCCTTCCTCAACAAGGAGACCCTGATCCAGATCAAATGCTCCCGCTGCGACAACTTCTCTCCTTCCTTCTTTCCCGGCGAAGGCGAGTACGGAGTCGTGGAGTCGCGACCTTACTGCCACGCCAAAGAGCAGCCTCTCCATCACCTCAACCTCTTCACCATAGCCAAATGCGCCGAGTACTCCAGAGAGGCCCAGACGATCCTCACGGAGATGGCAGCCTCCTTAGTAGAAGAAGACCTCCGCCCAGCCTTAGCAGGCAAGAAGCTCTACGATAGAAACGCCTTTGCCAGCTACGACGTCGACTACAGGACGATCCTGGAGGGGGGAAGGGTCTGCATCGAGTTCGGCCACCAGGTCGAAGGTGGCTTTATAGAGAGCGGGATCACGGTCTGCATCCTCTCGCGGATCGACCCGGGGTTGGGTGAAGACTCCGCCAAGATCAAGGCGGTTCAAACCTACGGCAGACCCGTCATGGTGGTTTTGGCATCCCGCCAGGTGCGGCGACAGATGGATATCGATGAGGTTCTTATAGGGATAGCAGAGAAGAGAGGGATGGACATAGTCTTCCTGTGATCTCCGTCTCCTGATCACAAGTACTAAATAACTAATTGAAGGATGTTTATTACAATGGTCGATTGTATAGTGCCTGATACGAGCGTGGTCATCGACGGCAGGGTCTCTGCAAAGGTGGCATCCGGCGAGTTTTTGGGCAAGCGGATCGTCGTCCCGGAAGCGGTGGTGGCGGAGCTGGAGGCCCAGGCGAACCACGGCCGCGAGATCGGGATCAAAGGGCTCGAAGAGCTGAGACGCCTCTCGCAGCTGGCAAAGTCGGGAAAGATCGAGCTGGAATATGTAGGGGTGAGGCCGGACTTAGACCAGATCAAGCTGGCGGGAGGGGGAGAGATCGACGCCATGATAAGGGACGTCGCCCTCGATATTGGGGCCTTCTTCATCACCAGTGACTCGATCCAGTCGAGGGTCGCCGAGGCGATGGGGATAAATGTCGAGTACGTCCGCCCCCAACGGGGCGAGATCAGGCCGATAACCCTGGACAAGTACTTCACCCCTGATACCCTATCCGTCCACCTCAAGGAGGGGGCCTATCCCATGGCCAAGAGGGGAAAGGTGGGGGAGTTCAGCCTCTTAAAGATCGCCAACAGAAGCCTCAGCGAGAGGGACCTGCGGGAGATGGTCCGGGAGATCTACGAGAGGGTCAAGTCCGACCCCAACGCCCACATCGAGATGGAGAAGATCGGTGCCGCCGTCGTCCAGCTCGGCCCCATGAGGATCGCCATCGCCAAGCCCCCCTTCTCCGACGGCCTGGAGATAACGGCGGTGAGGCCCGTCGCCAGGGTCGAACTGGAGGATTACAGGCATAGCGACGAGCTGAAGGCGAGGCTGAAGGAGGCTCATCGGGGCATAATGATCGCAGGCCCCCCCGGCTCCGGGAAGTCCACCTTCGCCGCCGGCGTCGCCATGTACCTCCAGAAGAGCGACTACATCGTCAAGACCCTGGAAGCTCCAAGAGACCTCCAGGTCCCACCGGAGATCACCCAGTACGGCCCCCTGGAGGGGTCGATGGAGGCCTCGGCTGACCTCCTCCTCCTGGTGAGGCCGGACTACACCATCTACGACGAGGTCAGAAAGACGAGCGACTTCCAGGTCTTCGCAGATCTGAGGATGGCCGGGGTCGGGATGATCGGGGTAGTCCACGCCAATAAACCGATCGACGCCCTCCAGAGGCTCATCGGAAGGGTAGACCTGGGGATGATACCCCAGGTGATCGACACCATCGTCTTCATAGAGAAGGGGGAAGTGACGAAGGTGATGGACGTCGAGTTCATGGTGAAGGTCCCCTCCGGGATGACGGAGGCGGACCTGGCGAGGCCCGTCATCGTCGTAAAGGACTTCGAGACCGGAAAGGCCGAGTACGAGCTCTACACCTACGGCGAAGAGATCGTCATCATGCCCATCTCCCCGGAGGTGAAGAAGCCCGCGTCCTGGGACCTCGCCTCCCTCCAGGTCGAGAAGGAGATGGCGACCCACCTCAAGGGTCCCTTCGTGGTGGAGATGGTCAGCGACTCCTCGGCGGTGGTGAAGGTCCAGGAGAACGAGGCGGCCAAGATCATAGGAAAGTCGGGAAAGAGGATCGAGCAGATCGAGAAGACCCTGGGGATCCACATCGACGTCCAGACCTTCAACGAGAAAGAGGAGAACCTTTCGCCCCACATCGAGGATACCGGCCGCCACCTGGCGATATGGGTCGGTGGAGTGGCCGGAGAGAGGGTCGAGATCCTCGTCGGAAAGGAGCCGGTATTCACCGCCACCGTAGGTCGCAGGGGCGACATCAGGATGGTGAAGTCCTCGGATCTCGCAAAGCAGATCATGCTGAGGCTGAAGCACGGCGAGAAGCTGGAGGCCCGGAAGGTCCGGGACTGAAGGGCGGCTCTCCCTCCGGAAGAGTATAGATGGGAAAGTAGATGGGAAAGGGTGGAAGATACGGGAGGGATTTATCGTGGTCCTGGATGAAGAGAAGAAGGCGGCGGCCCTGGTGGGCCGCCCCCTAAGGCTTGGAGATCTCGTGGAATATCAGACGGGGGCGGTCGTCAGCAGGACCCTCGTCGACAAGAAGGCGGGGACGGTGACCCTCTTCGCCTTCGACGCGGGGCAGGGGCTGAGCGAGCACACCGCCCCCTGCGACGCCGTGGTGAACGTCATCGACGGGGTGGCAGAGATCACCATCTCCGGGGAGGCGATGGCCCTTTCGGCAGGCGATATGGTGATCATGCCCGCGGGCGCCCCCCATTCCGTCGCGGCCGTCAGGCCCTTCAAGATGATGCTGACGATGATCAGGTCGTAAGCCGCCTCTGGGGGACCTCCCCTCGGAGCTTCACCATATCGAAGGCCCAGCGGCTGACCCCCGGGGCGACGTTGCCGCACCGGCGGTGGAGCTCGACGGCCAGCCCCAGCTCCTCCATCCCCCGGATCAGCCCGGCGATCTCGCTTCGTTTCTTGAAGGTGTAGAAGGTGATCGAGCCCCCGGGCCTCACCAGGGGGATTATGGAGTCGAGGATCTCGTCCCTCCCGTAGGGGGTGGGGACGACGGCCCGGTCGAAGCCCGGACCCTGACGCTTCTCCTTCTTCTCCTCCTTCTTCTTCTCCGTCCGCTTCTCCATCTTACCCATCTTCTCCTCCTCCGTCCCCTCGCAAGCGTCCGCCGGAGATCTCTTCCCCATCGCCCGGCAGAGGGCGAAGGCGTCGCCGTTCACGATGTCGACCATCCCGCCGACCCCGTTCAGGCCAGCGTTCTCCGCCATCCACCGGCACGCCTCGGGGTTGATCTCCATGGCGAGGACCCTGGCCCCGGCGGCGGCCAGGGGGATGGCGAAGGGTCCGACCCCGGCGAAGGGGACGATCGCCCACTCCCCCGGCGTGACCCTCGATGCCACCCTCATCCTCTCGGAGCCGAGGCGGGGGTTAAAGAAGACCCGGCCGACGTCCAATTTATAAGTGAAGCCGTACTCCCGGTGGGATGTGACGGTGCCGCCACCGGCGAGGAGGTCGAAGGATGCGACCCTCTTATCCCCCTCCAGCTTTGAAACCTTGTTGAGGACGGTCCTGACGTTCCTGTGAGATCTCTTGATCGCCTCTCCGATCCCTCTCTCATCCCCTTCGAAGGAGGGCGGGATGGAAAGGACGGCGACATCTCCGATGAGGGAGAAGCGGCCAGGTATCCGGTCCCGCCCCTCACCGGGGCTGGTGGAAGGGGGCTCACCGGTGAAGGCCGCATCTCTCAGTACCGTCCCTCCAGCCCTCTCCTCTCCATCCCTCGTCCGCCCTCCCGTCATATCTAAAGCCAGCCCATCCTCTTCCAGTGGTCGTACTCGTGGGTCCACTCGTCCTTCTTCGCTCCGATGACCCGACCAAACCTCTCCCTCATCCTCCGGTGGATCATCTCCTGCTCGGGGTGGGCCGTCCCATCCTCGATCTCCCGGACGAGGGTTCTGCCCAGGTCGAAGGCCTTCTCCAGCGCCTCTTCCATCCCCGCCGGATCCGCCATATCGGCCCCGGCGGACCCGACGGCCGTCGCCCCCATCGCCACCATGATCCTGTTTATGTACTCTTCCACCTCCCGGTGGCCTTCGCTTCCGGCCGTCGAGACCGAGGCGACCCGCTTTCCCAGGAGGAGCTGGCAGTGGACGGCGTCGGACATCCTGTCGATCATCGTCTTCATCTGGGCCGTCACCGACCCGAAGTAGACCGGTGAGCCGAGGACGATCCCGTCGCTTCCCATGATCTGCCCGTATACCTTCCCGAAGTCGTCATCGTGGACGCACTCTCCCGTCCTGTAGCAGACGGCGCAGGCGTGGCAGTAGTTTATCGATAGGCTGCAAAGGTCGATGAGCTTCGTCTCCGCTCCCGCCTCCTCTGCCCCGGCGAGGACCGCCTCGACGAGCTTAAGTGTCGTGCTGTTATCCCCACGGGGGGAACCGTTGATCCCCAGAATCTTCATAATAGATCAGTCCTTTACGACATCCTGGAAAATGTATAAATTTATATCTGCCGACGACGGTAGCTGGGTGTGAATCTGTTTTGGGTCGCCGAGATGTCGGCTCCAGGTTTAAAGGATGGGTTGAGGTGATCTTTTGTCGTATAAGAATCTCGGGAGGATGATCTTCGCCTTTTACGCCGTCGTCGCCCTCGCCGTTGGGGGTACGATCACCGTCTGCTCCAGCGGCTGTGACTACTCAAGCCCCAAGGCTGCCGTCTTCGCCGCCCGGGAGGGGGACGTGGTGGAGGTGATGAGCGGTAGGTACTACGATCATCTGAAGATCGATAAGAAGATCGTCCTTCTGGGCGTAGACTCCGGCTCCGGGATGCCGGTCCTCGACGCCACGGGGTACGCAAGCCCTCTCACCGTCTCCGCCGACGGGGTCGTCGTCGAGGGGCTTAGGCTCATGAACGGGGGGCCGGGATCTGCCGGGATCCTGGTCCTCTCCTCCGAGAACGTCATCAGGGATAACGACGCCAGCAACAACTACGTAGGGATACGCCTCGCCGGGTCGAATAACTCCACCGTCCGGGGGAACGTCGCCAGCGGAAACCTCGAATACGGCATCATGCTGGTGGGGTCCATCGGTAACATCGTCGTCGACAACCTCATGACGAAGAACTTCATCGCAAACGCCTTCGACGACGGGGTCAACAGTTGGGACGACGGCCTGGTGGGAAACAGGTATGGCGACTTCGACGAACCCGGAGAGGGGTGCGCCGACGCCGACCTCGACGGGATCTGTGACGTCGGCCGACCGATCCCGGGGGGGTCGAACTTCGACAGCTTCCCCCTGGTCGGCTGAGGCGTCGCATCAAGGGCGGGACCTCTCACCACCTTCCCGACCAACCGCCGCTTCTCCGTCAGCAGACCGGGGCTTCAAGGGGAAGGATGGGGAGAGGGGGAAGAGGGGAGATGAGATCGAGATGAGGATGGACTGAGATGGAAGTGGATGGTCCAGCCCCTCAACCTTCGACGTCGATCTCCACTTGACCCCCGGCTATCTCCTCCAGCTTTCTCTTCAGGTCGGCGAGATCCCCGGAGAGCTTCTCCTCCATGGTGGCGAGGTTTCTCCTCCTCTCCTCGATGGAGGACTCCAGAGCTGGGATCTTCTGGCGGATCAGGTCGCGTTTCTCCTTGATCCTGGCCGTCTCCCGGCCGCGTTTGGAGAGCTCCCGCCTCAGATCTTCGATCTCTCCTGTAACTGCAGAATGACGGGCCTTGAGGACCTCCAGGGGCCTGTCTTCCAGGAGGTGATCGATCTGCTCCACGATCCTCTCCCTCTTCTTGTCCCGGAGCCCCAGGACGTCGACCATAGAACGCAGCTCAAAGAGCGCCCCCGAGATCTCACCGTCCAGGGCTCTGGCGGGGGAGGTGGAGAGGACCTCGAAGACCCCCCGGTGCTGGAGGGTGATCCGGTCGCTTGCGTCCTGCTTCACCACCCTGGATATCGCCTTCGTGAGGGGGGAGACGAGGTCTGCCATGGACATCTCGATCTGATCCTTTTCCCGGAGCTTCTCTTCCAGGGACCTTCTCTCTTCGAGGGTCCTCCTCCCCTCCTCGCTCCGGTTCCAGGACTCGATCTCTCTCTGATGGACCGTCTCTTCTTCCCTCATGGCGGCCAAGACCCTCTCATCTTCGGATATCTCAGCCCGGACCGCCCCGATCTTCTCGTTCCTCTCCCGGGCCGCCTTCGCGAGTTCGGTCGCCTCGACGAACTCTCCAAGCCTCGCCTCCCGCTGCGAGACCGCATCGCCGAGATCCTGGAGGTGGCGGTTGACGATAGCCAGGTCTGATTTGACAGCCTCCACCTCCTCGGGGAAGAGGGCGGCGGTGTACTTCTGGGCCCTGCCGAACTTCTGGACGGTGTTCTGAAGCTGCTTCAAAATGGCGGAGTGGTACTCCTTTGCAGATCCCAGGTCGGCTCCCGCAGGCGGAGCAAACTTCGAAGAGAGGATCCTCATCTGGCGGGAGACGTTCTCCCTGGCCGCCGTCCCGGCCTTGAGGAGCCTCGGCGGGACCTCCTCTCCGGGTTTTGCCTCCTCCAGGGCTTTGAGGTCCCGATCCAGGTCTATCGCCACCCTTTCGATGGATGAATAGAAGGATCTGACCCTATTCTCAAACTCTGGCTCTCGGGACCGGTCGGCGAGCCACTCCTCGACGTAAGAGAGGGCCAGGGTTGACGGCAGTTCTCTCTCGTCCCTTGCTTCATCGGACCTGTCCCTCTGAAAGATCTTCTTCAACCACTTCAAGGCCATCTCCACCTCTATTCATATCAAAATGGGATCGGGACTTATAAATCATGCGACCTCTCCTCCCCCAAAAGTCTTAAAGAGGGGCGGCCTAATTTCTCTCTTCATGAAGTTCGATCCAGCCCGCATTAGGGAGGCTGCCGGCGAGGACTTCGACGGAGCCTGGCAGCACGGAAGGGAGTACGTTGAGGAGCCGCCCCTCAACCGTCGCTATCCCAGGCGCGTCTGTTCCTACGGGAGGCCCCACCCCGTCTTCGAAGTGATCGGCAGGCTCCGGGAGGCCTACCTCCGCCTCGGCTTCGACGAGGCGGCAAACCCCGTCATCGTCGATGAAGCCGAGGTGAAGAAGCAGTTCGGGAGCGAGGCCCTGGCGGTTCTGGATCGATGTTTCTACCTGGCAGGCCTCCCCCGCCCCGACATAGGGATCTCCGATGAGCGGGTAGGAGATATGAAACGTCTCCTGGGCCGGGACCTCTCGGCAGAGGAGGTCGACGGCGTCAGGAAGATCCTCCACGGCTACAAGAAGGGGACGGTGGAGGGCGACGACCTCGTCCACGAGATCTCCGCCGCCCTCGGCGCCTCCGACGCCCTCGTCTCGACCCTCCTCGCGGATGTCTTCCCCGAGTTTGAGGCCCTCGCCCCCCTGGCGACGACGAAGACCCTCCGCAGCCACATGACCTCCGGCTGGTTCATCACCCTGGGCGGCCTCGCCGGGAGGGCGGCCCTCCCGTTGAGACTATTTTCCATCGACCGCTGCTTCCGGCGGGAGCAGTCGGAGGACGCGGCTCGATTGATGACATACCACTCGGCGAGCTGCGTCGTCATGGACGAGAACCTCTCCGTCGAGGATGGGAAGGTCGTAGCCGACGGCCTCCTCGCGCAGTTCGGATTTCAGAAGTTCAGGTTCCTCCCCGACGACAAACGGAGCAAGTACTACGTCCCCGACACCCAGATCGAGGTCTACGCCTATCACCCCGGCCTCGTCGGGTCGTCGACCAAATACAGCACCGGCTGGGTCGAGGTCGCCACCTTTGGGATCTACTCTCCGACGGCGCTATCGATGTACGACGTCCCCTATCCGGTGATGAACCTGGGCCTGGGGGTCGAGAGGCTGGCGATGATCCTCTACGGCGCGACGGACCTTCGGGCTATGACGTATCCGCAGTTCGTCCAGGACCCCGACCTCTCAGGCAGGGAGATGGCGATGATGATAATGGTCGAGGAGGAGCCCCAGACCCCCGCGGGGATCGAGATCGCGAGATCAATTGTCCGGATCTGCGAGGACCACGGGGACGAGCCCAGCCCTTGCGAGTTTGAGGCGTGGAGGGGGACGGTCTCTGGCCGCAGCGTCGTCGTAAAGGTGGTGGAGCCGGAGGAGAATACTAAGCTATGCGGCCCCGCGGCCAACAACGAAGTCGTAGTCTACAAGGATAACATCCTGGGGGTCCCAAGGACCGCCAAGTGGGAGGAGGCCTTCGAGGACGGGGTGACCACAGGCATCAGGTTCATCGACTCCTTCGCGGAGCTTGCCGCCCGAAAGGCCGAAGAGGCGGCCCTGAAGGGTGAGGGGTCGCAGACGAGGGTCCGGATCGCGAGGGCCCCCGGTGACCTAAACCTCCGCTTGCAGCCGGCCCTGGAGCGGTATATAACGAGCAGAAAGAAGAAGATCGACCTGCGCGGGCCGGTCTTCACGACGGTCAGAAGCGAAGTTATCGAGTAGTGCCGATGGAACTGCGATCTATGGAGGAGGATAGCCTTGGTGAGGACGCCGGAATCTAACGCAGAGGAGAAGCGGGCCGCCGGAGAGGCGGCGGCGGGTATGGTGAGAGACGGGATGGTCCTGGGCCTCGGGACGGGGTCGACGGTCGCCTGGACGATCAAGAGGATAGGAGAGATGGTGGAGGAGGGGCTCGAGGTCCTGGGGGTTCCCACGTCCTACCAGGCGCAGGAGCTGGCGATAGCCGCGGGGATACCTCTCACCACCCTGGACCAGGACCCGGTCCTCGACCTCGCCATCGACGGAGCCGATCAGGTATCCCGGGACCTCATCGCCATAAAGGGGGGCGGCGCCGCCCACGCCCGGGAGAAGGTCGTCGCCGCATCAGCCCAGTGGTTTGTCGTCGTCGCCGACTCGTCGAAGTTTGTGAAGACCCTGACATTTCCGGTCCCCGTGGAGGTCCTCCCCTTTGCCGCCAAGCTCGCGAAGAGCCGGATCGAGGAGCTGGGGGGCTCCCCCCAGATCCGGCAGGCGAAGATGAAGGACGGGCCGGTGATCACCGACAACGGCAACTTCGTCATCGACGCCGACTTCGGCGAGATCGAGGACCCGGGGCTCCTGGGGACCCAGCTATCGGAGATCCCTGGGGTCGTCGAGCACGGTATCTTCGAGAACGTCGACGAGCTGGTCGTCGTCATCGACGGAGCTGTGAAGACCTTCAGCCGCGAGTGATATCTTGAGGACGATCTGGTGGGACGCCGAGAGGCGGGCCGTCGGGATGATCGACCAGACCCTCCTCCCCGAGAGGCTTGAAGATATTCTGGTCGGCTCCGTCGGCGAGCTCTGCGAGGCGATCAAGTCCTTGCGGGTCCGGGGGGCTCCCGCCCTCGGCGCCGCGGGGGGGTACGGCGTCGCCCTGGCGGCGGCCCGGTCGGCGGCCACCGATCCAGCCGCCCTCATCGAGGACGTGAGAGGGGCGGCCGGGGTCATCCGGGCGGCGAGGCCGACGGCCGTCAACCTCTCCTGGGTGGTCGACCGGGTCTTGAAGGCCATCGAAGAGATAAAAGAATCCGCCGACGTCGAAGAGATCCGGGCCGCGACCCTGGCGGCGGCAGAATTGATCGCCGGGGAGGACGTTTCGATCAACAGAGCCCTCGGCGACCGGGGCGCGAGCCTCCTGGAAGATGGTGACGTCGTCCTCACCCACTGCAACGCCGGGAGGCTCGCCTGCGTCGACTGGGGGACGGCCCTCGGGGTCATCCGGTCGGCTGTGGCCGAAGGAAAGAAGATCAGCGTCTACGCCTGCGAGACGAGGCCGCTTCATCAGGGGTCCAGGCTGACCGCCTGGGAACTGACCGAAGACAACATCCCCGTCTCCCTCATCTGCGACTGCATGGCCGGGTTGGTCATTCGCCAGGGCAGGTTCGACAAGTTGATCGTCG
>CP086218.1:1376421-1389166 GCA_020844795.1 Methanothrix sp. | reverse complement strand
TCCCTCCTCCTGGGCTACCCCCTCAGGACGGGGATCCTGGTGGGGCTCGCCCTCGCTCAGATCGGGGAGTTCTCCTTCATCCTCTCCAAGACGGGGCTCGACTCGGGGATCATAAGCCAGTTCGAGTACCAGATCTTCCTCTCGGTCTCGATCTTGACGATGGCCGCAACCCCCTTCGTCATCGCCGGCTCCCCGAAGGCGGCCGACCTCCTCTACCACCTCCCCCTCCCCGATAGGCTTAAGGCCGGTCTCCCCTTCGCGGCGATCCCCGAGAAGAGGGAGAATCATCTGGTGATCGTGGGCTACGGCTTCGTCGGTAGGACTCTGGCTAGGGCCGCCCGGGTCGGAGATCTCTCCTACATGGTCCTGGAGATGAACCCGGAGAAGGTGAGGGGGGAGAGGGCGAACGGCGAGCCGATCCACTACGGCGACGCCACCCAGGAGCTCGTCCTCCGACACGCCGACGTCGATAAGGCGAGGGTCGTCGTCGTCGCCGTATCCGACGAGATGGCGACCCGGAGGATCGTGGAGCTGGCGAGGAGGATCAACCCCAAGGTCTACATCATGGCAAGGGTCCGCCACCTCGCCGAGGCGGCTCCACTCTACGACCTGGGGGCGGACGAGGTCGTCCCCGAGGAGTTCGAGACCTCGGTGGGGATCTTCTCCCGGGTCCTCGCCAAGTACCTGGTTCCCCGAAACGAGATCGAGAAGATGATCGTAGAGGTCCGGTCCCTAGGTTACGACATGTTCAGGAACGCCGAGATCGAGCCTGCCAAGATCTCGGACCTGAGGCGGTACCTCCCCAACGTCGAGGTCGTCACCGTCAAGGTGGAGGAGAGGGCCCCGGCCTGTGGCAAGACCCTCGCCGATCTAGCCCTCAGGAAGACCCTGGGGGTGAACGTCATCGGGATCATCAGGGAGTCGGGGAACGTCTTGAACCCTCACAGCGATACCGAGATCGTCGCCGGGGACGTCCTCCTGGTCCTGGGGACCTCTGAGCAGATCGCCAGGTCCAGATACCTCTTCAGAGACCCCGTCAGGTACCCCAGGGCCGGGGCGGGGGCTCTCAGGACAGCGGACGAAGCCGCCTCCAGGGATGGCGAGGTCGGATCTATGGACGCCTGCGCGCGCGCGCCGGACCGACCCGACCGGAAGGACGGCTGAGGCCCTGATCCCCGGTCCTCGGCGGATCTGCGGATGGTCTGGTCCCTTCGTCCAAAAGTTAGATATAATAATGATGACAGATTATCTTCTATCAGGGAGATGGCCTCTGGGAATCCAAAAATTGGTTTGCAGGATAATCGTCTGCTTAAAGCACACATAGAACCTCCCGGATAGGACCGTCCTCTGTATTCGAAGACGAGAACGTAAGGGCAGCTTTGAGCCGGGGGGCGAAAAGCCCTCCGGCCTCCCTCCAACTCCCCATTTTCATCCGCTACTTCCACCTCTTTTCAGATCCGGAAGATCGGTGGAGAAAGCTATAAAATATAAGAGAGCCTTCATGGAGTTGGAGGATTAAAAATGAAAGAAGAAGTATTCTTCGGCGAAGGGATGGTGGGGGTCAAGAAGGATTACCCCGACCTCTACGAGGCGATCGTCGGCCTCAACGAGGCGACGTATACAGGAAAGGTCATCGACTACCGGACCCAGAAGCTGATCGCCATAGGGATCGCCGCAGCGTCCGCCGACGAGAGGGCGACAAAGAAGCAGATGATGAGCGCGAGAAAGGAGTTCGACGTAACAAAGGACGAGATCGTCGACGTCCTGAGGGTCGTCCTTCTTACGTCGGGGATGCCCCCATTCACGAAGGCGATGAAGATCCTGTATGAGCTGAAGTAGAGGGCGTTAATTGGGTCGAATTTGGGGGGAGTCGACGACGGCAGCTCCCCCCTCAAGCCACTTTAATCTCCTTCTCACCGTCCTTCATCTCCTTCTCCAGCCTCTTGGCCGTATCCCTAAGCTGTATAGCCCGCTCGAAGTCGAGGACCTCCGCCGCCGCCCTCATCTGGGCCTCCAGCTCGATCACCACTTTCGGGATATCCGACTTGGGTATGTGCCTCGTCTCGGTGATCTCGACGGCCTTCTCCCGGATCGGCTTGATTATAGTCTTGGGGACGATCCCATGCTCCGAGTTGTACCTCATCTGGAGGGCCCGCCTCTCCTCGGTCTTTCTGACCGCCCCCCGGACCGAGTCGGTCATTCTGTCGGCGTAGAGGACGACCCGAGAGTTGGCGTTCCTCGATGCCCTGCCGATCGTCTGGATGAGGCTTCTCTCGTCTCTGAGGAACCCCTCCTTGTCGGCATCCAGAATCCCGATGAACCCCACCTCGGGGATGTCGAGCCCCTCCCGGAGGAGGTTGATCCCCACGAGGACGTCGAACTCTCCGAGGCGGAGCTCCCGGATGATCTCGGTCCTTTCGATCGTCTGGATCTCGGAGTGGAGGTAGCGGGTCCGGATCCCGTTTCTCGCGAGATAGTCCGTCAGCTCTTCGGCGAGCTTTTTGGTCAGGGTCGTCACAAGGGCGCGATCCCCGATCTCAACGACTTTCTCGATCTCGATCATCACGTCCCGGACCTGCCCCTCGGCGGGCCTGACCTCGACTTCGGGGTCGAGGAGGCCCGTCGGCCGGATGATCTGCTCGACCACCTGGCTGGACCTCTCCAGCTCGTAGGGGCCGGGGGTCGCCGAGACGAAGATGACGTTCCTCATGAAACGCTCGAACTCCTCGAATTGGAGGGGGCGGTTGTCGTAGGCGCTGGGAAGGCGGAAGCCGTAGTCTACGAGGCTTTTTTTCCGGGACCGGTCGCCCCGGTACATCGCCCGGATCTGGGGGATCGTCTGGTGGCTCTCGTCGATGACCAGGAGGAAGTCCTCGGGGAAGTAGTCCAGGAGGCAGTAGGGGGGCTCGCCGGCCTTGCGGCCGTCGAAGTGGCGGGAGTAGTTCTCGATCCCCTTGCAGCTTCCCGTCTCTTCGATCATCTCGAGGTCGTAGAGGGTCCTCTGCCGCAATCGGTGGGCCTCCAGCATATCAAGCTCCTGCAGCCTTTCTTCCAGCTCCTCCAGGATCGACCCGATGGCGGCCTTCTGCTCCTCCTCGGGGATGACGTAGTGTCTGGCAGGGTAGACGTAGAAGTACCTCATATCTTCTCTCCGTACGCCGGTCCGCCGGTCGATCTCCGATATCCTATCCACCTCGTCGCCGAATAGTTCAATCCGGACGATCTCGTCGAAGTAGCCGGGGACGAGGTCGATCGTCTCCCCCTTCGCCCGAAACCTCCCGGGAATAAGCTCGAAGTCGTTTCTCTCGTACTGGATCGCCACAAGCCTCTCCAGGATCTCCCTGCGGGAGATTTTGTCCCCTACCTTAAGCTCAAAGCCCATCTTCATAAAGTTTTCGGGGTTTCCCAGGCCGTAGATGCAGGAGACGGAGGCGACGACGATGACGTCGCTACGCGACATCAGGGAGGCGGTCGCGGCGAGGCGCATCTGCTCGATCTTGGGGTTGATGGAGGAGTCTTTTTCGATGTACTGGTCTTTGGCCGGGATGTATGACTCGGGCTGGTAGTAGTCGTAGTAGGAGACGAAGTACTCGACCCGGTTCTCGGGGAAGAACTCCCTAAATTCGTTGTAGAGCTGGGCCGCCAGGGTCTTGTTGTGGGCGATGACCAGGGTCGGCTTCTTGACGGCGTCGATGACCTTGGCGACGGTGTAGGTCTTCCCCGATCCGGTGACTCCCAGGAGGGTCTGGAGGCGGTGGCCAGAGGCGAGCCCCGATACGAGCTTTTGTATCGCTTCGGGCTGGGAGCCCTTCGGCTCGAAGTCGGAGGCGAGGGAGAACTGGGGATCCTGGGAGGCATCCGGGAGGTGGGTCGATTTCATCATTGAAACACACTTCATCTGGATTATTAGGGATTAAGCCAGAGAAGGAGGAAGGATCGCCCTCGATCCCTTCACCCCTTCTTCACCTCATCCAGGTACTCCAGGGTCCTCTTCTTCATCTCCCGGGCCTCATTGCCTGTGGGATCGAGGAGGATCGCCCTGTCGAAGGACTCGACCGCCTCCTCATACCTCTCCAGGCCTATGAGGGCGATCCCCCTCACCATCCAGCCGGGGATGAACTCCGGCATCTCCTCGACGAGCTCCTCGGCCAGCTCGACGACGGCGTCGTACCTCTTCAGCTTCGAGAGGGGCCCGAGCTTGTTGAACTTGTAGCTCGCCTCCTCCGGCTCCAGATCCAGGAGGAAGTCGAGGAACTCGATCGTCGCCTCGTAGTCCCCCCGGTCGTAGATCGCCCCCGCCAGATCGTTCCACTCCTCGGGTTCCCGGAGGGTCGGGGCCTTTTCTGCACCCTGGCGGTACGCGTCAATCGCCTCCTCGATCCGGTCGAGGTTTCGCAGGGTCATCACCTTCGATATCCAGCCCCGGACATGGTCGGGCTTCGCCTCGATGGCTTTATCGAAGAACTCCAGCGCCCCCTCGTCGTCGTTCTTGAGGGAGGATATCCCGCCGAGGAGGTCGAGGAGCTCGGGGTCGTCGGGGCGGAGATCGACGGCCCTCTCGGCGGAGGCCTGACCCTCGTCGAGCCTCCCCGCCCCCAGGTACGCCACCGCCAACTTGTACCACGCCTCGACGTCGGAGGGGTCTATATCGACGAAGCCCTTGAAGAACTCCACCGCCTCTTCGAACCTGTCCGTATGCATCAGGAAGATGCCATCTTCAAACCTCTTCTCTGCCATCTTATATCCTCCTCTGGGGATGAGATCTCCCGCCTCCGGAGACCTGCCCTTCGATAGGGCCATCGCCCCGATAGTTAAATCGACCCTTTCGGTCTATCAGACAGATCGATCCATCGGCCTTCAGCTTCAAACAGCCTGGATCTGGCTCCATATTATAAAAGCCCCCTTCATAGCCGGATCGTTCCATCGGCCGTCAATAGGTCGATCAGGATGGAGCCGGACCATCCATCGCCTCCGCCACCACCCAGGAAGAGGCGTCGAGGAAGACCCCCTCGCCAAAGGAGGCGTCCCCAGACGACGGACCTTCCCTCAGCCACCTCGCCCTCTTCCTTATCACCTCCATCGGAGGCTCCGGGAAGGGCTCCGAAAGGTTGCGGTATTTCACCACGACCTCCTGGATCTCTCCCTCGTCGACGAGGCCGATCCGGTCGATCAACGTCACCTGCCTCTGGAACCTCTCGATCGCCTCTTTCGGAAGGTTCTCGATGAAGGGGATCGCCCCCCGGGAGCCTATGATCCTCCCGTCTGCGTCGACACCGTTTTTGTGGAGGGCGATGATGGAGTCCCCGGGAAGGTGCCCCTTCGACTCATCGCCGCAGATGAGGAGGAACCGGATGTCGGAGTTGGAGATTATGTTGGCGACGACCTTCTCCACCCCCAGATTCTCCGTCTTACAGGGGCCCCAGATCGCCGAACCCTCCACGGCGATGTGGCTTGAGAGGGTCACCACCGCGATCCTCGCTCCTGGGTTGCCGAGGCGGTAATCTCCCCTCAGGGGGGGCCAGCCGCCGGGATAGCGGCGCGGGACCGGCGCTCCCTCACCGGCTCCATCGTCTGAGATGGCGGAATCTTCCCGGGTCATCAACCCCTCTATGGAGACGATGGTTTAAAACCTTTAGACCGCCTTGATCCCAGCCTGGCTAAGAAGGATCCTATCAACCAGAAGCTTATATACCAAAAAGGTGGAGGTGGAGATTAATTGGGAAAGTCTATCAAGGACGATCAAGGGGCGCATCAAGGGGCATTTGGCCGATGAGAGGGCAGCGATCCTTAAATGGCCGGAGAAGACGGAGTGAATCGGAAAATGGCATCTTACGAGGATAGGATCCTCAAGGCGATAAGGGATTCTGAGGTCGGCCTCACCACCGTCGACGTGGCAAAGCAGGCCGGTGTCAGCAAGACCACCGCCATCAAGTACCTTTCAGTCCTGAAATCGGAAGGCAAATGCCGATTTGTGGAAGTCGGCCCCTCCAAGCTCTGGAGGGCAGCCGGGGCCGATGATGGGGCTTTTTCAGAGGAAGGTCTCGCGTCTTGCGCAGAGGGCGAGGAGGATGAGGAGATGAGCGGAGATCCCGGTTCTACCCCTCTAAATCTGTCGATAGTGGCCCATCTTGAGGAGCTTTCTGACGACGTCACCATCTCTATGTCCTTCAGGGTGAAGCCTGAGAAGGTGGAGACTTTGATGAACCTTTTGAAGAGGGCCTCGCAATAAGCCTGTTCGGCCTGGAGGTCCCGGCGGCGCGGGATCTTAACCATCGAAAATTAGACTTATATATGATACGTGTTAACAGCTAACCCTGGAGATCACGGATGCAGGATATGCGGATACCGTCGGAGATCCATAAGTTCTTTCAGGTCGAAGAGGGGCAATCGCTCCTCATCAAGGGGATGCCGGGGACCGGGAAGACGACGCTAGCCCTGGAGATCATGAACTCCGTCTGCCGGAGGACGAACGGTATGTACATCTCCACCAGGGTAAACCCCCTGCGGATCTACTCCATCTTCTCATGGATCGAAGAGATAATCCCAAAGAAGAACGTAGTCAACGCCACCCAGAAGTTGCTCCTCGAGAGCCTCAGAAACGTCAGCCAGGAGGGATCGAGCTACGAAGCCGTCCTCGACTTCTTCAAGACGTTCCTCGACCAGGCCGAGGATATGGACGACCCCATGATCGTCATCGATAGCTGGGACGCCGTCATAAACTACACCGCCCACATCCTCGGAGACGCTCAGCACAGCCTCGAGCAGAATATATGCGAGTTCTCCCGGGATATGGGAATACATCTGATATTCGTCAGCGAGACGGCAGATCTCTTGCCCCTGGACTACATCGTCGACGGCGTCGTAACCCTCAAGAACAGCAGAATGGCGGGCCAAACCACCGGCGAGGGGAGCCACGAAAGGATGATGACCAGGTACTCCCGGGAGATCGAGCTGGAGAAGCTGAGGTCTGTGGAGATAAAGCAGAAGATCTACACCTGCACCCTCCACGAAGGAAGGTTCCGCTACTTCGAGCCATCCACCGAGAATATAAGCCCCAGGATCAGCATAGTCAGCGACGGCGAGCGGATATCCGACCCCGGCGACGACTCCATCTCCACCGGCATCGCCGACTTCGATAGGATCACCGGGGGGCTGAAGCTCGGTTCCTGCAACGTCCTGGAGATCGATCAGGGCGTCGGCAAAAGGTATTATCAGATCCTGACAGCCCTCGCCTCCAACTCCATCAAGAACGGGAGGGCGGTCCACATCGTTCCGTCCATCGGCTACCAGCTCACTCCAAAGGATGTCTTCGTCCCGTCCAACGTGATGGTCCTGGAGCCGGCGAGCGATCGGGACCACTGGTACGAGATGCTCTTCAAGAACTGGGACCAGTTGAGGGAGAGGACCGGAAGGCCGATATTGAACGTCATGGGACTCGACTCCATGGAGTTCGCCTTCGGCTACGAGAGGATGCTCAACGCCAGCAGCCGGATGTTCCAGAAGTGGAAGGAGACTAGCGACGTCAACGTGGTGGTGGTGAAGTCCGGCCAGAAGAGCATCAGGATGACTTCCCACATAGCCGACACGTATTTCGTCATCAAGGAGCTGAACGGAGGGATCTGCATCTACGGCCTCGTCCCCCGGACCGAGCCCTTCTATATGGTCTGGGATGAGAAGAGAAACATCAGGCTGGTTCCCATAGTCTGAACCTTGATGGTCCAGAACGGATCAGATCCAGCGGTGGCCAGAGGGGTTGATCTCCTTCTTCCATATGGGCGCTCGATCCTTAATCTCCTCCAGGATATGGAGGCACCCCTGGAACGCCTCTTGCCTATGGGCCGCGGCACATGCTATCACGACGATGTCGTCTCCTACTGAGAGGGCCCCCACCTTATGGATCACCTCGACGGACTTGAGATGGAAACGCTCCATCGCCTCATCCCGGATCCTCTCCAGCTCGGGGAGGGCCACCTCCCGGTAGGCCTCCACCTCCATCCCGACGATCCCGTCGTCTCTGACGGTCCCCAGGAAGACCACCAGGGCTCCGGCATCAGACCGCTTGGCTCCTGCCACCACCTCCTCGATGGAGAAATCCCCATCTATTATATCGATCAAAGGTAGAAGCCCCCGTTTCATCCTCCGGAGAAAGGCGGGAGAAGCGCCACCTCGTCCCCGTCCTCGAGGACCGCTTCCATCAGGTCCGATGGATCTATGCCCCTCCGGTTTATCAGGATCTTAACTCCTTCGCCGACCTTTCCGTCGGGGTCTAAAAGGCCTTCTTTAAGATGGGGATGGGAAGAAAAGACCGCCTCCAGGAGGTCAACTGCAGAGGAGCCCTCTTCGAGGTCGATGGACGTCTCCGCTTCGGCCACATCCCTGAACCTAGCAAAGGCCTTCACCCTCACCTTCATCTCTTCTTCGCCCTCAACTTCTCGATCTCATCTCCCCCCGCTATCCTCATGACGTAGGTCCCGTAACAGGGTTTGGTGTAGGGGATTATCACGTCGTCCCCGTCGATCCCTACGAGGAGCGGGGGGACGCCTATCAGGAACGTGTCGAAGATCCTGTAGCCAGGGGGGACCTCGACCACCTCCTTAAATTTTGCTCTTATATACTCTCTTGCCTCTTTGAATGAGCACTGGGAGAGGAGGACCTCGTACTTCATCTCATCGATGCAGCTCAATCGATCACCTCATCAATCAGCTTCTTCAGAGGGGCAGGGTTGTGGACCGCCTTCGCCACCAGCTTTCTGCAGTCGAACTCCACCGTCTCTGCCAGATCCTCGGCACCCCTCCCGAATAATAGGAGATAGAGCTCCGCATCGGAGATGTAGCTGACCGTCCCGGCGTAGGTGACCCCTGCGTCGCTATGGGCGAAGGCGAAGCAGAGGTCGAAGTCCCTCTCCCCCTCGGAGATGGATGCGATACACCGGTCGATGTTCATCGTCCCGCTCAGGTAGTGGCCCTCGGGATCGGCGAGCTTCGCGAGCTGGAGGGCGGCGCCGGTTCCTGCCACCACCACATCATCCCCCCTCCTCCTCAGCCTGAAGGAGAGGTATAGGGCGATGCTGGTCTGGACCGGAACCTCGGGGCAGCCTAGGAGGATGAGGACCTTTCTCCCGGACCTCGTCCCCCGCCCCTCTTCACCAGAACGTTCCATGTTCATCCCCTCAGCCGCCGGTATACTTAAATCTCTCTTCTCTGGCCGCAGTCCTGGCAGAGAGGATTTCTTCTTATGGAGATCTCGTCGCTCCTCCCCCTGGACCCGTCCCAGATGAGGAGCCTCCCCTCCAAGAGCCCTCCCCCTCCGACCAGGTATTTTATGACCTCGGTGGCCTGGATCGATCCGATGACGCCGCAGGTGGATCCTATCGCCGGGCTCGTCTCCCTCTTTGGAGGATGGGGGAAGATGCATCGTAGGCAGGGTGTCTTATGGGGTATGACGGTGGTGACCTGGCCGTCGAAGCCGGATATGGCTCCGTGAAAGAGGGGGATCTCGGCGTCGATGGCAGCCTTATTGAGGAGGTGCCTGGCGTAGAAGTCATCGAGGGCGTCCACCGCCAGGTCGGCTCTCGCCACCAGTCCCTCCAGGTTATCTTCGTCGGCGTAATCGACGACGGCCTCCGCCTCGACCTGGGGGTTGAGCTCCCTTATCGTCTCCGCCGCCGAGACGGCCTTGGGACGGCCGATATCTAAAGTCTGGTGTAGGATCTGGCGGTTTAGGTTGCTCTCCTCGACGACGTCGCCATCGACGACTATCATCCGACCTATCCCGGCGACGGCGAGATACGTCGAAACGGCGGAGCCCAGGCCTCCGGCGCCGATGACCAGGGCCGTCGACCTGGCGAGCCTCTTCTGCCCCTCAGGACCGATGAGCCTGATCTGTCTATCGTACCTTCCGCCATCTCCCCGATCGTCCATCCGTCAACCCCGGATCCTATTGGACTGATATCTTCTCGCCATCTAACCTCCGACGACAGCCGGGAATAGGGCTACCTCGTCCCCCTCTTCCAGGGGGGTACTTGTCCCTCCAAGGGAGAGGAAGTGCCTCCCGTTGACCATGACGTTGACGTCTTCTCTCACCTCGCCCCCGGCGTCGAAGATCTGGGCGTGGAGGTCGGAGGAGAGGGAGGAGAGCCTTAGGAGAAGGTCGGAGACGGAAGAGCCGACCGGAAGGTCGACGTCCATCTCCTCCCCCAGGGGAGCTCGAAACCGTCCGAAAGGCTTCAGTCTTATTAACATATCTCTCCTGCTATCTCTTTTATCCGCATAAGAGCCAGGACGGCGTCCTCCCTTTTGAGATCTCTCCGCTCAGAAGCAAGAAACCTCCTGAACCCTTCTTTATCCTCCTCATCGAGCCCCTCAGCCACCTCCAGGACCTGGTTGTAGCTCCTCTTTGGGAAGTAGAGGGACTTTGCCGCCGCGAGGATCTTCCCGCCGGAGACTTCGTCGATGTATCCACCTTTCGTGGCGGCTCTGAGGTTATACCTGATGTTGACCAGGGGCTCAGAGAGGGGCCGGTAGCTGACCGGATCGAAGATGAGGGCGACCTCGTCGTCGGATATGAGGACCCCGTCCCGATAGAGGCGGAAGATCTCCCCCACCCCCTCCATCCCGAAGGGGAGGAGCTCGGCGGCCCGCAGAGCCCCCATGCTGGAGGCGCCGACGACGGTAACCCCCATCTCCAGGACGGCGAGGACCTCCTTGTGGCCTACGGCGCTATCCTGGAAGAAGACCCCGTCGATGATTCCGATGATCCGGGCTCCATCCTCCGCCGCCTTGAAGACGTCCCCCCTCCGAGCGGGGGGCCTGTAATCGGCGGAGACGATCGCCTCAGCCCCGGCCCTATCGAGGCTGGGCCCGAGAAAGACGACGATGTCTCTTGACCTCATCTCTCCACCTGCGACCCCGGCGGTCCGGGTCGACGGCGCTCATCTCAAGCCCCGGGACTATCACCCTCACGACGGGGACGCCGATCTCCTCTCGGGTGAGATCGACGACTATCGCCCGTTCCATCCCCGCCCCTCTGAGCCGTTTGAGCATCAGGCGGATGTCGTCGAGGAAGTCCTCGCTATCCTGGGATCTGATATCGGAGAAGGGTTTTGTTCCGGAGTCGACGAACCAGTGTCTGTTCAGCCTCTTCGTCCTCTCGTAGCCGATCTCTCTTCTGAAGTCCGCCGTCGTCGTATCCTCCCTCGCCCCGTGGATCTGGGTCAGCCTCGACTGGGCGACCTCCGTCAGGGCCCGCAGGACGGCGACCTCCGCGGAGGTGTGGGTCCCCATACCGATGGTGAGGAGGGCGGGGTCCTTCAGCCTCAGGTCGTCGGAGGCGGCGGCGATGGTGGGGACGCCGACGTCGCTGGTGATGTCCTTGATCCTCACCTCCACCTCGGCCCGCTCGAACTTCCCCAAAATCTCCGCCGCCAGGCCGTCTCCGACCCCGCTGACCAGGGGGCCGGTATCCTTCACCGCCTCGACGAGGGACCAGGCGTCCCTCTCGATCACCTCGGAGAGGCCGTGGAATACCGCCTCCTCCAGGACGTTCCCCGAGGCGAGGCCGTTGGTGTTCGTCCTGAAGAGCTGGGGATACTCCTTCGGGAGGGGGTGGAAGACCCCGCTCGCCGGGACCATCACCTCTTCATCCCTCATGAGGTCGTAGCCGGTGACCCAAGGTATCGCCATCTCCGGGTCTGCCTCTGCTGGCAGGGCCAGAGATCTCGGATCGACGGCCTCCTTCTCCGCCATCAGCTTCGAGAAGGTCTCGACCTGAAGCTTCCTGTCGTGGACCTCGGCGGAGTACCGCTCTATCCCCTCCATCATCGCCGAGACCCGGGCCTCGGCCGGAGTAGCGCCCTTGCCGTTGTAGACGGAGATCGCCCCCTTCTCCGCCCCTGGCCTGATGCTGGAGAAGACGGGGATTCCTATCCTGTCGAGGTCGGTGATGTCAGCCACCCTTGTTATTCCCGCCAGCTCCATCTTGGGCGCTATCCTTTCGAGGGTCTCCTCCGGGGAGAAGGCCCGATGAGTGTCGGTCTTGTACTTTTTTATGCATGACCTGAGGATCATCCGGGATCAACTCTTGAGGTTAAGGAAGTCGGGCGTTTTTGATCGGTCCCTTCGGCATCATCATTCTAATTCTATCATCCCTTCTGCCGGAGTTCGACCCCCGGCCTGGCAGAGGTCGTCTCTCTGCCCCTAAATACATATCGGGTTTGCGGCCGCAGACCGGGGGGGGTCCGCAGAGCCCTCCGTCATATCGATAAGCTAAGGATCCAGTGGCCGAGGGGAAAGATGGGATCGGCGGCGATTCCAATCCGGGGCCCTCAGATCGAGGAGAGATAGATCCAGTAGACGAGGAGGTTAAGGGCCGTCAGGGGGGCTCCCAACTTGATGAAGTCGGTGAAGGTGACGACGACGCCCCTCCTCTCGGCATTCTGGACGATGATGACGTTGGAGGCGGCCCCGATGATCGTCAGATTCCCGGCGATCGTCGACCCGGCGGCTAGGGCCATCATCCCCAGGACGGAACCGTCGAAGGCGTAGAGGAGGGGGAGGTATAGGGCGACGAAGGGGACGTTGGATATGAACTGGCTGATGAGGGTGGAGGTCGCGAGGATGACGGGAAGGGAGGTCGGATCGAGGCCCGAGCCGTTCAATGCCCCCTGGAAGAAGCCCCCGTTCCAGACGCTCTCCATCAGAACAAACATCGATGCGAAGAAGGCGAGGGTCCGCCAGTCGACCTTCAT
>CP086218.1:1357696-1376321 GCA_020844795.1 Methanothrix sp. | reverse complement strand
AGCGGCGGCACCGGCCGCAGGGGCGGCCCCCGCCTTTGCCATCTCGGCGGGCGGAGCCGGCGGGATCAAGCTGATCCTCAAGGACGCTAAGGTTACCATCGAGAAGGTGACGCTCGCCAAGTGAGCGTCCACCTTCTCCCTTCCCCCATCCATACCAATCTATTTTTTAATCGCCTTTTTTCTGGTCTGCAAAATTATTCGATCATCAAAATGACCAGAAGGGAACGTTTAAGTATTAGTTTCTCAGGTTAATCTCAAATGAAAAGGATGGTCGGATGGAGTCGGCAGCGGTTTAAGATAAGGAGGAAATGAGATGGCAGATTTCTACACCCTTGGTCTCACATATTGGAGAGTGATCGCCCTTACCGCTTTGGTACTGGGTGTTTGGATCTACGGCCTCTACTTCATGTTCAAGAAGTGGGGGATGGGGTCCACCGGTTATCAAGATGAGCTGCGATACAGCTTCTGGCTTTTTATTGCTACATGGATTCACGAAGCCTTCAAAGGCGGAGTCTGGGTATTCGTAAAGACCCTCGTCCTCGACGTCCTCCTCCTGAGAAGGACCCTCAGGCGGAGCCCGGTGAGGTGGGTCATGCATATGACGATATTCTACGGGTTTGTCACCCTCGCCGCCCTCTCCGGCGTAGGACTTCTCCTGGACACCATCATCCACTTCAACATCCTCGGCTACGCTCATGCGGCTGAAGAGGTGTTTGTGATGATGAAGATGCCCTTCAACATCTTCGGCTACATCCTCCTCGTCGGGTCCACCATAGGGGTTGCAAGGAGGATCATCTTCCGCGAGGTCAGGGCCAGGACATCGGCTTATGATGTCGTTCTCCTCGGCGGCGTATTTCTGATCACCATCACCGGATTCTATGCCCAGTGGATGCGGGGTGACTCCTTCCTCGTTGGAGACATCTTCGCATACCCGATATACGCTCCCCACTTCGCCCTGGTCCACACCATACTTGCCCTGGCTCTCTTTGCCATAATCCTTCCATGGAGCAAGTACCAGCACGTCATAGCCGCGCCGCTGACTATTCTCGCAAACAGAGGAGGCGAATAAGATGGCAGATGCAGGAAAAGAGAAGAAGCCCCTCGTATCAGGTTACCTCATGTCCACCCAGTTCATGGAGCTGGACGGATGCACCCGATGTCAGGAGTGCATGAAGTGGTGTCCCACTTTCGACGTGAGGCAGGATAGACCCGGGATAACCCCCATGTACAAGATCGCCAAGTTCAGGGAGCTTCTGGGAAGCCAGGACGGCCTGCGGGCGAAGCTCTTCGGCCCCAAGCCCCTCAACGAGGACGAGATCAACATCTGGAAAGACGACACCTACATGTGCACCACCTGCGGCGTCTGCGGTACCGTCTGCGAGTCCGGGATAAACACCGTGGAGCTCTGGGAGGCCATGCGGCCCAACCTGGTGGCGAGAGGAAACGGCCCCTACGGAAAGCAGTCCTTCTTCCCCGGTCTCCTCGGCAAAGACAGAAACCCCTTCCAGGCGAAGCAGTCCGAGAGGCTCTGCTGGGTCCCTGAGGACGCCACTGTCCTGGAGTCTGAGAAGGTCGCCTACTTCGCAGGCTGCACCGCCGCCTACCGGCAGCAGGCCCTGGGAGTCGCCACAGTCCGGCTGATGAACGCCCTCGACATACCTTTCTGCATGCTCGGCGAGGACGAGTGGTGCTGCGCCTCGGCTCTCGTCAGGACAGGGCAGAGGCCGGTCATGCGGGACCACGCCGTCCACAACGTCGACGCCCTCAAGGAGAGGGGGGTTGAGACCGTCCTCTTCGCCTGCGCCGGCTGCCTGCGAGCTGCAACCATAGACTGGCCCCGGTGGTATGAGGGCTACATCCCCTACAAGACGATGCCCCTATCCGTTTACCTGAGGGAGAAGGTGAGGAGCGGCGATGTGGAGTGGAAGAGGCCCCTCGACTTCAAGGTAACCTACCACGACCCCTGCCACAACGGAAGACACCTGATGCACGTCAAGGGAAGAGACTGGTCCTTCGAGGCCCCCAGGGACATCCTCAAGTCCATACCCGGGGTTGAGTTCCAGGACATGACGAGATCGAGGGAGTATCAGAGGTGCTGCGGCGCCGGCGGCGGCGTCAAGGCCGGGATCCCCGACCTGGCCCTCGACTGTGCCAAGGCGAGGCTCGATGATGCAGATCTGATCGCCGCCGACATAATCGCCAGCACATGTCCCTTCTGCAGGAGAAACATCATGGACGGTAGGGCCGCCCTCACGGAGAAGTCCGACGTCAAGGTCGTAGACGTCGTGGAGATGATGGCGGCGGCCATGGGTCTGGACACCACCATCCCCGACAACCCCTACATGCAGTTCCAGGAGCAGGACGTCATAGTCTGCGAGGAGGTCTGCGAGATCGAGACGGTCGAGAGGAAGGCCGAGGGCAAAGACCTGGTGGGAGAGGCCCACTGAACTTCCAAGAAAAGGAGGGGTGGGGGTTATTCGTAACCCCTGCCCCTCTTCTGCATCTCGTTTTCTCTTTATTTTTCCATCTTACAGGTCCGTTATTTCGATCGCGTTTCAGAGAGTTCAGCCCTCTGCCCGACCTTACATCACGGGCCTTGCGTAGATGGTATCCCTGGTGTAGCTGATGACGTGGACCGTCCTCCTCTTGGGGGCCTCCTCCACCGGAGAAGGCAGCGCCATCTCGGTGAAGTCGGAGATCCCTCCTGAGACGGTCGGAACGAAGGATAAGGGCTTTTTGGTCGCCGGCTGGTAGAGGGAGGTATCCGGGGTCTTCATGGTCGCCGAGAACCCGCCCCTCCAGCCCGACCCCCTCTCGTCGGAGGAGACGGCGGTCCCCACCAGATCTCCCGGCTCCTGGAAGCCGCCGGCCATCCTGAGGATGGTGAGGGGCTCGCGTATCAGAAGGACCTGGAGATCGACCCACCCCTCCTCGTAGCTTCCCGTAACCATCCCGTTCCACGGGTCGGCCTCTCCACCGGTGGCGGCTCCCGATAGGATAGTTCCCGTATGGAATATAGCCGCCGTGAACTCCCCCACGGTCAGGGGATCGCCGAAGGTCTGATCCTCCTCGGAGCGGAAGGTCCACAGCCCCGTCAGGTCGCCTTCGGCCTCCGCGAGGCAGGGGGTCGTGATCGTCATAAGATATGCCAGGGCTGCCAGGATCAGAAGGGGATCTCTGATGGTTCTTCTTTGCATATTTATGATCATCAGATCATATGGTATGGGACTTGGATCTATTAAAGGCGACGGAAAGGGTAATTTGAAGAGAGGTTCAAAGGGACGTGGAGGCTTTCATGACCACCATAAGGGACCCGGTCCACGGATACGTGGAGCTCAACTCCCTCGCCCTCTCCCTCGCCGACACCGGGGCGATGCAGAGGCTGAGGTGGATTAAGCAGCTGGGTCTGGCAAACCTCGTCTACCCCGGAGCCAACCACACCCGCTTTGAGCACAGTCTGGGTGCCTACCACCTCTCCGGCCTCCTCGCCCACCGGATCGGCCTCGATGAGGAGGATGGGGCAGAGATCCAGGTCGCAGCCCTCCTCCACGACGTCGGCCACGGCCCCTTCTCCCACGCCACCGAGAAGGTCCTATCGAGGTTCCTCCGGGAGGGACACGAGAAGGTCGAGGGGAGGCTGAGGAGGGGGGAGGTGGCGGAGGTTCTCGCCGACCGCGGGATCAACCCCCACCGGGTCCAGAGGCTGATCATGGGAGAGACGCCCCTGGGAGAGATCGTCAGCGGCGAAGTTGACGTCGACAGGATGGACTATCTGATCAGGGACGCCCACTATACAGGAGTCGCCTACGGGGTGATAGACCACCAGAGGCTGATGGAGACGATGGCCATGAGGGACGGCCACCTCGTCCTCGAGGAGGGTGGTGTCCAGGCCGCCGAGTCTCTCCTGGTCTCGAGACTTCTGATGTACCCCTCAGTGTACTTCCACCACGTATCGAGGATAGCCCAGAAGATGCTGGGGATGGGGGTGGGGATCATGGTGGAGGAGGGGGCCGATCCCCGAAGGATCAGGTATATGGACGACCTGGAGCTGACGGCGGCCATGACGGAGGCCGGCGGCTACCCGGGGGAGATAATCGGCAGGATCAGAGCCCGTAGGCTCTTCAAGAGGGCGGTCTACGTCGGAAGGAACCGCCTCGATTCCCCGGGGCTCGTCGACCGGGGTAGGGAGGGGAGGATCGCCGAGGAGATAGCCGACCTCGCCGGAATAGACCCCCTCTACGTCCTCGTCGACAACCCGGACCTTCCGCGCATCGCCGAGGGGAACGTCACCATATTAGGGAGGGACGGCGAGATGAGGCCGCTGAGGGAGGTCTCTCCCCTCGTCACCATCATGGAGAGGGCCCACCATGCGGCCTGGAGGCTTGGGGTCTACACCACCGAAGAGAACCGGGAGCGGGTGAAGAAGGCGGCGACGAGCTACCTCAACATCGGGCGTAACCCCCTCCAGCATACCTTTGAAGACCTCTGAGCCGCCAGAGGCGGAAAACCTTTAAGTCGGCTCGGAGCCGAGGGGATAGAGATGGTGGCCGTTGACAACAAACTGATAGTGAAGACCGTTCAGTCGATGAACCAGCACCTTCCGGGGAAGAGGAAGAGGCTCACCGACCTCCTCGAAGAGGAGAAGCCCGGGGTGAGGGGGAAGGACAACGCCTTTTACATCATGGAGAGAAAGGAGCTGGACCTCATCGCCGAATCCGTACCCCGGTACCTCTGGGGCCGGCTGAGGCTTCCGGTCCTGATAGAGATGGCTCCCCAGTACGGGTCCGGCTCGGCCCGCATCCAGGGGGAGGCGGAATGCATCCTGGTGAAGAAGCTCCTAAAAATTGACCGGGGCGACCGGAAGATGGTGATAATCTACATGCCGGAGGTCAGGGAGCTGAGGCGGAGCCTACCCACCACCAGCCAGTACGCCTTCGTCACGTCTCTTCGATGAAGTAGCTTCAATTTTATAGGATGACGGCAGATTATGGGGTTTGAGGTGTATTGACGATGAAAGAGAAAGGATCGACCGAGACGGTCAGGCTCTTTGAAGAGAAGATGGCTCAGGGCAAGTACACCGAGGCGGCGAAGATCAGGGAGGACTATTCCATACCCGCCGATATGCTCCAGGGATCTGTAGAGAAGGAATATCACAGGCTCCTCAGAATCGGGGAGCCCTCGATAGCTGCCGACCTGGCCAGGGATTACGCCCTCCCCGATGATCTCGCAAAGGCGGCGGCAGCAAAGTCTTTTCGCAGGAAGGTAGATCACGAGCACTACAAGGCGGCGGCGGAGTACGCCAAGAAGTTCGACCTTCCCCCGGAGATGACGAGGGAGGCGGCGGTTCAGGCCTACCATAAGAGCATGGACTACGGCCTCGCCAAGAACGCCGCCGAGATCGCCGTCCAATTCGACCTCCCCGACGATATGAGGATAGCGGCAGCGGAGAAGGCCTTTTTCGCTCATATGGACTCCGGCCTCTACAGAAAGGCCCAGAAGATCGCCGAGAAGTACGACCTCTCGGAGGATCTCCGCCGGGAGGCGGCGACGAAGGCGAGAGGTCGGAGCTGATCCATGGCGAAGCTCCTCCTCACCGTTGGCGGCTCCGACTCCTCCGGTGGCGCCGGGATCCAGGCCGACATAAAGACCTTCGCCGCCCTGGGCTTCCACGGGGCCTCCGCCGTAACAGCCGTCACCGCCCAGAACACGTGGGGGGTCGCGAAGGTCTATCCCCTACCACCGGGGTCGGTGGCGGCTCAGATGGAGGCGGTAGTCGAAGACTCTGTCATCTCCGCCGCCAAGACGGGGATGCTCTCCACATCCGAGACCGTCTCCGAGGTCTCTTTATTCTTCGAAGGAAAGGGGATCCCCCTCGTCGTCGACCCGGTGATGGAGGCGGAGGCCGGCGGCCGGCTCCTCGACTCGTCGGCCCTCTCCCTCCTCAGCGGAAGGCTCATCCCCCTCGCCCGGGTCGTCACCCCCAACATCTTCGAGGCGGAGGCGATCACGGGGATAGAAGTATCGGATGAGAGGAGCGCTCTCGAGGCAGGATACGCCATCCTCGACCTGGGGGCTGAGGCGGCGGTCGTCACCGGAGGCCACCTCCAGGGAGACGACCTTCTGGTGACGCCAGAGGCTCATTTCGTGGTAAGGGGGAGAAAGGAGGCGGGGGGCAATCACGGAGTTGGGTGCACGTACTCCGCCGCCTTCACCGCCTTCTTGGCCCGGGGCTGGTCCCTTGAGAGGGCGGCGGCAGCCGCCAAGAGCTTCGCGGCATCCTCCGTCAAGAGAAGCATGGACGTGGGCAGGGGTCCGTCGCCGGTCAACCCCCTCGGGGAAGCCCTGGAGGGGGCCGAGAGGTTCACCGTTCTGACGGAGGTGGAAAGGGGGGTCGATATCCTACTGCAGGAGCCGGCGGTCCTCCGGCTGATGCCGGAGGTGGGATCAAACCTGGGTATGGCGATCTCGACGGCCCGGGGACCTGAGGACGTCGCCGCCGTCGAGGGGAGGCTGGTGAGGACGGGTTCCAGGGTGAAGGCTTGCGGATCTGTTCGGTTCGGGGCCAGCGGCCACGTCGCCAGGATCCTTCTATCGGCGATGACCTTCGATCCCGAGGTGAGGGCGGGGATGAATATCAGGTTCGGCGATGACGTCCTCGGAGCCATCCGGGAGCTGGGCTTATCCTCATCCCATTTCAGCCGCGAGGATGAGCCAGAAGCCTCGAAGACGATGAGCTGGGGGACGGAGGAGGCGATAAGGATCTATATCTCGGCCGTCAGGTCTGCGGCGGGATCATCCAGGACGGCGGCTCCTCTCCCCGAGGTGATATGGGATCGGGGGGGTTGGGGGAAGGAGCCGATGGTGAGGCTCCTGGGCACCTCGGCGGAGGAGGTCGCTGGGGTGGCGGTCGAGATAGCGAGGAACCTTCCGGCCAGACGGGAACCTATAAATTGATGTTTGGTGCTCTAACATTGCGGTTCTTTATTTGGAGTGTCCTATATGGGAAGCGTAAAGCCGAACTATATCAAGAATTTTGCAGACGAACTCATGAAGACCTACCAGGGGTTCTTCAACAACGATTTCGAGCATAACAAGGAGATGGTCTCCCAGTACACCGATATCAAGAACAAGGGCATAAGAAACCGGGTCGCGGGCTACATCACCCGCAAGGTCCAGATCAGAGGGGAGTAGGGTGGATGTTTGAAGGTCTGCTTCCAGCCCTCATAACGCCCTTCAAAGAGGACGGAGAGCTGGACGAGGAGGGCTTCAGGGAGAACATCGATTTTTTTTGTGAGGCAGGAGTCCACGGGATAGTCCCCTGCGGCACCACCGGCGAGTCTGCCACCTTATCCTTCGAGGAGCACAAAACGGTGGTAGAGGTCGCTGTAGACTCTTCGAAGGTCCCGGTGGTGGCGGGAACCGGCTCCAACAACACCCGGGAGGCGGTGGAGCTGACGAGGCACGCCGAGGACGCGGGAGCCAGCGCTGCCCTGCTGATAACCCCCTACTACAACAGGCCCAACGACCGTGGGATGATGGCCCACTTCCGGGCCGTCGCCGAGGGATCTGAGATCCCCCTGATCCTCTACAACGTCCCCTCCAGGACCGGGATCAACCTGAAGCCCGAGCTGGTGGCTGAGCTGGCCAGGATCGAGAACGTCGCCGGGATCAAGGAGGCGAGCGGGAACCTCTCCCAGGTATCGAAGATCATCGAGCTGACCAGGGATGAGGATTTCGTGGTCCTCTCCGGGGATGACGTCCTCACCCTGCCGATCATGGCCCTCGGGGGAAGGGGGGTAATATCGGTAACGGCTGATCTGGCACCGAGGAAGATGGTGGCGATGGTGGAGGCTATGTTGAAGGGAGACCTCGAGACGGCGAGGAAGATACATTACTCGTTATCTCCTCTCGTCGAGGCCTTATTTCTGGAGACGAACCCCATCCCGGTGAAGGCTGCCACCCGGATGATAGGCCTGGCCGCAGGCCCCCTGAGGCTCCCCCTGGCACCGATATCTGAGATGAACGAGAAGAAGCTTAAGGAGGTCGTGGACCTTCTGGGCGAGTTCAGATGACTTTAAAGATAGCCGTAGCTGGCGCCAGAGGGCGGATGGGCCAGCTGATCATAGATGAGGTGAGGAGGTCTGAAGATCTGAAGTTCGTCGCTGGCTTCGACCTTCAGGGTCTCGGCGGACCTTTGGGGGAGGGGGTCGCCGTCCAGGACCCGTCCGATCTCGCCAGGGTTCTACAGAATACCGGCGCCGAGGTCCTCATCGACTTCACCGCCCCCGCCGCCACCGTCGAGAACGTCCGGAGGGCGGCGGAGACGGGAGTCGACCTGGTGGTGGGAACCACCGGCTTCACCGAGGGTCAGAGGAAGGAGATGGCCGAGGCGATAGAAGGAAGGGTCGCCGCCGTCATCTCGCCGAACTACAGCATAGGAGTCAACCTCTTCTGGAGGCTGATCGATGAGGCGGCGAGGTCTCTAACCGGATACGACATCGAGGTGATAGAGGCCCACCACAGAAACAAGATGGACGCTCCCAGCGGGACCGCCACGGAGGCGGTGAGGGTCCTCGCCGAGGCGATCGGAAGGGGAGAAGTCGTCCATGGCAGGGAGGGCCAGGGGCTCAGGGGTGGCGAGATAGGGGTCCACGCCGTCAGGGGCGGAGACATCGTCGGAGACCACACCGTCCTCTTCGCAGGCCCCGGCGAGAGGCTGGAGATCAAGCATCAGGCCCACAGCAGGCAGGCCTTCGCCACCGGAGCCGTCAGGGCTGCCAGGTGGGTCGCCTCAGTCCCGAAGGGGATATACACCATGGCAGACGTTCTGAGCCAGAAATAGTCGCCCCTTCCATGAGGGATCCCTTGGCAGATATGTATAGTCTGGATCGGGGAGATAATAGCCTCTCTTTTGAGGGGAGGAGCCACCAGCCCCTCTCCCTCCAGGCCACCTTTGTAGGGTTCTGCTCCCGGTGCGGCGGCGACCTCTCTTCGATAGCCTATTATCGGGTCTCCGGCGGCCGGGCGGTCGCAGCATTCTGCGACGGGTGCCAGAAGGCCTTTTTATTTCGGTTCGACGAGTCGTGGTCTTTTGAGGATGAGTCGGAGCTGGGCAGGGACGGTGTCGGGGGATCCGCTGCGGCAGCTCCGGGGGCTTCGAGGCTCACGGACCTATCCCGGGAGGAGCTGGAGACGGTCTTCACCCCCGCAGAGCTGCGGGATATGGAGCGGTGCGAGAGGGGCGAAGCCTACACCCGTCAGAACCTCCACCGGGCGAGGGCCAAGTACGAGAAGTTCGAGAGGCTCTTCGGGGTGAAGATAGAGATCTGACGCGGGTCGTCCCATCTCGCTTCGATGAGGCGTAACAGCCAAAGAATAGACAGGTTGCGGCCGAAGAGCCGGTGCGGGAAACCTCCAATCATAGGATCTCTCCTTCTCGATCCCGGAAAAAAGGTATCAGAAGGGTGCGGGTCGAAAAGCCCGAAGCCTTCACCTCAGAATATGATCGCCAGGAGGTATATCGGCAGCATGAAGGCGACCAGAAACCCAGCGATCATCATTACCATTGCAATCCCATTATCTCCCATGAATCTCCTCTCCAGATCAGGTTCAACCAGTTGGCCGTAAGTTGGGGTGAGGTTGTATTAATTACTATCGGAAGGTCCCTTTCCGGACGGCGCGGGCAAGCCAATACCTTTAACTATCTTCGGGCTGGAGTAAAAAACCGTGCGATCGATCCAGAAGACCGGTACAAAGGAGGTTGGGGGAAAGGTTGAGAGGAGCAGGACCTCCGGGGCGAGATACGTCCTGCTGAGGCCGGCGGGGTATCCTCTGAAGAGCGTCTTTCAGGATTACCCCGAGGTCGCCGACGCCCGTCTCTTCGAGCGGTACGCCCGGGAACAGTGGTACGGGGAGGTGGTGAGGCCGGGTTGCTTTCTCTTCGACCGGAGGCTCTACCCCGACTTCGCCTTCAAGGTGATAAGGGCCCACCCCCACGTATCGGTGGTGGGGTCCGATACGAGGATCGTGGTGGAGAGGAAGAAGTCCGAGGCGGCGAAGATCAAGAGCGATGTCAGCTTCCATGACGTAGTCGGCCAGGTCGAGGCGAGGAGGAAGATGAAGATCGTAGAGTCCTTCCTCACCGAGCCGGAGCGTTTCGGCAAGTGGGCTCCGAGGAACATCCTCTTCTACGGCCCCTCCGGCACCGGCAAGACGATGATGGCAAAGGCCCTATCCGGCGAGACGGAAGTCCCCATGATCCCCATCAAGGCGACGACCCTCATCGGCGAGTTCGTAGGAGAGGGGTCGAGGCAGATCCACGGCCTCTACAAGAGGGCGGAGGAGATGGCCCCCTGCATAATTTTCATCGACGAACTCGACGCCATCGCCCTGGACAGGAGGTACCAGGACCTGCGGGGCGACGTCTCGGAGGTGGTCAACGCCCTCCTGACGGAGATGGACGGGATCGACTCGAGGAAGGGGGTCTGCACCATCGCCGCCACCAACAAGATAGAGTTCCTCGACGAGTCGATCAGGAGCAGGTTCGAGGAGGAGATAAGGTTCGCCCTCCCCAACGCCGAGGATAGGCTCCGGATACTGGAGATGAACGTCCTGACCCTACCGGTGGAGGTGGGGCCGTTGAACCTCGCAGCCCTCGCCAGGATCACCGAGGGGTTCTCCGGCAGAGACCTGGTGGAGAAGGTCCTCAAGGCCGCCCTCCACGGAGCCATCATAGACGAGGTCCGGGTCGAGCAGCGCCACCTGGAGTTGGCGGTGGCCAAGGCGAAGAAGGAGACGAAGGAGCCTCCGGCGGAGATGTTCTCCTGAGGGGGAACCCACCCCCAGCCTTCTTCGCCTCAGTTCCTTCACTCCTGTTTCTTCGCCTCACTTACATCAACGTCGTACCCCCCCTCCAGGCGATCCGGTCTTCCGTCTGTCGGGGCGCCGATGAGGAAAGGGCTTTTGTACAGATTAGTCCAATACCCTTCAGAATGGCGATGCTATGTGGCGGGAGATTCTAGATAAGTTCAAGCGTTATCCAGCCCAGGAGAAGGTTGTGAGGCTGATCCTGGAGCGGGGCTTTCAGGTGAGCGAGCGGGGGAGGGTCGTATCCGGAGGGATCGAGATACCCCACGCCCAGATCGCTCAGGAGCTGGAGGTGGACAGGAGGGTGGTGGACACCACCGCCTCGGCTATCGTCGAGGACGAATTGCTCTGGAAGATCTTCAAGAACGTCAGGCCGATGACCTTCCTCCCCGAGGTCGCTCCCGTCATGGGCCTCGGGGTCATCGAGATCACCCCCGTCGACGCGGCCCAGACCGGCCTGTTAGGGGAGGTGGCGAGCGCCGTCGCCGGGTATGGCCTCTCCATAAGACAGGCGGTCTCCGACGACCCCTACTTCGTCGAGAGGCCGAAGCTGACCATCATCACCGAGGCGAAGATCCCCGGCGACCTGGTCAGGATCCTGATGGACATCCAGGGGGTCAGGAGGGTGACGGTCTACTAGAGCCTCTCCGGGATCTCAACGATCCCGGACCCATCCTGCCCTCGTCTTCTCCCTCTTCCCCGAGAGGGCGAAGCCAAGGTCCTTCAAAAGCTCCGCCGTCCTTCCCCTGCTGTGGATCAGGACCTCCACCAGGTCCGGGGGCTCGTCGACGTCCGACCCGCACCGGAAGGACTCGTAGACCCCGGTCGACAGTCCGAGATCCTCCGCCTTCCTGACGTGTTTTATGAAGCTCAATCCGTAGTAGCTGACCCGAAACCTCGGATCTCTTATCAGGATGAGGTTCGTCCCGCCGCCCCTCCCCGGGACTATCACCACGTCTCCGGGGGTCTTGACGAGGCCTTCGACGTCGGAGGGCCTAATCAGGGGCAGGTCAGCCATGGCGATCAAGAGGTCTGAGGGCCACCCCTTCCTCACCTCGGCCTCGATCATGGAGTTGAGGGCTGGGTCCAGCTCCTGGGGACACTCGAGGAGATCAAAAACCCTTGACTTGAGGCGGTCGAAGGGGGCCCCATCGGGGATAGGATCCTTCATCAAAATCGCGATCTCGCCGAGCCCCGAGACGGCATCTATCACGTCCTCCAGCATCGCCAGGGCGAGCTTTTCCCTCTCCTCAGATGATAAGACCGATGACAGCCTGCTCTTCGCGCAGTCGAGCTTGAAGGGTATTACAACTTTTATCGGCCTCATGGCTGTTGGTTAAAAATCGCAGGCTAAAATCGCTAGAGATTCTCTTGGAGGCGGTCCCTGATCACGTCCAGCTCCCTCGGCCTGAAGATCCTGCCTCCAGACCGGGGGTATTCAAGCCCCCGGACGACGACGACGGGGGTACCATCCCCCCCCTCTCCCATCAGGAAGTTCGCCATCCCGGCGATCTCGTCGACTATCGCCTCCAGGGTGATCTCAAGGACCCTCCCCTCCAGGTCCCGCTCCCCCCGCCAGTCCCGGAGGGCTCCTATCCCCGACCAGCCGATGGCGACGCCGGTGACGCCGCATCTGAAAGCCCTCCCGCAGGTGTCGGTGACGATGACAGCGGCGTCCGCTCCAAGCCCTCTCCTTATCCGGTCGGCGCTGGCCATGGGGTCCTCGGGGAGGAGGAGGATCCTACCTTCGCCGACGTTCGATCTGTCTATCCCGGCGTTGACCCCGACGTGGCCGAAGTTCGTCGCCACCAGGAGGAAGGGGCTATCGATGAGGACTTCCCGGGACTCCTCCAGGACCGCCTCGACGAACCGCGGGTCCCTGCCGATCCCTTCGGCTATCGATGCCGCCCTCGCCGAAGGGGCGTAATCTTTGAGGATCCTCGACCTGCCCTCCGCCTTGGATACGACGGTGGAGGCGATGCAGACGACGTCTCCGTCCCGAATAGGAAGACGCTCTCTTATCATCGCCGCCAGGTCGTCCCCCTCCCGGATGGAAGGAAGGCCCCTCACCAGATGGAAGCCGACGGGGTCTCTCAAAATCTGCTCCGCTCCGGCTTGAGGCTACCTGAACCGCTCTTCACAAGGCATTCTGCTCAGGTGGTATAGCCTCGCATGGACGAGAAGGTCGAGGAGGTAGGAGTAGTTCTCGGCGACGATGGCGAGCCTATCATCGGTCAGCTCCTCCCAGGGCAGGGAGGTGTAGCTCTCGGCGAAGGCCCGCCAATACTGCGGAGGGGAGAACTCCATCCGGTAGAGGTGGCGGTCGGTGAACTCGAGGCTGATATTCGGCTCCACGGCTCTTTTCCCCCTCAGGAGGAGCCCTTCCTCTCCACGACCTCTGAGAAGGCGAGGGTACCGCTGATCTTCTTGATCTTCGCCCGGACGATGTCGCCCTTTGCGGTCCCCGGGACGAAGATCATGAACTTATCGACCCTGGCGATGCCGTCGCCCTTCCTCCCCACCGAGTCGATCCGAAGCTCGTAGGTCTCGCCCTCTTCGATGACGTCCTTGGGGACGATCGTCTTCGTCTTCCTCTTCCGCACGGGCCGGTGGGCCCCGCAGGCCTCGCACTTGAGCATCAGTACCCGGTCGGACCTGATGAGCTGGGTGTCAGGCCTGTGGCACTCGGAACAGATGACGTACTCCTGGACGTAAGAGTCGATGTGGCGCTCGAGGGTCTGCTCTGTGAACTTCCCCTGGAATACCGCATGCTGCCCCTCGATCTTCCCTGCAGTCCCCATCTCCTGGAGCATGAACTTCATCAGGTGATCCCCTTCCCGGTTTAGGGCGTCGGCGATGCCGGCGAAGTTGTCGAGGACCGTCGTCTTCCCCTCGTAGAATATCTTGGGGGCGGGTATCACAAACCTGTCTTCGGTCCCCTTGGAGGCGGGGAGCCTCCCCATGGCCCGCTCGAGCCCTTTCATGTAATCTTCCATCAAAACACCGATCGACCTCGATTATTTTATCAGCTCGCCGCCCTTATCGACGACGATGTACGCCGGTGTGGGCAGCTTGTGGCCCGCTCTCTTCAGGGCCATCTTGGCGTGAGATACGTTCTGGGGGGTGGTGCTGACGGAGAATACCTTCTGGTCTGCCATCACCCGGGCGGCGGTGCCGACGGCCTTTCCGAAGGCGTGGCGCATGCCGCTGGAGACCCTGTCAGCCCCGGCTCCCGTCGCCTGCTTGTTCTCCCTCAAGACCTGGTGGGGGTAGACCCGCAGCTTCATGTGGAAGTTGAGCCTTCCGACGTAAGTCATGAGGTAACGGTTGGCGGTGATCCTCCCCGCCTCAAGGGCCGTATGCCTGATCTGGCAGGGCTCCTTGGTTACCAGGGTCAGAGTCACCGGAAACTCGGCGGTGAGGTTGCCCATGTCGTAGTGGACGACCTTGCTTCCCGGAACGCCGCCCATGTACTTCCTTCTGGTGTAGGGGCGCTCCAGTCTTCTATACATGCTTGCTGGTTTACGTGCCAAAACTGAATTCCTCCATAGTGAACTTGAGCCTGCCTAATATATCTATATGGTTTATAAGCGTTGGGGGAGGTCCCCCGGGGACGGCCCAGGTCATCCCGGATCCTCCTCTCCTTCAGACCGTCGTCGGCGTCGAGGCCGATATCTCTCCCGCCAGGGGGGCCATCATAATCCTCTTCGCCTCGTCGACGGTGGGAGCGTTGGCGAGGACCCACATCAGCTTCACCAGGGCGACCTCCGGGAGGATGTCGCCTCCCTCGATCCCCCCGGCGGCGAGGATGTCTCTGCCGGTATCGTAGACCCGGTCGCAGACCCTCCCCCGGAGGCACTGGGATGTGATCACCACGGGGATCCCGGCCTCTGTGGCGGAGCTTATCGATCCGATCCAGTCGGAGGCGACGTGGCCTAGGCCGGTCCCCTCCAGGACGATCCCCCGGTACCCTGATCTTATGTAGTAATCGAGGATATCCGGTTCTGCGCCGGGGAAGTACTTTACGAGGGCGCACCTCGGCTCCAGCTTCTCCCTCACCTCCAGGGCGGCCTCGCCTCTCCTTCGGTATTCCCCCAGGACCTCGATATCCCTATTGCGATAGTTGACCCTGGCGATCGGGTGGCAGTTTATGCTCCGAAAGGCGTCCCTGCGGGAGGTGTGCATCTTTCTGACCCGGGTCCCCCGGTGGACGAGGGCGTAGTCGTCGCTATCCGTCCCATGCATCACCACCGTCACTTCTCCGATATCGCTGGTGGCCACCGCCGCCGCCGAGATGGCGTTCATGGCGGCGTCGCTGCTGGGTCTATCCGAGCTTCGCTGGGAGCCGACGAGGACGATCGGGACCGGGGTTTTTATCATGAATGATAGGGCGGCGGCGGTGTAGGTCATGGTGTCGGTCCCGTGGGTGACGATCACTCCGTCGGACCCCTTCTCTATCTCCGAGGCGACGGCCTTTGCCAGGACCTGCCAGTACTCCGCCTTCATATTCTCGCTTAAGATGTTGTAGATCACCCTCCCATCGTAGTTGGCGATCTCGAGGAGCTCAGGGATCGAGGATATTATCTCCTCGGCAGAGAACTGGCTCGTCACCGCTCCCGTCCTGTAGTCGACCTTGCTGGCGATAGTCCCGCCGGTGGAGAGGATCGAGACCTTCGGGAGTCCCTCGCGTCGCGGCAGCGGCGGAGGCGTCGGGACCATCGGGGCCTTCCCCTTGGCCACCAGCTCCACGGCAGACCGCTCCGGATCAAAACCGGCGTTGTAGCCGCTGTCCATCTTTATGACGACGTGGCCGGAGACGGAGGGCATCAGGACCCCCTCGCGCCGGACGCCTTCTTTTGTGACGGCTATTCTATCCCCCAGTTCCAGTTCCACCTCATCATCTCCTGCCTTCTATCCGTCCTGGCCTTTATGCCGGGGGATGAAAAACGTTCCCCTCAAAGAAGGCTGATCAGATGGCATTGCGCCAGGAAATGGAGGATCGAGGGAGTAGATATCTTCTTTCGTAATTGGCAGATCTGAAGAACAGAGAACGAAAGCCGATTAATATGAGCTCGATGGAAGATGGTGACAGGTGGTGGAGAGATGATAAATTTCGTCACTGGAAACAGGGGAAAGTTTGAAGAAGCCCGGGGGATCCTGGGGGATCTCCTCCAGAAGAACCTCGGATACGTCGAGATCCAGGCGGAGACCCTCGAGGAGGTGGCGGCCTATGGCATAAGGGAGGTCGCCGGGAAGCTCGCGGGTCCCGTCATGATAGAGGATGCGGGGCTCTTCATCGAGGGTTTGAAGGGCTTTCCCGGGGTATACTCCGCCTACGTCTTCGATACCATAGGAATCGGGGGGATCCTCCGGCTGATGGAGGGGATGACCGATCGGAGGGCGGCCTTCAGGTCGGTGGTGGCTTACGCCGAGGCGGGGGGAGAGCCGGTCCTCTTCAGGGGAGAGGTATGGGGAGAGATCGCCACCGAGCCCCGGGGGTCGGGAGGCTTCGGGTACGACCCCATCTTCATGGTGGGGGATAAGACGATCGCCGAGATGGAGCTATCGGAGAAGAACGGGATCTCCCACCGGGGCGCCTCCATCCGAGCCCTCAATAGCTGGCTCTCCTCCCGGTGATCTACCCCAGTGATCTACCCCGGCGATCCCCCCGGCAGAATCGCCCTTCAGCACTTCCGCCCCTTCCTGAGGGCGCATTTGGGGAGCATGCTGCTGTCGATCCTCTTTATCCTGGGGGCCTGGACGGCGGAGATGTAGAGGGTCCTGCCCTCCACCTCAAACTTGTGGTCCATCGGTTTTGGGGGGCTTATCCGGAGGGGGAGGAGGATCGGCCCCTCGCAGGTGGTGGATATCCGCAGCTCCGAGAAGCTCTCTCTTATGTACTCCCTCATCTCCGGGGATATCTCCGGGGCGATGACGGGGCCTCTTTTTCCTGGCTTAGCGGGCATCGTCGAAGAGACGTCCCCTCCCCTAGAAATAGTATATCTTTAATACCGACCGGCGTTGAGGCTATACCCGTGTCCAGAAGGAAGAAGGGATACTACAGGGCCAGGGAGATGGCTAGGGAGAGGATCGAGCTGCTATTCCTCCTGGCCGAGGAGGAGCACCTCCGCCGTCCCGATCGGAGCGACAGGTACGTCGCCATCGCCAGGAGGATGGGGATGAGGATGAGGGTCCGGATCCCCCGCCGGCTGAAGAGGCGGGTATGCAAAGGGTGCCGGTGCTACCTCTCCCCCGGGAGCACCCGGGTGAGGCTGAGGGACGGGCTGGTCACGGTCACCTGTCTTGAGTGCGGAGAGCAGATGAGGTATCCGTACCGGTGACCCCGGGCGCCCGGCCGGCAAGGCCAGTAGGTGGAACCCTGTAGCCGGAGGGGTGCGGTCATCTCCCTTATCTCCTTTCTAGTCTCCCGTCTCTCCACCCCAACCTCTCGTCTCTACTCTCCGCCGCCCGGTTTATCGTCTCTCAATATAAGCCGAAATCTTTTTAATATAATGATAGAATGACGTTATTAGCAAATTTAGCAAATCCGAGGTAGGTTATGGGACTGTTATCCTGGTGGGATCTTCCGTGGACGATCGCCTCCTCCCTGGGGGTGATGGATCAGCCGGGTTACTGGCCTCCCGAATACATCGCGGCGTCGAGGGCCTTCCTCGTCCTCCTGACCGCCTATCTAGGGTACAGGGCGATCTTCTGGCCCTTTGAGCAGATCGATGGCTAGGCTCTTTCTCCTGGCCCAGGATGAGCATCTCCGCCATCGCGGTCGGTGTATTTCGGGAGATGAGATTTCAGACCGGATTAGTCGAGGAACTCCGCCTTCCCTGTCGCCTTCATATCCTTCTCGTCGCCTGGAGGGGGGATGAAGATCGCTCCGACGTCTCCTGGGGGGGGCTCCATCCAGAGGTCTGGGATGCGGATGGGAAGTGCTATCGGACTATCGATATTTTCTTCACCCATCTTCGCACTGAGGCTCCCACGATGGGGGCGTCTTGAGATCTCGTTCTCCATCTATCCGCAATCATCCCATCCGAACGCGAGCCGCCGGGCGTACGCCCCCCGCTCCCGACCGCCCCCGCCGCCGGAGATTAAATCGTTCAGTTTATATAAACCCACGGGGCGGAGGACCACCCGAGCCCTCCCGCCGCCGGCGACGGGATCCCTCACCTCTATCCAGGCCTCCTGCGCCTCCGAAGAGGTCGTCGGATAGAGGATCGCAGACCTCCCATTCGCGCCCCGCCCTCCGATGAGGGCGTAGATGGCGAGCTGGTAGAGCATCTCCCGAGGGAGGGAGGTCGCCCAGAGGTCTCTATACTTGGCGTCGAGGATCGAGACGACCTCCGGCCCCCTCAGGATCGCGTAGTCCGGGCGGGGGTCTGGAGCCCGGCGATTTCTCGGGTTTTTTCCGGGGACGTAGGAGATCATCCCCCGGAGGCGGCATTCGTCCAGGACAAAGTAGCCCGGCAGGTTCTCCCGGAGAAACCGGGACAGAAGCGCCTGGAAGAAGCGGTTCATGTCGAAGAGGAAGCCGGGTAGCGGAATCTCGCTCTTGCCGTCATCCAGGGAGAGGCCCTGGGAGGCTAAGAGGATCTCGATGATCGATATCGACGGCCGGTAGGCCGCCGTCTGCCTCGTCATCTGGCGGCGGAGCCTTCCAGTCGTCTCCTGATCCAGCCGGATCGGGCTGATCCCGTCCCGGATCAGCCCATCGAGGCGGCGGAGGTTGGACCGCAGAATAACGTCT
>CP086218.1:1349356-1357596 GCA_020844795.1 Methanothrix sp. | reverse complement strand
GCCTTCACCAAGGCCGTCGGCGGGGACCTCGTCGAAGTCTCCGTCCTCGTCCCGCCGGGGGCCAACCTCCACACCTTCGAGCCGACCCCGTCGAAGCTAGCAAAGGTGGCAGAGGCCGACCTCTACGTCAAGAACGGGGCTGGGCTGGAGATCTGGATGGAGAGGATCATCGGGGCGAACAGGAGGATGCTGGTCGTCGATTCTTCTTCGGGGATAGACCTCTTGGAGGGACGATGCGACCACGATCACGGAGGCGGCGAGATGGAGGGAGAGGACCACCACCACGGACCCACCCACCAAGATCTCCACCCTTCGATCCTGACCGCCGACCCCCACATATGGCTCTCGGCTAGGAACGCCGCCATCATGGCAGAGAAGATCTGCTGGGGGCTTATTGAGGTCGACCCCGAGAACGGCGACGTCTACAGGGAGAACCTGGCGGCTTTCAAGAGGGAGCTTGAAGACCTCGACCTCGAACTCGCCTCCGCCTTCTCCGGCGCTGAAGGGGGGAAGTTCATCGTCCTCCATCCCGCCTGGGGGTACTTCGCCAGGGATTACGGCCTCGTCCAGGTGGCGATCCACGAAGAGGATAAGGAGCCAGGACCAAAGCAGCTAAGATCCATCGTCGACCTCGCCCGCAAGGAGGAGATCGGGACGATCTACGTCGATCCGAGCTTCAACCCCAAATCCGGCAAGATCATAGCCACCGAGATAAACGGGCGGGTCGTCGCCTTGGACCCCCTGGCGGAGGATTACGTCGATAATATGCGCCAGGTCGGAAGGGAGATATCGTCGGGGATCAGAGGCCAGGGCGGCTCTTATGAATAGCTATCAGGCCGGCGATCCGGCGGTCTACATCGAGGACCTCTCCGTCAAGATCGATGGGCGCAGGGTCCTCGAGAAGGTCAACCTCAGGATAAGAGAGGGGGAGTTTCTGGGGGTGATAGGCCCCAACGGCGGCGGAAAGACCACCCTGCTGCGAGCGATCCTCGGCCTCGTCAAGCCCGAGAGGGGGAGGATCGAGGTCTTCGCAGAGAGCCCGGAGGCGGCGAGGAAGCAGATCGGCTACCTCCCCCAGAAGAGCCTCTTCGACCAGAGGTTTCCCATCACCGCCCTGGAGGTGGTGATGATGGGGATGTACGGGGCGAGGGGACTTTTTAGCAGGTACACCAGCCGGGACGTCGACGCCTCCTGGGAGGCCTTATCCCTGGTGGGGATGGCAGATTACGCCGATAGAGAGATCGGGAGCCTCTCGGGGGGAGAGCAGCAGAGGGTCTTCGTCGCGAGGGCGATAGTATCAAGCCCCCGCCTCCTCCTCCTCGACGAGCCGGCCGCCGGGATCGACTCGGCGAAGCAGATCGAGTTCTACGACCTCCTCCGGGAGCTGAACGAGAAGGTGACGATAATCATGGTCTCTCATGACATCAGCGCCGTATCCGCCTACGTCAAGAAGGTCGCCTGCGTGAATAGGAGGCTCTACTACCACGACTCCAAGGAGCTGATGGCCGAGGATATCGAGGAGGCCTACCACTGCCCCGTGGAGATGATAGCCCACGGGGTACCCCACAGGGTCCTGAGATCCCACGATTGAGGGTGGGGGAAAGGAGGCGGAGGACCGAAGATGATAGAGATATTCCATTACGGATTCATGCAGAACGCCCTCCTGGCGGGGGCGATCGCGTCCGTCCTCTGCGGTGTGGTGGGCATATACGTCATCCTCAACCGGCTCGTCTTCATAGGCGGGGGGATCGCCCATTCGGCCTTCGGCGGCATCGGCCTCGGCTACCTCCTGGGAGCCAACCCCCTCGTCTATGCCATATTATTCTCCCTGGCCACCGCCCTCGGCATAGGGGCGCTGAGCGAGAGGTCGAAGGTCTCCGAGGACACCGCCATCGGGGTCTTCTGGGCGGTGGGGATGTCCCTTGGTATCGTATTCATAAGCCTCAGCCCGGGAAGGGCCCCCGATCTCTTCGACTACCTCTTCGGAAACATCCTCGCCGTATCATCTTTCGACATAATGATTATATCCTCCCTCACCTTCGGGATGATCCTCCTCGTCGCCCTCCTTTACAAGGAGCTGTTGATCCTCTCCTTCGATCCCCTCTACGGCGAGGCGGTCGGCCTTCCGGTATTCCGGCTCCGCCTCCTCCTCCTCTCCATGGTCGCCCTCAGCGTAGTGGTCCTGATAAAGATAGTAGGGATAATCCTCGTCATAGCCCTCCTCACCATACCCGGAGCCATCGGAAGACAGCGAGCAAAGAGCCTGAAGGGGATCATGCTCCTCTCCATCCTCCTTGGGATATCCTTCGTCTCCGTCGGCCTCCTCGCCTCCTACCATCTCAATACCCCTTCGGGGGCGACGATCATCCTCGCCGCTGCGGCGACCTTCTTTCTCAGCACCATCCTATCCCGTTGAGTCGTCATGGGGGCCTGGATGGTGATTTCGGCCCTTGAACCTTCTTGCCAAGCAGCATCCTATCCTCCTTGGTGGAGTCGACAGCTTCAGGTGAGCGACGGTACTTGTACAACAAACTTATACGCGGCGGGTTACAAAGGGGCAGATCGAGATGGACCCGGATAATATCAGCCCCAAAGTCCTCGTATTACTCCTCCTTCTGGCCGTATCGGCAGGCGAGGCCGCCTCCGGCCCGGGAAGCGTCCGGTTCGCAGAAGACTACTACAAGGTGGAGGGAGGACCTCGGATCGACGTATCTGTCGTCAACCCCGTCTTCTCCCCGGGAACCAGCGGTACACTCAGGTTGATCCTCGCGAACGACGGGGTTGTCGACCGGCTCGTTCCGGGGGCCGTCCCTCCGGGAAAAGAGGCCGAAGCTGCCCAGGAGATGCTGGCGGAGTTCGGATGCCTCGATGCGTCAAACCTCATGGCGACCCTCCGTTCCGGTGGACCCGTCGAGGTAATCTCGGGTCCCGCGACCATAGAGATCCTCGGGCCCGGAGATACGAGAGCGCTACATTTCGATATCAAGATCGATGAACGAGCGGAGGGTCCCGTCCCCATAAGCCTCGACCTGGATTACGAGCATCAGGTCGACGTCAGCTTCAGCGGCGGCACCGCCACCCCCCTCTACCTACCCTCGAGCCGGACCATCGACCTGATCCTGTCGGTGGAGGGGCGACCTCCCGCCCTAGGGGTGATGGGGGCGAGATCGATCCTCCATCCCGGCGAGAGGGGCACCATCAGCCTCATCATCAGAAACGGCGGGGAGAGCCGGGCTCAGAACTCCACCGCCCGGCTGGTGGCGGCGCCGCCCTTCTCCACCCTGGTGGATCGGAGCCGTCTAGGAGATATACCCCCGGAAGGCGTCGCCGTAGCCCGATTCGACGTCTTTGTGGAGGGGTCGGCCCGGGCCCAGGAGTACAGGATCGGCTGCGAGATAAGCCACGACGGTGGGGCCACCACCCTCTCCATCCCCGTCTCTGTCGTCCTGGAGGAGGGATCAGGCCCCTTCAGGACCTTAATCCTGGGAGCCCTCCTGGTCGGCGGAGGGGCGGCGGCCTTATGGCTCATCAGGCTGAAGAAGAGCCGATCTCCCCGGAGGCGCAGCCCCATCCTACCCAAGAGATAGCCTCCGGCAGCAAGCCTCCTTCAAAAGCCATCCCCGCCCACCGTCATAGATATCTCCAACCTCCGCCCTGCCAAAGGCTATGCCGGCTTTGAGGGCGGAGAAGATCTGCAAAAGTTTTAAGAGGCTCTTCCAGGAGAAGAAGGTCCTCTTCGATATATCCCTCTCCATCGAGAGAGGTGAAATCTTCGGGATCCTCGGCCCCAACGGCGCCGGGAAGACTACCCTCATGTCGATCTTCTCCACCCTCATCCGCCCCGATGGGGGCAGCCTCGAGGTCCTGGGAAGAGACGCCCTCCGGGATACCCACGCCATCAGGGAGAGGATCAACATCAGCAGCGGAAACCCCAACTTTCCCTGGTCTCTCACCGTGAGGGAGAACCTGCGCCACTCGGCTATGCTCTACGGCCTCTCCGGCCGGAGCCTCCACAGATCCGTCGAGGAGGCGATATCGGCCTTCGAGCTCGGACCTCAATCTGACGCGAAGTTCGAGACCCTCTCTACAGGCCAGAAGCAGAGGGTATCCCTCGCAAAGTCGATCCTCAACCGCCCCCAGATCCTCTTCCTCGACGAGCCGACCTCGGGCCTCGATCCGGAGATGGCGATGAAGACCAGGGATCTCATAAAGAAGATCTACCAGGAGGAGGAGATAACCGTCGTCCTCACCACCCACTACATGCCCGAGGCCGAGGAGCTCTGTGACAGGATCGCCTTCCTCCGAGAGGGAAGGCTCGTCGCTCTTGGGACCCCCGGAGAGCTGAAGAGGGCTCTGCAGATAGGTCATCGGATCTTCGTCGAGTACGATGGAGAGGTCGATCCTCTGAAGCTTAGGATCATTCCGGGGGTGATGGAGGTGAAGGAGCTTTCCGGAAGGGTGGAGATGGTCTTCGATCACTCCGGAAGGGCGGTCAGCAGCATCATCAAGGCCTTCGAGGGAGCTGATATACTGGATATAGGGATCGAAGAGCCCGATCTGGAGGACGTCTTCCTTGAGCTGGCAAGGTGAGCTACACAAGGTCCTATCCGCGACCTACAAGAACTGGATCATATCGAAGCGGAACGCCTTCACCCTCTTCGAGCTGGTCTTCTGGCCCTTCATTGGCCTGCTCTCCATAGGGCTTCTCACCCGCTTCCTGGAGCTCGGCGACGATATGGTGGCCTTCGTCCTGGTGGGGGCGATAGCCCTCAGCATCCTCCAGATCAGCCAGATCGACGTCGCCTACATACTCCTCTTCGACCTCTGGTCCAAGAGCATAAAGCAGACCTTCGTCGCCCCCGTCCGGGGATACCACCTAGTATTGGGGGCGATGCTCTTCGGGGTCATCAGAGGGGTGGCGGTCTTCATCGTCCTGGCTGCCGCAAGCAGCCACCTCTTCGGCTTCGACTTTCTCGCGGGGGGCGTCGCCACCGTCATCGTATTCCTCGCCGGGACCTTCCTCACCGCCGCCTCCATCGGCATGGTCGTCTGCATATCGATCCTCCTCTTCGGCCAGAGGGCGGACGTCGCCGCCTGGACCCTCAGCGGGATCATGATGCTGGTGAGCGGGGTTTACTATCCCGTATCCATCCTCCCCGGCCCCCTCCAGATCCTATCAAAGTCGATACCTCTGACCTACCTATTGGAGTACTACCGATCGGCTTACGGCTACGGGGACCACCAGATCCTCCTGGGGATCGCCCTCGCCCTCCTCTACTTCATGGCGAGCCTTCTGATCCTCAACCTCGCCATCGAGAGGGCGAGGAGGACGGGGATGATGCTCAGGCTCTCGGAGTGAGGAAGATCCCTGGAATAAGGTTTTAAAGTCGACGATTCTTATGGTACGGGGCGATAAAATTGACTATCGAGGGCTTCATCGGCGACATAAGATTGGGGGACCTTCATCCCGCCCGGATTATGGGGGTGATCAACCTCAGCCGCGAGTCGTTCTACCAGGAGTCTTACGCCGGGGAGGGCGCAGTCCTCGAACGAGCCCTAACCTTCGCGGAGGAGGGGGCGCAGGTCCTGGACCTGGGAGCCGTATCCACAGCTCCGGGATCGCCCCCGATCTCAGAGGAGGAGGAGAGGAGGAGGCTCTTTCCAGCCCTCGAGGCGGTCCTGGACGGCCTCGGAGACGAAGTAGTCATATCCGTCGACACCCAGAGGGCGAAGGTCGCATCCGACGCGCTATCCATGGGAGCCTCCTGCATAAACGACGTCTCCGGGCTCCATGATCCGGAGATGGCCGGGACCGTCGCCGACTACGACGGCTCGCTGATCATCATGGCGTCGAAGGAGAGGCCCGGCGACATCCTCGATATGGGGGATATCGTGGCCAACCTCGGCGAGAGGAAGAGAGCAGCCTCACAGGCCGGCGTGGCCGTGGAGAAGGTGACCGTCGATCCGGGGATAGGCCGCTGGACCCCCGACAAGGGGCCAGGCCACGATCTGGCGATCCTCGACGGCCTCTCCCGTCTAAGAGTCCTCAACAGGCCGGTGATGGCCGCCGTATCCAGGAAGTCCTTCATCGGCACCGTCCTCGATCGTCCCATCCCTGCCGAGAGGCTCCTCGGAAGCCTGGCCGCCACCGCTGTCGCCGTATACAATGGGGCCCACTTGGTCAGGACCCATGACGTGGCGGCATCCCTGGAGACGGTGAGGATGGCGGAAGCCGTCCGGGGGAGGCCCTCCGTGGCCAGAAACGGGGGGGTGGAGGTGGAGGTCTTCGCCTCCTGGGGCCGGCCCCGGGACCTCCATCAGGCCTTCGGGAGGTTGGGGGTGGAGGATAGGGGTGCCCTCGCCCTCGGGAGGAAGGGGTCCTTCCGGGCCCTCTCCATCAGGGGTGTCACCTCTATGGAGGCGATCGTCATCAAGCAGGAGATGCTCGCCCGGGGCGGAGACGCCGCCATACCCATGGGCGCCCTCCGGGGCGACCCCGGGGAGATGGAGGTCCTCGTCCTGGGGACGGCGGCCCAGGTCGGAGGGCTGGGAAAGAACCTCAAGAGCCAGCCCTTCAACCTCCCGGAGGTGGCAGGAGCCATCGAGGGGGCTCTGGAGAGGGTGGACGACCCCAAAAGGTACTGGTGAATCAATTGGAGCTCTTCGGGGTTGAGACGGATCTGGTTAGGCCGGGGGACGACCTGGCGGAGGTGATCCTCCGGGGTATGGAGAAGGCTGGGCTCCGCCTCGCCGACGGAGACGTCCTGGTGGTCGCCGTGAGCGCCGTCGCCACCGCCGAGGGGGGGATCGTAGACCTATCCCTAGTCACCCCGGGGGACCAGGCCCGGGAGCTGGCGGAGATGTACGATAAAGACGCGAGGGAGATGGAGCTTATCATCAGATCCTCCGACCGGATAATCGGCGGTATCCCGGGGGTCGTCCTGACCATCAAGGACGGGTTCCTCTACCCCAACGGTGGGATCGACCACTCCAACGCCCCTCCGGGGCACGTCGTCTTATTCCCGAGGGACCCGGGGAGGTCGGCGGCGGAGTTGAGAAAGAGGCTCGAGGAGGCGTCGGATAAGAGGATCGGGGTGATCGTCGGCGACAGCAGGACCCACCCCCTCCGCCTCGGCTGCGTCGGCGTCGCCCTCGCCTGTGACGGGATCGTCCCCGTCGAGGACGCGAGGGGACAGAAGGACCTCTTCGGAAGGCCCCTCATGATAACGAGGAAGGCCGTCGCCGACAACCTAGTCTCGGCGGCGGAGGTCGTCATGGGGGAGGGGGACGAAGGGATACCGGCGGTGATAATAAGGGGAGCCCCCGTGCGGCTCGCCGATGACGGTGAAGATATGCGGATCCCGAATATACCTCCTGAGGAGTGCATGTACATCGGCTCCCTCCGGTGCGGACCCCATCCGTACCAGGGGGGGTACGACCGGCTGATCGAGGAGGCGGCGGAGGCTATGGAGAGGTCTTACGCCCCCTATTCCGGCTTTCGGGTCGGCGCGGCCATCCTCGCCAGGGACGGGAAGGTGTACTCGGCCGCCAACGTCGAGAACGCTTCCAGCGGCGCCTCCATCTGCGCCGAGAGGGCGGCTCTGGCGAAGGCGGTATCGGAGGGGTCGAGGGAGTTTGAGGCCCTGGCGGTGGTGGCAGAGACGGAGGAGCCGGTCGCCCCCTGCGGGATCTGCCGGCAGAACCTGATCGAGTTCGGAGACGAGATCAAGGTGATCATGGCTAACGTCCGAGGGGATGCGGAGATCGCGACGGTGGGGGAGCTGCTGCCGCGGGGGTTTACGCGGAGGAGCTTGATGACGGGGCCTTCGGATGGGATATGATATACATTATCCTAAGCTGGAGTAGAGAAATATTTTATCTATAAATAGATATTAAAGGTGTTCCCATTGAAGATTCTCGTTATACCCACCACCGATTGGATCAGGCACCCCATCCCTAATAGGCTAAACTTCATATTCGACATACTGGCAGAAGAACACGAAGTGCACGTCCTCCACTTCGATCTCAAGAGGTTCAGAGATGAGACTCCAAGAGATACGAACTGCATCCTCGTCGATACGGGGTTTGTAGATGTCGAGGACCCGTCACTATATTATATCTTAAACTCCCCCCAGCACCTTTTGAAGATGAGAGAGACCGTCAAAAGAGAGGAGATCGACCTGGTGGTTTCAGCGAATATCCTCCCCTCCCTCATGGCAAACCTTTTGAAGGTCCCCATC
>CP086218.1:1339238-1349256 GCA_020844795.1 Methanothrix sp. | reverse complement strand
GCCGGCGGCTTTGCAGCCTACGGCATATACCCCGACCACCGGGACCTCTACGCCTTCCACCTCATGTTCACGGGCTCCACCGACCAGGCAAGAAGGGCAGCCAAGAAGGAGCTGGAGGCTCACCTCTCCAGGAAGTTCAATGATTACTTCGACGAGGAGATCCCCACCGACGACTCCGTCTTCGTCAGGGACCCGCCCCTCCTCTGGCGGTACTTCGTCCTCCCCCGAAAGGAGGGGGAGGATGAGGCGATGGCCGACTCCGACTACATAGTCTCCCAGATCATGGCCGTCAACACGAAAATAGAGAACGCCTACGTCTTCAGCTCCGGAAAGAACATGGGCTGCTTCAAGGGCGTCGGCTACCCCGAGGAGATCGGGGAGTACTTCATGCTTGACCGGCTCTACCGGGCCCACACCTGGACCGTTCACGGCCGGTTTCCGACGAACACCCAGGCCTGGTGGGGCGGAGCTCACCCCTTCGGCCTGCTGGACACCACCGTCGTCCACAACGGCGAGGTCTCCAGCTACGGTACGAACCGCTGGTACCTGGAGATGTACGGCTACGCCTGCACCCTCCAGACCGACACCGAGGTGATCGCCTACGCCGCCGACCTCCTGATGAGGAGGCAGCGGCTGCCCATCGAGATAGTCGCCAAGATCCTGGCTCCACCGATATGGGCCGCCATCGACAGGATGGACGAGAAGGAGAAGAGGCTTATGACCGCCCTGCGGATGACCTACGGACCCCTCCTGATGAACGGCCCCTTCGCCGTCATCATCGGGGAGACGGGCCGGATGGTAGGGCTCACCGACAGGATAAGGCTGCGCCCCCTCACCGCCGCAACGCGAGGAGAGATCTTCTACATCTCCAGCGAGGAGGCGTCGATAAGGCTGATATCCCCCCACCTGGACCGGGTCTGGACCCCTCGGGGGGGCGAGCCGGTGATAGCCGAGATGAAAGGCTATGAGAAGGGCTATGAGAAGGGCCATGAGAAGGGCTATGAGAGGATTTGCTGATGAGATCATTCGTCTTTCCCGAGTTTGAGATCATAAGGGACGAGGAGAGGTGCGGCTCCTGCCGCGGCTGCGAGAGGCAGTGCGCCTTCGGTACCCACACCTACGATCCGGTCGCCGACCGGCTCGTCTCCGACGATCACAAATGCGCCGGCTGCCAGAGGTGCGTCATCTTCTGCCCCCAGAAGGCGATAGTCGTCAGGCCGTCGCCGTCGTTCTACAGGCCGAACGCCTCCTGGACCCGGGAGAAGATCGAGGACCTGAAGAGGCAGGCTGAGACGGGAGGGGTCCTCCTGACCGGCTGCGGCTCCGACAAGCCCTTCCGGATCTACTGGGACCACATCCTCCTCAACGCCTCCCAGGTGACAAACCCCTCGATAGACCCCCTCCGGGAGCCGATGGAGCTGCGGACCTTCCTCGGGAGAAAGCCCGAGATGCTGGAGATATCCAGAGAGGGGGAAGAGGTCGAGATCAAGACGGAGCTCTACCCCAACCTGACGGTGGAGACCCCCATCCTCTTCTCGGCGATGTCCTTCGGGGCGATCAGCTACAACGCCTTCAAATCCCTGGCGACGGCCGCCTGCAGGTCCGGGACCTACTTCAACACCGGCGAGGGCGGCCTCCCCCGGGAGATGAGGGGCGAGTTTGGCCGTTGCGCCATAGTCCAGGTCGCGTCGGGGCGGTTCGGGATAGACGCCGAGTACCTCAACGTCGCCCAGGCGGTGGAGATCAAGGTCGGCCAGGGGGCGAAGCCCGGTATAGGCGGCCACCTCCCCGGCGAGAAGGTCTCGGCGGCTGTGGCCGAGACGAGGATGATCCCCCAGGGGACCGACGCCATCTCCCCGGCTCCCCACCACGACATCTACTCGATAGAGGACCTCTCTACCCTCATATACGCCCTGAAGGAGGCGACCAACTATGAGAAGCCGATCTCCGTCAAGATCGCCGCCGTCCACAACTTCGCCGCCATCGCCTCGGGGATCGTCCGGGCAGGCGCAGACATCATCGCCATCGACGGCCTGCGGGGCGGGACGGGGGCCGCCCCCAAGGCGATCCGGGACAACGTGGGGATCCCCACGGAGCTGGCCATCTCCTCCCTCGACCGGCGGCTCCGGGAGGAGGGGATCAGGAACCAGTGCTCCATCATCGCCGCCGGGGGTTTCAGGTCGAGCTCCGACGTCATAAAGGCGATAGCCCTCGGGGCCGACGCCGTCTACATAGGGTCCGCGGCCCTCATCGCCATGGGCTGCACCCTCTGCCAGAAGTGCTACACCGGAAACTGCAACTGGGGGATATGCACCCAGAACCCCCGCCTCTCGGGAAGGCTGAACGTCGAGATCGCATCCCAGAGGCTATCCAACCTCATCTCCGCCTGGTCCCACGAGATCCGGGAGATGCTGGGGGGGATGGGGATCAACGCCCTGGAGAGCCTCCGGGGGAACCGCGACCACCTCCGGGGGGTGGGGCTCTACGAATGGGAGCTGGACGTCCTCGGGATCAAAGGAGCCGGAGAGTGAAAGATGATGATAAGAGCAGCAGTATCAAAAGGAAGGCCGAGTTCAGTCCCGAAGGCGGGCGTTTCGGCGGGGGCGGGGGCCGTCTCCATCGACGCCGCGGGCCTGGAGACGAGGGAGCTTAACGACCGCTTGAGGGAGCTCCTCCTCTCGGGGACGAAGCGGGTCGAGATCTCCCACGTCTGCGGCCAGAGGTACATCGGGACCCGACTCTACACCCCCGAGCGGCATCAGATGGAGATCGATATCCGCGGCACCGCCGGAAACGACCTCGCCGCCTTCCTCTCCGGCCACAAGATCACCGTCCACGGTAACGCCCAGGACGGGGTCGGAAACACCATGGACTCCGGCGAGGTCGTCGTCAGGGGGAGGGCGGGAGACGTCCTCGGCTTCTCCATGAGGGGCGGCGAGATCTACGTCAGGGACGGCTGCGGCTACCGGGCCGCCCTCCACATGAAGGACTGCGAGGGCAAGAGGCCCGTCCTCGTCGTCGGCGGTGGGGCCCAGGACTTCCTCGGCGAGTACATGGCCGGGGGGGTCGTCATAATCCTGGACTTCGATGGGGAAAGTCGCGACGCGAGCTTCATGGGGACGGGGATGCACGGCGGCGTCATATACCTGCGGGGGACCGCGAGGGTTGATCAGGTCGGCGCCCAGGTGGAGATCTCCCCCGCCGACGAGGCCGACCGGGAGCTGATCGAGGAGTACGTATCGAGGTACCTGGAGCGGTTCCCTGAGGTGGAGATGACGAAAGAGGAGATCCTGGCATCGCCCTTCGTCAGGCTGACGCCGAGGTCGAAGAGGCCCTACAGCGGCCTGTACGCCTACTAGATGGGGTAGTCGATGACGAAGGTCCTGGTTCCAACGGTATGTCCGTACTGCGGTGCAGGCTGCGGCTTCTTCGTGGCGGTGGAGAGGGAGCGGGCCGTCGGGATAGAGTACATGCCAGACCATCCCGTCGGCGAGGGCGCCCTCTGCTCCAAGGGGAACGCATCCCTCGAGATCCTCCACCACCAGGAGAGGCTCACCTCTCCCCTCAAGAGGAAGGGCGATGGGTGGGCGAAGATGACCTGGGATGAGGCGATCGGCCTCGTCGCCCGGGGGATCGGCGAGGCGATAAGAGAGGACGGACCTGATAAGGTTGCCTTCCTCGCCTCCTCCAAATGCACCAACGAGGAGAACTACCTCATCCAGAAGCTCGCCCGCCTCCTCGGCACCCCCCACATAGACAACTGCGCCCGCCTCTGCCACGCCCCCTCCGTGGTGGGTCTGAACCGGAGCCTGGGGGCGGCGGGTATGACCAACCCCATCCCCGACGTCGCCAACTCCCGGTGCATATTCATCATAGGCTCGAACCTCGCCGAGAACCATCCCGTCATATCCCGATGGGTCCACAGGGCGAAAGATGCCGGGGCGGTGGTGATCGTCGCCGATCCCAGGGCGACCCCCACCTCCTGGATGGCGGATATATTCCTCCAGCTGACGCCAGGGACCGACGTCGCCCTCCTCAACGGGATCGCCCACCAGATCATAAAAGAGGGGCTGATGGATCGGGAGTACATAGCCGAGAGGACCCGGGGCTTTGAGGAATTCGAGGAGTCGATAAGAGAGTTCACCCCCGAGAAGGCGGCAGAGATCACCGGCGTCCCGGCAGAAGAGATAATCCGGGCGGCCCGGGCCTACGCATCCTCTCCCGCCTCGACGATCCTCTACTCCATGGGGATCACCCAGCATACCACGGGGACCGAGAACGTCCAGGCGGTCTCAAACCTCGCCCTCATCACCGGCCAGATCGGAAGGCCGGGGACGGGGGTGATGCCCCTTCGGGGCCAGAACAACGTCCAGGGAGCCTGCGACATGGGGGCCCTAGCCGAGTTTTATCCCGGATACAGGAGGGCCGACGACCCCGGGACGATTGAATTCTTCTCCGCCGCCTGGGAAGCACCGGCTCTGCCGACGTCCCCCGGCCTCACCGCCACGGAGATGATCGGGGCCGCCGCCTCCGGGGATATCAGGGCGATGTACATCGTCGGCGAAGATCCCGCCAACTCCGACCCCTCCAGCCTTTCCGTCAAAAGCGCCCTGGAGGCCTTGGACTTCCTCGTCGTCCAGGATATATTCATGACGGCGACGGCCCAGGCGGCAGACGTCGTCCTCCCGGCGGCGGCCTGGGCTGAGAAGGAGGGGAGCTTCACCAACACCGAGAGGAGGGTCCAGTGGTCCTCCAAGGCCGTGGAGCCGCCGGGCTCTGCCCTGCCGGACCTGGAGATAATATGTATGGTGGCAAGGAGTCTGGGCCTCGACTTCGACTACCCCGATGCCGCATCCGTCCTCGCCGAGATCAACAGGACCGTCCCCCAGTACGCCGGCATCACCCGGGAGAGGCTCGCCAAGGAGGGAGGCCTCGTATGGCCCTGCCCCTCCTGCGATCATCCGGGGACCCCGATCCTCCACTCCTCGGGGTTTCGGCTCGCCGACGGGAGGGCCTACATCGTCCCCGTCCCCTATCGGCCGGCGGCAGAAGGGCAGAGCCCGGAATACCCCTTCCTCCTGACGACGGGGCGCATCGCCCTCCACCACAACGCCGGATCGATGACCAGGAGGTCACCCTCCCTCATCGGCCGGGCCCCCGACCTCTTCGTCGAGATCAACCCCGCGGATGCGGAGAAGCTCGGGATAGGTGACGGCGACCTCGTCGACGTCTCGACGGAGCGGGGGGTGGCGCAGGCCGCCGCCCGGCTGACGGAGGGGATGAAGAGGGGCGTCGTCTTCATGCCCTTCCACTTCCCCGGGACGAACATCCTCACCACCGAGGCCGCCGACCCCGAGGCGAGGATCCCGGAGTTCAAGGTCTCGGCCTGCAGAATTGCCCGGAGGAATTGATATGGCCTTTTACGTCGACATAAGAAGATGTATCGGATGCCGCTCCTGTGAGGTGGCCTGCGAGCGGGTCCACGGGGGCCGGGGCCACGTTCAAGTCCACTTCGTCGGAGACTCCGCCTCCGTCCCCTTATTCTGCCACCACTGCGAGGAGGCATCCTGCGCCACGGCATGCTCCTTTGGCGCCCTCTTCAAAGAGGGGGAGCGGACGGCCTTCGACGTGGAGAAGTGCACCGGCTGCGGCCTCTGCAGCCTGGCATGCCCCTTCGGGGTCGTCTGGACCGACAAGATCGCCCACAAGTGCGACCTCTGCGACGGTCGGCCGGAGCCGACCTGCGTCGCCACCTGTCCCGCCGACGCCCTCTCCACCGACTTCGATCTCCTCGCCCGCCGGGCCCGGTCCCGGGCGGCCCGGGCTGCCGCCCAGGGGGGTCGGAGATGATCCGGGTCGATCCCAGCCTCTGCATCGGCTGCCTCTCCTGCTCCAACGTCTGCCCGAGCCAGAACATCCTCCGGACGGAGACGGTGGAGGAGAGGAGGATCCGCTGGAAGAGGTGCCGGGAGGAGTGCGACCTCTGCGTCGAGCTCTGTCCCGCAAGAGCCCTCACCCTCGTTCCTATCGACGAGTCGGCGCCGGAGCCGGAGGTCTCCTTCCCCCTAGTCGGCTGCAGGATCTGTGGCCGCCGCTACGCCCCCGAGCCGATGCTCCGGAGGGTTGAGGCGGCCCTCCCAAAATCCCAGAGCCCTGAATGGGTCTGGGACTGCCCGGCCTGTCGGCGGAGGGCGGAGGCGGAGAGGACGACGGGGGAGATGGTGGCGGCGAGGCGGAGGAGAAGGGGGTGAAGGGGGCGGTTGCGCCTTTCCCAGAATTCAGCCCTTTGAGTAAAATCTCAAAAAGTATATAAAGGCCAGGCCGCCATCACCTTCCGGCGCGGCAAGAGTACCCGATAAGGGTCATCAGGAGAACGAGATTTGACGATAGCTGTTGTCGATTACGGGGTGGGAAACCTCTTTTCCATCTATAACGCCCTGGAACATATCATGGCTGGCCCTGAGCTCATAACCGAGCCGGAGGACCTGAGGGGCTTCGATGGGATCGTCGTCCCCGGGGTCGGCTCCTTCGGCAGGTGCATGAGGAGGCTCGCGCGGTTTGAACCGGCCCTCCGGAGTGCTCTCGAGGAGGGGACCCAGATCCTGGGGATATGCGTCGGGATGCAGGTCCTCTTCGAGGGGAGCGAGGAGAGCCCCGAGGAGGGGCTCGGATGGATCGATGGCAAGGTCGTCCGCCTCCCGGCCTCGGTCCTCGTCCCCCAGATCGGATGGAACACCCTCTCTATAAAGAGGGATGTGGAGATCCTGGAGGGGATATCAGATGACGACTTCTTCTACTTCGTCCACTCATACCACTGTGTCCCGGCCGACCCTTCCGTCATCGCCGCCACCACCGAATACGGCCAAGAGGTCGCCGCCGCGATATCGGAGGAGAACCTCTTCGCCGTCCAGTTCCACCCGGAGAAGTCGGGGGAGAAGGGGCTCTCCATCCTTGAGAACTTCGTGAGGCTTTCGAGATGTTAGCGAAGAGGATAATACCCTGCCTCGACTGCGACCTCGCCGTCCCCCAGGGGAGGGTGGTGAAGGGGATCGAGTTCAAGGAGATCAGGTACGCCGGGGTCCCCTGGGAGCTCGCCACCCGGTACTACGAGGAGGGGGCCGACGAGATCGTATTCCTCGACATCACCGCCTCCTCGGAGAGGCGGGAGACGATGAAGAACGTCATCAGGGCCACCGCCAAGAACGTCTTCATCCCCCTGGCCGTCGGCGGCGGGATCAGGGCCGTCGAGGACGTCCGGGCGGTCTTCCAGGCCGGGGCCGACAAGGTCACCGTCAACACCGCCGCCCTGAAGCGGCCCGACCTCATATCCGAGATCGCCGGGGAGTACGGGAGCCAGGCCTGCGTCGTCGCCATCGACGCCAAGAGGAGGGACGGGCCGGGGGAGGGCAAAATCTCGGTCTCCACCCCGGAGGGCGACTCCTGGTTTGAGGCCTCCTTCTACGGCGGGAGGGAGTTCTCCGGGGTCGACGCCATAGCCTGGGCGATGGAGGCCGAGAGGCTCGGCGCCGGGGAGATCCTTCTCACCAGCATGGACCGGGACGGGACCTACGACGGCTTCGATATACCTCTAACCGACGCCGTATCGAGGAGGGTCAGGATACCGGTCATCGCCTCGGGGGGGTGCGGAAACCCCGACCACATCTTAGAGGTCTTCTCGAAGACGGGGGCGTCGGCCGCCCTCGCCGCCAGCATATTCCACTACGGGGAGTGGGGGGTCGGCGAGGTGAAGAGCCACCTCGCCGAGAGGGGGATAAACGTCCGGATTTGAAAAACCCCGGACGCCGGATTGCCCTCCAGGACGGGCGGCACCGTCAGGTTTATAGACGCCGGACCGGTCTAATCCTGGGGAAGTCTGAGGTGTCGAATTGATCTCGCTGACGAAAGCGCCCTGCAACCTGGTCCTGGAGATAAAATCCTTCGCCGACAGCTTCGGCTGGGCGAAGAGGCTGGAGTCGATGGGGATAAGGAAGGGACAGAGGGTCCGGAAGATCGCCTGCCAGCCCTTTGGGGGGCCGGTGGTGATCGAGATCGGGGGATGCTGCGTATCCATGGGGAGGGGGATCGCCTCCAAGATCGACGTGGAGGTGGTCTCGGAGGCGGCCGACCAGAGAGAGGCCCCCACCGGGGCTCTCAGATAGATCCTAAAGGATGGATGGGGGGCCGGGGGATTTTAGCCGGATATCAGCTCTTTTAGCTTCTGGATGCTCTCCATCGTCTGGGCCGACTCCTGCTGCTTCTCTTCTTCGAAATGCCTGATCACCTCGTCGATGGGGGTGAGAAGGGAGTAGACCTTCATCGGCCTGCCTTTGCCCCCCCTCCTCACCTCCTTCTCGCTCACCCAGCCGTTGTCGCGCAGCGATCGCATCGCGATGCTCACCTCGGGCTGCCTCAGGTTTGAGCCCATCTCGATGTCCCGGGAGGAGGCCTCCTCCACGTTGGCCAGGTAGGTTATCAGGATGGCCACATTCCTCTGCACGCCGAGGCTCCGCAGGGTCTCAGCAAACTCGAGGTCCTTATCGTCCAGCACCTTCACTGTGCTCTCCTTCATCGTCGTCACCGGGGGATTATTTTAATTTTCAATCTAACAAAACCTTAATCATATAAATAATTTATTTCGACGGGCATTACATTAATAAAAAAAATGGGCCCTTCTCTGGATGGATATGGGAGATGGCTCCCCTTTTTCTCTGAGGTCGCGTCAAATTTCGAGGTGCGGAGAAGGAGTGATGCCACGGGGGCGATGAGATGGTTTAATAATAGGGCGGGATGCGGGAGAGCTCGGCAGGGCCCCCTACGAGGGCCCTGCAACCCCCCTCACGCCGTCTATGCGAAAGAACGTCATGACGGCCGAAGCGGACTATCGAAGGATCGGATCCGTCCGATCGGCTCAGAACCGCCTCGGTGATCTTGCAGGCCTGTGCTTCTGATAACATTCGCTGCAGTATACCGGCCTCGATCCGTCGGGCTTGAAGGGAACTTTCGTCTCCTTTCCGCAATCCGCGCAGACCGCGTCGTGCATCTCTCTGGGGCCTCTGTCGAAGCCGCCTCTACGTCCACCACGTCTATCATCCATTATATTCACGCGCCTTTTTGGTCTTCGATTCCGAAGAACCGACGGTGCTAGCGAGATCCCCAAAGAGGTCATCTGCGCAAGCTGATACCGCTCCTCCCGCCATGAAGATATACCTGTTGGTGGCACCGGAGAGGTCCCGATGCCGCCCCCCTCCAGGAGGGGCTTTGGGCCTCTCCGAACGTTCTAAATAGCCCCTCTCCCTCCGATAGAGGGCCATGACTGCGAAGCCTCCCGCCTTCCGACCGTACCCCCCCATCGCCAATTCCCTCCTCGTCCTCGCCCTCCTCTCAGCCCTGGTGGCGGGCTGCCTCGGTGGGCCCTCCGTTGGCATGGCCCCTCCGGTTTACGGCTATAGGGTGGTGGCCGCCTATCCTCACGACCCGGAGGCCTTCACCCAGGGGCTCGCCTTCCGCGACGGCCTCCTCTACGAGGGGACCGGCCTTTACGGCAGGTCGGAGATCCGCGAGACGGTCCTGGAGACGGGGGAGGTGATCCGATCTAGGGGCCTTCCGCCTTCCCTCTTCGGCGAGGGGATCGCCCTCATCGACGATGAGCTTCTCCAGCTCACCTGGAGGTCGGGGGTCGGCCTGGTCTGGGATCTGGAGAGCTTCACCGTCGTAGGGGCCTTCTCCTATCCGACAGAGGGGTGGGGGATCACGGCAGACGGCCAAAGGCTCATCATGAGCGATGGCTCCTCGACCCTCAGGTTTCTGGACCCAGAGACCTTCGAGGTGACGGGGTCGCTGGAGGTGGAGGCGGATGGGAAGCCGCTTTTGGGGCTGAACGAGCTGGAGTGGGTCGACGGTCTCATCTACGCCAACGTCTGGAAGGCCGATGAGATCGCCATCATATCTCCGGGTTCGGGGAGGGTGGTGGGCTGGATCGACCTCGCCGGCCTCCTCTCCGAGGAGGAGAGGGAGAGGG
>CP086218.1:1325927-1339138 GCA_020844795.1 Methanothrix sp. | reverse complement strand
GATGAATCCTGAAAGAGGATCGTTGAAATGAACCGAAGAACGTCCATCGGGCTCCTCGCGATTCTGGCCCTCTTAGCCCTCCAGGGAACCGCCGCCTCACCTCTGGGGTTGGGGGCCGACGGCTTCCAGGGGACGACCTACATCCTTTCGAGGTCGGAGGCGGAGGTGATAATAACAGCCAACGGAACCAGTTTCGACCTCACCATCCCCTACAAGACCGATCTCCTCCTATTCGATTCTCTCGGAAACGAGGTTCCCGTCGAAACGGCGGTCGAGTTCTGGAGAGGATCTTATACTTATCATATCTCATCCCATCGACCCGTCAGAGGCTACATCAACTACAACCGGCCCATATTGGAGCAGAGGCTCGTAGCCCCCGTCGAGGTGGGCGAATCGGTGAGGGTCGTCCTCCCGGAGGGTTACGCCACAGGCGATATGATCCTGGGCAGGGCGAGGCCCGGCCCCGACGAGGTGGGGACCCTGGGAGGGAGGACCGCCCTATTCTGGGCCGGCCCCGAGAAGAGGACGTACATAGACGTCAGCTTCTACAAAGAAGGCGCCCCCCGGGCCTTCAGGCTCTTTCTCCTCCTCCTCGCCTTCATCGCCGGGGTCCTGGTCCTGGAGCACAATATGAGCATCAAGAGGCTTCGATCCTTCAGGGAGGACGCCGAGATCGACGGTGACGAGCCAGGCTATTCCGATAAGGATCGGTCTGAGAAGGATCTTTCGGATAAGGATCGCGCTGATAAGGATCACGCTGATAAGGATCTTTCGGATGAGGATCTCGACGATAAGGATCGTGCTGATAAGGATCGTGGCGGGGAAGGCCGGATCTGAGCTTGATCCGGGTCAGCTCTAAGTAAGGGCTCCTACATTCAACCACCATTATGGTGCCTGAAGAGATCGGAAGGCGGATCTATCTGGTAGGTGGTGCGGGGCTATCCCATCCCGCCGATTGCTCTGTCTACCTCGTCGACGCCGGGGAGGAGCTAGTCCTGATCGACGCCGGGGCCGGCCCCGGCGCTGGAGCGATCCTTCGTAACGTCGAGGCCCTCGGCTTCGATTCCTCCAGGATCAGCCACCTCGTCGCCACCCACTGCCACATCGATCACATTGGGGGGATATCCCGGATACGAGGGGCGAGCGGTTGCAGGGTGATAGCCCACCAGAGAGACCAGGAGGGGATCGAGGTCGGCTACCCGAGGCTCACCGCCGCCGACCTCTACGGGATCGATTACTGGCCCGAGAAGATAGATAACCTCCTGGAAGGGGAAGAGGCTTCTAAAGAGATCGGCGATCTGGAGTTTCACTTCATCGCCACCCCCGGCCACACCCCGGGGAGCATCGCCGTTTATCTGGACGCGGAAGGGGGGAGGGTCCTCTTCGGCCAGGACGTCCACGGCCCCTTCAGCGACGGCTGGGGTTCCGAGATCGACCAGTGGAGGAGATCTATGAAGAAGCTGCTGGATCTGGAGGCGGACCTCCTCTGCGAGGGTCACGCCGGGGTCTTCAGGGGGGAGGAGGTGAGGGCTTACATAGAGTCCCAGCTGCGCAGGTACAGCCGGGTTTAGGGGGCTTGTTTTGGGGAGCTTATGCCCTGAAGGTCGCTACATCTCCCTCCTCGACGGAGATATCCACGTCCAGGAACTTTTTGGCGGTCCAGATGTTAGTCGAGGCGTGGCTCGACACGATGGGAGCCGTGTACGACCCACCCGCCAGGGCGAGGTAGGGGACGAGCTGGTCCGATAGATGGCGGTCTACCGCCGCCTTCGACCCCAGCTCCCGTTTAATCTCCTCGGCGGCGAAGGTCCCCACCCTCTCCGCCGGCAGCCCCCGCTCCCCGAGGGCGCTGCCCCCCTTCCAACCCGACCAGAGGGTGATGCCGCTCCCCGTGGAGGGAAGCTCCTGGGTAACGCAGCCTATATCCGCATCGTATCCTGCCCGTTTAAGCGCCTCGGCAGCCGCCTCCGCCTGCCTTCGGACGACGTGCTCTGGGAGGTTTGAAGAGTGGGAGACCCCTTCGATGGATCCGGACTTTGAAGGAGATAGGTCCGCCCTCACGAGCTTTCCCGGGACCGTCTCCAGGACGGCGACCCCTCCACCCCTCGGGTGGTACCCCCGCTGCCGGCATGATAGCCTCGCCATGACGCCGAACTCGGCGAAGGCGGGAAGGGCGACCTGGGAGAGGTAATCTATCGTGGGAGACCATCTTACGTCGGTTCCACCCCGGACGGTGAGGGTCGAGGGAGAGTCGGCGAAGACGAGGGCGGGGAGGAGACACTGGATGAGGAGGGTGACGCTTCCCGCGGTTCCGATATCCACATCGTAATCGCCGCCCACCAGATCCTTCGGCCTGAATATCAACTCTGAGGACCCCGGCTTCGCCCCTTCGACCTCTCCGTCGGCGACCCCGGCGAGGGCCTTTATCGCCGTGGCGTGCTGGGGGGATAGGCCGGGCTTTGGCCGATTCTCCCTGATCCTCTTAATCCTGACGGGATATCCTGTCACCGCTGAGAGGGCGGCGGCGGTCCTTACGATCTGGCCCCCTCCCTCGCCGAAGGACCCGTCTATCTCGATCATTCTACCATAGCTCTGAACTCCTCTTCGAACTCCTCAGAGATCCCGGCGATCCTGTTGGCCGCCGCCCTCATGAGGACTACGGGGTCGACATCTCGCGTCTTGAGCCGGAATATGGGGTTTGTCATCATGGGGAACTTTGCGTCGTATGTGGCGATGAGAACCCTCTCGTCTTCGAGGAGGTCCGTCCTGAGGAGATTTAGGAGGGTATGGCTCTCCCCCTCGAACTCCAGGAGGAGCTCCTCGTCGGTCTTCTTTAGGATCTTTACGCTCATCTTATCATCCCAGTTCCGAAGTCGGTGCTCATCTTCCGGGACTCGACATGCTGACATTCGTTACAGACGAGGTTTTTGCCGTCGAATCGCAGGGGTGTGGCGCACCTTCCGCAGTAGGCCTTGACGACCCCGAGATCGTCGTCTACTACCGATAGGCCGATGGTGGGGGTCGCGTCGATTATCTTCGCCTTGACGATATCCCGCAGGCCGAAGACCGTCCTTATGTCCTTCACGTAGGAGCTCTTGACCCTGGATATGTGGATCAGAGCCTCGGTGTTGTGGATCGGCCTTCCCTCGCACCCCCTCTTGAATCCGAGGCGGAGGATGGCGAGGCTCTCCTTCAGGTCTGTGATCTGGCCGACTACCACGTCCCCGTTCCTCAGCTTGACGGGGGCGTTCGTCCTCGCAAGGACCTTCGCCGATCTCTCCTCGGAGTCGAACTCCGTCACTCCCGTAGTTGAAGCCCGTAGAAACTCTCCTCTGACATAGGTGCCCTCGCCGGGGATGAACTCCTCTGCAGCCCCGACGACGTCACCGGGAATTACAAAATTTGATGGCATCTCATGGTCACCTGCAAAATATCCGATATAGCTCCACCTCTACAACCTGGAGATCTTTGGTGTGAAATTTGAAGGTCCTCTTCATGGGAAAGGCGATCTTCTGGACCTCTTCGACCTTACAGGGTTCGACGAACCGTCTAATGAACCCTTCGCTTCCCGCGTTGTGGATCGAGTAGACGACCTCTGCCGTCTCTGCCGCCTTTCTTAAGAAGGCACGATCGCCATAGCTCCCTTTCTGGGCTCCGAAGGGCGGGTTCATCACCACCGTGGAGACGTTCTGTAGCCCGATGGTCGCCACGTCTCCGCGCACGAATTGCACCTCAGCGCCGACGCGACGGGCGTTCACTCTTGCGATCCTGATCGCCGATGGGTCGATCTCCACCCCCACCACCCTCGCCCCCAGGATCGCGGCGCCTATGGCGAGGACGCCGGTTCCTGAGCCGAGGTCGCAGACGGTGCCCTCCAGATCCCCCCGGAGGAGGGCTGAATAGAGGAGCTCCGAGGCGATGGTGGCCGGGGTCGAGTACTGTTCAAGCCTGGGGTCTGGGGAGGCGAACCCCTCCAGCCGTTCCAGCATCATCTCGAGTTTTCGTCTCTTCATGGTCAGTTGGGGTCATGGGATCGGCCCAGGGCGGGCCGACCCTAAAAGGGGTCAGCGAACGCTTCTTTCGCTAGGCCCTTGGGGCCTGACCTATATTAAGTAGTGGGTCAGGTCGATGAGAAGATACAGCAATACCAAGGCGGCGAAGAGCCGCAAGGACCGCCAGACGACGAACTTGAGGACCGACTCAGAAGACCACCTCTCCAGACGGGCCGTCTTGAACTCTGACCTTCTCGAGGTGATCTCGCCGAGATCTGAGAAGAACTTCAAGAGGCGTCTCTGGGCGGACCTGGTCCGGACCCTGACGGCGGGGATATCTTCGCAGATCCGACCCGCTGGCGGTCCATCGGGGGAAGGGGCTGGTAGGCCTGCTCCCGGGCCCTTCGACGGCATGGATATCCCACAGCTGTCCCCCCCTACGCCGGAGGAGGCGGAGACGGTGACGGTGGTTCCGGGTCTGGAGGTATCGGGGGTATCGTCAGAGAGCCAGGCTTCGGTTTCTGCCTTCCTCGCCGCTTTTCGTCCGTCGACACCCCATCGATCAAAGCCGGGATATACCACGGGTTCGGCAGGCATCTCGGCCTCTCCACCCGTAGCCTTTCCATCGGAGAGGAGAACCTCTTCTATCGAGCGGATCATCGGAGATCTCGCCGCCCTTCTCCTCTCCCTGAACTTTTCATATTCCTGGACGAAATCCCGGTCCCCCGGCGGTTCTGCCTCCTCTTCGGCGGGGACGATCTCCCTGACCCCCTCGACGGAGGCTCTGGACTTGGGCTTTGCCAGGGGCCTCTCCTCGATCAGGTTCATCGACTCGTTCCAGCTCCTGACAAGATCAAGCTCGGCAGCCTCCGCCAGGGCAGTCCGGGTGAGAACCCTTCCCATGAGGAGGAGGGCGCTCTGGCCGGCCTTGAGGAGAGGGGCGTCCTTCGCCCCCCCACCTCCTCCCGAGATCTCCTGGAGCCTCTCGACCATGAGGCGGGCCTCTCTGATCTGGAAGGCGCTTATCATCCCCAGATCTGGAGCCGCGAGTTCGAAGGCGCGTTCAGCCCGTTTCAGATAGGCGATCGTCTCCGAGAGGTCTCCTGCGGATTCCCCCTTGAGCTTCGCCGAGATGAACCTTCCCAGGGTCTTGAAGGCTGGGAGGAGGTGTCCGCAGGCCTCCCTGGAGCCCCGGGTCACCGGACCGATCTGGAGGATCCCCTGGTTGAAGTGCTCGACGGCGTCGGAGACGACGTCGTTGAGCTTCCAGTCCTCGTCCTTTATGAGGTTGAGCCGCCAGGCCTCCTTCATCCCCATCATGCAGCGGCGGAGAGCCTCGACGGTGGGCCTCTCCGACCCCTCCTCACCCTTTGAGAGGGCGGAGTTGAGGGCCCCCACCCCCTCTTCTGCCAGCTTCACTGCCCTCTCAGCCTCCGTCTCCATCTCCATCATCACGAAGGCCGAGGCGAACCTGGCGATCGCCGCCTCCGTCTCCAGGTTGGGTAGCCCCACCCTCTCCGTCATCGCCAGCTCGATATAGCATTCGGCTGCCCCTCTGTAGCTGACGGAGGCCTCAACCAGGAGATCTGCTGCCTCCTGATCCTCCTTCTCGCCGGCGATCTGGCGGAGGGCCTGGTGATGGAGGTCCCGGCCCTGGATCGATCTCGCGGCAGCGAGCCACGATACTGCGTTGGCCCGGACCGGCTGCATGCTCTTTCTGATGAGATCGAGGCTCGTTTCCAGATCGTCGGCCGCCTGGCGGAGATCCCCCATCTCCAGGTAGAGCCGCCCCAGGTTGGATAGGACGACGCCGGCGTTGTGGTCCTGGCCGATCCCTTCGAAGATACCCATGCTCTTCTGGTAGTAGCCGATGGCAGACTCCCACCTCGCCAATTCGGCGTTCACCCGTCCGATCCGGTTCAATAGCCAGCCGACCTGCCTCTGGTCGCCGAGCCCCTCGAAAGCGGCGAGGCTCTTCTCGTACTGCTGGAGGGCGAGGTCGAAGTCTCCGGTCTCGGCGTAGACCCTCCCGAGGCTTCCAGTCATCTGGGCTACGCCGAATTCGTCCTCTAGACTCTCGAAGATCTCGAGACTCTTTCTGCAGCTATCGATCGCCTTATCGTACTCCTGGCTGGTCCTGTAGGCAGATCCCATGTTCCCGAGAACCTGAGCGAGGGAGCCGATGTCTCCCAGGGCGGAAAAACCCTCTTTCGCCCTCTCGTAGTAGTGGAGCGCCCGGCCGAGGTATCCCTGACGGGCGTGGACCTGGCCGAGGTTGTTCAAAAGGACGGACCTGACGTGGGGGTCTGTAGTGAGGGAGAGGGACTTATTGTAGCATCTCGCTGCAACGCCCAGATGCCCCGCCAGCCTGCAGATATCCCCCAGCCTCTTTATGTCGTAAATATCGGAGAGACAGTTTAGGAGCCTGACGCAGATCCCCTCATCGATCTGTCCATCTTCGAATCTCTCCAGGAGGGCGGCTACGAGATCAGCACAATCTCCGCTTATCGATTTTGGATCGATAGGCCGGGAGAAACCACCCCTCATATAAGACTCAAATATCTCCTGGAGGACTACGAGCTGATCCATCGCGTATGAATCGACTTTTATCTTTAAGTAGTTTCTGCGAGAATAGTATGCTGCGGATACATTGAGGTGATCCAGTCGAGGCGGATTAGACAGTTCGATCCCCGGAGGTGCAGATGCGTACAGTCTGGATGGGTTCCCATAGTATCTCGGACGAGACCGAACAGAGGTGAGACCGCCCTCTCCCTGAAGGTCTTCTAGGAAGGTGGGCGGCTGGGCGGAGAAAAATTTATATTGTCTCTGATATATATGATATCTTGATGATTATGATGATCAAGATGATCTCCATCATCTCGGCCCTGACCACGGTGGCGTCAGGGGATGAGGGTACAGGAAGAGAGGAGAAGGAGGTCTCTGATCTGCAGCCCCAGGCCGCCGGCGAAGGGTCTGTTTTGGAGGAGACTGTTATCATGGAAGAGCTGGAATACGGAGGTGGGGTGGCGAAGGGGTACGTCATCCCCATCGGACCCGCAAAGATCGTCTTTGCGGTGGGGATTAAGGGGATGGTAGGATGCGGAGCCTTCGACGTCCTGGCCTTGGAGAGGTTCGGTTATCCTGCGGCAAGGGTCAAGGCGACGGAGAGCGGCTCCATTGAGAGCCTCGAGGATCTCTTTAAGGGAGAGGTGAAGGACGCCAACGGACCGGCCGCCGCCCTCGGGGTTGAGGTCGGGATGAGGGGGAGAGATGCCCTCGAACTCCTATGACCCCGGATACCTTTGACGGTGAGGCTAGATTGATGATCTTTCTGGATGATATCAGGAAGGCGGCAGCGATCCTGGATGGAAGGGTCATTCGTACGCCCCTCGTCCTATCCGCCACCTTCTCGCGGATCGCCGGCGCCGAGGTCTACCTCAAGCTTGAATGCCTCCAGACCGGAGGCTCCTTCAAGGTGAGGGGGGCGACCTACAAGCTCCTCATGAGCCCTGGAGAGATCGGAGCTGGTGGGGTCGTGGCCGCATCGGCGGGAAACCATGCCCAGGGGGTAGCCCTGGCCGCCAAGGCCGCGGGGGTCGCCGCCACCATCGTGATGCCCGTCTGGGCGTCGATGGGAAAGCAGGAGGCTACGAGAAATTACGGGGCAGAGGTGCTCCTGGCGGGAGATAGCCTCGCCGAGAGCATATCCATCGCGAAAGATATGGCCGAAGACGGCAGGACCTTCATCCACCCTTACGATGACGAGGATATAATAGCCGGCCAGGGGACGATCGGCCTGGAGATCCTGGAGGACCTCCCTGACCCGGACGTCGTCGTCGTCCCCGTCGGAGGCGGCGGCCTCATCGGAGGGATCGCCTCGGCTATCAAGCCCCTGAGGCCTGAGACGAGGATCCTGGGGGTCGAGGCCGCCGCCTGCCCCTCGGCCTTCGAATCTCTCCGGAAGGGGAGGAGGGTCACCGTCGAAGCGAAGAGATCAATAGCCGACGGTATCTCAGTGAAGGAGCTCGGCAAGACCAACTTCCCCATAATCCGGGAGCATGTAGAGGAGATCCTCCTGGTGGAGGAGGAGGAGATCGCCTCGGCGGTCCTGGCTCTCCTGGAGAGAAAGAAGATCCTGGCAGAGGGGGCTGGAGCAGCCCCCCTGGCAGCCCTTCTAAGCTCGAAGTTCGAGGTACCGGAGGGGGGGAAGGTCGTCCTCGTCATAAGCGGAGGAAACCTCGACCCTCCCCTCCTGGAGAGGGTGGTGAGACAGGGGCTGTTGAAGAACGGGAGGATAATGCGGTTTTCAGCATGTATCGACGACGTTCCCGCCTCCCTATCCCGTCTCCTAGGCCACGTGGCGGAGAGGGGGGGAAACGTCCTCTCCATCCATCACGCCAGGGGCGGCATCGGCCTCTCCCTCTTGAGGGCGAGGGTGGAGGTGGAGGTGGAGACCCGGTCCTTCGACCAGATCGAGGATATAAAACAGAGGCTGACGGCCGCAGGATATGAGATCAAGGTCAGGAGGTGAAGGACCGCCTCCTTCGCTAGATCAATTTGATGCTATCGCCTCGACGGGGTCGAGCTTCGACGCCCTGAAGGCGGGGTAGAGACCCGCGAGGAAGTTGAGGCACAGGGCGAAGAGGATCGAATAGACGACGAGCTCCGGGCTCAAGGTGAAGGTGAGGGGGACGTCTCCAAATCCCGCAGGTCCGAAGGCGGCGATCAGCCTTCCGGCTCCGAGGCCGACGGCCGATCCCAGGACCCCGCCGGGAAGAGCCAGGAGGAGGTTCTCCAGGAGGAATATCCTCAATATCGACCTTCTATCCGCCCCCATCGCCATCATTATCCCTATCTCCCGGGTCCTCCTGCTGACGATCATTATGGTGGTGTTGGCTATGACGAAGGCGGATATGGCGAGGATCATGGAGTAGAAGATGATGTTTATCCTCGACTGGGTGGCGACAAACCTGGCGATCTCGCGGCTGTACTCCTCCCAGGAGCTCGTCTCGAGGTTGAGGACTAGGCTGAGATCCTCCGCCGCTCCGGGGGCGTCCTCGAAGTTCGAGAGCCGCACACCGATCTCGGAGACGACGTCCCCTTCTCCCACCAGATCCTGGGCGGTCCTCAGGGGCAGATATACGAGGGTGGTGTCCTTTACCGTCCCCTTCTCCACGAGCCCCGCCACCCTCAGCCTGGTAGTCCGGTCCTTTAGAACGAGATCGAAGCTCTCGCCGGGGCTGATATCCAGGGCCTCGGCCAGCTTCACTCCCAGGAAGGCCGAACTCCTCCCGTACTTCAGATCCGAGAACTCTCCGACGAGGATCGAGGCCTGGACGTTCAATAAGGGCTCTTCAGCCCCCGGGTCGACGCCGATGAACTCCACCCCCTCGACGTTATCCCGGTACCGGGCAGCCCCCTGGCCGACGAGCCTCGGGGAGACGGCCACGACCCCGGGGTGGTCCGAGATCCGAGCGGCAGCCGTCCTGTAGAGGTGGATGTAATCCTCCCCTTCCTTCGGCTCGATTAGGAGATGGGGGTTCTTCTCTATCGTCCCCGCCACGATCTCCGTTCTCACCCCCTCGGTGAGGCCGAAGGACATGATGATCACCCCCACGGCGACCCCCACCGAAATCAGGGTGAAGGCCGTCCCCCTCCTGTTGGAGATGATGTGCCTCGCCGCCACCCCCGTCTCAAACCCCAGGGAGATGCACCTGCAGGCGAGGATCTCCTCGACGAAGGTCGGCCTCCACCCCTTCCGCCCCGTCCCCACCCCTTCCGCCCCCTTCAGCGCCTCGACGGGGTCGAGCTTCGAGGCCCTATAGGCGGGGTACGCTCCCGCCAGGAGGCTGAGGACGACGGCCAGGAGGACGTAGACCGGAAAGTTGCTGGGGTCTATCACCAGGGGTATGGAGCTCAGCTCCTGCCCTCCCGCGGTCGTCTCGAACCTGAAGCTTCCCAGGGCGAGGATGCCGGCGAGCCCCAGGAAGGAGCCGAAGAGGCCGCCCAAGAGGCCGAGGACCCCGGCCTCGAAGATGAAGATCCTGAGGATGTGGGACCTATCGGCTCCCAGGGCGAGGAGCATCCCCATCTCCCGGACCTTCTCCAGGACGAGCATGTTCATGATGGCGGCGATGCCGAAGGCGGCGATGATCATGACAAAGAAGATGGAGAGGGACCTCCAGAACCCCCCGACGTTGATAGACCGCACGATCTCCGGGTTATTCTCCTGCCAGGGGGCGGCGTTGTAGCCGAGGGCTCCGGCGGCGGCGGCGACCCTCTCGGCTTCGTTGATATCAAAGAGCCGCAGCTCCACGGAGTTTATCACGTCCCCCTCGTCGAGAAACTCCCTCGCCGTCCTCAGGGAGACGTAGGCTACGGTCTCGTCGAGGGGGGTTCCGGTATCGAAGATCCCCACCACCCGCAGGTCCGTTCCCCTTGCCCGGGGGAAGGAGGCGTCGATGCGGTCCCCGACCTTGAGGCCGAGCCTCTCGGCGAGGCGGGTCCCGATGACGACCTTCTTGCCGTCCTGGATCTCGTAGAAGTCGCCCGATACCATCGATCCGCTGATCTTGTAGATGGCGTCCTCCTCGGCGGGATCGACCCCCCGGAGGAGGGCGTTTTTCCTCTTCTCCTTGAAGGAGATAGTCGCCTCCGCCGACAGGGTGGCAGAGGCGGACCTTACCCCCTCGATGGCGGTGACCCGGTCCAGGAGCCCCCGGTAGAGGTGGATCTGCTTCTCCCCCTCCGCCGGGGAGATCCGGACGTGGGGGAGCTTATCCTCGACGATCCCGACGAGGAGCTCCTGGGTACCGTTGCCCAGGGACGTGAATACCAGGGATATGGATACGGCGAGGGCTACCGCCGTCACCGATAGGAGCGTCTGACGCCTCCGAGAGAGGACGTGCCTTATGGCGATGAATAGCTCGAAGCTGCCGTTTTCAGGGGACAAGGCAGAAGAGATCTTGGCCCTCCGGGTTTAAAGCCGTTGCCGCCTGGGATATAAAATTCGGAGAGACGAGGCGGAATATGTCGATAATACCGGATAGGCAGGTCTGGAAGAGGGCGGTCAGGAGCTGTTCCGCCTGCGGCACCGATCGGCGCCCGGCCGGAAGGCGAGGCTCGGTCCATCATTGGATTATCTTCCAGATAAGGACGAGGAAGATGGTTGATATCGGCGATTTCATTTACTCGGTTAGCTTCTTTCTGACCTCTTTGAATTCGTCCAACAAATAAAATACATCGACTCCGAACTTCATCGCACTTTCGACCTGAAATATATCGTTTGAGATGAGGATGGCTCCTTCAAGCTTTGCGGCGGCGATGTAATAAGAATCGATCGCCCTTGATCCTGTCTGAAAGGCTATCGAGAAAGCCGTATCAAAAAGGTCCGACGTTTCTATGAAATTCATGCCGCCGAAGATCTCCTCAGCCAGAGCGTCTACCTCTTCCTTCTTCAGCCTTCTGACCAACTGACCAACGATCTCGATCTTGAATGCGTCAGGCTGGAATATTGGGATCGTGTTATCCTCTATCAACTTGAAGAGATCATCAGCAAGGGCGGTCCTCTCTGAGCTATAATTGAAGATGAGGTCGATGAAGATCGACGTGTCGACGACGATCATCGTCTATCCTCGAAGAACTCATCAAGAAGGTCTCTATCCACCTTTATTCTGTGCCTTCTCGCAGCTTCGAGGATGCCTCTGGGCTTTATCACCACGTAGGCCTCAGTTCCCTCTCTCAGCCTCACATCTTCCAGCGGCCTGAAGACCCCGCCCTCGTAGACGACCTCGATCTTCTTGTCGTCCTTTGTCCCGTAAGCCTCGCCCATCTTGCAGACCTCAGGATAATATAAGAATCTGAAGGCATATATAGCCCTCTGAGGTTGCGGGTCAAGAACCGCCTTCTCAGCTTTTCATAGGCCTGCGGCCTTGCTCACCCAGTCCGGAGGGCGCGGGCTTGCGGCCGCATCAGCGGATGAGCTTTCTTGCGAGGACGACGATGAAGAGGGCGAGGAGGAGGTATCCGAGGAGGTTTTCGAATATCGCCAACAAATTCCAGTTACCGACAGCATAGAGACCTGCCGGGGTGCCCCCCAAGAAGGAGACTGCGCTGAAATATAGGCACTCCCAAAAGGAGGGCAATCTCTCGGCGATCGTAGAGGAGAAGAGTAAGGTGCTGTTGTTCAGGGCGCTTATGGTGATTTGTGAAGGCAGGATTTCTTGATCGAATGGCCAAAACCATCCTAAACGCTTTGGCTCATTAATTCTAGCAAGCCCCCTCTTTAGATAGCATCTTCGCCTGCTCCAGCACTGTCTGCGTCGCCTTCTCTTGTTTGTCCGGTGAGTAGCCGTATTAGCGCAGCAGCCGCCTGACTATCACCCGCAGCTTGCAGCGGGGTGCGCCGCCGCCAGTTTGACCATTGGATTCGTCCTCAGCCTTGTCATTCATCATCGCTCTTGGGCTCTTCAAGCATCTTCAAGATCTCCTCCAGCTGTTTCTTGAAAGGTGGCAGATCGTGTACGATGACCTGCCACACCTCGTCGAGATCCACGCCGAAGTACTGGTGAACAAGGACATTTCGCATGGCTACTATCTGCGGCCATGGAGCCACCGGATAGGCAGAGTGAAAGTCTCGGCCGAGCTGAGCTGCTGCTTCGCCAATGATCTGAAGGTGGTATACCATCCAGACCTGAATCAATTCATCGCTCTCCAGGGCATCCCGGCCTCTGGCAGCATACCGCTCGATGCTGGCAATGGCTTCGATAATGTCCTTAAGCTGCTCCTTTTGGTCTCTCACAGCGGCACGGCCTCCCGAAGGACGCGCTCTTTGATACGCGGCTTGATCCCACGTTCGCTTACCACATCAACCTTGCACCCAAGAAGCTCCTGCAAATCCAGCCAGAGGCCGGCGTGGTCCAGAAGGCTACGCCCAGCCTCGAACTCCACCAGGAGGTCGATGTCGCTCATCTCATCATCCTCCCCTCTGGCAATAGAGCCGAAGACTCGCACGTTGCGTGCACCGTGTTTGGCGGCGATACGCAAGATCTCCTCTCTTTTAGATGACAAGATCTCTTTGGCGCTTGAGGTGCTGTCCTCGGAATTTTCATCTCCTCTAAATCTCATACCCCAACCCCCTCAGATTAGCCCTGATCCCCGCCTCCAGCCGCGCCGACTCTTGACGCTGTCCCTCTCAGGCTCCGCCGTCAGCCTCTGCAT
>CP086218.1:1317111-1325827 GCA_020844795.1 Methanothrix sp. | reverse complement strand
GTCAGGAGGGGGCCCCCATGGATCGATCCGGCGTCCATCTCTTTCAACTCCCCCGTATGGACGCCACATCCGGAGCCCCGGCACCGATCCCGAGATGAGAAAAGGGCAGAGGTCTCATCCTGATATCAATTCTTTAAGCTTCTGTATGCTCTCCATAGTCTGGACAGATTCTTGCTGTTTCTCTTCTTCAAAATGCCTTATTATCTCGTCGATGGGGGTCAGGAGGGAATAGACCTTCATCGGCCTTCCTTTCCCACCCCTGCGGACCTCTTTTTCGCTCACCCAGTCGTTGTCCCGGAGCGCGCGCATCGCTATGCTCACCTCAGGCTGTCTGAGGTTGGAGCCCATCTCGATATCCCTCGAGGATGCTTCTTCTACGTTGGCCAGGTATGTGATCAGGATGGCCACGTTCCTCTGGACCCCGAGGCTTCTGAGGGTCTCCGCGAACTCCAGATCCTTATCGTCCAGGACCTTCACTGTGCTCTCCTTCATCATCGTCACCGGGGGATTTTTTTAATTTGATTCTTACAAAAACTTAATCATATAAATAATTTATTTTGAACCGCTGAACATTAATTACAAATACAGGAGTTCCTCGATGGATATAGGCGTCTCCAAGAAGCTTTCGTCTCTGGAATGGAGAGCACCTATCGCCTCGGATCGACTCTTCTCCTCCTCCAGCTCATCGAGGGCGGATCTGAATCACTCTGGTAGGGATCGTCGACCTTCGCGAATCCGACGACTTCTCCGATGACCCCATATAAGCTACCCTTAAAAAGAACCCTTAAAAAGGGCCGCTGGCTGGAAAGGGGGGCAAGGTGGTCCCTGCCCCCTCTTCCGCCGCCGTACCTGAAGATCTTCTGGACGGCTGTATCAGATGGGCTGAGATCTGATCAGTACCGTCGAGGAGATCTCGCTGGTCTGTGCTTCTGATAACATTCGCTACAGTATACCGGCCTCGATCCGTCGGGCTTGAAGGGGACCTTAGTCTCCTTGCCGCAATCCGCACAGGTCGCGTCGGACATCTCTCTGGGGCCTCTGTCGAAGCCGCCTCTACCACGTCCACGTCTATCGTCCATCATATTCACGTACCCTTTTTGGTCTTCGATTCCGAAGAACCGACGGAGCTGGCGAGATCCCCAAAGAGGTCATCTCAGCAAGCTAGGATGGGTCTTTGCGCCATGAAGATATACCTGTTGGTAGATCGGCTCTCCGACGGATCTAAACGTCTCAGTCGCCCGCCCCAAAATCCCCGTTAAAACCTCCTGGAACCATGATCCCGTCCGAATCTTCTAAATATGCCTTTCGACCCGTTAAAACGAGAGTAATGACCGCGAAATACGCCGCCGCCCTCATCTTCACCGTCCTCATATCTGGCTGCATCGGAGAGGTGGCCGTCGATGAGAAGGTGATCCCCGTCTACGGATACAGAGTTGTGGCGGTCCACCCCCACGATCCCGGGGCCTTCACCCAGGGGCTGGCTTATCAGGACGGCCTCCTCTACGAGGGGACGGGCCTCTATGGCAGGTCGAGCCTCCGGGAGACGGTACCGCAGACGGGGGAGGTGGTGAGATATAGGGCGTTGCCGACCCATCTATTCGGCGAGGGTATCGTCCTCTCGGAGGGTCGGCTCGTCCAGCTCACCTGGAGGTCCGGGGTCGGCCTCGTCTGGGATCCCGATGACCTCACCGTAGTCGCAACCTTCTTCTACGCGACGGAGGGGTGGGGGATAACAAGCGACGGCGATAGGCTCATCATGTCCGACGGGACCTCAAAGCTCAGGTTCCTGGACCCCGAGACCTTCATGGTTACAGGAGAGGTGGAGGTCCTCGCCGGAGGCGAGCCGCTTCCCTGGCTGAACGAGCTGGAATATATCGACGGCCTCATCTACGCCAACGTCTGGAAGACGGATAGGATCGCCGTCATATCTCCTGAGACGGGGGAGGTGGTGGCCTGGATCGACCTCTCAGGCCTTCTCACCGAGGAGGAGCGCGAGAGGGCGGACGTCCTCAACGGGATCGCCCACGATCCCGAGACTGGAAGGCTCTTCGTCACGGGGAAGCTCTGGCCGAAGCTCTTCGAGATCGAGGTCGTCAAATAGCCGGATCAGGCCGAGGGATCGGATGAAGGGGAGACGAGGGCTCGATATCGATCGCGGAAATCTTAATACAGAAGAGCTATAACTCGAACGGCGAGGTTCAAATATGCTTCGAGATACCACTCATAAACGCGCCATCGCCGGCTTCTTCGCCCTGGCCATATTGCTCTTTGCCGGGCTTGCCCAGGGGGCTGACTCAGCCGACGGCATAAATGCCAGCTTAATCGAGAGCTCAAACGGCAGCATAAACGATAGCATAAACGCCAGCGAAAATGCCGTAGAGCCCTCCATCCTGGGGGCGGACGCCACCTCCGGGGTCCAGGAGATGGAGGATATAGATCTGGAGGAGGCCACGGGAGCCGTCGGCGATATCGAGAACGAGACCGCCGTGATGGTGGAGGCCGGGGAATCTGAGGAGCCGGTCACCGTCGACATCGTCAGCGCTACGACGATTGAGGCCGATAACGTCTCCATCTCCGAGGAGGTCCCAAAGAAGGCTGAAGCAGAGGTCGGAGAGGCTTTACCGGTGACCCACTACGTCTGCCTCAACGGCTGCGCCTTCACCACCATCCAGGCAGCCATCGAGGCCGCCGTCGACGGCGATACCGTGGAGGTGGGGAGCGGGACCTATAGCGAGAACGTCGTCGTCGATAAGCGTATCACCCTTAGAGGGGTCGACACCGGCGAGGGGGTTCCTGTAGTCAACGCCGCCAGCAACGGCTCCGCAGTCCTCCTCGAGGCCGGGGGGTCGGTTCTGGAGGGTTTGCACATAACGAACTCCGGTCCTCATCCCAGCGCCGGGATCGAGGTAGTCTCCAGCGATAATATCATCTCAGGATGCTCCATCTGGAACAGCGGATGGTGGGGGATCTATCTGAAGGGGGGATCGACGAACAACACCGTCGCCAACAGCATCGCCTCCAACAGCGTCAACGACGGGATCATGGTCTTCAGGTCCCCAGGCAACCGGTTCGTTGAGAATACCATCATGAACAACGGCGACAACGGGATCCAGATCCTCGAATCTGAGAAGAACGTCGTAGAGAGGAACGTCGTCGGCAACAATACAAACTCGGGGATATCCCTCGAGAGCTCCCAGAACTCCGAAGTCAAGGGTAACGTGATCACCTACAACAGCGTAGGGATACAACTCTTAAACTCCGGGATCGACAGGGTGGGACCTAATCGGTTCCTCGGCAACGGCCGCGAGATGGGGATCGCCTAGAGCCTTCCCAGGTTTTGGGCACCTGACATTTTTTTTTCTCTTGGAAGGCCGGCAGAATCCTTCGAAACCGATTTAACCCACGAACTCCAGATACCATCCCCTGATGCAAGATTATTCCGTCAATCAGTTCTTACAGCTCGCAAAGACTCCGAAGATCGATATCGAGGTCTGCGACGTCACCCTGAGAGACGGGGAGCAGATGCCCGGGGTAGTCTTCAGGGCCGACGAGAAGCTGGAGATCGCCATCAGGCTGAACGAGGTGGGGGTCGAGATCATCGAGGCCGGTTTTCCCGTCGTCTCGGAGGCGGAGAAGAGGGCTGTCCAGGATATTACGAACCTCGGCCTCGACTCCAAGATCTCGGTCCTCTCCCGGTCCGTCCCAAAAGACGTGGAGGTGGCCCTCGACTGCGACGTCGACATGGTCAGCGTCTTCATAGCCACATCGGAGCTCCACCTCAAGTACAAGCTCCACATGACCTGCGCCGAGGCGGTGAAGTGCGCCTTTGAGACGGTGGAGTTCGCAAAAGATCACGGCCTCATCGTCAGGTTCAGCGCGGAGGACGCCACCAGAACCGACTTCGACCTCCTGAAGAGGCTATACAAAAAGGCGGAGGAGTACAGGGCCGATTACGTCAGCATCGCCGATACCGTGGGGATAATGAACCCCAGGACCACCGGCTACCTCGTCAGCGAGATCAAAAAGGAGGTCGATATCCCCATATGCATGCACTGCCACGACGACCTGGGGATGGCCCTGGCCAACACCCTCGCGGCGGCGGAGGCGGGGGCCAAGCAGCTTCACACCACCATAAACGGGATCGGTGAGAGGAGCGGAAACACACCTCTGGAGGAGCTCCTCGTCGCCCTCAGGGTCCACCACGAGGTCGATCGGTACGATACGACGAAGCTCACGCCCCTCTCCAAGCTCGTCCAGAGCTGCTCGGGGGTGATGATGCCGAAGAACAAGGCGGTCGTCGGCGAGAACGCCTTCGCCCACGAGTCGGGGATCCACGTCGCTGCGGTCCTGGAGGAGCCCCGGACCTACGAGCTCTACTCCCCCGAGATGGTCGGCTCTGCGAGGAGGATCATCATCGGAAAGCATACCGGCGCCAAGGCGCTCAAGTACATAACAAAGAAGATGGGCTACGACCTCAAGAAGGACGAGATATGCCTCCTCGCCGAGAAGGTGAAGAGGTGCAGCGAGTTCAAGCGCCCCATCTCCTGCGACGAGCTGCGCAGGCTGATCCACGACCTGGATATAGAGGTCGTATATCCGGGCCCCTGAGGCTGGTGGGGATAACGGAGAAGCCACCGGCTCGAGATCATTGGGAAGGCGAAAGACCTTACTGAAGGGAGTTTAAAAATTTTTTGAGGCGATCTCTTGAGCAGAACCGGCCTGATCCTCAGGGCAAACCTGGGAAGCGGGGAGATATCTGAGGAGAGGATCGATCCCAGGTTGCCGGGCGGCTATGTGGGGGGTCGGGGCCTGGGGGCGAAGATCCTCTCCGATGAGACCGACCCGCGATCCGATCCCCTCGCCCCGGAGATGAGGGTCGTCTTCGCTGCCGGGCCGTTGTCCGGGACCGGGGCTCCCACATCGGGAAGGTTCTCCGCCTCCTTCAAGTCGCCCCTCACCGGCCTTCTCACCGACAGCAACTGCGGTGGATTCTTCGGCCCCTGGATCAAGAGGGCAGGCTACGACGCCATCGTCGTCCAGGGTAGGGCTGAAGCCCCATCTTACCTGGCCGTCTCCGACGAGGGCTCTGATATTCGGGACGCCGGGGACCTCTGGGGGATGCTCACCGGAGAGACAAACAGGACCCTGGAGGAGAGGCACGCAGGCAAAGTCGCCACCATAGGCCCCGCCGGAGAGAGGGGGGCCCTGATCTCCAACGTCATCGTCAACGGGAGGCGTGCCCTGGGCAGGGGGGGTCTGGGGGCTCTCATGGGCTCAAAGAACCTAAAGGCGGTCGTCGTCTCCGGGAGGATGAAGGTGGAGGTCGAGGACCCGAAATCCTTCGATATAGCTGCGGCGAGGGCGAGGTCTCTGATCAGGGCGAGGCTCAGCCGGGGCTGGGGGCTCGCCGAGGTGGGGACCGCGTCGATCTTCCACCTCTTGAACGTCAGCGGGATGCTTCCGGTGAAGAACTTCCAAGAGTCCCGGTGGCCCGCCCAGAGGGCTGAAGAGGTCGGCGGCGAGAGGCTACGGCGGGATATCCTCTCCGGAAGGCACGGCTGCGCCGCTTGCCCCGTCGCCTGCGGCCACTGGGCGACCCTCCCCGGAGGAGAGGTCAAAAAGGCTCCCGAGTTTGAGACGATCTGGTCCTTCGGCCCCAACCTCGACTCCTCCGACCTCCCGTCGATAGTCAGGGCCGGGGCTCTCTGCGACGATCTGGGCCTAGACACCATCTCGACGGGATCGACGATCGCTGCCGCCGCCGAGCTGAGAGATATGGGGAAGATGGAGGGAGGGCCGGGTTGGGACGACCCTGCGGGGACCCTGGATACGATAAAGAAGATAGGCATGATGGAAGGTGGGGGTAGGATGCTCGCCGGAGGGGCGAGACGCCTCGCCCTGGGGAGGGGCGCACCCGAGGCGTCGATGGACTCGAAGGGGCTGGAGCTCCCCGGATACGACCCCAGGGGGGCGAAGGGGATGGGCCTCGCCTACGCCACCTCCAACCGGGGCGGGTGCCACATGAAGGGCTACACCGTCCTCCATGAGCTGACCGGGAAGGCCGAGAGGTTATCCTCTGTGGGGAAGGCGCAGCTCGTGATGGGGGTGCAGGACGAGACCGCCTTCGTCGACTCCCTCGTCCTATGCAGGTTCGTCCAGCAGCTCCTCGGCCCCGAGATCCTCGTCGACCTCTACAACGGGGCGACGGGCTCGGATATCCGTCGGGAAGATATGATGGAGATGGGGGGGAGGATCTTCAACCTGGAGCGGCTCTACAACGAGAGGGCGGGGGTCTCGGAGGACTCCCTTCCAGGAAGGCTCCTCGCCGATATGGTCGGAGATGGCCCCTCGAAAGGGAACGTCGTCGAGCTCGCAGAGATGCTGGCGGAGTACCGAACCCTCCGGGGCTGGGCCCCCGGCGGTGAGATCCTGGAGGAGACCCTGAGACGCTACGGCCTCTCCCGATGACCTCGGCGGACGAGAAGAGGTTTTGATCTTGGATCCACGAGTTATAATGCAACCACCACCATCAAATAGATGGGGAAGGTTCCCTAACGGGGCCGGACCCGTCGGCTCCTTTTGAGGTGGAGGAGGCGCGATAGTGAGGGCGAGAGTCTTTCTGAAGGTCTTCGGCACCCTGCTGAAGCTGCTCGGGGCTTTTATGTTCATCCCCGCCGCCGTCTCTCTCGTCTACGGCGAGATGGCGGGAGTCGCAGCCTTCATCCTATCCGCCCTCATCGCCCTCGGACTCGGCCAGGGGATTGAGATGGCCGGAAGAGAGGGCGACTTCACCAACAAGGAGAGTTTCGGCCTGGTCGCCTTCGGATGGCTCGGGGCCGCCGCCATCGGCGCCCTTCCTTACGTCTTCTTGGGCCTGGGCCCCATCGACGCCCTCTTCGAGTCGATCTCCGGCTTCACGACGACGGGGGCGACGATCCTCTCGGAGGTCGGCCCCGAAGGCCTCTACATCATCAACTCCTCCGCCGCCGGCCAGAGCCTGGCCACATCTCTCGCCCACGCTGCCTTCCTCGGCGGGGCCGCCTCGGGCGGTGATCTGATCTCCCCGAACATCTCGGCCTCCGGCGGCGCTCTCCTAAATGCCACCCTCAACGCCACCCTCCTCGGAGGCGATGCCAACCTCACATCGACCCTCACCGAGCCGACTTACCGCGGCCTCCTCTTCTGGAGGTCCTTCACCCAGTGGCTCGGCGGGATGGGGATCATCGTCCTATTCATAGCGATCCTCCCCAACCTGGGGGTGGCGGGCCGCCAGCTCTTCAAGGCCGAGGTTCCGGGGCCTGCGGAGGAGATGATCCGGCCCCGGATCAAGGGTACGGCGAAGATCCTCTGGGGGGTCTATATGGTCCTCACCGCCGCCCAGTTCCTCCTCTTGATGATGGCGGGGATGCCGGCGTACGACTCCATATGCACCACCTTCTCTACCGTCGCCACCGGGGGTTTCTCCCCCATGGCGGAGAGCATAGCCCATTACGACGGACCGGGGTTCAACGGACCCCTGATCCAGACGATCGTCATCTTCTTCATGTTCATAGCCGGGGCGAACTTCGCCCTCCACTACAGGACGATCTACGTCAACAGAAAGAGCCTGATAAGAGACCCGGAGTTCAAGTTCTACATCTCAATCGTCCTCGTCGCCATAGCCGTCGTCCTCGCCTTCGGCGGGATCGACGCCTCCTTCCCCGAGGGGGAAAAAGACGCCGAAGGTCTCGCCCTGGCGAGCCTCTATCTGCGGACCGCCGCCTTCCAGACCGTATCGATCATCACCTCCACAGGCTTTGCCACCGCAGACTACGACCGCTGGACGGAGCCGGCAAAGCTGATGCTTTTGATGCTGATGTTCACCGGAGCCTGCGCCGGGTCGACCTCGGGGGGGATCAAGCTCGTCAGGATCCTCCTGACGATGAAGTACGGCCGCCGGGAGCTTTTCAAGGCCCTCCACCCCAAGGCGGTAATCGCCGTCAAGCTGAAGGGGGCGACGGTCAAGGACGACGTCCTCCACTCGATAATGATATTCATGGCCATTTACATCCTCATCTTCGCTGCGGCGACGGTCCTCTTCGCCTCGGTGGCCACCGTAGGAAGAGAGGAGATGGTCGCAGGGGAGATGGTCTGCTTCGTCTCAGACGGCGAAAGCGGCCGGAAGGTCGTATGTTTCGGGCCCGACGGCTGGGAAGAGGCTGATCGGATCCTGGGATACCACCCCAGGGACGGCGCCATCGCCGTCTTCGTCACCCCCGAGAGCGCATCCAGGAGGATAGAGATGGACCGAAGGCCCCTGAACATCACCGAGGGGTACGCCAGGACGGAGGAGGTGGCGGGCCTCTTCCCCGGCGGCTTTCGCGACGGCGAGATGATCAGCGCCGCCTCCGCCGTCGCCTCGGCCCTCGGGAACGTCGGCCCAGGCCTCAACCGCTTCGGCCCGACGAACAACTACTCCGACCTCTCGGTCCCCGGAAAGCTGATCCTCATCATCTGCATGTGGATCGGGAGGCTGGAGATACTGACGGTCCTCGTCCTCTTGATCCCTGACTTCTGGAAGGATTGATGGTATGGCGGAAGGCGGCTTTGAACGGAGAGGTGAGATCTTTGATCGGCAGGTGGGTTTGAAGTTGAAACGGGAGATGAGGCTCGTCACCCTCACCGACAACTCGGTGGGGCTGAGGAGCGGCGTCCTGGCGGAGCACGGCTTCTCAGC
>CP086218.1:1305217-1317011 GCA_020844795.1 Methanothrix sp. | reverse complement strand
CCTATCTCTCTGGCGTCCCCCGCCTCACCGTTGGGCTCGTTTACGTCTACGACGGGATCAAAACCGAGATCGAAGGAGTACCCGGTATCGTGGGACTTTCTTGCCAGGTCCAGGATCCCGATGTAGTACCGGGCCGGGCTTGCCAGATCGAGGGTGAGGGCCACCAGGTCTCCGGGGTTGGAGGCGTCTCTCCTGGTGATGAAGTTGAAGTTCTTGCCGTAGAGATCCAACCTCGCCTTCATCTCATCGGGGACGGAATTCAATTTCACCTCCAGTATTCCCGGACTCGCGATCTCAAAGCCGTAGAAGTCCACGTCCCCAGCCGGGTTTATAGTCCCCGCGAAGGAACCGCCTGGGCTGATCCAAGTGGCGTCTCCAAGCTCGTCGTTCGGCTCGTTGGGGTCCATCTGAGAGGCCCCCGCCGTCGCCAGCGTCAAAAAGAGAAGAGTTGCATAGATCAGCCCCGGGGCTGATCGCCGGAAGATCCATTTCATATCGACGTATATCTCCGGCATCTGCCAAAAACTTTGTGGAGAGGTCCTGAAGGGGGTGACGGCCAGGAGGAAGACTCCTGGAAGATCTAAGAGACGGCGCCGCCCCCCACCCCCGAAGCCTATCCCCCGGGACCCTGGGTGACGACGACGTTGTCGAGGCCGCCGACGTCCCTCATGTTGCTGTACTCCCCCCGGATCCAGACCTCCGATACCCCCTTCATCACCGAGTCGAAGGTGCCTCCTGAGACTTTGAAGGAGGACGGGACGAGGGAGACCTGCCGCCGGGTCCAGGAGCTTGCGGGTGGATCGGAGGACCAGGAGAGATAAGAGCCGTCCCGGCCGTATATCCTGACCACATCTCCGAAGGTGGGGCTGCCGTTCCCTGAATCTATCTCCACGATGTCGAACCCCAGAGTCCCTCCGATGTACGGGGTCCAGTCCCCGGCCCAGGAGGCGGGAGATACGTAGTACCAGGTCTGGCCTGCCCCCTGATCCACCCCCTCGATGAAGCCGCCGGGATTTCCTCCTTCAGCCCGCCAGGAGAGGGAGACGTCCCTTCCTCCCCTCCATCCCTCATCCCCGCCGTCGAAGGTGGAGACGAGGTCGCTTTTGACCGGCGGGGATACCACGACGTTGTCGATCCCCTCCACATCGGATCTATCCGAATGCTCTCCCCTGATCAGGATCCGGTCCACCGACCTGATCACTCTGCCAAAGAGCTCCTCCGTCGTCTCAAAGGCTTCGGGGGTGAGGGGGATATGCCGCCGGGTCCAGGTGGACCCGGGGATCTCCTCGGAATAATAGGGGGACGACGGGGAGATGGAGACCGACGAGCCGTCGGTGGCCACTATCACCACCTCGTCTCCGCCGTGAGGCCCCCCCTTCCCCGAGTCGATCATCTTCAGGTCGAAGCTCAAAGCCCCTCCGAGGTAGGGGGTCCAGTCCCCGGACCAGGAACGGGGCGATGAGAAGTACCAGGTGGACCCGTCTCCGAGGTCCCGACCCTGGAGAAAGCCGCCGCCGTTTCCGCCCCGCTCCATCCAGGAGAGGGAGACGTCCCCCTCCGGCCTCCATCCGCCGTCGCCGTCGTCGAAGGCCGTGGCCAGGTCCAGGCCGGAGGGGGGAGCGACAGAGACCTCGTCTACCGCCAGGATCAACCTCTTCCCCGAGGATTTCGTCCCGAGGGCCATCCAAGAGACCGATCTCATCATCCGGCGAAACTCGGTCTCCTGGACCCCGAAGTTCGTTGCGTTTAAGACGACCTCGCGAACGGTCCAGGACCTCTCGGCCCCTGGGGTCCTGGTGGATATGGCGGTTCCATCGGAGGAGGTTATCGTCACAAACCCCTCTCCAGGATGGGTGCCGTCAGCTGCCATCAGCCTCTCGTGGAAGATTATAACCCCGCCGACGTAACCGCTCCAGTCCCCCGACCAGGAAGGCGGCGATCGGATCGAGGATATGCCGCCCTGCCCCTCGGCCTGGAGAAAACCCCCCGGATCTCCGCCGTACCTCTCCCAGGAGAGGAGAGATCCCGAAGAGACCCAGCCCTGGTCACCGTCATCGAATCCGCATCTCAGAGTCCCGGCCGAGCCCTGCATCCCGAAAAGGAGGAGCAGAGCCGAAGATAAAGCCAAAATCGCCTTCATATTAGCATCCCCGGTGGAAGATCTCCCGATGAATTACCGTCTCACTTCTGCAGATAAAGTATAATATCTTTTGGGCTTTTGACGGATACTTCCCGATTCAAATTCTGAAGAGATCCGGACTATGCATCCGTTTAAGCCACCATTTCTCATGGAAGGAAGTTTATGAAATGTCGGCATAAAAAAAGGGAGATCTTGGGATCTTCTCCGGGGAGGATCTCTTTGAAAAGACGCAACCGCCGGTTCGCTTCGCAACAACTAAATACGGATCCGGCAAACCTCCCCAGAGATGTTCGAGGCGTGGGACGAGTATCATCTGATCAACAGGGAGCTCTTCAGGCTTACGGAGAGGCTCCCTGCCACGGGGTTGGGGGAGGTCATCAGGTACGTCCTCACCTCCCCCGGCAAGAGGGTCCGCCCCCTCATCCTCGTCCTCTCCTCGGAGGCCTTCGGCTCCGACCCCGAAAGGGCGGTGGAAGCTGCCCTCGCGACGGAGCTCGTCCACGCCGCCTCCCTAGTCCACGACGACATCCTCGACGGCGGGACGGAACGGCGGGGCTCTCCATCCGCCTTTCAAAAGTACGGGATGGAGGCGGCCCTCCTCTGCGGCGACTATCTGATCTCCAGGTCCATCGGCCTCATATCCGGGTACAGCCGGGAGGTGATAGAGGCCTTCGCCGCCGCCTGCATGGATATGTCTGAGGGGGAGATGCTCGACCTCGATAAGGGGAAGGGGCCCGAAGACTACTACCTCTGCATATCCAAGAAGACCGCCTCCCTCATATCCGCCTCCTCCAAGATGGGATGCATGATAGCCGGCGCCTCAGATGAGGACGCCGCCCACTTCGAGAGGTATGGGATGCATCTCGGCCTCGCCTATCAGGTCGCCGACGACCTCAACGAATTTTTGGGTATGGAGAAGGGGAAGTCGTCGGAGAAGAGCTCCGTCACCCTCCCCGTGATATACGGGAGGGAGCACTCGACCGAGATGGCGGTCGCCCTCTGCGCCGGGGCGATCCGGGACCACTGCAGAGCCGCCAAGGGGGCCCTAGCCGAGGCGGGGGGAGACGAGGAGATCAAGGCGAGGCTTGTGAGCATCGTAGACAGGTGGGGAGAAGAATGCAAGTCGCTGAAAGACCGCTGCTGAAGATCGAGGCCGAGACAGAGGGCGGCAAGATAACCTTCCGGGCGAAGGGGCCCCTCTCCATGGTTGCAGGCCCCGTCATGAAGAAGATCAACGAGACCTTCGCCGCCGAGAAGCCGGTCAGATCCGGGACCGACGAGATCGTCTTCTCGACCTGGATCCCTCCGGCCCCTAGCCCCGCCTTCGACCGGATGATCTCCGCCCAGGTGGCGGCCCTGACGAGGAGGAGGGTCCCGGATCAGGTCTCCATCGGCGTCATCCGGGCCTGCCCCAACGACTGCCTCCACTGCAGCGCCCCGTCGAGGACCGGGGAGGTCCTCAGCTCGGGGGTGGTGAAGAGGGTGATAGGGGAGGCCCTGGACCTGGGCTCCTACATGATATCCTTCGATGGCGGCGAGCCGATGACCAGGCGCGACCTCCCGGACCTGGTGGCAGCGGTCGACGACAGGGCGATCTGCGCCTCCTTCACCAGCGGCTACGCCCTCACCGAGGAGCTCGCAAGATCCCTGAAGGAGGCGGGGCTCTATGCCGTGAGGGTCTCCATCGATAGCCCCCACCCTGAAGAGCACGACCGGTTTCGCGGGAGGAGGGGCGCCTTCTCCGATGCCATCTCCGGGATAAAAAACGCCCTGGCAGCTGGTCTGATGGTGGACCTCTTCATGGTCACGTCCCCCATGAACATCGACGACCTGGAGGAGGCCTACAACCTGGCGGCGGAGCTCTCGGTCCACGAGCTCTCCCTCTACGAGATCGTCGCCGTGGGGAGGTGGTCGACCCACACCGATGAAGTTCTCACCGGAGGCGACATAGACCGGGTCAGCCGGTTCCACCAGGATAAGAACAGGCTGCCGGAGGGACCGAGGGTCACCGCCTTCCCCCGCCTCCTATCCCCGGAGATGTTCGGCTGCTTCGCCGGGAGGAGGTGGCTTCACGTCGACGCCTCCGGGGACGTCCTGCCCTGCGCCTACATGCCGATCCCCTTCGGGAACGTCAGGGATAAGAGCCTCGCGGAGATCTGGAAGGGCATGGGGCGGGACCGGTGGCTGCGGGGAAAGCCCCAGGGCTGCATGATGAAAGACGAGGAGTTCAGGCGGGCCCACCCCTCCATCTTCAAGATCGAATGACCATCTCTCCCGATCCCGTTTTGCGGGAACAAAACGATTTTATACCCCGGAGTTCATCTGCCGGGAACGGGGGTTAAAATATATGAAAAACCGCAGATCAACTCTGTTATATCTGGCCGTCGCCATAACCGTCTTCTCCTCCGGCCAGGTGGCCGCCGACTGGCTCGGCGGAAGTTTCGGGATAGCCGACGTCCATCACACCGCCGAGTACCTGGCTAAGGCCGGAAGCGGCGGCCAGAAGGATCTAGCCAACGCCACCGATGGCGGCATCGCCACCCTCCCGGCAGCTCCTGCCGAGAGGCAGGTCTATAATATCGGCGGAGCGTCCGCCACCTCTCAGCCTCCTGCCGGAGACGGGCCGGCCAGCTTGGAGCCTGCCGACTTCTCAGGTAGGTGGTCTTTCGCGATGGTGGAGGATGAAATGAGATCTCTTGATCTAGCTATCTATCAGAGGGGCGAGATCGTCTTCGGCAAAGGGTTTTTTGGCCCCACTGGAGCCCAGGAGGGATCCGGCACCTCCGAGGACCGGGGGATAGATTCTATGATAGACTGGTTGAACCAGCCGGCTTCGGCGGGGAGCTCCGCCAGCCAGAGTGCTGCCAGCGGGACGGTGGCCGGAGATGAACTGAAGCTCGACGTCGTAACCATCGACACCATCGTTCTTTACAGGTTCGATCTCTCCGTCGTCGGAGATATCGCTACCGGAATCTACACCGCATACGGGTCCGACGGGTCGGCCTGGTCTGGAAACGTCACCGGATCGAGGATCGTTTGACGGTGATGGAGATAAAGGGGGAGGATCATAATAGGAAAGCGGGGAGGATCTCCCCGTTGGGATCTCACCCATTATCAGGATAAATGGAGGTTTAAGTTTATGAAATTTAAGAAGGCATGGATGGTGCCGCTGATCTTCTTGGCGGCGATCGCCTCTCCAGCAGCGTCTGAAGATCTCAACCTCGACGACCTATCCGGAAGTCAGATCAGGTCTGACGTAGGGGAGGCTTTCCGAGGAGAGTCCCTATTTTACATCGACCCGGCCACCGGGATGAGACCCGGCGTCCCCAACGCCAGCGACGTCTACACCCCGCCGACGATGACGGGATCGCCCTGGTCTAACGTCGCCGGAAGGTGGACCCTTAACCTGGTGGACAGAAGCAGGTGGACCCTCGACCTCACCCTCTACCAGTATGGAAACGAGGTCTTCGGCAGGGGGATCATGACGACAGGGATAATTACCCAGGAGGTGACGGCAGCGGGTTCCACTGAAGGGACGAGCCTCTCCCTCCGCCTCGTCACCGTCGGGGGAAGCAACATGTACCGGCTTCGGACCATGGTGACCGGCAACAATATCTTCGGCACATACAACGGGTTCTCGTATGACGGCGCCACCTGGCAAGGAAACTGTAACGGCAGCCGCTTTTATCCCACCGACCTATCCGCCCCGAACGAGATTTCGGGGACGGCCAGGATAGGGAGCTCCGGGATGGGGATATCGGGCGGAAACGCCATGGGCTGATGGGGGGAGATCTCCCGGCCCCGATTTTTTCTTGCAATCAATGAGTGGAGGTCTCATGCCATGAGAATCCTTCTTATTTTCATCTCCCTCCTCCTCGGAGCGGCCCTCCATGGAGCCGTCGGAGAAGAGCCGCCTGCAGACGAATGGCTCGGCATCGAAGGGCTGCGGATAGTCGACGTCCATCATACGGAAGGGTACCTGCGCGGAGTTATGAACCTCTCAGGTCAGAGCCGGACCGGATGGACGCCGCTGGCCCCTCCTGTTCGACCTGCCACCGACGTCGCTGGGATCTGGTCTTTCACCCTCCTGGGCAGAGAGAGGCTAGAAGGAGAGGTGGCGCTATACCAGGTCGACGGCGAGGTCTTCGGGGAGGGGGCTATCGCCTCTGAGATGGGGAGATGGCAGGTCACGGCCGCGGGATATGCGACCTACAACGATCTGGAGATCCGGCTGGTTCCCGTCGGCGATCCGACCCTCATCAGGCTCAGGCTCAGCCTCTTGGGGATCCCCGCTCGCGGGAGCTACGCCGTCTATACCCCTTCAGGCCAGGCTGGCTTTGGAGCCGCCTTCGGATATAAGAGAGGGCCTATCGGCGGGGCCTATCTTCCCGCCCCACCCTCATCGGTCGTGCCGCCGGAGCCTTCCTGGAGGCCGGGGGCGGGGAGATCTCCCACCTGAGCCGGAGGAGGCCAAAATGTATTTGTTGAAGGTCGATGATCGGGGAGATCTGATAGTTGCCATCCGGATGGATGGAGAGCGTCGATATATATGAGGTTCTTGAGCCTGTTTCTTATGGCGATGGTGGCAGCAGCCCTCTTCCCTGGAGCTGGGGAGGCGGCCTGTCCCAGACTACGCTACGTCGATAACGTCGAGTGGCTCGGCTCTGGCGACCTGGGTATGGACATGTCCATTCCGGGGAAGACCCTCCCCGCGATCAGGGGGGTGGAGATGGCAGATCCGGCGAAGAACGGTTCTGCGAATTCGACCCGAGAAGAGACCGTGGAGGCGGAAAAGGCCGTCGTAGATATCGATCCGCCAGAAGAGGATGCGGCCGGATCCGGCGGAGGCGACCGGATCCGCCTGATCCTCGGCGGCGACGTCACGGGAAGGGTCGATATCGGGCTCTTTAGGGCCGGAGATCTCCTCTTCGGGGCCGGAGATCTCACCATCGGGGGCTCAAAGACCCGGGTCGGGATCTTCGGATCCGCCTCAGAGGATGCTATGGCCCTAAAACTCGTCCCTGAGGACGGGTCCCGCCTCTACCTTCTGGATCTAAAGGCAGTGGCGGGGTCGATCCGGGGAGGCTACGAGGCCTTCGACTCCTCGGGGCGGGTGCTGACAGGAAGGGCGGAGAGCGACTTCTTCGCCTGAAGGGCCCGGTTGATCCGGGCAGGGACGGCGGAAGCCTCCCCTGAAACCCTTTTTCGAATTGGAGACCACATATCGCCTCCTCCATCCGAATCCGTCGTGTTCTTCCACCGCACCCCGTCTTTCCACCAACCGTTACCGTCCACTACACCGGCTCCTTCGACTATCCCGGTTCCGGCGGGAGGAGAGCCCGCAGCAAAAGAGTTATCCATCCTCCAGGAGATGGGGTGGACGATGGAACGGAAGCCTTTGAGGATGGGCTCGGTCAAGGAGGTCTATGACCTCGGCCGGGAGCTGGAGTTTCGGTTCACCGACAGGATATCCGTCTTCGACAAGGTGATTCCAAGCCTCATCCCCCAGAAGGGGGAGACGCTCTGCAGGGAGGGGGTCCACTGGTTCATGCGGGCGAAGAGGATGGGGATCGCCACTCACTTCGAAGAGTTCCTCCCCCCCAACGGGATGCTGGTCAAGAAGGTGGATGTGATCGAGCCTGAGAGGATCAGGCCGGAGTCGAAGAACTATCTGATACCCCTCGAGGTCATATGCCGGTGGTATGCGGCCGGCTCTATCTACGACAGGCTCGTCGAAGGGAAGGTCCGGCCCGAGGATCTGGGATTTCCGAGGGGCAGAAAGGTGGAGTATGGCGAGCGCCTACCCGAGCCGTTCATAGAGGTCTCAACGAAGCTGGAGAGGATCGATCGGCTCCTGGATAAGAGGGAGGCTCTGGAGATATCGGGGCTCTCGAAGGACGAGTACGACCAGATATGCGAGACGGTCCTCAAGATCGACGAAGATATCAGAAGGGAGGTGGAGCCCAGGGGGCTCGTCCACGTCGACGGGAAGAAGGAGTTCGCCTTCGACGAGGAGAGGAGGATCATGATCGTCGACGTCTTCGGCACCGCCGACGAGGACCGGTTCTGGGATAAGGCGAAGTACGAGGAGGGGGAGTTTATCGACCTCTCCAAGGAGTTCGTACGGCAGCACTACCGGAGGACGGGGTACAAGGACCTGCTCTACGAGGCCCGGGATAGAGGAGGGGCGGAGCCAGATATACCCCCCCTCCCCGCCGAGGTGATAGGCGAGGCGAGGGAGATCTACATAAGGCTCTTTCAGATGATCACCGGAGAGGGGTTTGAGGGCTACGGCCGTTGAAGGCCGGAGAAGACGGGCCCTTGGAACGCGCTTCGAACTGTATATCGGACCATTCGGCTGGAAGCCTGAAGATCGGGGTGGGGGAGATGGATAAACGGACGGTGCTTTTCATCGCCCTGGCGGCGGCGGCCTTCGCCGGCTGCATCGGCGAAGATCGGGGGCCGGGGGAGGAGGAGGTCCGGGAGAGGATGGCGGAGGCGGTCGGAGATCTCGGATCCTATCGGTTCGAGATCGAGATGGACCAGAAGGTCGAGTTCTACAACTTCGACCGCCGGGGCTCCCTGGAGGGAGAGAGGGTATCCCTCCGGTGGACGGGGGAGATAAACCTCACCGACCTCTCCTCGAAGGAGGTCTCCGTCTCCAGGAGGACCGACCTCGCCGGAGAGAGGGCGGCGGAGGACGAGATTGAGGTCTACATCCTCAACGGGACGCTCTACCAGAAGATGGGGGAGGAATGGATCGGCCTCTTCCAGCCCGACCCGGCCCGGGGGATAGAGAAGATCGACCAGATCGCCCACCTCCTGGAGATGATCGATAGGTCCGATATCGCCATCGAGGGGGCTGAGAGGAGGGAGGGCCTGGACCAGTACAGGCTGAAGGTGACGCCAGACGACGACACCGCCTACGGGATCATGCTGGGGCAGATCAGCTCCGTCAACCCCCGCCTCCCCCTGATGATCGATATGTTGGGCCTCTTTGCGGAGGGGTCAAAGCTGGAGTGGACGGTCTGGATATCCGGGGATACGTTCCTGCCCACCGAGAGCAGGATAACCACCGTCTACACCGCCGGGCCCGAAGTCCTGAGGGTCCCCCCCGATAGCCCCGAGGACCTCCAGATCCGGTTTGAGACCCTGGAGGTGAGAAGGTTTCTCGGCTACCACGAGCCGGTCGTCGTCGTCCTCCCCGAGGAGGCGAGGGGTGCCCCCGTCCTCCGGCCCGAGATCCCGGTGGAAGAGGAGGAGGAGGAGGAGGAGGAGGCCTTCCCCGGCGGATGATCAAGGGGGACCGAGGCCGCCCCCGATCCCGGCCCCCTCACACGCCGCCACCCGACCGGCCCCTCGACGAAGGTTGTGGATGAAGGTTGAGGACGGATGGCGCGGATGACGGGGAAGGATGAAGGATGAGGATGATATGAGGGGCGATTTGACGTTCTTCTTCTTGAGGGATAAGCCGGCGGCGGCCCTCCTCGCCATCCGGGACCTCGACCCCGCCTACGCCTCCGCCGTCGCCAAAGAGATCGACTCCACCGTCCCCCATACCCTCAAGATCCTCGCCGAGATGGAGAGGGAGGGGCTCGTCGCCTCGGCGCCGGAGGGGAGGATCAGGAGGCTTTTCCTCACGGAACGCGGCGAGAGGGCGGCCGCCGCCGTATCGAACCTCATCGAAGCCCTCGCCTCAAGAAGCCCCACCGAAGAACGGATCGCCAGGCTGGAGGAGGTGGTGGAGGCGGCTAGGGGCCTTCCCCGGGAGGAGGCGGAGCTGTTGATCGGCCCTCTTCGGCGGGATCTGGCCCGGCTGATGGAGGCGGAGGTGGAGGATGAGGGGGCGGGGGCAGAGGAAGAAGCGGAGGCGGAGGCGCTGCGCAAGAGGGCCGCGGCCCTCGACTCCTCGATAGTCGCGGCCCTGGGTGGAGGAGGAGAAGGAAGCAGGGTGGGGAAGGGGGAAGGGGAGGGGCGGTCGAAATGAGAATGAAGATGAGTATCTCCGAAACATCATCCGCCGAAGAGGTGGAGGCCGGAGGCTTCGGAGCCGTCGCCTCCTGGACGGGGGGGAAGGACGGGTGCCTGGCGGCGTACAAGGCGATGGAATCGGGGGTGAAGGTCAGGTACCTCCTTTCCTTCTGGAATCGAAACCGGGAGGGGGCCCACGAGATCAATCCCGCCCTTCTGGCGGCCCAGGCGGATTGCCTGGGGATGCCCCTCATCAGGACCGGCTTTCTATCTTACGAGGAGGAGTTCAAGCGGGTCTTCCGCGCCATCGACGAGGGAGAGAGGGCGAAAGGAAGAAGGATCTCCTCCGCCGTCTTCGGCCACATCAGGACCCACGGCCCCCTGGTGGACCGGATCTGCGCCGATCTTGCGATCGAGGGCTTGATGCCGATCTGGAATATGGACTCGCAGGAGATCATCGGGGAGCTTCTCGAAGCCGGCTTTGAGGCGGTCGTCGTCGGCGTCCGCTCCGACCTCCTCGGCGATGAGTGGCTCGGCCGCCGGATCGATAAAAACTTCGTGGCGGACCTGAAAGCCCTCGACCCCGCCATCGACCCCTGCGGCGAGGATGGGGAGTTTCATACGTTCGTCCTCGACGGGCCGATCTTCGAAGAGAGGCTTGTGATCGAGGAGGGGGAGGCCGTATCTCGGGGCCGGGTGCGGTTCCTCGACGTAAAGGAGTTCGCCGTCGAGGAGAAAGGGGCCCTGTGAAAAAGAGCCTCCAGATCTTCCCCACCCCCATCACCATGAGGCCGCCGCCATGAAGATGAAAACCCCCTGATCGCGGGGCCCTCCCCCTGCAGAGCGCCGCCCGCGCCCTCTGGGAGGCCTTCTTCTGCCTGGGGGCCTGCCTCGGCATCGTCGTCATATTCCGGGAGCGTTTCAACTCCGCCGGGAGGCTTTTCCGGTTCATGGCCGACAACAGCTTCGCCGTCTACTTCTTCCACCCGGTGATCCTGATCCAGCGTCACCGCCGCCCTGCGGAATTTCGCGCTGCACCCCCTCGCCAAGTTCGCCGTGGCGGCGGCGTTGGCGGTGCCGATATGCTTTTTGGCGAGCGAGATGGTGGTGAGGAGGATTCCGGTGGTGGGGAGGGTGCTGTGAAAGAAGCACCCGCATCATGGCCGATATTTTTGTGATGAGCAGCTCGGCTGCGAGAGTTACAAGGATTTTGTCGTGACTTGCGGGACGAAAACCGCTACGTTGACCCAAGGGTGAAGGGGGAGTTTGGGGCCGCCCGTCCTTGATAGGCCTATCATTCAGAAAGAGTCTTCTGATACTCAGAAGCGAGGTAATGGGAAAGGGGGGAAGTTTTCTGCAGGCATCGTGATAGGACTCGTTTAGTGAATTGAAATGCGGCGCATGCTTGATATTTACTCATTACTTCGGGAGAAATAACAATTCACTCATATATCTCTTCATAATCATTGAGTGTGTAACGTGGTCGGCTAGTACCCACTTGTTTTGTATGTACTAGGATCTTGGTTGGTTTTTCGATGATAAGATTAATTTTGCTCGGATCTTCTATTTCTGGCCCAACCTTGCCTATAATTACTTCATTATTTTCTTTTATCATAAATTCGAATGTGCGGCGTGTGGGTAAGATACCTTGAAATTTGCCTAAAATCTCCCTATCTCCTTCAT
>CP086218.1:1290954-1305117 GCA_020844795.1 Methanothrix sp. | reverse complement strand
GTTGCCTTCAGCCCCGACGGCCTTATCCTGGCTTCGGGAAGCGATAACCACATGGTTAAGCTTTGGGACGTTTCCAGTGGTACTGAGATCATGAGTCTGAAAGGCCACTCTAACGATGTTAGAAGTGTCGCATTTAGCCCCGACGGTCGTACTCTGGCTTCAGGAAGTAGAGACTCCACGGTGAAACTGTGGGACGTAACTACCGGCCAAATGATCCGGACAATGCAAGTCTCTTCTTCGGTGTTTAGCGTCGCGTTTAGCCCCGACGGTTTTACCCTGGCTTCAGGAGGAAACCTGGACGGCACGTTGACGCTGTGGGACGTTGCTAGCGGTCAAAAAACCCAGACTATGAACGGCAACCTTAATGAGGTGCATAGCGTTGCCTTCAGTCCCGACGGTCGTACCCTGGCTTCGGGAAGTGTCGACCGGATGGTGAAGCTATGGGATGTCGCTACCGGCCAAGAGATCCGGACTCTTGAAGGCCACTCTTCTTGGGTGTCTAGCGTAGCAATTAGCCCCGACGGTCGTACACTTGCTTCGGGAAGCTTGGACAAGACGGTAAAGCTTTGGGATGTTGCTAGCGGCCAAGAGATCCGAACTCTTAAAGGCCACTCTAATGGCATCGAAAGTATTGTGTTCAGCCCCGACGGTCGTTCTCTTGCTTCGGGAAGCGATTACGACAAGGTGAGGCTGTGGGACGTTTCCAGCGGCCAAGAGATCCGGGTTTTCAACCACTCTTCTGTGTATGGCATTGCTTTTAGCCCCGATGGTCGTACTCTTGCTTCGGGAAGCTTTGATGGAACCATCCGTCTGTGGAGGGTGACATGATCGGCTGGCAAGAGCAGCCCAATTTATCTTGCTGGATAAAAACGAGTGATAAGGTTGATTGAGACATGGTTGAAGGGAGCACCGTCCGGCTCCCCAGTCCAGCCGGTTAATTTTTTTGCGCTTCTCAGATACTCGACGGGAGGAATGTTTTTAATTATTGAAGGATCTTGGTAAGATGGTTTAAATTGAGGATGAGGGAGACAAATGGTAAATAGTATGGCTAAGAGTTCAATATATCTTTTATTTGTTTTATTAGTTGCGAATATATTTGGAATCGGGATCATGCAAGCAGAACTTAATCCAGATACAGATAATTTACTCTTTGAAAATAGTATTATTAAAATCGTTGGAATCGATCCAACAGCCTATCCCAAGATCAAGGTCAACATCTTCATCGACGAGCTATGCGCCGCGACGGGCAACCTCGTCCAAGACGACTTCACAGTTGAGGAAGACGGCACCAGGGTCGCGATAGATAGCTTCTATTTCACAGGGAGAGCCTCCGGCCAGAAACTCGACCTAGCCGTGGTCTTCGATGAAACTGACACCATGGCCGACGAGATCAGGGCGATGAAATCCAACGTCGATGACCTCACCAATAAAATCAAAGCAAGCAACATCGACGCCAGGTATTCCCTCGTTACCTTCAAGGAAGAAGTATTGCCCAAAATCGAATCGACCGACGATCCCGAGGTTTTCAAGCGAGAGGTAAATCAGCTTCGAGCATACGGCGGTTTCTACCAGCGTCCTGAAGACTCCCTCGGGGGGGTTGCCAAGGCGCTATCCTTTGGATTCAGGCCTGATGCCCAGAAGATCATAATCGTCATCACGGATGAGCCCTCGATGCAGCGGGGCGATGGCTGGTCCAATTCAACGTATCATCAGGATGACGTCCAGCAGGACTTGCTCGACGCTGGCGTCATGCTTGTAGCCGTATCTCCCGATTTTCGCTCTGGAACGATCCCTTCGAACATACCGCGATCTTACCTGCCGTTGTATGCCGACATGAGAGAGCTTGCTCAGAGCTCGGGCGGTCTGTGGATCGACATATACTCTGCCGACTTCTCAGTGATTCTGGATCAGTTGGAGGATATTATAACTGGGACGTACGTGATCGAGTACTCATCACCCGCTACGACGACCACAGGCGGCAGGACCGTCGCTGTCTCCGTAAACGCTCCAGATTGCGTCCAAGGGATCACCTCCAGCACCTACATTCCGCCTGCAAGCCCTACCGTCCCTAATCGACCTCCCATCATCTTCTCCCTGGATTCAGATAAGGCAAGCCCGCAGGAATCAGGCTCGATTATTACATGGACTGTGGAAACCGGAGATCCCGATGGCGATCAGGTGCTCTATAGGTTCTTCCTAGACGACGAACCAATGACCGACTGGACGACGGAGAAGACTTGGACATGGGAGGCTAAAGATTCGGGCTCATACCGAATCGAGGCTCATGTGAGGGATGGAAAGCACGCTGGACCTAACGGGCTGGACGACAGGATGCTAATCAGCTTCGACATAAGCCTGTTAAGCAGCCCAACGATCAGAGAGATTTCCTTCATGGAATTCAACAGGACTTTTGGAGGAGATGACAGCGATTCTATAAATTCCGCTTACCCCACATCTGACGGAGGTTACATCCTGGCCGGTACTACTCAGTCCTATGGTAGCGGGAACAGAGACGCATGGCTAATTAAGACTGATGCTCAAGGTAATGAGCTATGGAACAAAACCTTCGGGGGGGTATATGATGATTGGGGCAGATCAGCCCTGCCGACATCGGACGGCGGCTACATCATGGTAGGTTCAACTAGATCCTTTAGAGCCGAGAACACAGATACCTGGTTGATCAAGACAGATTCGCAGGGACAGGAGGTTTGGAACAGAATATTTGGTGGAGCGAACACTGATGAAGCTCTTTCGGTCCAGCATACTGATGATGGTGGTTACATCTTGGCAGGCTGGACAGCATCCTTTGGAAAAGGGGCCTTCGATGCATGGCTTATTAAGACCGATTCGCAAGGTCGAGAGGTCTGGAGTAGGACTTTCGGCGGAACAAATACTGATGTAGCTCATTCTGTCCAGCAGACCAGCGACAGTGGTTACATCCTGGCAGGCCGAACAAATACTTACGGTGCAGGGGACTTTGATGCCTGGTTGATAAAGACCGATCCAGAAGGGCAAGAAGTATGGAACAAGACCTTCGGCGGAGCGGAAAACGATTGGGCCGTTTCAGTTCAGCCCACTCAGGATGGCGGTTACATATTGGGAGGTGCTACTAAATCCTACAGTGCCGTGAACACAGACGCCTGGCTGATCAGGACTGACGCCAGAGGTATCAAGCTCTGGGACAAGACATTTGGCGGAACAGGCATCGTATGGACCAACATGGTCCAACCCACTTTAGAAGGTGGCTATATAATCTCGGCTTTTGCAGCAGAGATTGAACCCGAAACCCAGGTCGGAGCTTCTAACGGGGCCATCTCACTTAATCAAAAAAATTCTTTTTATGCCGGGGGCGGGGATACGCTGCTAATTAAAACTGATTCTCAAGGCCAAGAGCTTTGGAGTAAGACATTTGGTGGGGTGAGTTGGGATATGCTTTATTCGGTGCATCATACATTTGATGGTGGATATATCCTCGCAGGTGAAACTTCTTCCTTTGGTGCTGGGGATATGGACGCGTGGCTGATCAAGGTTAACTCCGAGGGTAACATTGCCAAGATACTTCATTAATCCCAACGTGAGCGGTGAACATCATCAAGTAGAACCATGATGATCCACTCCACCAATTAGCAGCAAATGGTTCATCGGCTTCGGATTAGCTCAGCTCCCGAGCTCTAAAGTAAGCTGCATCAGCCTCAAGGGACCTGCCAAGGGATTCGAGAGCGACGCCCTTATTATTCCAAGCCGACGCAAAATCTGCATCGAGTCTGATTGCCTCTTCAAAGCATAAGAGGGCTTCGTTATGTATTCCTTGCTCACCTAAAGTGACTCCTTTGGCATACCAGGCCCAAGGATTCTCAGGATCGAGCCTAATAGCTTCATCGTAAGCCTGTATCGCTTCAGAATACTTTCCCTGCGAACTTAGAGCATTGCCTTTGTTGTGCCAAGCAACTCTATTCTCAGGATCTAGCCTGATCGCTTCTTCGTATGCTTCGATGGCATCATCGTACTTGCCCTGATCATTGAGCTTATTTCCCTTATTATTCCAGGTTATAGCGAGATTGCTCCTGGCTACTGAGGAACTGGGATCTAGCCTGATCGCCTCTTCGTATGCTTCGATGGCATCATCGTACTTGCCCTGATCATTGAGCTTATTACCTTTATTAATCCAGGTTATAGCGAGACTGGGGTCTCGTCTATCAACGTTTTTAAGTGAATCTGAGCCAGGAGTTGCTTTTTCACGTCCCATTTCTCCATGCATCCTAATCCCGAAGAACACGTCCGTCCCTTTGTCGATGAATCCATCAGTAATAGCCTGGGATATCGTTTCCTGGATCTCAGGCGGGGTGCTCTCTAAGACTACAAGCTTGTCATTTATGTTGTGAAATGCAACCCCACCCGATGACTTGATGAAAATGTTTACGGCTTCGGCTCCTTCGGCCGTTTTAGTTGTCGTATTCATGTAGCATTCATATTCGCCATTTTCATACGAATAGACATAGTTTTCCCATATTTCGTTGGGGTTCCACGGCCGAATCGCGTTTAATGGCGAATCTGAAGAGTCCAAACTATCTCGGAAAATATCCTTATGTGAATTTATGTTAGATTTGTACCACTGGGCCAAGGCGAGGGCAACAAATACTTCTCGAAGATCCTCGTATTTTTCGCCATGATTTACATCCGCTACCACAAATGGCAGGATTATTTGCTCGCTCATTTCCTCATAATATTCCCCATATTCTTTGGAAGATTTATTAAGCTCTTCGAGACACCCCTTAGAAAGTTTCTTAACATCCTGATTATCCACCCTAAAAGACGTGCGATCTGGAACCGGTTCGGACTGGATTGCCAGAGTTGCATTAATTATATAGATTTGAGTACCATTTGAATAAGCGTAGACACTATCAGGAACAATCCAGTACCGTGTGCCTGCACGGAACACGACGTTATTCACATCATCTATCTCTCCGGGAAACTTATTCATACATTGTCGAACTAAAATATTGCGCTTTTCATCCAGAAGGTTACTTAAGGTCATTCCAGCTTCATTTGTGCATGGGTTTTCATAATTGCATGTGTCTTTCTTCATCTGGAGATCTGCCTCGAGCATAATTCGTCCTACATCGGATCTACTAAGTTGTTCATCGATGATTCGGTCCGGCTCCCAAGGATTTAAATTGACCCAAAATTTATCGCTGGGAACTGCCAGACCTGTCATGAAAGCGGTCGCGCCGATCAATGTGGAGTTAATGACATCAATTCCGGGACTTGTTCCCTCGGCTTTTTTGGCTTTTAGTCCCAGATCAAAATTCACCCCTCCAGAGTCATCTGGGCTAACGGATACGTAATTTAATCTGATCGAAGTGAAATTAATTCCGCCAAGATCGCTTTCATCTGAACTGGTTCCAAAGCCAGACGACTCCACATCGCTTGAAGAACTAGTGGCGCCGAAACTCGTATCACCAGCTCCAAATGGCTTTCCATCTTTGCGATTTGATTCGTCAGGCGGCGGACTCGTTGTTGGATATAGCGTAGGAATGCCTGAGCCTTCCCAAGTCTCTGATTCATAGGGCGGAGGACTTGTTGTCGGGTACAGAGTGGGAATAGATGAACTTTCTCCAATAATAGACTCATCGGGTGGTGGACTCGTTGTTGGATACAGCGTTGGAACAGATGAGCTTTCCCTGATGTTAGATTCTTCTATATAATTTGTTGGTTGTATCGCTTGAGTAATCGGCTTTAAGCCTTCTGAAATGGCTAGTGGGAACTTTACTTGCTGCATGTCTTGAGAGATATCAGTGACGTCTATCATAGCTGCTTTGGGATCAGGGGTAATTCGATTATCTTCTGATACATACCCATGAGAAAGTTCATTTGCCTTTGCGAGGGCTGTCTCGGACTCTGCACCGCGATTTAGGTAATAGAGCGCAAGAGATTTGGCTCTCCAGGCATCTTCATCGTGAGGGTCTTTCGCGATACGCTCTTCTGCTTCCTGAAGAGCATTTTGCAGATATTCCTCATATTTGCCCTGGGCCTTAAGTGCATCTGCTGCCGGCCCAGAGGGTATTGGTATGGTTGACTTATAAGATGTCGGGCTTTTAGCAACAGATTCTTTAGTAGACTGTGGTGGCTCCTCTATCTTAGTATCCTCTTCTTTATATTGTTCTCTTCCATAATTATTAGCCCTGAATTCTGAGTCGATGGTATATATTTTTCCAAATATTCCCAGGCTGATCTGCTGATTGCTGTCACCCTTGTCAAGGTTGAGATTACCTGCATCGACTAAATTTTCCAATACTCCTAGACGTCCTTTCGATGAAGCAGAGTTTTCTAAATATTTAGCATCAGTTTCAAGCCCTTTCTTTCTTTTATTGTCAGCCACAGCCAATAGATAATTCCTCCGCTCATCAAGGAAAGTGGATAACCATTCTTGCTCTGTTGGAGTGGACTGAATAAAATTTTCGTTTGTAGCCCTTCTAATGTATTCTAGCCCACCTTGGATATTTGTATCATAGTAAATCGCAATTCCCAACGGGGAGGTCACACCATCGGTAGCTGCCTTATTTTTTGCAGGTTCATAGTAATCCTTTGAGAATATTTCGTTCTGAGCTTGTACCATAGCACTCTCACTTGCGGCATCCCTGAGAAGGTTGAGAAACTCCACGTCATTTCTCAGTGTGATATCTCTTGACTGCACACGCAAGAGATATTTCGTAATCCCCTCCGAATTAGATGTTTTTGATAGTTCTGTATATCGTTCGAGAACATTATAAAGTGAGCCTGATGCTAATGTCGCTTGATGCATGCCATAGCTTATGATGCCTGCGTCATAAGTTTGAAGAGAATTCGGCTTTCCACCCTCAAAGGATCCAGTTATATCAAAAGCCATCTTTTGCGCCTGATCTTCTTGTGCTGAAGCAAGCACCATTAACCCTACTATTAACAGCGCAAAAACGAAAACCAAATTCTTTTTTGTTATCGTCATATAAATCATCCTATCTGAAAGATAATTTTTCTTATTGATGAAGATTTCGGACGGAACCCTCCAAGTTCACCACATCGTTCAAGTTATATTAATTTTAAATAAATTAAGGTTTCGGAATTGATCTGCGTGCGAGACCATTTAAGTCCAGATAAAATAATAGGTTAGGCAGTTTCCTGTTTTCTTAAATTTTTCGAATGTTCATGATGAATAGATTATTCAACATCGCCTTGCATCTTTTCGCGTGGTAGTTGATATGCTATGGGATAGAAACCAGTGCGAACCCTGGGATCTCATCGTCATCGGCGCCGGCCCCGCCGGCCTCTTCTGCGCCGCCCAGGCCTCCGGCGGGGGCGGAAAGGTCCTCGTCCTCGAGAAGAAAAGGACCCCCGGCCGAAAGCTCCTCATCTCCGGCTCGGGCCGCTGCAACATAACCCACGACGGCGACGCGAGAGCCTTCCTCGACCGCTACGGCGGAGCGGGGCGCTTCCTCCGCCCGGCCCTCCTCGGCTTCACCAACCGCGACCTCGTCGCCTTCTTTGAGGAAAGGGGCCTATCCATGATCACCATGGAGATCGGGAAGGTCTTCCCCGAGACCCAGAGGTCCCGGGACGTCCTGGCCGTCCTCCTGGCGGAGGGCGAGGCTCGAGGGGTCGAGATCGCCTGCGGCAAGGCCGTCACGTCTATAGTTAAGTCGGGGGACGAGTTTCTCGTCGCCTGCGGGGATGAGGCCTATCAGTCACGCACGCTCGTCATCGCCACCGGGGGCCGGTCGTACCCCGCCACCGGCTCCTCCGGCGACGGCTACTCCTTCGCCGGGGCCCTCGGCCATGCCATCGCCGAGGTCGGCCCCGCCCTCGCCCCCGTCAGGATCAGGGATTATCCCTTCGCCGACCTCGCCGGGATCTCCATCCCCGGGGCGAGGGTCTCGATATTTCGGGGCAAAAAGGTGAAGGAGGGGGCGGGGGACGTCCTCTTCACCCACGACGGCCTCTCGGGACCGGGGATCCTCGACCTCTCCCGATACATAAGGGCGGGGGACATGCTTCGGGTATCGTTTGCGGGGGAGAGGAGAAGGGAGGAGATAGATGACTGGCTCCTCGAAAGGTCGCAGAAGGACGGTCCGCGAAACCTGAGGTCGGTCCTGGCTGAGCTGGAGATCCCCGCAAGGCTCGCGGCCAGGGTCATGGAGGTTCTGCAGATCCCCCAAGACCATAAATGCTCCTCGATGAGCAGATGGATGAGGACCCGCCTCGCCGACCGGCTCGCCGGATTTCCCTTCGTCGTCGAGGCGGTCGGGGGCTTCGACTCGGCGATGGCGACCAGGGGCGGCGTCGATTTGAGGGAGATCGACCCGAAGTTGATGGAGTCGAGGCTCGTCTCCGGCCTCTACTTCGCCGGGGAGGTCCTGGACGTCGACGGCGACTCCGGCGGCTACAACCTCCAGGCCGCCTTCTCGACCGGCGCCCTGGCAGGGCGGTCGATAAGAAAGAGGCTCGCGGGCCCATGAGGGCAGGCCTTAGTGGGGCGGTCCTTCCAGAAGCAGGGCTTTAAGGGGCTGGGCTCTGAGGGTCGGGGCTGAACCTATGGATCGCCACCTCCGGATCGCCACCTATATCAGAGTCTAAAATCATCGTACCTGTCATGCCGCGAGTGATCCACTTCGAGATACCCGTCGACGATCCGGAGCGGGCCGTGAGGTTCTACGCCGGGGTCTTCGGCTGGAGGCTGGAGCGCTGGGAGCCCTTCGACTACTGGCTCGCCTACACCGGCGAGGGGCCCGGGATAGACGGCGCCCTCAAGCCCCGGGAGAGCCCGGGCGAAGGGACGACGAACACCGTGGAGGTCCCCAATCTGGAGGATTCGATGGCGAAGGTCGCCGCGGAGGGGGGCGAGGTCCTCTCTGAGATCATGACGGTGCCGGGGGTCGGCCGCTTCGCCCGCTGCCGGGACCCGGAGGGTAACGTCTTCGGGATCATGGAGATGGACGGATCGGTCCAATGAGCCGGGGGGCCTGCCGCCCTCTCCGGAGATCGGGCCCTCTTTTCCCGTCTCCGCCTCCCTTCTCAGATCGGCTCCTCGTCCTCCTCCCTCCACGGAGGGGAGACGAGGCAGAGGAATACGAGAGGACCTTTGCCGATGTTCTCGATATGCTGGATCGAACCCGGCGGGATGTAAACCGCCTGGGCTGCCGCCACCTCGGCGGATTCGCCTCCGATATGCACGATCCCCCGCCCTTCCAGGATGAAGTAAACCTCCGAGGAGCTCTTAAGCCGGTGGGGGGCGGAGGCCTCGCCGGGGCCGAGGACAGCGTGGGCGAGGCTGTAGCCCATGGATATCCCCTCCTCCCGGTCCGGGTGGAGAAGCTCGCAGATATCGGTCCCGTCTCTTGCTGCGAACCTTCGCCCCTCCTTCAGGTCCCTGATCAACATCTTCTCACCCTACCATTCCATCAGAAAATATCAGGGCTGCACTCTGCGAGGAACTCGTCCCAGAGGCCGGGATATCTTCTGATGAACTCGGCCAGGAGCTCCTTGGGCTCGTCGAGGTTCAAATCGACGACCTCGATGCCGCAGGACTCCAGAAACCCCCTCGCCTCGGGGGCGCTCTCTGCCTCCCCCGCCACGACCCGCTTTATCCCGAACTGGACGGCGGCCCCGGCGCAGAGGTAGCAGGGCATCATCGTCGAGTAGAGGGTGGTGCCGATGTAGCCGCCGGTGAGCCTCGAGCGGCGGAGGCAGTCGATCTCGGCGTGGAGAAGCTGGTCTTCCTCCTGGACCCGCCGGTTCCTCCCCCTCCCTATGATCCTTCCCTCCTCCACCAGAACCGCCCCGATGGGGACGCCCCCCTCGGCGAGACCCGCCCTCGCCTCCTCGAGGGCGGCTCTCATGAACTCGTCATCTCCTTTCATTTCGTCACGTCGCCTCCTTTCAAATCAGCACGTCGTCTCCCTTCTTACCGTCACGTCGGGTCCTTTAATTATCGTCCTCTCTATAAATTCGATCAGAGCTTCAAACCCCTCTGACCTCCACCTCGACCTCGGCCCCCATCTCCTCCAGATCCTTCAGGAACCTAACGGGCTCGACGACCCTGCCCATGAAGGAGAGCCCCTGCCTTTTGATGCTGCCGTCGAGGTACTGGCGGAGGAAGGCGGCGACGGGCATCGCCGTGAACTCGTAGACGTCGTCGTGGGACGCCCTCAACCTGACGGCGACCCTCTCCCCCTCCTTCACCCCCTCCGCCTCGAGGACGGCGGCGACCGCCTCCCCCGGCTCTTTGAACCGCTTCGATCCGAAGACCATCATCCTAGCAAGGAGGTCTCTTCCAAGCCCCCTCTTCACCCTGCCCAGGGCGAAGGCGAGGGGGGTGACGACATAATCGACGAACCAGTTCAGCCCGGCTATGCAGATCGAGAGCTCCTCGACCCCCAGCTCCTCCGGCAGGCCCCTCATCTCCGCCAGGGTGGTAGGGTAAGTGGTCGTCTTCCCCAGGGGCGGCCCGAAGTCGACCTTCCTGACGTCGACCCGCCCCGCCCGCTTCCACCTGCCATCACTGAAGACCTCGGCGGAGAGGTCGGCGAGGGTCCCGACAAACTCGTCCACGGCTCCGCCGGGGTCGAAGTCACTCCTCATGGCGACGGATACCCTCGCCCTCCTGTAATCCGAGAATTGCGCCCCAGCCCACCGGACGAGGACGGAGGGAAGGCCGGGGAGGAAGCCCGCCTGGGTGACCAGGGTGACCCCAGCCGCCTCCGCCTCCGAAGCGATGGCAGCGAGGACGGGGACCACCTCCTGGGGGTAGTGGATATCCATGTAGTCGGCCCGAGCCTCCAGGGCGGCCCGCGCCGTCTCCTCGACGAAGGGGACCGTCGTCGCCGCATCGATCACCAGGTCCGCCCTCCCGAAGGGCTCCCTCAAGGTGGCGGGGTCGGAGGCGTCGGCGTGGGCCCAGGCCGCCCGGCCTCCTGGGAATTTGGCGTTGAGCCCCTCGGCCAGTGCCCTTGCCTCTTCCTCGCGCCTTCCGGCGACGATCAGGTCGGCGTCGGTATATTCCAGGACCGCCCTCGATATGGCGGACCCCGCGCCGCCGTAACCCCCAAAAACCAGGATCGTCTTCTCCGCCACCATAACCCCCGCCAGTTCAGGCCAGGACCTCAGATGTTGCCAGAAGTTATCCGTCGTCTCCACCTAAAGGGATTTCGGACCTAGACCGAGCCTCCGCCGCCATGAGGGATATATTTAGATCTGGGATCATTTGGATCCGGGATCTTTGAGCTGAAGACGGCTAATCCGACCGATCAGGCCGGGGCCGCTCAGCTTAAATCCCTTCTGCGGATATAGACCGTCCGCCAAAGGTTCTGGTGATCCGATGATCGAGATAGATACAGAGAAGAGAGCGGAGGTGGTGGACATAACCCGCCAGGTGGAAGACGCCGTCAGGGAGAGGGGGGTCGATGAGGGGATATGCCTCGTCTATTCCCGCCACACCACCACCGCCATCGTCATCAACGAGGGGGAAGGCGGCCTCGTCGCCGACCTCCTCGGAAAGCTATCGTCCCTCGCCCCGCCGGGGGACGGCTACCTCCACGACCGCCTCGACGAGAACGCCCATGCCCACCTCCAGGCCGCCCTCCTGGGAAATAGCCAGGCGATCCCCGTCGAGGACGGCCGCCTGGCCCTGGGGACCTGGCAGCGGGTCCTCTTCGTCGAGCTCGACGGCCCCCGCAGGAGGACCGTCTCCGTCAAGGTCGTCCCCTGCTAGGCCCAAGCCCGGAGATCTGCAGGGAGGCGATGCCCTTCTGGGCTTACAGGGGGGGAGGTTCAGATGGGGGTCCCCGTCGTCATAGTCATCTCCTTGAAACCGGCCATGATGTCGATCGTTATCGGGCCGGGCCTACCGCCGCTGATGACCCTCCCGTCGATCCTGGTGACGGGGGCGACCTCCGCCGCCGTCCCGGTGACGAAGATCTCGTCGGCGGTGTAGAGGTCGAAGAGGCCGAGGTTCGCCTCCCCCACCTCATACCCCCTGGCCCCTGCGATCTCGATGACCGCCATCCTGGTGATGCCTTTGAGGTTGTTCATGGTGAAGGGGGTGAAGATCTTACCGTCTTTTATGACGAAGATGTTGTCGCCGCTCCCCTCCGAGACGTTTCCGGCGTCGTCGAGGAATATAGCCTCGTTTCCTCCCTTGACGTTCGCCTCGATCTTCGCCAGGATGTTGTTCAAGTAGTTCAGGGACTTGATGTTCGGCGGGAGGGCGGCCGGAGAGTTTCTCCTGACGGTGACGGTGACGGCGGTGAGGCCGACGTCATAGAGGTCTCCGTACATGGCGTCCCACCTCTGGCAGATGATCATCACCGTCGGCTTTGGGCATTTCCTCGGGTCGAGCCCCAGGTCGCCTACGCCCCTCGTCACCAGGGGCCGGATGTAGGCGTCGGTGAGGCCGTTCTTTCGCAGGGTCTCCAGGATCGCGTCCGACATCTCCTTCTGGCTCATGGGTATATCGAGCATGATAGCCCTCGCGGAGTCGTAGAGCCTGGAAACGTGCTCCTCCAGCCTGAAGACCCTGCCGTTGTAGGCCCTTATCCCCTCAAAGACCCCATCTCCATAGAGGAGCCCGTGATCGTAAACCGAGACCGCCGCCTCTTTTGCGGGAATAAACCTCCCGTCCAGATAGACCCAACTCATAAGGCATCCACCACCCCGGGTTGAGCGGCCAGGGATAAATGGGTTTTGACCGTCGGGACGCGTTTGGTCCCCGATGGACCGAAGACCCCGATCGATGGTTTTATTACTCCAAAATGCCCCGAGCCTAAGAAGCTGTGTGCCATCTTCGGCGGTGTTGGATTTATGATAAAACTTGGTTTTGTGGTCGCTGAGTTCAACCGGGATATAACCCATCAGATGGAGATCCTCGGGCGAGAACATGCAGAATTTCTGGGTGCAGAGGTCGCGAGAACGATCATGGTCCCCGGCGTCTATGATATGCCCCTCGCCGTAAAGAGGCTGGCGGAGAGTGCCGAGATCGACGCCGTGGTGACGATCGGCTGCGTCATCCAGGGGGAGACGGGCCACGACGAGATCGTCGCCCAGCAGGCCTCCCGGAAGATCATGGACCTGGCCCTGGAGTTCGATAAGCCCGTCACCCTGGGGATATCCGGCCCGAAGATGTCGAGGCCGGATGCCCATCGCCGGATAGACTACTCCAAGCGGGCCGTAGAGGCCGCCGTCAAAATGGTCAGACGGCTGGAGGGGGTTTAGGGGTGGTATCCGAGAGATTGGCCTCCATCTCCGAGTCGACGACGATGAAGATCTCGGCGATGGCAAAGAAGCTCAACGCCGCCGGCCTCGACGTCATCGACCTGGGGGTGGGCGAGCCAGACTTCGACACCCCCAAGAACATCTGCGACGCCGCCATCAAGTCCCTCCAGAGAGGCGACACCCGCTACCTCCCCACCAGCGGCATCCCGGAGCTGCGGGCGGCGATCGCCGAGAAGCTTTATGCCGAGAACGGGATCGAGGTATCCGCCGACCTCGTCTCCGTCGTCCCGGGGGCGAAGATGGCGATCTTCGCCGCCATCCAGGCGCTCCTGGAGGAGGGGGACGAGTGCCTCCTCATCGGCCCCTCCTGGGTCAGCTACGAGCCGTGCATCAGCTTCGCTGGCGCGAGGGTCAGGTGGGGGGAGGTGGACGGGGATTTCAAGCCCGTGGACCTCGCCGGCTCTTTAACGCCTAAGACGAAGATGATCCTGGTAAACTCCCCCTCTAACCCCACGGGCGCGGTCTTCGACCGGAAGATCCTGGAGGAGATCAGAGACCTGGCCGTCGACCACAACCTGATGGTCTTATCCGACGAGATCTACGAGAAGATAATCTACGGCACCGACCACATAAGCATCGGGTCATTTCCGGGGATGGAGGAGAGGACGGTCACCGTCAACGGCTTCTCCAAATGCTACGCCATGACCGGCTGGCGGCTCGGCTATCTGGCCGGACCCCAGGAGGTGATGATGTGGGTGAACAGGATCCTCTCCCACTCCGTCTCCCACGCCACCACCTTCGTCCAGTGGGCGGGGGTCGAGGCGCTGAAGGGCCCCCAGGAGAGCATCGATGCCATGGTGGCGGAGTTTCATGAGAGGAGGGACCTGCTCGTATCGGGATTGAGAAAGATCGGGATCCGCTGCT
>CP086218.1:1287788-1290854 GCA_020844795.1 Methanothrix sp. | reverse complement strand
CATAAAGAAGGGGCCCCTATCCTACAGGTCCCGGCCGTACCAGACGGAGCTCTTCCAGATCTGCCAGCTCCGAAAGCTCCACCCCCGGCCCGCCTCCCCCGGAGGCTCAGAAAGGTTGAAATCGAGCGATCCCTTGAGGAAGGACCAGGACGCTGAAGATCGAGACGGAGACGGAAGAGGATGAAGATCGTGGGGTTTGTGGGGATGCCCGGCTCCGGGAAGTCGGCGGCCGCAGAGGTGGCGCGTGATTTGAAGATACCCGTCGTGGTCATGGGGGACGTCATCCGGGAGGAGGCGGCCCGGCGGGGCCTCGAACCCACCGATCGAAATCTGGGGGCCGTAGGAAACGATCTCCGGGAGCGGGAGGGCCCCGACGCCATCGCGACGAGGTGCCTCGCGAAGATCAGGGCCACCGGCGCCTCCGTCGTCGTCATCGAGGGGATCAGGAGCAGATCCGAGGTGGAGCTCTTCAGAGAAAGCTCCAACGACTTCCTCCTCATCGAGGTGTACGTCCCCGACGAGATCCGCCTCGCCCGGATCGCCTCTCGCGGCAGGTCCGACGACGCAAATGACTGCGACCTCGCGAAGGCCGTCGCCGACCGGGACGCCCGGGAGCTCTCCTGGGGGATGGGGGAGGCGATCCGGGCGGCGGATACGAGGATCGAGAACTCGGGGAGCGTCGCGGAGTTTCGGGGGAGGGTGAGGGAGGTGTTAGCTGGGGGGGCAACGTAAGTTTTCTGCTGTTGAAAGAAAACTCCTTATAAAGGAATTTACTCTCTTTTGGTTTTTGGTCTCCTTTTGACATATTGGGAAAAGGAGATAAGGTTTGAGCGCGGTAAACCCGATCGGCGCTCTGTCGCTGAGGGTGGACTACGATGCGTGAGTTCAAAATCTTCGATCTGACTATGTCGATAGCGGCGATAGTTATGACTGCTCTGCTGATCTATCTGGTGATATTCATAATGGGCTGGATAATCGGCATAGAGAAGATGGAATCTCTCGAAAAATTCATGAGTGCCTTCAGTGGCGTTATTATATCTCTTCTAATCATCACTGGCGCTGCTCTTGCTCTTGCTTTTTTGGTCATGTTTGTCTGCTGGCTGTGTAAAGTTGAAGAGGGAATTATGATTCTTCCCTTCGAGGTTGCAGCGGGAGATAGAATGTACAGCGGCAAGGCCATCTCTAATCTGCTTATATCCGAGCTACTAAGAATCCATAAGATCCATAACACTACATATACAGAAATTAGTGTTACTTTTGAGATTTTCAAAGTTCCTCGCCTATCATCTCCTAGTGAAGATCTGACATATTCGATATCACAGTTTGGACCTGTAGGTTTAGGCACGACGTCTATTCACCTTGGACCTTTAATTGCCATATTAAAAAAGCTTAGCTTTTGGGGGGATAGCGGTCAGGTGATATCAGGAAGTCTGCAAAAATATGGGTCTAAGGCAAGCTTGGTTGCATGCATGGAACATCACAATATTAGTGCATGGGAAGTCAGCGGGATCGAAGACACAAATATAGCTAATGATGATATTATCCCGTGTCTCGTCAGAGATCTAGCCTTCAAGATTGTCCATGATCTTTCAAGCAAGGAGATCTCAGCCAAAACATGGCAGGGTTTCAAGCATTTCACCGAAGCTCTTAATGCGTACCACCAATACAAGCTGATAGAGGATATGGATTATTTGAATATATCCAGAATAGAATGCCTAAATGCCGCAAAGTATGAGCCAAAATACGAGATACTTCAAGGACTTCTTTTTATTTTGGGATTAGCATTCACAGATAAAAAAGAGTACATTATGGCTGAAGAACTTTTCCTTTTGGCTACAAAGATCAAAACAGATTATTATTTGCCTATGTTCGGACTCGGTTTCTTGTATGATATACAGGGAAAATATAATAACTCGCTCAAATATTATGAAAAGGCTATCAAAATCGATCCAAAGGATGCCCGTGCATGGTACAATAAAGGAATCGCATTAAGCAAACTTGGCAGGACTAAAGATGCTGTTGAAGCATACAAAAAGTCGATCGACCTCGAGCCACAAAAAGCTGAAGCATGGACCAACTTGGGCATTTCTTATGACATCCTAAAATGTACTGAAGAAGCCATAAACGCATACCAAAAAGCGATTGAATTCAATCCAGATGGATCTGGGCCACATATCACACTCGCTCGCTTATATGGCAATCTGGGAAAAGAAGCAGAAAGCGAAGAGCAGTGCAAGCTCGCACGCAAACTGATCGAGAAAGAACGCGAATATAATCGCGCTTGCTTCGAGGCAATCTGTGGACGTGCTGAAACCTCCCTCGAACTGCTTAGAACTGCTCTTAAGGAGAAGATTGTTACTGCTGAATATGCGCGCCGGGATCCGGACTTCGAGTTCATCCGTGACGACCCCCGCTTCGAGGCCCTGCTGGACGAGTTCTCCGCGGGCGGGGAGGGAGGGCCGGAGTGAGGGCTGCGCCGCCCGCCCGGCGCCGGCGGGGCGCAGCTGCGCGATCTCTTTTACTCAGACCCTCATTCTATGATCTTCTTGAAGCTGACCGACGCCACCGCGAATATCAAGACATCGAAGACGAGGATGGCGGCGACGTCGACGGCGAGGTTTGAGAGATCGCCGCTGATCAAAAGCCCCCGGACGGCATCGACGGCGTAGGTGAGGGGGTTGACCAGGGCGACGTACTGGAGGGCGGGCGGCATCAGCTCGATGGGGTAGAGGGCGTTGCTCGCGAAGAAGAGGGGCATGATCAGGGCCTGGCCGAGGCCCATGAACCGCTCCCGGGTCTTCATCAGGGAGGCGACGAAGATGGAGATCGCGGCAAAGCCGCCCGAGACGAGGAAGAGGACGATGAAGGCGGCGATGATGTATGCCGGGTTCGGCATGAACCTGACCCCCAGAAGGATCGCCACCGGAAAGATGATCAAGGCCTGAACGACGGCCCGGACCCCCGAGGCGATGGACCGGCCGACGACCGTTGCCGACCTGGACGCCGGGGCGACGAGGAGGCGCTTGAGGATACCCGTCTCCCTCTCCCAGACGATGGTGAGGCCAT
>CP086218.1:1284859-1287688 GCA_020844795.1 Methanothrix sp. | reverse complement strand
TTCCAGATCGATGCGGATTTGAACGCGTCCAGGAACATCGCTACCTTCAGTAGATCTGATCGTAGCAGGCTGTCGTCAACCAGCCAATCGTAGCGTCAAGGACAGCTACAAGCCCCGTCCTTCAGGGCGGGGTAGTTGACATAAAATAAACGCCGAGGGAGGGATTCGAACCCTCGAGTCCCGAAGGGACACAGGTTTAGCAAACCTGCGCCATACCAGGCTTGGCTACCTCGACTCAGCCCCATCTTGATCCTCTCGATATTTAAATTCTGCGTCCAAAGACGGGAAAAACCAAGATCTGCCAATTAATACCGGAGCCCGGATATCACCCACCTTGGTGGTCGGGGTCCCCTTCCCCGGCGAGCTCATCCTCCGCCTCAAAACCCCCGACACAACGGAGGAGATCTTTGCTGGTTATTATCCCCACAAGGGCACCACATTCGACAACGGGCAACCTTCTTATATGATGCTCCAGCATCATCTCCGCCGCCCTCTTGGTGGAGGAGTTGGGGCCGATGGTTACCAGGGGCGCCGGGGTCATTATCTCCCAGATCATGACGTTTCTCGGATCGATCCCCCTGGCGAAGACCTGCTGGAACATCCCGCGGGTGGTGACTATCCCGACCACATGCTTCAGGAGACCCCCTTCGACGACGAGGACGCTACCTTTGTTCTCGCGAACCATCATCTGTATCGCCTCGAAGACGGTGGTTTCTATCCCCACCGATAGGATGGGGTAAGTCATCAGATCCCGGACTTTCATGAGGGCACCCAACCTGCCATCGAAGTTTAAGTTGTTCTGCAGCTTATATTAACCTTGTCGAGGAGGAACCTTCCTAAGGCGTAAAAGGGCTTGATGGAGGAAGGGGCAGCCCTTCCGCAACGGGTCGTCCGCCTCCAGGGGGTGAAGGGTCCGTCCCGCCATCTAGGTCTGTTCCTCCTCAGAGATCAAGATCAGAGCCGAGATCGTCCCGCAGGCCAGAGCCGGTCCCATCTCAACTCCAGCCCCACGGCGGGCTGTTCGAGGCCGAAGCTTCGGAGGACCTGGGGATGGAACTCCCCGAAGGACCCGACCCTCTCTCCTCCCACCAGCAGGTCTCCCCTCCTCCCCTCCAGGAAGGCCCCGTCTTCGGAGGTCCGGATCTCGGCCTCGATGGCCAGCTCCCGGAAGAGGGTATCCACCACGGACCTGATCTCGGCGAAGTCGGCGCCGCTGTGGATGGCGGCTGCCGCCAGGTCCTGTCTGGTCCTTCCGCCTTCGAGGACGTCCCCGACGGCGAAGATCCTCTGAGGGAGGGGATGGTGCTGGTTGATGGCGATGATCTCGAGGAGGCTCGGCAGGATCGATGTCCTGACCATGGTGTGGAGCTCGCTTATGGGGTGGAGTACCCTCGTCACCTCCAGGTCCCGGCCCCTTCGCCTCATCCTCTCGAAGTTCACCCTCTCCGAGGTGAGGGTGAAAGGCATCGTCTCCAGATAGCCCAGACCCACCATTACTTCCCTTAGATCGGCCTTTCTCACCTCGAGAGGGTGGGGCTCCCCAACGGTGACCGTTCCAGGAAGCGTCGGCGTAAGCCGATCGTATCCGTATCCTTTGGCCGCATCCTCGAAGATGTCCCAGGAGTGCATTATGTCAGCCCTGTAGGACGGTACGGATACTTCCAGCTCATCCGCCCCAGGGGCCCGGACCCTGGCCCCAAACCTCATCCTCTCGAGGCAGGCTGCCAGCTCCTCGGCCGAGAGGTCGAAGCCGATGAGGCCGTTGGCGTCATCGACTCTGACATTCCAGATAGCAGGAGATAGATCCGGCAGGATGAGGTCCCCTTCAGGCCTCTCCACCCTCACCGATTCTATCCTGCCGCCCCTCTCCGCCAGAGCCGTGACGACGATGTTCAGGGCCTTGTATACCACGGGATCTGTCCCCGTGACGTCTATGAATAGGTCTCTGGTATCGTCTCTCACCCTCGTGAGTTCGCCGTTTATTATCGGGGGGAAGGAGAGGACGTCGCCCTTTGCGTCCACTATGAGCGGATAGCGGTCGAACCCCTCCAGGATGGGGGCGTAGCCGATCCCCTTGGGATGGCGCTTCAAGATCTCCGCCATCGATAGGCTCTCATCGAAGTCGAGGGGGACGAACTCGAAGGAGGGGTCGGCGGCGAAGTAGGTGAAGGGGGGGACGACCCGGGAGATGTCGTGGACCCCTATCGCCACCTTCCGGCGGTTCCTCCCCAGGCCCCAATGGAGATCCTCCTGCAGGTCCATCAGGGACTCGATGGCCGGGTCGCTGAACTCGAGGTCTCTCACCACTGCGCAGCCGATTAAGGGTCTCACCCCCTCGACGGAGGGGTCGACCTTCAGGGCGATCTCGCCGGGGTGGACGTGATACTCGGGGAGCCCCACCTTGATGTCCAGGAATCCCTGGAGGGCTCTGGCCACCCCTTCGGAGCTGTAGAGGTCGGGCCTGTCGGGGAAGAACTCGACATCGACATAATCCTCTTCGTCGCTCTTTCCTATATCGGCGCCCATCATGGCGATCCTCGCCATGAAGAGATCCCTGGGTGCTCCGACCATCTCCTCCAGGTCCTCGTAATACAATCTCACTACCGGCACGATTCATCACATCCTCGTCGAGAGGGGCATCTGCCTCAGCCACCCCAGATCCGACTGATAGAGGAGGCGCAGGTCCTTCAAACCCAGCCTCAGCATCGCCAGCCTCCCTACTCCAAGCCCCCAGGCGAGGACCGGACGGTCTATCCCGAAGGGGGCGGTAACCTCCCTCCGGAAGACCCCGGCCCCCCCGAGCTCCACCCAGCCGAGACCCTCGATGTA
>CP086218.1:1281712-1284759 GCA_020844795.1 Methanothrix sp. | reverse complement strand
TGTGGAGGATGGTGTCCTTCAGCTCCGGGTCCTGGTCCATGCTGGCGGTGCAGGGGTAGGCGTGATGGGCCTCCGATATCCTCTCCCGCAGGTCCGACTGGTCGGTCTCAAGGCCCGTCATCCTCTTGGCGACGTACCAGGTGGACCCGCAGGGTGCGGACCTGATGACGTTGGCGGCGAGGACCGTCTCCTTACCGGCCCGGCTCTTCTGGGTGATGATTTCAATCCTCGGTTCGCCGAAGTGGGCCTTCTCCATGAAGGCGTTTATTGCCGGCGTCGCCGGGTCGGGGCGCAGGGCGCAGAAGGGCTTGGCGAAGGCCGCCTCGAGGCCGAGCTTTCCCGCCTCATCGGCGAGCTGGGTCCGCAGGCCCAGGGGGAGCTCTTTGGGCCTCTCCGATCCGCCGATGATGCCCCGATATCCCTTGTCCTTGAGGATGGGGAGGAGGCCGAAGATTATGTCGGGGTGGACGTTGGAGACGATGGCGATATCGGCCTGCGGAATCCCCGGCGGTATGTGGGGGTCGACGTCGTCGAGGAAGTCGTCGAGGGTGTCGGGGTCGGGCATCTCGATGACGGAGACGAGATCCTCGGCGAGGCTGTACTTGCCGGATTTGCAGAGGGTGCAGGCATCGCCACAGGATACGCAGAACCCCGAGGCGTTGACCAGATTTCCGATGAGGGTCCTTCCAAACTCGCCGCTGTAGAATACCACGACCTTCATAATCTATCTCCTGGTGGGGCGTCCTCCCCCGCCATGGTATACTTAGGATACCAACGTATATAGGCTTGGAGGTTTCCACCAGGATACCATGCAGGAAGGTTGCACCGTCAACAGGACGGTGAAATACATCTCCCGGAAGTGGACCCTCCTCGTCCTCCTGGAGCTCTACAAGGGGGAGGGGCATAGGAGGCGGTTCTCGGAGCTGAAGAGCTGCCTGGCCGGGATCACCCCGAAGGTCCTCTCGGCGCGGCTTAAGGAGCTGGAGAGGGAGGGGCTGGTGGAGAGGAGGGTCGAAGGCAGGTCCTTTCCGGCTAAGAGCGAATACTCCCTGACGGAGAGCGGACTTGAGATAGTGGAGATCGTCAAGGATATGAAGCGGTGGGCGCTGAAGTGGAAGATCTCCAACATCGAGTGCGGCTGCATCGACTGCTCTGAATGTGTCCTGTGAGACGGATCTATCAGGATCAAAATACCATCGACGAAGGCCTGGATCCTCCGTCGGTCGTCCCCATCTCTACCGGCTTTGGATTGACATCTTCTGGGGCGCGGCCGTCCATCATAAGGACGGCATCATCGGCCCCGGACCCCAGGATATCTAAACGTATATGCCGAAGACCGCCTTTGCCAGGCTGAACCGCTCCTGATGGGCCCTCACCATCTCGCTGAGGTCGGGGTAAGGTCCCGACTCCTTTCCTATGGAGACCCATCTATCGAGGCCGAAAAAATAAGCATGGCTTGCATGATAGCCGTCGTACCTCATCGCCGGACCGTGGACACCTTCGAACCTCTCGCCGCCGACGAAGCCGCCGTAAGACATCCCAGGGCCTCTGACCCCTTCGAACCGCGCCGAGGCCGCCGTGGCCAGCAGCGCAAAAACCAATAACGTAACAGCTGCCTTTCTTCCCATCATTGCTCTCACCCTCTTTCCTCCAAACCCGTTCTCCATCGACCTTTTCATCTCAAGGCCCGCCTGCCTTCCGCCCCCTGACGGAGGCGACGACCTCGATTTTAGTACCTATAGTGGTCCTCCATCGGCGAAGAATGTTTCGATCCTTCCTCCAATCCGACCCAACCCTTATAACCACCTGGACCCAAAACCCCGTCTCATATGCCGTTTTGCAGCGTGGAAGAGGCGATCGAGGAGGTGAGAGCCGGCCGCTTCATCCTCATCCTAGACGACGAGGGGCGGGAGAACGAGGGCGACCTCGTCATCGCGGCGGAGATGGTGACCCCCGAGGCGATCAACTTCATGGCGAAGCACGGCCGGGGGCTGATATGCGTGCCGCTCTCCGGCGAGCGGGTCGAGGAGCTCGGCCTGCCCCTCATGACCCAGAACAACACCGAGAAGATGGGGACGGCCTTCACCGTCTCTGTCGACGCCAAGGGGCGGGGGGTGACGACAGGGATCTCCGCCTTCGACAGGGCCGAGACGGTCAGGACCCTGATCGACCCCGCGACGACCTTAAACGACCTGGTGATGCCAGGCCACACCTTCCCGCTGCGGGCCCAGGAGGGGGGGGTCCTCCGGCGGGCGGGCCACACCGAGGCCTCCGTCGATCTGGCGCGGATGGCGGGGCTCTACCCGGCGGCCGTCATCTGCGAGGTGATGGCCGAGGACGGGACGATGGCCCGCCTCCCGGAGCTGGAGCGGTTCGCCGCCGAGCACGACCTCAAGATGCTCACCATCGACCGGCTGATCCGGCGGAGGATGAGGAGCGAGAAATTGGTGAGACGGATCGCCGAGGTAGATATGCCCACCGGGTACGGCGACTTTCGGGCCATCGGCTACGAGAGCCTCGTCGACGGCCAGTGCCATCTCGCCCTCGTCGCTGGCGACCCCTCCTCCGACGACGCCCTCGTCCGGGTCCACTCCGAGTGCCTCACCGGGGACGTCTTCGGGTCGAGGCGGTGCGACTGCGGCGACCAGCTCCACCTCGCCATGAGGCTTATCGCCGAGAGCGGAAACGGCGTCCTCCTCTACATGCGCCAGGAGGGGCGGGGGATAGGGATCGCCAACAAGCTGCGGGCCTACGCCCTCCAGGAGAGGGGGCTGGACACCGTGGAGGCGAACCACCGGCTGGGGTATCCCGCAGACCTGCGGGACTACGGCGTCGGGGCCCAGATCCTGGTGGACCTGGGTATAAAGAGGATGAGGCTTCTAACCAACAACCCTCGAAAGATCGTCGGCCTCGAGGGGTACGGCCTGGAGATCGTCGACCGGGCCCCCATCGAGATACCGCCGAACGATAAAAATAGAAAGTACCTGGAGACGAAGAGGGACAAGCTCCACCACCTCCTCCTCCAGGAAGGTCCTGGATCGGGGAAG
>CP086218.1:1273826-1281612 GCA_020844795.1 Methanothrix sp. | reverse complement strand
GGCGATGCAGGGGGCGGGAATGGGGACGGGGGCAGAGGCCGGGAAGGGAGCTGCTTCGGCCTGCGGTGGTTTGCGCCCAAGGCCGAGGTCGAACTCTGCGGCCACGCCACCCTGGCCAGCGCCCACGTCCTCTGGGAGGAGAGGATCCTCCCTCCCGGAGAGACGGCGCGGTTCGATACGAAGAGCGGCCCCCTCACCGCCGAGAAGAGGGGAGGGCTCATCGAGATGGACTTTCCCGCAGAGCCGGAGAGACCGGTCAAATGCTCGCCTCCGATGCTGGAGGCGGCCCTCGGGGCGCCGTTCTCTTACGTCGGCGACAACAGGTTCGACCTCCTGGTGGAGCTCGACGGTGAGGAGACCCTCCGGGGGCTGCGGCCGAACTTCGACATCCTCAAGAAGATCCCGGTCCGGGGGGTGATGGTGACGGCGGAGAGCGACTCCCCCGAGTACGACTTCGTCTCCCGGTTCTTCGCCCCGACCCTGGGGGTCGACGAGGACCCGGTCACCGGCTCCGCCCACTGCTGCCTCGGGCCTTACTGGGCGAGGAGGCTCGGCAGATTCGAACTCGTCGGATACCAGGCCTCGAAGCGAGGGGGCGTCGTCCGGGTCCGAGTCGGCGAGGACAGCGATAGGGTCAAGATCGGGGGGGAGGCGGTGACGGTCCTGAGGGGTGAGCTATTGGGAAGTTAGGTCAGGAAACGACGATGATGAAGGCTGATGAAATTGGAGGTCGATGATATGGATTTTGCTTTTTGGGAGGTTTTGATATGATATACAGGGCGAACCCCGGTCAGGCCAGCTACGGCGAGGCTATAGGCATCCTCCTCCTCGACTCCTTCACCCCCTTCATCCCCGGGGACGTCGCCAACGCCACCACCTACGACTTTCCCGTCCGGTTCCGGAAGGTGGAGGGTCTCACCACAAGAAGGGTCCTGGGAAAGGACCCCACAGCCTTCGAGCCGCTCCTGGCGGCGGCGGAGGATCTGGCCGGACAGGGGGTGAGGGCCGTCACCGGAGACTGCGGATTTCTCGCCCTCCACCAGAGGAAGCTCGCCGCCTCCCTCGATATCCCCGTCTTCCTCTCCAGCCTCCTGCAGATCCCCTTCATATCGGGCATCATCGGACCAGGCCGGAAGGTGGGGATCATCACCGCCGATTCAGAGGCCCTCGACGAGACCATCCTCCGGGCAGCGGGGGTGGAGCCGGGGGACGGCCTGGTGATAAGGGGGATGGAAGACCGGCGGCACTTCTCGGAGGCGGTACTCCAGGAGACCGGGGTCCTCGACTCCACGGAGGTGGAGAAGGAGACGATCTATGTCGGAAGAGAGATGGTGGCCGAAGAGCCGATGGTAGGAGCCCTCCTCCTGGAGTGTAGCTGCCTATCCCCCTACGGGAGGGCGGTCCATAAGGCCGTCGGCCTTCCGGTCTTCGATTACGTCACCATGATAAACTACATCCATTCTGCCCTGGTGAAGAAGAGGTTTGAAGGGGAGATGTAGCCCTCCCCGAAGAGCGCCACCCAGGTCGGCGCCCTCCATCGGGTCTCCAATGGAGTCGTTTCCCGGTGAGAGGCGCCCCTCTTTCCAGCGAGCGCCCCTTCCGGCGGCGGATGGTGCCCACCTCGTTTGATAAGCTCGGGAGCTTTCCGGTGCCTGGGGGGGCTTATCACCGTCATCCCCTTGCACCGGTGGCCTTCCGACCTTTTTTTCACCCTGAAAGAAGCCTGTGAAGACCCTTATGCCGCCATCAGGCTATGTCGAACCGGTCGAGGTCCATCACCTTCTCCCAGGCTGCCACGAAGTCGGAGAGGAACTTCTCCATGGAGTCATCAGACCCATAGACCTCGGCGATCGCCCGAAGCTGGGAGTTGGAGCCGAAGATCAGGTCGACCCGGGTCCCGGTCCATTTCAGCTCGCCGCTATCCCGATCCCGACCCTCGAAGACCCCCTCGTCTTCCGCGGTCGGCTTCCACTCCGTCCTCATGTCGAGGAGATTGACGAAGAAGTCGTTGGTGAGGGCCTCTGGCCGCCTGGTGAAGACGCCGTGCTGGGTTTGACCATAGTTGGCGCCCAAGACGCGCATCCCGCCTACGAGGACCGTCATCTCGGGAGCTGTCAGCGTCAGAAGCTGGGCCCGGTCGACGAGCAGCTCCTCCGCCGATACGGCGTACTTGGCCTTGAGGTAGTTTCTAAAGCCGTCGGCAGCCGGCTCGAGTACGGCGAAGGACTCCGCGTCCGTCTTTTCCTGGGACGCATCCGTCCGGCCCGGGGTGAAGGGGACGGTAAGATCGGTGCCGCCGTTCCTCGCCGCCTCCTCGACGGCGGCGCACCCGCCCAGGACTATCAGGTCGGCTAGGGAGACCTTCTTCCCGCCCGACTGAGCCCGGTTGAACTCCTTCTGGATATCCTCGAGGGTCGATAGAACCTTCTTCAGTTGGGCGGGCTCGTTCGCCTCCCAACCCTTCTGCGGAGCGAGACGGATCCTCGCCCCGTTCGCCCCGCCGCGCTTGTCGGAGCCCCGGAAGGTGGAGGCCGACGCCCAGGCGGTGGAGACGAGCTGCGGGATCGAAAGCCTCGAGGCGAGGATCTTGGCCTTGAGGGCCTCAATATCGGCCGCGTCGATCAGCTCGTGATCGACCGCCGGGACCGGATCCTGCCAGATAAGCTCCTCCCCTGGGACCTCCGGGCCGAGATACCGGGAGCGGGGGCCCATGTCGCGGTGGGTAAGCTTAAACCACGCCCGGGCGAAGGCGTCGGCGAACTCCTCGGGGTTTTCGAGGTAGCGGCGGGCTATCGGCTCGTAGATCGGGTCGAAGCGGAGCGATAGGTCCGCCGTGGTCATCATCGGCCGGTGCCTCTTCGACGGGTCGTGGGCGTCGACGACCATATCCTCCTCGTCCACGTCCTTAGCCAGCCACTGATGCGCCCCCGCCGGGCTCTTGACCCGCTCCCACTCGTACTTGAAGAGGACCTTCAGATAGCCCATGTCCCATCTGGTCGGGTTCGGCTTCCAGGCACCTTCCAGGCCGCTGCCGATCGCGTCGCCGCCTTTGCCGCTGCCGAAGCTGCTCTTCCAGCCGAGACCCTGCTCTTCGATGGAGGCGGCCTCGGGCTCAGGACCGACATGGGTCGCAGGCCCCGCTCCATGGCACTTGCCGAAGGTGTGGCCGCCGGCGACGAGGGCGACGGTCTCTTCGTCGTTCATCGCCATCCGGGCGAAGGTCTCCCGAACGTCGAAGCCGGAGGCGACGGGATCCGGGTTTCCGTCCGGGCCTTCAGGGTTGACGTAGATCAGGCCCATCTGGACTGCTGCGAGGGGGTTTTCGAGATCCCGGTCACCGGAATAGCGGCTCATAGGTTTGTCGCTCGTAGCCAGCCATTCCTCTTCGGAGCCCCAATAGATATCCTCTTCCGGCTCCCAGACGTCCTCCCGCCCGCCGCCGAAGCCGAAGGTCTTGAAACCCATCGACTCCAGGGCGCAGTTGCCAGCGAGGATCATCAGGTCGGCCCAGGAGATCTTGCCGCCGTACTTCTGCTTGATCGGCCAGAGGAGCCGGCGGGCCTTGTCGAGGTTGACGTTGTCCGGCCAGCTGTTGAGGGGAGCGAGCCGCTGGGAGCCGGACCCAGCCCCTCCGCGGCCGTCGCCCATCCGGTAGGTCCCTGCGCTGTGCCACGCCATCCTGATGAAAAGGGGGCCGTAATGACCGTAATCTGCCGGCCACCAGTCCTTCGAGTCGGTCATCAGCTCATAGAGGTCCTTCTTCAGGGCCGCCAGGTCGAGCTTCTCGAACTCCTCGGCGTAGTTGAACGCCTCGCCCATAGGGTTGCTCTTGGCAGAGTGCTGGTGGAGGATCCTGAGGTTCAGCTGGTTCGGCCACCAGTCCCGGGTCGATGTCCCCCTGCCGCCCATCCTCTGGTGGGCCCCACCCGTCTCTGGGTGCTTGATATCGTCATTCATAATCTTCGCTCCTTTCATGGTCTGGATTGTTCTTCATCGCCGCTATTTATCGTCTGGCTGCGCCCTTTTGATCTGCGCCGAATCCTCCGGTTCCCCAGTAATCGACGATCTACTCAGAGATCATATACCGGTCGAAGTCGGTGGTCTTCTAAAGGGCGATCTTCTCAATGAACCGGAAGTCCTGCTGCAGGGTGGAAGCTGCGACGCCGACGGCCAGGGAGCTGTCTTCGTCGGCTTTCGGATACCCCTCCCTGGTGGCCATCATCCCTCCGGTCATTTTAGCGCCTCACAAACTGGGCAAAGATCCCGTTACCATTACTTGGCATAGGTTTATTTAAGACTGCTTATTAGTTAGTAATCGTCATGGCCGAATCAGGAGATCTGGAGTCGTCGATAATCAAGACGTTTCGCAACAGCGGATATAGGGCGACCCCCCAGAGGATAGCCATCAGCAGGTATATCCTCAGCAGTCATTCGCACCCTACAGCCCAGAAGGTCTATGGCGAAGTGAAGAAGGATCATCCGACGGTCAGCCTGGCGACGATCTACACCACGATAAAAGCTTTAAAAGAGATGGGGATGATCCAGGAGCTGAACCATCCCCAGAGCGAGACGAGACTGGATCCGAATATGGAGCCGCACCTGCATCTGATCTGTTCGCGATGCGAGAGGATCAGCGACTGGATGGATCCGGAGATGGAAGATTTCATAGCCAGGGTCTCCGACGAGGCGGATTTTGTCGTGACCGGGCTACGATTCGATTTGAAAGGGATCTGTAGCAGCTGCAAAGATGATGGAGTGGGTGGAGGGTCGATGACCGTTGCCGGAGAATTATCCAGGGCCAAGGATGCTGACGACTCGACTATTCAGGTTTAGCATGGCGGATTCTTCGGTTCTTATAAGGCTGGACGGGCCGGGGGAGACCCCTGCGATAAGTATCCTGACCCGGCTCTTGATCGGTCCTCCCGTTAATCGATGAATTCGGCGGGGGATCGCGGTCGATCCGCCGGCCGTACGATGCTGGCGCCAAAATGTTATGCGGGGAACGGGATTCGAACCCGCGAACTCCTGCGAGACGGGATCTTAAGTCCCGCGCCTTTGGCCACTTGGCAACCCCCGCCCTGGTATCGATGCAAAACCGGGATGCTCCTTCCCCTGATATCGGTCGCATCCCTTCGGAGAGGGTTGAGGCGAGATGGATAAATAGTTTGCCGACGCCTCCGCTGTCGGCTCTCCGGCGGAGACGCCTCTCGCGGAGACGGCCTTGAGGGGCCGGGAGCGAAACCTTCTCCTAGGATCGGGGAGATCCCTCTCCTCCGATGAGATCGAAACCTCTCCTGGCTTTTCTGATCCTCGGAGCCCTCATACTCTTGACATGGACGTCGACGGGCTCCATCCTCCCCGTGGGGCTCGAATCCCCCTACGTCGTCGAGGTCGACCTCTCAGGGTCGGGCCTCGTCGTCGATCCGAGACCGGGGGCGGAGAAGGAGGGTTACGTCTCCTGGGGGACGAGCCTCATCGACCCGGCATCGGGAGAGGAGGTCTCTTATATAACCGTCCTCAGCTTCTCCGACCCCATCTCATCGAACTCCCTCTCCCCCGTCCTCAGGGCGTCGATGGAGGTGAACAGCGTTGGGGTGAGGATCGAGGCCTCCGACGGCGGCCATATCGGGACCGGCCTCCTCGCCAGGAGGGCGCTCACCTCCTGGGGCGCGATATATCCGATAGAGGCGGAGGGGGAGGGGGTCGGATCCTTCGGGATGGTCGTCGCCGGCTCCCGGGACGAGGAGCTGAACGAAAGGCTGGCCAAATCGGCGAGGTTCGGCCTGCGATCGGAGCTCCGGCAGCAGCCCCCCGGATCCCCCATGGTGGTGACAGAGGGGTCGATAAGGGGCGATATCGCCGTCCACGAGAGGATGGCGGTGAACTTCTGGTCGGAGAGATGCAGCTACTGCAGGCGCCTCGCCCCCGTCCTCGATGAGCTGGCGGTGGAGTATCAGGGGAGGGTCTTCTTTGGGATGGCGAATATGGAAGAGAACCCAAGGCTTTGGGACGAGTACGAGATAAAGGCGGTGCCGACGGTGATCCTCTTCAGGAACGGGACCGAGGTCGAGCGGGTCACCGGATTGATCCCGAAGCCGGACCTGGAGGTTTTGATCGATGGCCACCTCTGAGCCAGAAGGCTTCGACCTCCTATCCGATTCCTCGCCGTGATATGGGCTGTCAGGAGATCCCCGCCATCCCGGCGTAGATGTTCCAGGCCCCGACGGCGACGAAGTTGACGGCTATCGCCCCGAGCAGCAGCCCCATGATCCTGGTCAAAACCATGATCCCCGTCAGACCCAGGATCTGGCCGACGTACTCCGAGGACCTGAGGATGAGGTAGGTGGCGGCGAAGGTCGCCGTTATGGCGAGGAAGACGGCGAGCTTCTCGGCGGGGGCGGCCGCCGTCCCCATCAGGACTATGACGGTGGTGATCGCCCCGGGGCCGGTCAATAAAGGGGTTGCCAGGGGGAAGACCGATACGTCTTCCCGGTCTCCGGCGTCGGCCAGCTCCTCCTCCGTCACCTTCCTCCGAGGCCTCGCCTTCAGCATGTCGATGGCCATGATGAAGAGGAGGATCCCTCCGGCGACCCGGAGGGCGTCGATCGTCGTCCCGAAGAACCGGAGGACCAGGTCCCCGGTGAGGGCGAAGAGGAGGGCGATGAAGAAGGCGACGGAGGCGGCCCGGAGGGATATCCTCGCCCTCTCCTCGGCGGAGGCCTCCGGGGTGAGGGAGATGAAGACGATCGTCGCCTCCACAGGGTTGACTATGATGAATATCGAGGCGAAGGCGAAGAAGAAGTAGGCGAGATGGCTTTCAACCCCGATCATCGACGTCATCTCCATAGAGACCTTTCAACAACTCCGTACCAGACGAGGACGGGACCAACCGGAACCTGACCGACCGGTGCCGGACCGAACCGCAATCGTAACGAGACTCTGCCGAGACGAAACTCCGCCGGTACGAGACCGGCTGAAGAGGGGGCAGTGGCGGCCAGGTCCGGGCCAGACCCGCGGATGCCGGTGGAGGGGAGGAGCCCGCCCTTGCCCTTCTCAGGATAGGCGCGGCGCCTTGGCTTCGTTCTCTCTGTCGTCCTCGCCGATCGTCTTTCCCATCTTCCCGAGGAGGAGGAGGAAGGCGGTCATAGACCACCCGGCGAGGAGGGCGTTCTTGCCGTCCCTCTTCTGTTTCGCCAGGAGGGCGGTGGCGAGCCCTGCGATGGCAGAGACGAGGTACTCGGGGGCGTCGCTCAACAGGTGGCCCAGGGGGTCTGCCTCGGCGTCGGCGACGTCCCGGTGGAGGACCCACCGGTCGGGAAACTCGTGGACGTGGGAGCCCGCCGGCCCCCGGAGCTGCCGGACCGACCCGGGGACCGCCTCCCCCAGGATCGTCTCCCGAAAGCAGCTGGGAAGCTTCGAGTATTCTTCCTTCTTGAGGACGTACTTCTTGTGATGGGGCAGCGTCTCTATCCAACGACAGAACCCGCGGCAAGGCTCGCTGCATCTCATAATAATGTATACGACCTCTGAGCTTAAATAGCTGGCTGAAGCCGACCGAATCCAGCATCCTCACCCGACGAAGACGATCACGATCTGCTTAAGTCAGATTTAAGGATCTTCCAGGCTTCTGATCTCACCAGTACCCAGCGAGCTTCCCCCTCACCCCTTCCAGAGATTCGTCCACCTCTCCAGATCCGATGATCCCGGTGGGGATGGCGTCGAGGATCGCTTCGATGTAGCCCCTCTTCGCCTCCATCAGCCCGGCGACGTCGGCACCGGCGACCTC
>CP086218.1:1269538-1273726 GCA_020844795.1 Methanothrix sp. | reverse complement strand
CCGAGCCGATAAGAGACCGGGCCTCGGCCCAGAGTCGGTATGGCTGAGGACGGGATCGCTCTCCTGGGAGAAGGTTAATACCCTTTCCGCTGATTACCTGAGAGGGTGGAGAGGAGTCGGATGGTTATAGAAAAGAAGGCGCTCTGGGTCATATTCAGGCCGGAAGATCCTGAAAGTACCGATGCGATGCGGGAGAAATTTCTGGCTTCTTACGAGGCGTTTCTAGATATGACCGGCCTGTTTAGCAAGGTCTGGTGGTCAGATCCCGATAAGGGGGAGTGGGGGGCGATGCACATCTTCAACTCCGAGGAGGACCTCCAGGGCTACCTCCAATCCGATAGGTGGCTTAAGAAGATCCCAGAAAAATACGGTTATAAGCCCGAGGTCGTCGCTGTACTAGACCTGGGACCGATCCTCTACAAGGAAGCGATGACGGAGGGCGAGGGGTCTTGGCTCTCAGAGGGATGAGGCGAGGTCTGATGTATCGATCCCATCATATCAGGTCAGGGTTTCATGGTGATGCCCTTGGAGAAGAGATCCGGCGGCTCTGAAGGTCCTTGCCTCCAAGAGATGATAGACCGGGCCGTCGAGTTTCACGGCCACCTCGGCCCCTTCCTCGTCCTGGGGGTGAGGATGGGGCTCCTCGCAAAAAGAGAGCTCGGATCTTCGGGGTTCGGGGAGATGAAGGTCATCGCCAAGACGGGGGGCGTTCCCTCCCTCTCCTGCCTCCTCGACGGGATCCAGATCTCCACCGGCTGCACCATGGGGAAGGGGAAGATCTTCGCAGAGCCTCCGGGGCTCCCCGAGGCGGAGTTCTCCACCGGCGAGAGGATCTTGACGATTAGGGCGAAGGACGAGGTCGTCGATGAGATCAGGAGATGGAGGGAGAGATACCCCTCTCTGGAGGATGTCGCCAGAGAGATCCAGGGGAGGTCGGACGAGGAGCTCTTCGATTGGAAACCACAAAAAAGGTAAAATAGATGCTCCGGGAAAGAAAACCCGCTATGGCAAAAGCGCCGGAGAGGGTGACGATAGCCCTGGATGCGGAGGCCGCAAAGCTCTTCCGGGAGATGAGGGGGGAGCTGGAGATATCCCAGAGCGAGCTGATGAGGGCGGCCCTGAAGTTCTACAGCAAGCACAGGGCCCTCTTTGATACCGTCGACGAGGAGAAGATCTACGCCTACTCCGACCTTCTATCCGTCGGCGAGCACATCATCCTCGACATCGACCACTGGATCCTCTTTCTCAGCTTCATCGAGACCCACCCGGACAAAGAGAAGTTCTGGGAGATGCACCAGAAGGTATCCCTGGCCCACGCCGAGGAGTTCAAGCAGAAGAACCACAAGGCTGAGACGGTCCTGAGGAGGCTTGAGCTCTGCAACCTCTTCAAGCTGAGCAAGACCTCCGACGCCGACTTCACCCTCCTCCTCGGCTACGATATCCCCAAGAAGTTCGTGAAGACGGAGGTTGAAGACATATTCTCCAAGATGGGTATACGGGCGGAGGTAAGAGAGGACTTCTCTAAATTGAGGGTTAAGATCCTCCCCTGAAACCCTTATAGGGGCGCCTTCACCCTCTCCCTTGGGGCCCTTTGGGCCTCCTCCTCGGCCCCCTCTCTTTCCCCACCCGATCTCGCCTTTCTGCTCAGAGGCGGCGCAGGAGCGCCTCCACGGCCGCCTCGACCGACTCCCGGGAGGTGTGGCCCGGCCTCCAGCCGAGGGTCTCCATCGCCTCCGTCGAAAGGAGCATCGTCTTTACGTCCCCCCTCCAGCCCCGGCCATCGACCCCTCTGGTGTATCTGTATCTGACCCCCGATAGGCCCATCTTCTCGATGACGACGTCGGCGATCTCGGTGACGTCCATCGAGTCTTTTGAGCCGATGTTGAAGACGTTTACCGGGTCGGAGGCGGAGTCGACGGCGAAGATCATGCCCTCTATGCAGTCGTCGACGAGGAGGTACGACTTTCTCTGTCTTCCGGAGCCGAGGATCTCAAGCTCTGCCGGGTTCGCAGTCAGCTTATTTATAAAGTCGACGATCACCCCGTGGGTCCCCCGTTCTCCGACGATGTTGGCGAACCTGAAGATCCAGGAGCGCATATCGAAGGTGCCGCAGAAGGCACAGATCAGCGCCTCGGAGGCGAGCTTAGACGCCCCGTAGAGGGATATGGGGAGGGGGGGACCGTAGTTCTCGGGGGTGGGGACGATCCTGGCCTCGCCGTAGACGGTGGAGGTGGAGGCGAAGGCGATCTCACCGACGCCCTTCTTTCTCATCGCGTCGAGGAGGTTGTATGTGGCGATGACGTTCTGTTGGAGGTGGGTTCTGGTCTCTTCGGCCCCGATCTTGACGTCGGGGTTCGCGGCGAGGTGGAAGACGAGGTCGATCTCATCGAGGGCGGCCTCGATGGCGGTTGGATTCAGAAGATCCCCCTCGATGAGGGTGAAGTTGGGCCTATTCAGGTGGTCCTCGAGGAACTCCTTCTTTCCAGAGCTGAAGTTGTCGAGGACGGTAATTCTGTTAGAATCGATCAGCCGATCGACGAGGTGGCTTCCGATGAAGCCGGCGCCCCCTGTCACCAGGATGGATCTATCTCTTATCAAGTATATTCGCCTCGTTAAAGGATATTCGGAATTGGGATTTTACGGTGTCGGTTGATGGAGATAGATGGCAAAACTACCCAGCCGCCTGATCTCTTCCATCAGCGGCCTTTTTATCCCATGCCATCTGCCAACCACGTCGCCGGAGGGTCCGTTGAGAACGGGATCATCCAGCAACAGCCTTTTTATCCCATGCCATGTACGGCACTGTGGCTTTTGAATAGACGAGACCGACGGAGAGAACCGAGAGGATAGAGGAGGCGGAAAGGTGCCGAAGCGAGAAGACATCAAGAAGATCATGATCATCGGGTCTGGGCCCATCGTCATAGGGCAGGCCTGCGAATTCGACTACTCAGGAACCCAGGCCTGCAAGGCCCTCCGGGAGCTGGGATATGAGATAGTCCTGGTGAACTCAAACCCCGCTACGATAATGACCGACCCGGGGATGGCGGACGCCACATACGTCGAGCCCCTCAACGTCGAGAGGCTCGCCCAGATCATCGAGAAGGAGAGGCCCGACGCCCTTCTGCCGAACCTCGGCGGCCAGTCCGGCCTCAACTTAAGCTTGGAGCTGGCGAAGGCCGGGGTCCTCGAGAGGTACGGCGTCCAGGTGATCGGCGTCGAGCTCGACGCCATAGAGCGGGGGGAGGACCGGATCATCTTCAAAGAGACGATGAACCGGCTGGGGATCGAGATCCCCAGGAGCACCGCCGTCTATTCCGTCGAGGACGCGGAGAAGGTGGCGGCGGATCTGGGGTACCCCGTCGTCGTCAGGCCCGCCTACACCATGGGGGGGACCGGCGGCGGCCTCGTCTACAACGTCGAGGAGCTGCGGACGGTGGCCAGCCGCGGCATCTCCGCGAGCCTCATCGGCCAGATCCTCATCGAGGAGTCGGTCCTGGGGTGGGAGGAGCTGGAGCTGGAGGTGGTCAGGGACGCTAAAAACCAGAAGATAACCGTCTGCTTCATCGAGAACGTCGACCCCATGGGGGTCCATACCGGCGACTCCTACTGCACCGCCCCGATGCTGACGATCTCCAAAGAGCTTCAGGAGAGGCTCCAGGACTACTCTTATCGGATAGTCGAGGCGATCGAGGTGATCGGGGGGACGAACGTCCAGTTCGCCCACGACCCCAAGACCGATCGGGTCGTAGTCATCGAGATCAACCCGCGGACGAGCCGCTCCTCGGCCCTCGCCTCCAAGGCCACCGGCTTTCCCATCGCCCTCGTCTCGGCGAAGCTCGCCAGCGGCATGACCCTCGACGAGATCCCCTACTGGCGGGAGGGAACCCTCGACAAGTACACCCCTTCCGGCGATTATGTGGTGGTGAAGTTCGCCCGCTGGGCCTTCGAGAAGTTCAGGGGCGCCGAGGATAGGCTCGGAACCCAGATGAAGGCCGTCGGGGAGGCGATGGCCATCGGCAAGACCTACAAAGAGGCCCTCCAGAAGGCGATCAGGTCCCTTTTGATCGGTAGGTTCGGCCTCGGATTTTCCAAAGAGTTCAACGAGAAGCCCCTGGCAGAGCTGCTGGATATGCTGAAGTGGCCGAAGAGCGAGAGGAAGTTCATCATCTACGAAGCCCTCCGGAAGGG
>CP086218.1:1239840-1269438 GCA_020844795.1 Methanothrix sp. | reverse complement strand
GGCGCTATCGGTCCCACAGCTTTGAAGATCGGCCTTGAGGTTATCTATCTTGGATCGAACGTTCTCGATACCGTCACCGGAGAACTCTTCGCCGGTCGAATCAACGGCAATGTTCTTGATCCCGAGATCGACGCCGATAACACCAATCGGTTCGATCTTGGGAGACTCGGGAACTTCGACGACGACGCAGAGATAGAACTCACCCCGTTCGAAAATTAGGTCGGCCTGTCCTCGGATCCGATTGAGCCGGGGTTCGTGGTACTCGCAGATGACAACACGGACCTTTATCCTGCCTTCGAGAGTCAAGAGAGAAACGAGATCGAGACCTTTCCAGGACATGAGTCTCTGATCGTAGACGACAGATCCGTGAGGATCGAAGGTCGGTTTGATCGATTTGTCTCTCTTGTAGGCTTCGCAGGTCTTAGAGATAGCTCTGACAGCCATCTGAGCGGAGAGGTTAAATTGTTCCCGGATCGGATAATAAACGGCCTTCTGCAACTCGATTTTATTGGCGGTATGAAGCTCAAACGCTTTTTCAGCCACGAAGTTGCAGGCGGCGTTAAACTGATGCATCGTCTCGCGAATAGCTTGAACCTGCTCTGGGGTCGGTTCAAGTTTGACCTTGAGCGTCTGCATCATGTGTATAGACGTATGCCATCTATGGATATGAACATTTCGGTGCCAAGGAGAAGCGGGAGTAGGCGCGCTATTCCTCCCCCGACTGAAGTCGGGGGCATCCTGCTGAGATTTTCGTGAAGATCAGAGATATGAACCTGGATGAGGGAGACGTCCTGAGGGTGGTGATAGTCGGCGGCGGCATGGGCGGAGCAGAGGTGGTGCGAAACGCCGCCACCCGAGAAGGCCTGGAGCTGGTGGTGGTGGAGCCGAAGGATGTGATCGAGTGCCAGGCGCTATATCCCGACTACCTCGGCGGGAGGGTCGAGGTCGATGACGTCGTCGCCCCCCTGGACCCCTTCTGCAGGAAGATGGGAGCGGTCCACCTCAAGGACCGGGCTGTGAAGGTGGACTTAGCCGATAAGAGGGTCCTCTGTGAGAAGAGCGACCTCGACTACGACCTCCTCGTCCTCGCCCCCGGCGCGGTCCAGAACTACTTCGGGATCGAGGGGGCGCAGAAGGCCTTCACCATAAACACCCTGGAAGAGACGGTCAGGGCGCGACGGTTCGTCGAAGAGGAGCGTCCAGAGAGGATCGCCATCATAGGATCGGGGCCTACGGGGATAGAGACCGCCTGCCTCCTGGCGGAAGGGGGGAGCTTCAAGATATACATAGTCGAGATGATGGACAGGCCCCTTCCCACCCTATCGAAGAACGCGTCGATACTGATGGAGAAGATCCTGGAAGGAAAAGGGATGGAGCTGCTCACATCTAGACGGGTGGAGGCGATCCGGGACGACGGGGTCGCCTTCTCCGACGGAGGCCGCCTCGATGCCGATATGACGATATGGACCGCGGGGGTCAGGCCCGCTCCCATCGTAGAGGTCCTCGACCTCCCCAAGAAGAAAGGCTGGCTCCTATCCGACCGGTATCTGAGGGCAGAGGGGAAGGAGGACGTCTTCGTCATCGGGGATTGCGCCTGGATAGAGATCGACGGCAAATTGGCGACCAAGACGGGGATGGAGGCGGAGATCCAGGCGAAGCACACCGCCAGGAACCTGGCCAGGGTCCGGCAGGGGGCGGCTCTTAAGCCCTATTCGATAAGGGCGTCCACCGACAGCCCCGTCGCCCTCATCTCGACGGGGTGCGGCTGTGCCGTAGGGATATACGGAGACCTCTGCGTCCCCATCCCCAAGAGGATCATCTACACCTTCAAGAGCTGGATCGACAAGTCCGTCGTGAAGCGATTCAAGGTATAAAAGAGGATGGCGGCGGCGCAATTTTTGGAATTAGAGCCTCCGGTGATCCGGATGAAACCGCGACCGTTGACCGATGCCGAAAAAAAATGGTTCTGGAGGGGTCGACGTTGAGCACGAGGCTCAACGTGCCGCCTTGGCGACCCTCTCGACGCTGTCCTTTCTGTTCATGGCGAAGCTTCGCACGTCCCCCTTCGAGGTGGCGATGATTTCGTCGGCGAGGCAGCTGGCCACGGAACGCTTCGACTTGAACGCCGACCTCTGGGCACCGGTGGTGATGAACATCAGGGCCATATCGACCCTCCTCTGAGGAGCGGTGTCGACGGCCTTGGGTACGGTGATGCCGCCGTACTTGAGACGGACGACCTCTTCTCGGGGGCCGGAGTTGGAGATCGCCCTCGCCAGGACCGTGAGGGGGTTCTCCTTCGTCCTCTGGTGGATTATGTCGAAGGCCTCTTCCACGATCTTGTAGGTCTTCATCTTTTTGCCGGTGTTGACCTCCTTCTGCATCATCTTGTTGATGAGCCGCTCGACGATATGCTGCTCAGACTTCCTGAACTGCTGCTTTGCGTGCCTCCCGCCTGTATGCATCACCAGCATCGGACGGAGGTTAAAATAGCGCTTTATGCTGAGATCCGTCACCTCTATCTCTTCGGGATCCCATTTGTTGAAGATCTTCACGTTCAATTTATCACCTTACAGGCTTCTCCTTCCGTCCTGAGACCATCTCTCTGAGGGCTACGTTGTTTACGCCGACGACCTGGAACCGGACACCGGGTATATCGCCCTTGGCCCCCCCCATCCTGCCGCCGATCCTCTCCACCACGACCTCGTCATGCTCGTCTATGAAACCGATGGCCCCGTCCCCCGGACAGAAGGCGGTGACCTGCCTGCCGTTCTTGATCAGCTGTATCCGGACGCACTTCCTGATGGCGGAGTTCGGCTGTTTCGCCTCGACGCCGACCTTCTCCAGGACTATGCCTCGAGCCCTCGGCGCCCCGCCCAGGGGGTCTGCCTTGATGTTCAGCTTCAGCGCCCTCCGGCTGTAATTGGTATCACTCCACCGGAAGCTCTTGCGGTCGCTCTCCAGTTTCCTGGCCGCGTACATTCCCTTTCCCATTATTTCACCTAGTTGAATGCTATATCCATCGCCGACGGCTACGCCTGCCGACCTCGAAATCAGGCGCCGGCCTTATTCTTCACTGGATTATGATGTCATCCACGCCGTGATGCCTCTGTGAGAGCATCTTGGCCTTTAATATGTTGCGGCCGTCCCGTCCAATGGCGATGCCCTTGTCCCTATTTGCTACTTCTACATAAGCCAATCGCTTATTGTTTTTGGAGACGATGGTGACGTTCTTTATCGAGGCAGGCTGGAAGACGTTCTCCAGGAACTCCTTGACGTCGTCGCTATGCTCCACGATCTCGATCTGCTTTCCTATCGACTTCTTGACCCGGTTGATGTTGCTGCCTTTCCTACCGATGGCTGCACCCATATCTCCCTTCTTGATGACGAATATAATCCGTTCGTTCTCATCGTCTATTATGCAGTCTCTGGCGACTCCACCGGTCAGGCTTTCGAAGAGGGCGATGTACCTTATCCCCTCGGTGGTGAGCTTGAACTCACTCATCCTCTATACCCCTGATCTCCCTCAGAAGTGCCATGATCTCAGAGTCGCCGGGCTCTATCACCGCCAGAGCGGCTACCGAGAAAGGTTTTCCGCAGGCAGCGCCCAGATCCTTCCCCCTTCCAGAATAATTGTAGACGGGAACGTCCGCCTTCTGCAGCGCGCTTGACACATCCTCGGGACAGTCGATGGCGTTGATGACCAGCTTGGCCTTTCCGCTGGCACCAGCCTCTACCGTCAGGTTTGAGCCGAGAACAACTTTACCGGTTCGAATCGAACTTCTGAGCGCTCTATCAATGTTTATCATCCTTTTACCTCACCGCTTCGCGACCAATTTTACGTCGCCAGTTCCCAGCTGTATCGGCTGGCCTACAATTACGTTCTCAGTTACGCCCCTGAGATCATCCACATCTCCCCGGACGGCGGCGTCGAGGATGTGGTTTACCGTCACCTCGAAGGCCGCTCTGGCGAGGACGCTCGCCTTCTCGCCGGAGACTCCGTGGCGACCGATCTGCTTGACCTCGCCGTCGCAGGTCATGATGTCTGCCACCAGCATGATGTGCCTCACGTCGACGGAGAGACCCTGCTCTCTCAACGTGTCGGTGGCCTCGTTTATTATGGCGTTTCGGGCCGCCTCTATCCCCAGGACATCTCCGATCTCGGTTATATTGTTTGTTTTCGTCCTGGCAGGATCGACGCCCTGGAACTGGATGACCTCCTTCAGAGCCGAGCCCTCGGTATAGAGGACGTACTCGTCCCCCTCCTTCCTGATGACGACCCTGTTGATCCCCTCGATCCCCTTGAGGGAGATCGTCTTAATCTTCTCGACGAGCTGGAGGAGGTCGCGGTAGGAAGGCTCCGGCGGCGTCATTATTATCTGGTTTGCTTGCTGCTCTGCCGGAAGCTTCGTCCCTTCTGCGAGCCTCTCAGCCACCTCTTCGGCCGTGATCTTCCGCTGGACCAGAGCGTCTTCGTTCAGCTCGATCAACACGTTCATCTCGGCGAGATCGGTGGCCATCGACCCCAGATGGAGGATGTTCGTCGACTCTATCGACCAGGCCACCTCCCTGGCTATGTCCCGGTCGAGGGCGTAATCCTTCTCGAGCCGGATCGTCATGGTGGGGGTGCTGGGGATCTTCCTCGCGTCGACGATCTCGATAAGCCTGGGAAGGCCCAGGGTTACGTTGATCTCGGCGACCCCCGCGTAGTGGAAGGTTCTCATGGTCATCTGGGTTCCGGGCTCGCCGATGGATTGGGCTGCGACGACCCCCACCGCCTCACAGGGCTCTACCTTCGACCTGCGGTAGTCGGCGACGACCGTCTCTGCTATCTCGACAAACTCCTCCTCGGTGACCTCTACATCCTGTAGCTCCACCTCCAGGGCTCTTCTTATGCTCCGGGGCAACGGGAGGCCTTCAACCCTCTTTGCGACCTCCTTCTCCGACAGATTCATGCACCCTCCTTTCTCAGCACCCTCTGGACTATCCTGTGGACGTTCTCGGGGCTGGCATAATCCCTCTTGGAGGCGTCGACCCCGTCCTCGCCGTAGCTGAACTGGACGATGATCCCCCGCGTCTCCTTCACCGTACCGTCGTACTGAACCTCCAGGTCCTGGAGGGCGTTGATCAGCCTCCTCTGGAGGTAGCCGCTCTGGGACGTCCTGATCGCAGTATCGACGAGCCCCTCCCTGCCGCCTATGGCGTGGAAGAAGAACTCCGTCGGATTCAAACCCTCTTTGTAGCTCGAGTGGACGAAGCCATGGGCTTCGGCCCCCAGGTCGCCCCTCCGGAAGTGGGGGAGGGTCCTCCCCTCGTAGCCTCGCCGTATCCGCTCGCCCCGGACGGACTGCTGGCCGACGCAGGCCGCCATCTGGGTTAGGTTCAGCATCGATCCTCGGGCGCCGCTCACCGCCATCACCACGCCGCTGTTGTCGATCCCCAGATACCGGCCGGCGATGGAGCCGGTGTTGTCCCTCGCCTTGCCCAGGGTCTGCATGATTCTCATCTCCAGGGTCTCGTCGAGGGTCCTCCCGGGGAGCGGCTCCAGCTCTCCGGCCTTGTAGGCGTCGATCAGCTTCCTGACGTTCTCCCTGGCAGCGTTGAGGACGTCCTCGATCTGGTCTCCCGCCTCCTTGGGGATGTCCTCGTCGTCTATCCCAAAGCTGAAGCCTGCGAGCATTATACCCCGGATGGCCATCTGGGTCATGCCGTCGATGAAGCCCGCCCCCACCGTCGGACCGTACTCCTTGATCACCCTGTCGGTGATCTTCCCCTTGAAGGCCCCCACCGCTGCAGCGTCGATGGTGCCGCAGATGATCTCGCCGTCACGGATGGCGACGTAGGCGTCGTCATCGCAGCCATCCCTCTTGCAGGAGTCGCAGTTCTTGCAGAAGGACGCCTTGAACTCCAGGTTCAGGCCCTTAGGGAGGATGAGGCTGAAGATCTGCTTTCCGGTCCAGTAGGGGGCCCCGGCCTCGTCCCATCCGGCGGGTTCGGGGATCTCGATATGGTGGAGCTTCTTCAATACGTCCATCACCTCGAGCCTGTTGATCCTCCTCTCGCCGTGGGTGAGGAGGAAATTTCCCGTGACGTAATCGTGGATCCCGCCGATGATCGGCCCTCCGAACCGGGGGGAGAGGATGTTCTCCTGGACCCGCATCAGGATCTCCGCCTCCGCCCTCGCCTCCTCGGTCTGGGGGACGTGAAGGTTCATCTCGTCCCCGTCGAAGTCGGCGTTGTAAGGGGGACAGACGGCGGGGTTCAGCCTGAAGGTCTTGTGAGGCATGACTATCACCCGGTGGGACATGATCGACATCCGATGGAGGGAAGGCTGCCGATTGAAGAGGACGATATCCCCATCCATCAGCTGACGGTCTATCCTCCAGCCCGGTTCGAGCTGCTCTGCCACCTCCTCTGCGTTTCTCTCGGTGACCTTGACCCTCCTCCCGTCGGCTCTCGTGATGTAGTTGACCCCGGGGTGCTTATCCGAGCCCCTCCTTACGAAGTCCCTCATCACCTCGATGTTCCTCGGGCTCACCACCAGGGGTACGGAGAGCTCCATGGCGATCTCCAGGGGGACCCCCACCTCGTTTATGCTGAGGTTCGGGTCCGGCGATATCACGGTCCTCGCGCTGAAGTTCACCCTCTTGCCCGATAGGCTCCCCCGGAACCGCCCCTCCTTCCCCTTCAGCCTCTGAGAGAGGGTCTTCAGGGGCCTGCCGCTCCGATGGCGGGCGGGGGGCACCCCCGAGACGGTGTTGTCGAGGAAGGTGGTGATGTGATACTGGAGGAGCTCCCAGAGGTCCTCGATGATGAGCTGGGGGGCGCCTGCCTCCCGGTTCTCCTGGAACCTCTGGTTTATCCTGATTATGTCGACGAGCTTGTGTGTCAGGTCGTCCTCGCTCCTCTGGCCGCTCTCCAGGGTGATCGACGGCCTCATCGTCACCGGAGGGACCGGCAGGACGGTGAGGAGCATCCACTCGGGCCGGGCTGTATCGGGGTTCATCCCCATCACCTTGACGTCCTCGTCGGGGATCTTCTCGAACCGGTCCCTTATGTCCGAGGCGGTGAGCTTGTGGCCGTCTTCGACGTAGGCGAGGGGCCTCTCGAACTTGATCTCCTGCTGGGGGGCGCTGCAGTAGGGGCAGACCTTGTGTTTCCGGGCCTCGGCGAAAACCTTGTTGACTATATCGTCGGTCGTCTGGCCGAGGCGGACGAGGGTCTCGATCTGATCGATGTACATCCTCTTCTCCCCATCGAGGAGCATCAGCCTCGAGCATTCCCTGCAGATCCCCCGGAGGATCTTCCTTATCAATTTAGCAAATCCGACGTGGATGACGGGAGCTATCAGGTCGATGTGGCCGAAGTGGCCGGGGCATTCTCCGGGCCTTCCGCCGCAGGACCTGCACCGCAGCCCCGGGTCGATGACTCCGAGCCTCGGGTCCATCAGCCCCATCTCGATGGGGAACCCGTCGTCATCGTAGGTGTCTGCGGTTATGATCTTCACCACGCTCATCCTCCGAAACTCCTGGGGAGAGATGAGCCCAAAACTGATCTTGCCAATTCTCTTCGGGACGGTCATGTTCACACCTAAACCGCGTCCTCCAAAACCAACCTCGGGGCGACGCCCAGAGATTTTATCTCGTCCAGCAAGAGCTTGAAGGCGTAGCTCATCTCCACGGGGTATATCTCGGTGTCCGAGCCGCAGACCGAGCAGTAGTCGATGTTCCTCCTTTTGTCGTGGATGGCGATCATCCCGCAGCGGCTGCAGACCAGCTCCGTCACCTTGTCGGACTCATCGACGAGCCGTTCCTTCAGAGCCAGAGCCGCGCCGTGGGCTATGAGGACGTCCCTCTCCATCTCGCCGAACCGCAGGCCTCCTTCTCTCGCCCGCCCCTCCGTCGGCTGCCTTGTGAGGACCTGGACGGGGCCTCTCGACCTCGCATGCATCTTTCCTGCCACCATGTGGTAGAGCTTCTGGTAGAGGATCACCCCGACGAAGACGTCGGCCATGATCTGCTGGCCGTTGACGCCGTTGTACATCACCTCTCTACCAGTATGGGAGAAGCCGAACTTGGTGAGGGCCCCCCTCATATCGGTCTCTTCCTCCCCCAGGAAGGCGGTGGCGTCGACGAACCTCCCCTCGAGGGATCCCATCTTCCCCCCGATCATCTCCAGGACGTGGCCGACGGTCATCCTCGAGGGTATGGCGTGGGGGTTGACGATCAGGTCCGGGACCTGGCCCGACTCGGTGAAGGGCATATCCGCCTGAGGTACGATGAGGCCGACGACCCCCTTCTGGCCGTGGCGAGAGGCGAACTTGTCCCCGAGCTCCGGCACCCTCTGGTCCCTCGTCTTCACCTTGGAGAGGCGGTTGCCGTTGGAAGACTCGGTGAGGATCACCGTGTCCACCACCCCCTTCTCGTTCGACCTCATGGTGACGGAGGTCTCGCGCCTCTGTTGTGGGGTGATACCGAACTCCGTCGGCTCCTCCAGGAACCGGGGCGGCGACGTCTTCCCGATGAGGACGTCGTTTGGCGCCACCACGGCGTTGGGGTTGACGAGGCCGTCGTCGTCCAACTGAGAGTACGCCTCCGTACCCCGCGCCCCCCGGACCTCCATATCCGGTATCTCGAACTTGTCCTCCTGGCCTCCGGGGTACTTCCTCTCCTCCGCTTCGGAGACTCTAAAGAAGTGGCTTCTGCCCAGGCCCCTCTCGATGGAGCCCTGGTTGAGGATGAGGGCGTCCTCGATGTTGTACCCCTCGTAGACGAGGACGGCGACGACGAAGTTCTGGCCTGCGGGCCTCTCGTCGAAGCCTATGGCATCGGCGGTCCTCGACCTGCAGAGGGCCCTCTGGGGGTAGTGGAGGTAGTGGCCCCGGGTGTCGGGACGCAGCTTGGTGTTGGCCATGGGGGTGCCGAGGCACTGCTTGATCATCCCCGCCCCCATGGTGTTCCTGGGGCTGGCGTTGTGCTCGGGGTAGGGGACGAGGCCGGTGCAGATCCCCAATATTAGGGAGGGATCGACCTCCAGGTGGGTGTGGTCGGGGGTTATATCCGCCTCCTCCATCGCCACCAGGGCGTTCTCCTCCTCCTCTGCGTCGAGGTACTCGACGAGCCCCCCAGTGATGAGATCTTTGAAGACGACCTCCCCCTGCCGGAGCTTCTCTATATGCTCCTCGGTGACCATAGGAGAGCCCCCTTCCACGACCACGAGGGGGCGCCTCGCTCTCCCGGAATCGGTGTTTATCAAAACCTCGTTCGTCCTGGCGAAGTAGGAGACGTTGATCTGGTCGCTTATCTGGCCGGACCTACGCAGCCTCCTCATATCCTTAGCGAGCTCCGTGGGGTCGGAATGGGTCCCCACGAACTCTCCATTGACAAATACTCTTGCGCTACTCATGGCGACCCCCCACCGGAACGACCTCCAGATCCAGAAGCATCTTCTTTACGTCCTCGTAATCCTCGACCCCTGTAGATAGCTCGACGCCCTGGGCGAAGTTCTTGACGAGGCCGCAGTTGGGGCCTTCGGGGGTCTCGCTGGGGCAGATCCTACCCCACTGGGTGGGGTGGAGATCTCTAGCCTCGAAGTGGGGCTGAGACCTGGAGAGGGGGGATATCACCCTGCGCAGGTGGCTCAAGCTCGCCATGTAATCGGTCCTGTCGAGTAGCTGGGAGACGCCGGTCCTGCCGCCGACCCAGTTTCCGGTGGCGAGGGGATGGATCATCCTCTCGGTGAGGACGTCGGCCCGGACGGTGGTGATGACGTTCAGCTCCCTGTTCCTCATGGAAGCCCGCTCGAGCTGGTACTTGATGTCCCGGGTCAGCCTGCTGAAGGCGACCCGGAAGAGGTCTTCCATCAGGTCCCCGGATAGCTTCAGCCTCTTGTTGGCATAATGGTCCTTGTCGTCCTCTCCTCTCTTCCCCAGGGCGAGCTCGAAGCAGGCCTCGGCCATCCTGGCGAGGAATAGGGCTTTGGCGTAACGATCTCCCTCGTCGACCCCTATGTGGGGGAGGAGATATCGATCCAGGACGTAGGCGGCCCTCTTCTTCTGATACTCCTTCGCCTGGCCGGCGGCGACCCTCCCCCCGATCTTCTCCAGCGCCTCCTCCTTGGTCCCCACCTCCGACTCCTCCAGGTTCTCCAGCATGAACTTTATGATCTCGGGGTTGTCGGAGACGGCCTGGACGATCTCCATATCCGTTTCGAGACCCAGGGCCCTCGCCAGGGTGACGAAGTTGAGCCTTCCGCTGACGGAGGGGAAGGAGACCTCCAGGATCGACCGCCTCCCCCGCTCGACTATCACCAGGGACCGATATCCCTGCCTCTGGGAGAAGACCTTCGCCACCTCGATGAAGTCGTCATACCTCTGGTTGTACTCCACCAGGATCTTGTTGGGGGAGAGATCCTCCAGGGTCATGATCACCCTCTCCGACCCGTTGACGACGAAGTACCCGCCCGGGTCCAGGGGGTCCTCGCCGAACTCGATCATCTCATCGCGAGATAGCCCGGAGAGGTTGCATACCTTGGACATAATCATGATGGGGAGCATCCCTATCATCGCCTCCACCGGCTCCTTCTCCGTCTCCCCCTGGACGATCGTCATCTCGAGGCGGAGGGGAGAAGCATAGGTGAGGTTACGAAGCCGCGCGTCGTTGGGATATAGCCGCTCCACAGAGCCGTCGGCCTCGGTGACCGTCGGCTTCTCCACCCGGATCGATCCGAGCTTGACGTAGGTATCCTCGATATTCGTCTCGATGATCCCCACCTCGCCGATCACCTTCTGCAGGCCCGAATCTATGAAATCGTTGAAAGAGTTTATGTGGTGGTGGACCAGCTTGTCTTTTGTAAAATAGGCCTTGTATAGAACGTTCCTGTCCAGCAAACCTTAAAACACCTCTTAGTCGATTACCAGTCTGTAAAAGACCGATTCTCCGGACGTGGAGCTATTCCTGATTATCTTCACCACGTCGCCCACCTTTCCCCCGATCTCCTTAACCACAGGGTCGCTGACCCTGATCTTTGGGAGATGTGCAGAATCCACTCCGTAGCTCTGCAGCACCTCATCCGACTCTTCCACGGTGAGGAGGATGTGGGCCGGAACCAGTCCGTGATCCTGCAACGCGAATTTTTTCATGAAGCCACTTCCAAGAATTAAACGATAAGCGGGCTCGAAGGGATTTGAACCCTCGACCACCTGGTATCTTCGTTTGAAAAACTTAAAAGCCAGACGCTCTGCCTAACTGAGCTACGAGCCCCCATGAGCAGATCAGCCCATACCACTGTCTAGGAGATGGTCATCCGACATAAAACCTTTTCGGCTTTCGATCATATCTTCCCGAGGACTATCGCCGCGATATCGTCGCCGACCTCCGAGGTCGTGTTCCTGCCGCCCATGTCGTAGGTTCTGACCTCACCCCTCTTGATATTCGTCTCGATGGCTCTGACCACGTCCTCGGCGGCAGCCCTCTCGCCGAGATGCTCCAGGAGCATCGCTCCGGCCCAGATGGTGGCGATGGGGTTGACCTTGTTCATGCCTTTATATTTGGGGGCGGACCCATGGATCGGCTCGAACATGCTCGTCCCTTCGGGGTTGATGTTGGCGCCGGGCGCGAGCCCCAGCCCCCCCTGGATCATGGCGCCGAGGTCGGTGATGATGTCGCCGAACATGTTGGGGGCGACGACGACGTCGAACCACTCGGGGTTCTTGACAAACCACATGGTCATGGCGTCGACGAAGTTGTAGTCGGTCTCAACCTCCGGATAGCCAGCGGCGACGGCCTCAAACTCCTCTCTCCAGAAGCCGTAGATATCGGAGAGGACGTTCGCCTTGTCGACGCTGGAGAGGTGCTTTCTCCTGACCATGGCGAGGTCGAAGGCGTATTTGATCACCCTTCGGGTCCCCTCCTTCGAGACCATACCTATCTGATAGGCGATCTCGTCGCTGTCGGACTCGACGTCGAGGCCGAACTTGACGGAGTAGAGGTTCCTCTTCACCTCGAACTCCGCCCGGCTCGTCCCCGCCTTCGACCTGCTCCCTATACCGATGTAGAAGTCCTCGGTATTCTCCCGGACGACGGTGAAATCGATGTCCTTCGGCCCCTTATCCTTGAGGGGGGTCCAGACCCCCTCCAGGAGCTTCACGGGCCGGAGGTTGACGTACTGGTCGAAGTAGAACCTCATCGCCAGGAGGACCCCCTTCTCCAGGACCCCGGGCTTCACCCTCGGGTCGCCTATGGAGCCGAGGTAGATCCCCCTGTAATTCGAGAGCTCCTTCAACGTGTCCTCGTCCACCAGCTCTCCGGTCTCCAAGTAGTGGTCTGCTCCGAGGGAGTATTCGATCCATTCGAGATCGAAACCGTGCTTCTCCCCCGCGGCCTGCGCCACCTTCTGCCCCTCGGCTACGATCTCAGGTCCTATCCCATCCCCAGGAATAACAGGCACTTTGTACTTCAAGCAGAGTTCACCATCCTCTTGGTATAATTTACGAGCCCACCCGTCGCCACGATCTCCTGAAGGAAGGGCGGCAGAGGCGTCGTCCGGTAGGACTCGCCGCGAGACCGGTTGTATATGACCCCCTCGTCGGCGTCGATCTCGATGGCGTCTCCATCCTCGATCCTGTCCACCTCGGAAGAGACGAATAGAGGCAATCCGATGTTGATGGCGTTGCGGAAGAATATCCTGGCGAAGGAGCTGGCTATGACCGCCTCCACCCCGGCGCCTTTGAGCCCCAGGGGGGCGTGCTCCCGGGAGGATCCGCAGCCGAAGTTCCTCCCCGCCACCACTATATCTCCTCCTTCCACCTCCGTCGCGAACTCGGGCCTGACACCCTCAAAGACGTGCTTTGCGAGCCCCTCGGGGTCGTTGATCACCAGGTAGCGTCCGGGTATGATCGCGTCGGTATCTACGTCATCTTTGAACTTCCAAGCTCTGCCTGCCAAGAACCATCCCCCAAACGTCTGTGGACCTTTTAGCAACGCCCCAGTACTATATTAAGGTGACCGTCCCGCAAGGGAAGACCGCACAGTATATAGCCCTTGGGAGGGGATGGGGGAAGGAGTTTGAATTTATGGTGATCATCTTGAAGGCGATCATGATCTCTGGACGGACCCTTGGCCAGGGTGCGAGCTTGGAGGCGAAGATGTCGCCCGAGTTCTTCAACGCCACCTCAACTTGCGCCATATCCGAATCGGACTACAACGCCCTCGGCATATCCGGGGACGAGAACGTGCTGGTGAGGACCGAGTTCGGCGAGGTCGTATTATCGGCGAGGAAGGACGACGGCCTCCCTCCGGGGGTGATCTTCATCCCCATGGGTCCCTGGGCGAACGCCGTCGTAGGCCAGAATACCGGCGGATGCGGGTGTCCCCTCTTCAAGGGGACCGAAGCCGAGGTGGAACCGACGAAGACGCGGGTGAAGGACGTCTGCGAGCTCTTCGCCGACCTCAAGGGGCTGGGAGGTGAGGGCTCTTGATGGAAGAAGACATCCTATGCCCCTTCTGCGGCTGCCTCTGCGACGATATAAAAGTGGAGGTGGATGAGGGGAGGATCGTTGGGGTCAAGAGGGCCTGCAGGCTGGGAATGAGCAAGTTCATGGGCCACGAGAGGATAGCCGCCCCCATGGTGAGGAGGGATGGGGAGCTGGTGGAGACTAGCTACGAAGAGGCCTACGAGAGGGCTGCACAGATATTGAAGGCTGCCAAGAGGCCGCTCCTCTACGGCTGGTGCTCGACGGTCTGTGAGACGGCGAAGATGGGGATCCTCCTGGCGGAGGAAGTGGGCGGCGTCATAGACTCCACAGCCACCGTCTGCCACGGCCCCTCCATCATCGGCATCGAGGAGAAGGGGCTCGCCGGATCGACCCTCGGTCAGGTGAAGAACAGGGCGGACCTGATAGTATTCTGGGGGGCGAACCCCGCCGAGGCCCATCCCCGCCATACCCTGCGATATTCGTCAAACTCCACGGGGATGTTCACCCCCGAGGGGAGGGGAGGAAGGAAGGTGATCGTCGTGGACGTCAGGAGGACGAGGACGGCGAAGAACGCCGACAAGTTCGTCCTGATAAGGCCGGGGACCGACTACGAGGTGATAGCCGCCCTCAGGATGATCGTAAAGGGGAAGGGCGATCTGTTGCCGGACGCCGTGGCCGGGATAGCCAAATCCGACCTGGAGGAGGTGGCTGATATGATGAAGGCCGCGAAGTTCGGCGCCGTCCTCATAGGCCTGGGGCTGACCCACAGCCGCGGGAGGTACAAGAACGTCGACGGCGCCCTATCCCTGGTGGCAGACCTCAACGGCTTCACCAAGTTCGTCGTCCTGGCCATGAGGGGGCACTACAACGTCGCTGGCTTCGGCCAGGTCTGCGCCTGGGAGACGGGGTATCCCATGGCCGTCGACCTCTCCCGGGGCGCCCCCTACTTCAACCCCGGTGAGACCGCGGCCTGCGACCTCCTCGCCAGGAGGGAGGCGGACGCCATGATGGTCGTCGCCGCAGACCCGGCCTCGAACTTCCCCAGGAAGACGGTGGAGGCGATGGCGGAGATACCGGTGATCCAGGTCGATCCCTTCCCCAACCCGACGACGTTCCTTTCCGACGTGGTGATACCGACGGCGGTCTGCGGGATCGAGGCGGAGGGGACCGCCTATCGGATGGACGGCCTCTCCTTGCGGATGAAGAAGGTCGTAGACTCCGTATATCCCACCGACGAGGAGGTCGTGGAGAATATTCTTGATCGAGTTAGGAGGCTCGGCGATGATAATTGAGGGCGGGATCGTCTACGATCCGATAAACGGGGTCCTCGGCGAGGAGATGGACATCTCCATAGAGGACGGCAGAGTCGTTGAGAAGGCTGGCGGCGGCGAGGTGATCGATGCTCGCGGGATGCTGGTGATGCCGGGGGGGGTCGATGCCCACGCCCACATCGCCGGGGGGAAGGTGAACACCGGCAGGATCATGCGCCCCGAGGATGGGAGACGGGGGACGGAGCCGAGGACGAAGCTCCTCCGGCCTTCCACCGGCTATACCGTCCCCAACTGCTACGCCATAGGATATCGATACGCCCGATTGGGATACACCACGGCCTTCGAGGCGGCGACGCCGATCCTGGAGGCGCGGCATACCCATGAGGAGCTGGAGGAGATCCCCATCATAGACAAGGGGGCGCTCACCCTCTTCGGGAACAACTGGGAGGTCCTCGAATGCGTCCGGGACGGCGACCTCGGAAAGCTCGCCGCCTTCGTCGCCTGGGGGCTCCGCGCCAGCCGGGGGTACGGCGTCAAGGTGGTGAACCCCGGGGGGGGCGAGGCCTGGGGCTTCGGCGGGAACGTCAAGGGGATCGACGATCCCGTCCCTAGCTTCGACGTCACCCCCCGGGAGATCATCAGGTATCTGATGAGGGCGAACGAGGCCCTCCGCCTCCCCCACTCCGTCCACCTCCATACCAACAACCTGGGAAAGCCCGGAAACTACGAGACGACCCTCGAGACGCTCCGGGCCGTCGAGGATATCGCCGCCACCCGGGACCGGCAGGTCCTCCACGTCACCCACATGCAGTTCTCCGCCTACGGCGGCACCGGCTGGCGGGACTTCGAGTCGAGGGCCTCCGATATAGCCGACTACTTCAATAAACACAATCAGTTCACCATGGACATGGGCCAGTTGATCTTCGGGTCCGCCACCACCATGACCGCCGACGCCCCCCTGGAGTACGGCAACGCCCGCCTTCTCAAGGCCAAGTGGTCGAACCACGACATAGAGCTCGAGGAGTCGAGCGGGGTCGTCCCCCTCGTCTACGGGAGGAAGAACCCGATAAACGCGATCCAGTGGGCGATAGGCCTGGAGCTCGCCCTCCTGACGGAGGACCCCTGGCAGATGATCATGACGACCGATCACCCCAACGGCGGTCCCTTCGTCAACTACCCCGAGGTCGTCGCCCTCCTCATGAGCCGGAGGAAGCGGGAGGAGGAGATGGCGACCCTCCACGACCTGGCATCCAAGAGGACGTCCCTCCCGTCCATCGAGAGGGAGATGGACTGGAACGATGTCGCCATCGTGACGAGGGCCGGTCCGGCTCGGATCCTGGGGCTTCAAGAGAAGGGGCACCTGGGGGTCGGGGCGGACGGGGACGTCTCCATCTACGAGATCAACCCGGAGAAGGTCGACCCGTCGAGGGACCACGAGGTGGTGAAGGCCGCCCTCGCCAGGGCCAAATACACCATAAAGGCCGGCGAAGTGGTGGCGAGGGACGGAGAGGTGGTGGCCGTCCCCCAGGGGAGGACCTACTGGGTCGATGCCTCCGTCCCGGAGGCGGATGCTGCCAGGGTGAGGGCCGACCTGGTCGAGAAGTTCGCCAAGTACTACAGCATCCAGTTGTCAAACTACATGGTCCAGGACGCCTACGTCACCCGTCCCCGGGTCGTCAGGGCGGGGGTGATCTAGATGAGGAATATAGTCATCAGGCCGCGTCGACATTTTAGGGTCCCTGTGGAGGCGGAGAGGATAAGCCCCGACGTCTTCGCCCCCCTATCGATCGAAGAGATCAGGAGCCTGGAGGTCTGGGAAGGGAATAGAAGGGCGGCCCTCTCAGAGCTCTTCGATATCTCCGGAGATGACGGGCCGGGAAGGGGTGATGAGACACAGATCAGCCTCTCCGGCGACTTCTCGCGGGTGAAGCGGGTCGGCGAGAAGATGACCTGCGGAAGGATCGCCGTAGCGGGGGACGTCGGGATGCACGCCGGAAACGGGATGGCCGCCGGCGAGATCCTCGTCGATGGGAACGCCGGCGACTGGCTAGGCAGAGAGATGCGGGGCGGCAGGATCAAGGTTCTGGGAGACGCCGGCGATTACGTCGGCGCCGGGTACCGGGGCGAAAGCTGCGGGATGCGCGGCGGCGAGATCCTGATCGATGGGAACGCCGGCGATTATCTCGGCGAGCACCTCTGCGGCGGAGCGATCACCGTCTTGGGGGATGCCGGGGACTTTCCGGGGATCGCCAACCGGGGCGGGACGATCGTCATCGGGGGAGACGCCCACCTCCCGGGAGCCGAGATGGCGAGCGGCACCATCACCGTCGGGGGAAGGGCGAGGGTCCTCCCGTCATACCAGTACTTAGAGACGGTGGAGATCGAGGGGCTCCGTTTCAAGAAGTTTTTGGGAGACCTGGTGGAAGAAGGAAAGGGCGAGCTGTACGCCGCGTCCGTCGAGGAGGGGCGAGGGTGACAGTCAGCTTGATAAGTGAGTACCTATCTAGGTCGATATAGATACCAGGATCATTCTGAGGGGATTTGAATTGATCGACCGGAGCAAAATTTTAGAGATATTGGACGGGTACGACCTCGACGACCCTATGATCGGGGTCGTCGCCTCCCACTCGGCCCTCGACACCTGTGACGGGGCCGTTGAGGAGGGCTTTCGGACCCTGGCGATATGCCAGAAGGGGAGGGAGAAGACCTACGCCAAGTACTTCAGGACGAACAGGGTCAACGGCGAGGTCGTGACCGGCGTCGTGGACGAGGTCAGGATCTTGAACAGGTTCACCGACCTCATCAGAGGAGAGCAGCAGGACGCCCTCTTATCCAAGAGCGTCCTCTTCGTCCCCAACCGGTCCTTCACCTCTTACTGCGGCATCGACTCGGTAGAAGACGAGTTCGAGGTTCCCCTCCTGGGGAGCAGAAACCTCCTCCGCTCCGAGGAGAGGGGTGAGGAGCAGGACTACTACTGGATCCTGGAGAAGGCGGGCCTCCCCTTCCCCGAGACGGTAGAGCCGGAGGATATAGACGAGCTGGTGATGGTGAAGCTTCCCCATGCCGTCAAGACCCTGGAGCGGGGCTTCTTCACCGCCGCGAGCAGCGAGGAGTACCGGGAGAAGTCGGACCGGCTCCTGGAACAGGGGGTGATCGACCAGGACGGCCTCGACCTCGCCCGGATAGAGAGGTACGTCATCGGACCCGTCTTCAACCTCGACCTATTCTACTCTCCTATCCTCGATCAGATAGAGCTCCTCGGCATCGACTGGCGGTTTGAGTCCTCCCTCGACGGCCACGTCCGGCTCCCCGCCCCCCAGCAGCTCACCCTCAACGACGCCCAGATAAGCCCCGAGTACACCGTCTGCGGCCACAACTCCGCCACCCTCCGGGAGTCCCTCCTGGAGAAGGCCTTCGACCTCGCAGAGAAGTACGTGGAGGCGACGAAAGAGCATTACAGCCCCGGGATCATAGGCCCCTTCTGCCTCCAGACCTGCGTCGACAAAGACCTCAACTTCTCCATATACGACGTCGCCCCCCGGATCGGAGGCGGCACCAACGTCCACATGGCCGTCGGCCACCCCTACGGAAACGCCCTCTGGAGGACGAGGATGAGCACCGGAAGAAGGCTGATGAGGGAGGTCGGGATAGCCCTGGAAGAGGACGCCCTCGACAAGATAGTGACCTGAATAACGCCATAATCAGACGAAGATGACCGAGATGGAATCCGCCATGGACGGCCTGCCCAAGAAGGCGAGAAAGGCGCTGGAGAAGCTGCAGCGGGCCGGAGAAGTCCCCGTCGTCGTCTATCCCGCCGTACCCAGGAGGTACCAGAGCGAGAAGGAGGTCGCCCTCGCCAGGGTCGGGGCCTTCGACGAGGAGAAGATCGGAAGCTGGATCGTGGTGACGGAGGAGGAGGTCGTCTTCGTCCGCCCCGGCCTTCTCCGGGAGCGGGTAGACCGATTTCCCCTCTCTGGGATAACGGGGATAGAGTACGTCAACGAGTTTCAGGACAACACCCTGAAGATCCGGATCGGTGACGCCGCCGAAACGGTCCGGTTCTACCACGAGATCGACGGGGTCAGGTTCTTCAGGCACATAAAAGGCGTCATCGACAAGATGCGACCAGAGAAATAAAAGTTTGAAAGTTTAACGGCGGCGCTTATACCTTTTTTTGAGGAACGATACCATCCGACCCAGGCCGATCAGGGCCAGCGCCTTGAGGATCTTCTTGGTCAGAGCCATCCAAAGATCACCGACCTGCCTCTATGCCATAAGCCGCCTCATCTCTTTATGACTACGACCTTCATGCTGGGAGGCTCTGAGGCTGGCTCGCCCTCTTCTTTGACCTTTTCGGCCCTTTCTACAACATCTCGTCCGACGACGTTCCGATTCGATCCGGCTTTTCGTCCCATGCTCAAATAACTATCTTCTGCATCTATTTAATTATTCTCTATTCGAGGATAGATCTGGAGATACATTCATGGCCTCCCAGGATGGGGATCGCTGCTTCACAGGTTATCTAGAATCGCGGATCTGACAGACGGCTATTTAGAAAGGGGGCGTTAAAGTCTCGAATGTTAAAGAAAGTTAATGCCCAGACCCGGATTCGAACCGGGGACATTCAGATCTTCAGTCTGACGCTCTCCCGGACTGAGCTACCTGGGCGATTTAGGTGGGCTCGATGCGATTCGAACGCATGATCCCCGCCATGTCAAGGCGATGTCATAACCAGCTAGACCACGAGCCCACGACGACGGATGCTCCCACGGAGCTTTTCGAAGATAAACCCTTCGGTCCGGGTGGAGGGCTATGGGGCGAAAATATGGAGCTATAGAGCCCCACCTTCCCATCGCCCCTGCCTCCCACCGCCTCACCACCTCACCTGACTTCCCGGTGATACTCGTCCAGCGCCTTGATGGTGATCTCGCCTCCCTTGGCGATCTCGATCGCCTGGGCTGCAGCCCGGGCGGCCTGGACGGTGGTGATGTAGGGGACGTGGTAGTCGACGGCGTTCCGCCGGATCTGGAAGCCGTCCCTCACCGACTGCTTCGTAGTTGGAGTGTTTATGATGAGGCCCACCTCCCCCCGCTTCATGTAGTCGAGGACGTTCGGGCATCCGGCGTAGATCTTCTCGACCCTATCGACGGCGATCCCCATCTTGGTGAGGAACTCGGCCGTCCCCTCGGTGGCGATGATTTTGAGACCGGATTCAGCGAGCCTCCTCGCCACCTCGGCGATGGCCCCTTTGTCCTCGTCCCTCACCGAGATGAAGACCACCCCTTCCGTCGGGAGGGGGTTATCGGCGGATAGCTCCGCCTTGAAGAAGGCGAGGCCGGGGACCCGGTCGATCCCCATCACCTCCCCCGTCGACCTCATCTCCGGCCCCAGGAGGGTGTCGGCGCCGGGGAGCTTCTCGAAAGGCAGGAGGACCTCCTTCACCGAGACGAAGGGGACCTTAGGCTCCCGGGTGTAGCCCAGCTCTGCCAGGGTCTTTCCGGCCATGACGGAGGCGGCGATCTTGGCCAGGGGCAGACCCACCGTCTTCGATACGAAGGGAATAGTCCTCGACGACCGGGGGTTGGCCTCCAGGACGTAGACGATCCCGTCCTTGTAGGCCATCTGGATGTTCAGGATCCCCTTCACCTCCAGGGCGAGGGCGATCTTTTTGACGTAATCCCGGACGGTATCCTGGACGGCCGGAGGTATCGTCTGGGGAGGGATGATGCAGGCGCTGTCCCCGGAGTGGATCCCCGCCTCCTCGATATGCTCCATGATCGCCCCGATGAGGACGTCCCGGCCGTCGCAGACGGCGTCGACGTCGATCTCGACGGCGTTCTGGAGGAAGTCGTCGATGAGGATGGGGTGCTCCGGCGATACCCTCACCGCCTCCCTCATGTAGACCTCCAGTTCCTTCTCGTCGTAGACGATCTCCATGGCCCTCCCACCCAAGACATAGCTCGGCCTCACCAGAACCGGGTAGCCGATCCGCCGCGCCTCCGCCTTCGCCTCCTCCTGGCTGGTGGCGTAGCCGGCCTCCGGCTGGGGTATCCCCATCTCCCGGAGGGCGAGGTTGAACCTCTCCCGGTCCTCGGCGACGTCGATCTTCTCGGGGCTCGTCCCCAGGATCCTGGTATCGAGGCCCCTGCGGGCGATCTCCCTCTCCAGGGGGATGGCGAGGTTCATCGCCGTCTGGCCTCCGAACTGGACCATCACCCCAAAGGGCCTCTCCTTCTCGATGATGTTCATGACGTCCTCGAGGGTGAGGGGCTCGAAGAAGAGCTTGTCTGAGGTGTCGTAGTCGGTGGAGACGGTCTCGGGATTGTTGTTTGCGATATGGGCCTCGATCCCCAGCTCTCGCAGGGCCTGGACTGCATGGACGGTGGAGTAGTCGAACTCGATCCCCTGGCCGATCCTGATGGGGCCGGAGCCGATGATCAGGACCTTCTTCTCCCTGGAAGGGTGAAGCTCGCACTCGTCCTCATAAGAGGAGTAGTAGTAGGGGGTCTTGGCTGCGAACTCGGCGGAGCAGGTGTCGACCATCTTGTAGGTTGGAACTATCCCGTTCTCGATCCGCAGATCGGCGATCTCCTCCCTATCCTTCCCTAGGATCTCTCCTATCCGCTCGTCGGTGAACCCCATCCTCTTCGCCCTCTTCAGGACCTGGACGGAGAAGCGATCTTGGACCTCATCTTCCATGGCGATGACGTTCTCGATCCTCCAGATGAAATAGGGGTGGATCTTTGTCAGCTCCGCTATCTCTTCGACGGAGATGCCCCGGCGGAGCGCCTGATAGATGGCGAAGAGCCGCTCGTCCGTCGGGGTCGATAGGAGACGCCTCACCTCCCCGTCGGTCCAGGGCCCGTCCTTGCCGGCGTAGCCCAGATCCTTGTCGATCTCCAGGGACCGGATCGCCTTCATCAGCGCCTCCTCGTAGCTCCTCCCGATGGCCATCACCTCCCCCGTCGACTTCATGGAGGTGGTGAGGGTCTTGTCGGCCTTGGTGAACTTGTCGAAGGGCCACCGGGGGATCTTCATGACGACGTAGTCGACCGTCGGCTCGAAGGAGGCGGGGGTCTCCCCGGTGACGTCGTTTCCGATCTCGTCGAGGGTCATACCGATGGCGATCTTGGCTGTGACCCGAGCGATGGGGTAGCCGGTAGCCTTGGAGGCGAGGGCAGAGCTTCTGGAGACCCGGGGGTTGACCTCGATCACTCTGTAATCGCCGTCTTTGGCGGCGAACTGGATGTTGCACCCCCCCTCGATCTTCAGGGCCCGGATGATGTTTATGGCGGCAGACCGGAGGATCTGGACCTCCTCATCGGATAGGGTCTGGATGGGGGTTACGACGATCGATTCGCCGGTGTGGATCCCCATGGGGTCCATATTCTCCATGTTGCAGATGGTGATGCAGGTGTCGTTTCCGTCCCGCATCACCTCATACTCCAGCTCCGTCCAGCCGACGAGGCTCTCCTCGACGAGGACCTGGTGGATCCGGGACCTCTTCATCCCCATCTCGACGATCCTGAAGAACTCCTCCTCAGTCTCGGCGGCTCCACCGCCGGAACCGCCGAGGGTGTAGGCCGGCCTTATGATGAGGGGAAGCCCCAGCTCTGCGAGAGCCTCCCTCGCTGCCTCCAGGGAGGCGACGGCCCGGCTCCTGGGGACCGGCTCGCCTATCCTGATCATGGCGCTCTTGAACAGGTCGCGGTCTTCGGTCTCCCGGATGGCGTCGACGGAGGTCCCCAGAACCTCGACCCCGAACCTCTCCAGGACCCCTCCCTCGGCGAGCTCGCTCGTTATGTTCAGGCCGGTCTGGCCCCCGATACCGGCGATGATCCCGTCGGGCCTCTCCCTCTCGATGATCTTGGCGAGGACCTCGGGTACGAGGGGCTCGATGTAGATCCTCTCCGCCATCTCCGGGTCGGTCATGATGGTGGCGGGGTTGGAGTTGACGAGGACGACCTCCACCCCCTCCTCCCGGAGGGACTTGCAGGCCTGGGAGCCGGAGAAGTCGAACTCTGCGGCCTGGCCGATCTGGATAGGCCCTGATCCTATGAGGAGGACTTTCCTTATATCTGGTCTCTTGGGCAAACTCCTCACCTCCTCCTCGCTTCGATCTCTTTTGCGACGGTGCCAAAGAACCTATCCCGCGTGCAGAGGGGGCCGGGCCTTGCCTCGGGGTGATACTGGACCGCCTCCATCCCCAGGTAGTCGCTCCTGATCCCCTCCACCGTCCCGTCGTTGGCGTTGACCTGGGTGATCTCGAGGCCGGTCCCCTCCGCCGAGTCGGGGCGGAGGGCGAAGTTGTGGTTCTGGGAGGTGATGCGGACGACGCCGGTGGCCAGGTCTTTGACCGGCTGGTTTCCTCCGTGGTGGCCGAACTTCAGCTTGTAGGTCTCCGCCCCCAGGGCGAGGCAGATCACCTGGAGGCCCAGGCATATCCCATATATCGGCCTCTCTCCTGCAAAGTGCTTGACCGCCTCGATCGCCTCCGTCGCTTGCTTTGGGTCGCCGGGGCCGTTGGATATGAAGAGGGCGTCAGGCTCGTACCCCTCGATCTCCGAGACCGTCGCGTTCGACGGGAGGACGACGATATCAAACCCCCGGGACCTCATGGAGTCGAGGATGCTCCTCTTTATCCCCAGGTCGATCATCACCACCTTCGGCCCCTCCCCGGGGATCCGGTGGGGGCTGCGGCAGGAGACGGCGGAGATCAGGTCCAGGGTGGAGATCTCAGGCTGATCTCTTGCGATGGCGACGACGTCCTCTCCTGCCACCTCAGACCTCTCGCCGACGGCGAGGGCCGCCCTCATAGCCCCCTGATCTCTTATCTTGATGGTGAGCATTCTCGTATCGAGGCGAAAGATGCCGGGGATGCCCTCCTCCTCCAGGAACTGCGATATCGTCCTCGTCGACCTGTGGTGGAGGGGCCGATCCCAGATCTCCCGGCAGACGATCGCCGTCGGCCCGATCCGGTCCGACTGGAAGTTGTCGCCGCTCACGCCGTAGTTTCCCATGAGAGGGTAGGTGAACATCAGAAGCTGTCCCCTGTAGGAGGGATCGGTCATAGCCTCCTCGTATCCGGAGATCACCGTCGCGAAAACCAGTTCGCCAGAGACGACCCCAGGGGCTCCGAAGCCCACCCCTTCTACCCTGGTGCCGTCTTCCAACCCTAAGACGCCGATCATAGTATCGCCACCACAAGTAAAGAGGTGGTCTAAATAGGTTTCGGCAGGATCGGTGGCTAAGGGCTCAGGAGCCCGCCGGAAATCCATTGCCGGGGGCAACGAACATCCCCGCCCTTACGAGGTAATTGATATAAAATCGGAGAAATGCAGTATAAGAATGGCTGAAATCGAGACGGAGAGGATCTGTGTAGAGGAGGATCTCTGAGATGAGGGCACTGGTATTAGGAGGGACGGGGAGGATCGGGTTTGCCGCGGCCTGGGATCTGGCGAGGGCTGAAGATGTCGAAGAGGTGGGGATCGTCGGCAAAAGGGAAGAGGGGCTGAAGAGAGCCGCCGACTGGATCGATTCCGATAAGATCCGCCTCCACCGCCAAGATCTGGCCGAGGAGGGAGGGACGATTCGGCTGATGGACGGCTATGACGTCGGAATCTTCGCCCTCCCCGACCGGAGGACGAGCTATAGGGCTCTGGAGATGGCCATCGACGCCTCCCTTCCCGCCGTCGACGTCCTGGAGGAGTACCACCGCCGCCCCGACGTCCACGAGACGGAGGGGCTCCCCGTCCCCGCCGGCATGACCCCGGACGAGTACGGCGAATCCCTCCACGAGAGGGCGGTGGAGAACGGCGTCACCTTCCTCGACGGGATGGGCTTTGCTCCGGGGCTCTCCAACGTTTCCATCGGCCGGGGGATCGACCTCCTCGACTCCGCCGAGGCCGCCACGGCCCGGGTCGGGGGGATCCCTTCGAAGGAGGCGGCGGCTCATCACCCCCTAAGGTACACCGTCACCTGGTCCTTCGGACACGTCCTTCGGGAGTACATGATCGACGTCAGGGTCCTGCGGGGCGGCAGGATACTAGAGGTGACCCCCCTCTCGGACCGGGAGAAGTTCGTCTTCGACGCCTTCGGGAAGGCAGAGGCCTTGGAGGCGGCGGTCACCCCCGGGATGCCGAGCCTCCTCTATACCAGAGGAGATCTCACGGAGTTCTCGGAGAAGACGGTCCGGTGGCCGGGCCACTTCGAGGGTATCGACGTGTTAAGAGAGTGCGGCCTTCTGGACCTGGAGCCCATCGAGTTTCAGGGTGAGGTCGTCCGCCCTCGAGACTTCTTCGTCTCGGTGGTGGGGCCGAAGCTGCGCCCCCTCCCGGGGGAGGGGGACGTCTGCGTCATGTACAACTCCGTCCTGGGGGAGAAGGGGGGCGAGGCGGCCCGGGTCGACCACCACCTCTGGGCAGGCCCCGACGAAGGCGCCGGGATATCGGCGATGGCGAAGGTTACGGGATTCTCCGCCGCCGTCGCCGCCAGGATGATCGGCAGAAAGGAGGTCAAAGAGAAGGGGATCGTCGCCCCCGAGGACGGGATCCGGGGCCACCTCTACGAGAGGTACATCGAGGAGCTGAATAGGAGGGGGATCGCCGTCCAGGAGAGGGTCCGCGCCGGAGTCTGAAGGAAAGAGATCGTTGGGGGCAGGGATCTCGAAGTGAGGGGTCGTTCTCTGCCAGGGGTATAAGGGACGGGATCGTTCAGAGCCTGGATCTCAAGGGCGGGGGCCGGGCCGGCCCGATACCAAGACGATCCCAAAAATGAAAGGCAGGGAGGTCAACCCTCGCCGAACTCGATCCCCTGGGCGAGGGGGAGGTTCTTCGACCAGTTCACCGTCACCGTCTGGCGGCGCATGTAACCCTTCCAGGCGTCCGATCCCGCCTCCCGGCCGCCCCCCGTATCCTTCTCGCCGCCGAAGGCGCCGCCTACCTCGGCGCCGGAGGTGGCGAGGTTGACGTTGGCGATGCCGCAGTCGGAGCCCGCCGACGACAAGAACCCTTCAGAGGCGGCGAGGCTCTCGGTGAATATGGCGCTTGCGAGCCCCTGGGATACGCCGTTATGGATCGCCATCGCCTCCTCGATCTTTCCGTACTCCAGGATGTAGAGGATCGGGGCGAAGGTCTCCTCCATCACCACCTCCGTCTGGGCCGGCATCCTCACGACGGCGGGCTCGACGAAGTTGGGCCCGAGCTCCGGGAGCCTCCCGCCGCCGAAGACGACCTCGCCCCCCTGGGAGCGCGCCCTATCCAGGGCACCCATCATCTCGTCCGCCGCCCCGCCGTCGACGAGGGGTCCCATCATCGTCCCGTCCTCCAGGGGGTCGCCGATCCTGATCTGCCTGTAGGCCCGGAGGAGCCGGTCGGTGAGGTCGCCGGCGACGGACCGGTGGACTATAACCCTCCGGGTGGAGGTGCACCGCTGCCCCGCCGTCCCCACCGCCCCGAAGAGGATCGCCCTGGCGGCGAGGTCGAGGTCGGCGTCCCCGGCGACGATGGCGGCGTTGTTCCCCCCCAGCTCCAGGATAGTCCTGGCCAGCCGCTTCGCCGCCAGCTCCGCCACCGTCCGCCCCGTCCGGGTGGAGCCGGTGAAGGAGATGAGGGGGACCCTCCCGTCCCGGAGGAGGAGGTCACCGACTTCGGAGCCGCGGCCGATGACGAGGTTACATATCCCCTCGAGATCGTGCTCCTCCATGACGCCGTTTGTGATCTTCTGGACGGCGACGGCGGTGAGGGGGGCGAGGGAGGAGGGCTTCCAGATGACGGCGTCTCCGGCTACCGCCGCCACGGCGGCGTTCCAGGCCCAGACGGCGGCTGGGAAGTTGAAGGAGGTGATCACCCCCACCACCCCCAGGGGGTGCCACTGCTCGTACATCCTGTGATCCGGCCGCTCCGAGTGCATCGTGAGGCCGTAGAGCTGTCTGGATAGCCCTCCGGCGAAGGCGCAGATGTCGACCATCTCCTGGACCTCGCCCCGCCCTTCAGCCCTGATCTTCCCCACCTCGAGGCTTATCAGGTCTCCCAGGTCGTCCTTCCGTCTCTTGAAGGCCGCCCCCAGATCCCTCACCACCTCCCCCCTCTCCGGAGCCGGAACCTTCCGCCAGGATCTAAAACCCCTCTCGGCAGCGGCGACCACCTCCTCGTAGACGGCTGCGGTGGCGATCCTGATCGAGCCGATCGGCTCATCGGTCGTCGGATTTCTCGATACCAGAACTCCACCCTCAGGATCGTCGATCCACGTGCCGGGACCGGTGGAGGCACCAGGGTTCTCGTCTTCGATCCCGAGCCTCGAAAGCAACCTCTCCATCTCACCATCCTCCAGATATATTTTCGATCTTCTGATCATTTAAGCGTATTTGAGGTGGAGAGGGGCCGGAGCCCTTTGGGCTGGATGATGGGGATCGAAGGGTTCCCTCGAAGAAGGGATGGTAAGTCCAGGGATGGGTCTGTCCACTGATTGGAGATGAAAAACAAAAATTGAGCGGACTCATGCAAGCTAAAGAGGAAAATATCGGGGAGCGGCGGTGCCGCTCTCCTGGAATCTCACAAAATCTCAGGATATGATGGGAAGCTCCGGCAGCAAGAGATACTCGATCCTCTCGTCGTCAGGCCCAAAGACATCCAAGATGAAATTGTTCACTTCTGGAACTTTCTGCTGGTTAAAGAGGGTTGCTTGGGCGTTATAATAGTCCGACAAAGTCATCGTCTCATTTTCAATTACCACGATCTCGTCACTGGGTTTCCCATCCATGGTTTCATAAAGGCCCGACAGATACGACCCCTGAAGCCACGGATCTATCAAAACCATGGCTCCTGCGAAGAAGCCTTCCTGGAAACCTTTTTTGTAGTCCTCAGACAACTCCTCTTGAGCGCTCGCGGCGCCGAGGGTGGTGCAGAGAAGCACGCCCATCACTAACCCTAATTTCATAATCTCTTTCATGAGTGATCACTCACCAACCGCCGATATCCTCACATCCATAAAACTCTGTCGGATGAAATTAGCAGACCGCCTCCATGAGGGTGAAGGTAGGGGATATTCCAGTGATCGGGGAAAGCCAGACCGATACATCTCCAGAAAAATCTCCGTCAGAACCGTCGACCTCCTCCAAGACCTCTGCCAAACGACAAAGGTTAAATGATCCGTCGGGGTCTAATTGAGGCGAGGATTGGCTTATGGACATGTACGAGAAGGTGATCGAGCTGGCCCGGAGGCGGGGCTTCATATGGCCCGCCTTCGAGCTCTACGGCGGAGCCGCGGGGTTCTACGATTACGGCCCCCTAGGAGCGCCCCTGAAGAGAGGGATCGAAGACCTCTGGAGGGGGTTCTTCGTCATCCGGGAGGGGTTTTGCGAGATCGAGTGCCCCACCATCGGGGTCGAGGAGATCTTCAAGGCCTCGGGCCACCTCTCCGGCTTCTCCGACCCCCTCACCGAGTGCCGGGAGTGCAGCGAGATCTATCGGGCTGACCACCTCATAAAGCACATCGTCGAGGTCCCCGACGCCCTGGCAAACGACGAGATATACCGGGTCATAAAAGAGAACGACGTCTTCTGCCCCGAATGCGGCGGCGACCTCTCCGAGATCTACGAGTTCAACCTCATGTTCAGGACCTCCATCGGCCCGGGCGGAAAGCAGCCCGGCTACCTCCGACCCGAGACCGCCCAGGGGATGTTCGTCAACTTTCAGCGGCTGCTGCGCCACTACCGCGACCGCCTCCCCTTCGGCGCCGTCCAGATAGGAAAGTCTTACCGCAACGAGATCTCACCGCGCCAGGGGGTGATAAGGCTGCGGGAGTTCACCCAAGCTGAGGCGGAGATCTTCATCAACCCGGCGCATAAGAGCCATCCCCGCTTCGGGGAGGTGGCGGATCTGGTGATGACCCTTTACTCCCAGGAGGCCCAGGAGAGGGGGGAGACGGAGGAGATGACCGTCGGCGAGGCGGTGGCAAAAGGGATCATAGCCCACGAGATCCTCGGCTACTACGTCGCCCGGACCTACCAGTACCTAATCGAGGCGGGTCTCTCGGAGGAGAGGCTCCGGTTCCGGCAGCATAAGGCCGACGAGATGGCCCACTACGCCGCCGACTGCTGGGATGCCGAGGCGCTCCTCGACCGGTTCGGCTGGATAGAGATCGTGGGGGTCGCCGACAGGACGAACTACGACCTGCGGTCCCATATGGCCCAGAGCCAGGCGAACCTCACCGTCTACCTCCCCCTCGACCTCCCGAGGAGGGAGGAGAGGCTCGTGGTAAGGCCGGATATGAAGCGGCTCGGCCCCCTCTTCCGGAAGGGGGCGAAGGCCGTCGCCGACGCCCTCTCCGCCCTGCCGATGGAGGAGCTGAAGCGCGACCCCATCATCGTCGTCGTCGACGGCGAGCGGGTCGAGGTCGATCCCGACCTCGTCGCCTTCGAGATGGAGGAGGTGGAGATCCGCGGCGAGGAGGTCGTCCCTCACGTCATCGAGCCCTCCTTCGGGATAGACCGGATCCTCTACTCCGTCCTGGAGCACTCCTACCGGGAGGAGGAGGTGGAGGGGGAGACGAGGGCGGTCCTCGCCCTGAAGAACCGGGTCGTTCCGATCCAGGTGGCGGTCCTGCCCCTGATGGACAGAGACGAGCTATCCGGCCCCGCCGAGGAGATCGCCAGGGAGCTGCGATCCCTCGACCTGCGGGTCGAGTACGACTCCTCCGGGTCGATAGGGCGCAGGTACCGCAGGAACGACGAGGTGGGAACCCCCTACTGCGTCACCGTCGACTACGAGACCCTGGAGGAGGGGACGGTCACCATCAGGGACCGCGACTCTATGGCCCAGATCCGGGTCGCTAGGTCTGAGATCGCCGAGAAGATCC
>CP086218.1:1235775-1239740 GCA_020844795.1 Methanothrix sp. | reverse complement strand
GAGCGAGTTCAATATCCTATATGAGGATGGAGAGCCTGTAATCATCGACATGGGCCAGTCGGTGACCCTGGAACATCCCATGGCCAGGAGCTTTCTTGAGAGGGATATGTTAAACGTCGCCCGCCACTTTAAAAAGAAGTATGGCATCGGATCTGAAGAGGCCATAAGAGAGAAGCTCAGGGCCGCAATGAAGAGCTGAATTTTCTCTCATCTAATCGAAATGATCTTAAGACATTTTCGCGGAGGCTGAGATTTTTGCATATCAAGATTCCAGCAGATCGGATTGGGGTTCTGGTAGGTCCCACGGGATCGGTCAAGAGCGCCCTCGAGGAGAAGACCAAGGCAGAGATGGTCATCGACAGCGATACCGGCGCTGTAGAGGTGATAGCAGGAGAGGATCCTATAATGGCGATGCGCCTCGCCGAAGTGGTGAGGGCGATAGGCCGGGGCTTCTCCCCGGAGAGGGCCCTTCCGCTTCTGGAGGATGAGATGCTTATGCTGGATGTGATAGACCTCTCCCGGATCTGCAACACCAAGACCGACATGGCCAGGATCAAGGGAAGGATAATCGGCAAAGATGGAAGGACGAGGGAGATCACCGAGAAGCTCGCCGGAGTCGGCATCTCGGTCTACGGAAAGACGGTGGCGATCATAGGCGGTCCGGAACAGATCCGGATCGCCAGGACCGCCATCGAGATGCTGATGGACGGAGCTCCCCACGGCTCTGTCTACGGCTTCCTGGAGAAGAAGAACCAGGAGCTGATCTCGTCTTCCATCGGCGAAATCTGAAGGCTCCTTGGAGACGGATACCGACGGGTCACCTCGCCGGGCGGCCGGTATCCTCTCCGCCCGCTGGGATCTCCATTTTACAGAAGAGGGCGGATCGTTTTTCTGCTTCTCCTTTTTTGCCTCCGACCCGACGGCAGAGAGGTGCTTTCAGGGCGCGAGAGGTTCCATCCGAGCTCCGCACTCCACGACCATGATGTTATATATGCCCCGCAAGAATCACAACCAGCTCGAAGATGACGAATATCGGAGGACGAACCGTTGAACTTCTCCTGGGAACTCACCCTCTTTGACTGGCTGCTGATCGCGATCCTCGCCCTGAACCTCCACTGGCTCCTGGCCATCAAGCTGGGCCGTCTAAAGAGCCTGAAGGGTCTGAACCTGGGGAACTGGGGGCCTGTGATAATGATCAGGACGGCTAGGTGGCTGCCCCTCATCGACAGGCTCAGCAGGCCCAAGAGGTTCTGGAGGGGTACGATCACCGCCGGGATCCCCCTCGTCGTCCTGGGGATGTTCTCTTTCCTGGCGCTGTTCCTCATCATGACCTTCGCGGTCTTGCGGACCCCCCCGGAGCCGAGCGTATACACAGCCCCGAGGAACGTCCTTCTGATACCGGGGCTCAACCAGTTCATACCCCTCTGGTGGGGTTGGATCGCCCTCTTCGTGACGATGGCGGTCCACGAGTTCGCCCACGGGATCCTCTGCAGGGCCGAGGGGATCAGGGTCAAGTCGATGGGGATCGCCCTCCTGGGGGCTCCGGTGGCCGCCTTCGTCGAGCCGGACGAGGGAGATCTCTTCGGCTCGCAGGATAAGAAGGGGAAGGCCTCCAGGGCCGCCCGGGTCAGAATCCTATCCGCCGGAGTCATAGCGAACTTCGTGGTGGCTGCCCTGGCCCTCGCCCTCTTCTTTGGGCCGGTGATAGGGGCGATCGCGCCGGTCGACCGGATCGTGGTGGTGGACGTCGTACCCGGCTCCGCTGCCGATATAGCCGGCTTCGAGAGGCAGATGATCCTCCTCTCCGCTGGCGGCGTCCAGATCGATCGGATCGAGGACCTGATGAGGATTGGTGGGGGAGATAAGACCCTCAGGTTCCTCCGGGGCGATGGGGTGGTGGACCTCGGCCTCGAGGGACCGTTCGTCCGGGGGGTAGTCGTCTCCTACGTCTTCGGCGGCTCGGCGGCCGATGAGGCGGGGATGGTTCCAGGAACCGCCATCTCCGAGATCGATGGAACCTCGACGCCGGACTGGGCCTCTTTCAGGTCGATCATGAACTCGACTGCGGAGGGAGAGACCGTCGTCATCGGCACGAATCGGGGCGATTACGCCGTAACCCTGGGACCGAACCCCGACGGTTCTGGAACGGGCTTCCTGGGGGTCGGTTTCTCCGGGGTCTCAGCCGACGCCGTCTACCTCGATGGCGCCTCTTTCCAGGAGTTTCCTGCAGCCTCCTTCCTATCGGCGCTCCAGGCGATGCCAGGGTCTGGGATCTTCGGCCTCTTCTCCCTGATGGGCCTTCCCTTCTCGGGGATCCCCGGGTTCACAGAGATGGGCTTTCCGGGGTTTGTGGGCTGGATAACCCACCTCTTCGAGCCAGCGGGATGGGCGGAGCCCATGGGGGATAAGATATTCTGGATCGCCAACTTCCTCTTCTGGGTGGGGCTGATCAACCTCTACGCCGGCCTCTTCAACTGCCTCCCTGCGGTCCCCCTCGACGGAGGCCACATCTTCAGGGACATGCTCTCCATGGGGCTTCTTAAGGTCTTCAAGAGCGAGGCGAAGGCGGAGAAGATGACCGGAGCTCTGGTGGCGCTGATGGCCTGGCTGATCTTCTCATCGATCCTCTTCATCATCTTCGCCCCTTACCTCGCCCACGGGTTTGGGGGATAGCCCCCATCCCGCAGATTTCAGTCTATTCGCCGATGCGTCTTGCTCAGACTTGCGGATCCATCTCCAGGAGGCGGGCGGCGGCGTAAGCGGGGAAGACTTCCGAGACCCGGGAGCCGTACCTCTTCGACAGCATCACGCATTCGAGGCCCAGGTCCCGGGCCGCCTCCTCTATCATCCCCTCGCCGACGCCGGCGGCGACGACGAGGGATAGGTCGTGTGCCTGCGACTGCCTTCTGATGCCATCCGTTAATCTGCTCAACTGGCGGGCGGCAGCCTGGCGTCCGATCTCCTCCGCCGCCTCGGGGCCGATCTCTCCAAGGTCGGCGCAGACGGTCCGGGCGAGCCTGCGAAGAGCCGACAGCCTATCTCTTCCGCTCCCGTCGGGGGGCTCGACGGTGTAGTCCCCCTCTGAGATCCGGCCTCCTACCAGGTGGGCGTCGGCGGTGACGGCGAATAGCTCGGAGGAGAGGGGGACCTTCTTGCTTTCGATCTCCACATATCCGAGGAGGGCGGCGAGGTTCGTCCTCAGGAGGCCCGAGTAGATCAGCTCCCCCCTCCCGAGCCGCTCAAAGTCGGTCCTGGCGGCCATCGGCCTCCCCTTTATCGGTATGAGGTCTGTAGTGGTCGATCCCATATCGACGAAGAGAGAGTCGCCTATCTGCGCGCAGACGAGGGCCGCCGAGGCGGACCAGTTGGCGGCGGCGAGGTCGGAGATGTCGCGCCAGCCAAAGCCGTCAACCCCCCAGAATCTGACGGGGCAGGAGAAGGCGCTATTTACAGCTCTCATTATGCCGAGAACCCCGGCCCGCTTATCCGGGAAGGAGTCGGCGAGCTCTCCGGTCATGACGACAGCCAGCGCCCCGGGGGCCGTCTCCGACGACAACCGGCGGAGGAAGGGGACCAGGGGAGCCTCCTTCCAGAGGGGGAGGTACTCGATCTTGGTGAAGAGGCCGTCGGAGCTGGCGGCTTTGGTGTTCGCTCCGCCGACGTCGAGGCCGAGGATCATGACCGATGGGTCCCCGATATACCATAAAAGCTTTAGTCTAATCGGCCGTCAACTACCCACCTAGCTTTTGGAGAGATGATCAATGGCTGCCAAGGAGAAGTATCCCGAGCCCACTTATCTGGAGTACGGATTTGGAGAGCTCGACTATGACGTCATCAAGAAGGAGCTCTGCTGCTACTGCGGAAACTGCATCGCCTTCTGCCCCAAGATCGATAGAGAGGCAAACCGCCCGGAGCTGATAGACTACGACCCCAACTGCGGCCTCTGCTACGCCTACTGTCCCCGG
>CP086218.1:1231656-1235675 GCA_020844795.1 Methanothrix sp. | reverse complement strand
TTTATATTAATAATTTGTTTATTATAAATACTATTATAAATTAATCTCTATAAACTATTATATTTAAATTTATATGATTATGTGAAATTATATTCAATTTAATTAATGAATATGTCTTATGATGTGAAGTGAGACTCGGCCGCCCTCCGAATTATACAATATTCTGAATAAAAATAATCTGGCTGATCCACATGAGGGCGCCGGAGGCCTCAATAACTAAAATAGTATCATGGCATAATACCGTTGTAGAATACTTCGAGGTAGACCACCATGAAGAAATCGAGATATATAGTCGTCCTGGCCCTCCTGGCCCTCGCCTTCGCGCCGGAGGGCTGCGCCCAGCTGGACCGGTTCACAGGATACTGGAAGAACGTCGATACGGAGACGAGCGGGGTCACCGCCCTGGATATAGACGTCACCGGAACCGCCGTCTCCGTCCAGGCCTGGGGGAGGCTTAAACCCACCGACATAGACTGGGGCAAAGCCTCCCCCGCTTACGCCTACGCCCCCGGGGTCAGCTCGGACCTCGCCGCCGAGGCGGTCGCCGTCAACGCCGTCTGGGCCACCGGCTGGAGCGAGACTCTGATGACGATTCGCTCCGTCGAAGAGGACCGCCTCCAGGCTGACGTCTACACCAGGTTCACCGACGGGAGCGGGAGGACCTCCTACGCCCAGAGCTACATCTTCGAGGGTGGTGTCAGATATAATTGTCTTGAGGCGCTGCCCGCCCCAAAGCTGGAGGTTGTGGGAACCGAAGACTATGCAGTTGGAGAAGAGAATTTCACCAGGTACAGGCTTTCTGTCGCCAACTGGGAATCTTATCCCCCGGAGCTCTTCGAGCCGTCGCCGGATCTACCGCCCTGCGGCCTCAACGTCGAATCCTCCAGGACCTGGATCGATATATTCAACCAGGACGGAGTAAGAATTTATGGCTTCTGTGCCCTCGCCACTTCTGAGGAGCTGAGAGACCTCTGGTTCGCGGTGAAGATGGGCGAATCCCCGCCAGAATCGGTCTACATAGTCATGACTGACCGGCGTTGCGACCTCTCCGCCTCCTCGAACGAGGTATCGATAGCTCCGTCTGCGAAGATGAATGCGGACTCTACACCCTCGACCGCTCCACACCTCCCTCCAAACCTCCAGACGATGATCAGCCTCCAGAGGGGGAGGTTCATCTGAGGGGCTACGGGGAACTTCTCCAGGGATGGGCCCTTCATCCCCATATTTCGTCTCCTCTTCATATCCGTCTCTATACCTGATTCTCTTCCAGGGAACGACGCTGATTCTTTTCGATCATAAAATTTAATAGGACATAGATACCACTTGAGAGTGGAGGCAGAAATAATATGGAACATGAATCAAGACAGGGGATCCCTCTCCTGGGGGAGAAGGTCCCGGATATGGAGGTTCAGACCACTCACGGCAGGATGAAGATCCCGGCGGACTTGAAGGGAAAGTGGTTCGTCCTCTTCAGCCATCCCGGAGATTTCACGCCGGTCTGCACCACCGAGTTCATAGCCTTCGAGAAGATGAAAAAAGAGTTCGATAAGCTCAACTGTGCCCTCGTTGGATTGTCCATCGATCAGGTCCACTCCCACATGAAGTGGACTGAGTGGATCAAAGAAAAAATGAAGGTGGAGATCACGTTTCCGATCATTGCGGACAACGGTGTCGTCGCCTCAAAGCTCGGAATGATCCATCCGGGGAAGGGGACCAACACCGTGAGAGCGGTATTCGTGGTTGATCCAAACGGCGCCATGAGGCTGATGCTATACTACCCCCAGGAGATAGGCCGGAACATGGACGAGATCCTCAGAGCCGTCAAGGCCCTCCAGATATCCGACAAAAACAAGGTGGCACTCCCAGCCAACTGGCCGAATAACGACCTCTTCGGCGATGAGGTGATAATACCCCCACCCTCTGACGAGAAGACCGCAGCCACCAGAAAGACCGGCGGCGGCGTCGTCTGCGAAGACTGGTGGTTCTGTCACAAGAAGCTCTGAGCCGCCGGAAAAGTAGTTAAGAATGCAGATCGTTTATAACGATTGATGGTGAGGAATATGGCGAAGATCGGAGTTGTGAGACATCGAGTGGAGGACTTCCCAGCCTGGAGACGGAAGTTCGACGATCGGATGGAGATCCGGAAGAGCAACGGATGGTCGGGGCACGAGCTCTACTACGACGAGGGGAAGAAAGAGGCATATGTGGTCCACGCCGTCCACGACGATAAGCTGGAGGTGGCCAGGGAGCATATGGAGAAGTTCAAGGCCATGGGGAAGCGAACGGAGATGAAGCCCTCCGGGAACCCCGACCACTCGATAATGCCAAGAGGCGAGAAGATCGAAGCCGTAAATTACTGATCCGACTACGGGATGGACGGCTCCTCCTCCGGGGCTCTGGGCCCCCCCTCGCCGCCCAGAAGGAAGCTCCTCGGGGGCCGGGCCGCTTCTTCATCCTCCCCTCATCATCCTATAGCCCATCCTCCGGAGTCCGACAGCCCCGCCCTGCGGTCCCGGGCAGATCCCACAGATAGGGGTCATGGGCCCGGTCGGCAGCCCCCCGGCCTCCAGGGTCTCGCCGCTCCGCAAAAAGTTTAAGGAAATCCGACGAAGGTTTTAGAAAGACTATGGAGATATTCGCATGGCTGAAAAGAGATTCTACTCCCTCCCCGAGCTGCCCTACGCCTACAACGCCCTGGAGCCTCAGATCTCCGAGGCCCAGCTCCGGCTCCACCACGACAAGCATCACGCCGCCTACGTCAACGGCGCCAACGCCATCCTGGAGAGGCTGGAGAAGGCCCGGGAGGCGGGAACGGACCTGGACATGAAGGCGACCCTCAAGGAGCTCTCCTTCCAGGCGGGAGGCCACCTCCTCCACAGCCTCTTCTGGACGAACCTCGCCCCGGAGGCGAAGGCGGCCGAGGAGCCCAAAGGCGCGCTAGCCGACGCCCTGAAGGACGAGTTCGGCTCCTTCGCGAGGTTCAAGAAGGAGTTCTCCGCCGCCGCCGCGACCGTCGAGGGCTCCGGCTGGGCGGCCCTCGCCTGGTGCGGCATGACGAAGAGGCCCGTCATCATGCAGATCGAGAAGCACAACGTCAACGTCTACCCGATGTTCCGGATCCTCATGGTCCTGGACGTCTGGGAGCACGCATACTACCTCGACTACAAGAACGAGCGGCCGAAGTTCGTTGAGGCCTTCTGGAAGATCGTCGACTGGGACGAGGTGAGCCGGAGGCTAGAGGCGGCCATTAAATAAGACCGGTCCCAGGCCGGTCGGCTGCCGAAACTATTTTTTGGGGTACTTGAGAGCGTGAAGATCCTTTTTCTGATCCTGACGACGGTGGCCCTCGTCGTCACCGCCGGCTGCGTCGATCGGGCCGAGGAGAGGGGCGGATCCGCCCCACCACTCCCGGTGGAGAGCTCCACCGCACCGATCGAGAGCGGAGATCTCACCTATCCCGCCTACGTAGCTTCCCCCGCTCCAAAGCAAGACGGAGGCGACGATCCGACCTATCCCGGGATCGTGATGATCCACTCCTTCAACGGCCTGGAGCCCGGCTACCGGGATCTGGCAGATCGGCTAGCAGCCTCTGGGCACGTGGTGATCGCGCCCGAATGGCAGACCTTCAACAGGACGCCCCGGGACGAGGTCGTCGAGGAGCTCGTCAGGACCTCCGCCGCCTACCTCGTGGATAGGGAGGATGTGGACGGCGACCGCCTCGGCCTCACCGGCTTCTGCGCCGGGGGGAGGTACACCATGCTATTTCTCCCTGGAATGGAGGAGTTTCGCTCCGGCGTAGCCTGGTACGGATTTCCCTACTCCGGCGGCTTCAACGACGAGGCCCGCCCCGCCGACCTGATCGACGGCCTCGCCGCGCCGATCCTGATCATCCACGGGACCCGGGACGTCCCCAGCCCCATCTCGGGGATATACGATTACGCCGCCGCCCTCGACGCCGCAGGCAAGTACTTCGAGCTGAAGGTCTACCAGGGGGAGGGCCACGGCTTCATGATCAATGG
>CP086218.1:1226809-1231556 GCA_020844795.1 Methanothrix sp. | reverse complement strand
TCAATACAATTCTTATGGTCCATAAGTGATGTTTCCAGCCCAACCAATGAATCTGCTATATCGCCGATTTGATCTCTCAGGTGTTGGATCGATTCTGCTTGCCTGGCTGCTAACCTGTCGAAGTTCTTATTAAATTCTGCGAAACGCTGCTCAGAATCTCCATGTAGATCGTTTACCGATCTCAACAGCTCATTTCGCAGGTTCTGATGGGCCATCTGTATATCATTTTGTACTCTAATAAATTCCTCCTGAGATCTTGTCCAGCGCTTGTCGTGGTCTTTTTGAAGTTTGTCGAATTTCTGGTTATGCTCAAGCTTAGCATTGTTGATCTGTTCCAGAGCATTAAGTGTATCGGTTTCTAGAACGGACCATGTCTGGTCTATTCCCCCGATATGGCGATCTAGATCCTCAACCCTTTCGGCGGCATTCTTCTGAATAGCTTCGTAAGCCTGTTTAAGTTCGGAGTATTCAGAAACGAGTTTTTCGAACTCGTCGAGTGCCTTTAAAGTATCCAGGGCGCGAGAACGGAAGTCCTTCAGTTCGTGATCCACCACTTCGAGGTCGTTTAGACGGGGCATATGTTCTCCTTCAACATCATGAGGTTATAGACCTTCTGACGAATCATCTTATGGGACTCTAAGTTCTCATTGTGCTTTCGTAGCTTCCAAAGAGCTAAAAGATGAATGTATTCCGACGAGTTCTTGCCAAAGCGCTGGTAAGCCTCATCTAGCAAGAACTCAAGTCCATCTGATGAGTCCCAAGGACCACCGGTTTCGAGAAGCCAGGAAAAAGCTTCTTTGGCGTCCAAATTAACTGCTTCCTTATAGAATGCGGTGAGGGATTCGGGTTGTAACCCCCATTCGATGCCGAATTTTAATCCATCTCTTAGGTAGCGTAGAGCCTCTTGTCCCTCTCCACGTTGTTTACTTAGAGTTCCAGCAATGTAGAGCGCCGAAGGGTTGTTATATCTCTGCTCAAGATAAAAAGTTATACGGGTGAAAAGGCTGGTTACCGCCTCCTTTTTTATAATGGCCTGCACGACTTCCTTCAAAGTATTAATATCAAAACTCTCCAGATAAATAGGCAAACGGCTGACAATTTCCTCCAACTCGGCCTCGTAGGTAGGCACCTCGGCCCGGGGGAAGGGAAAATTGAGGTCTGGAACACATATGTCACAAAAGTTACAATGATACTTATCTAAAATTAGGCGGTCAACATCGTCAAAAATGCTTCTCAAAATTATCCGACGACATTTGTTGCTATTAGCGTAATTCATTTCATTTTCAAGCATCTGATAACGCATTTTCGGTATTGTGTTGTAAACGTGTTCCAATAATATTCTCGTAACTTCGGAAATGAATATTTCGCCGCGAATACCTTGATCTTGGGAATTTACTTTGATGTTGAGAAGATTTGTTTTAGAATTGTTAATATGTTCTGATCCAGCTTTATATCGCTCCAAAAAGTCTGAGAGGCGTGCAACGACCTCCTCCGGTTCCCAATCCCTTCGATATCCTTCAACCTCAAAGTTTTTGAGTCCTTGGGAATAGGCAATAGAGTAATTCTTTATTAATCCTAATAGTTGCAGCCTATATAGTGCTAGCTCCCTGATTTTGTCCCCTTCTTGGTCATCGTTTCTACTCCACCTTCTAGGAGGAATCAGCAATTTTTTTTCCAGCCTACGGTAGATCTCCATAACATGTTCTAGGTCCGTCTCTATGCCACTATAAGAATCCTCAATGAACCGAGCCTGGCGACCATAGTCGCATATAACAGGTAGATCGTATGGGCATTTCCATTTTTTGAAGAGATTTGCTAAAACACATGGTGGTTTGGGTGGGCTTTTTAATTTTAGATGCTCGTTTTCACACTTGGGATCTGGTGGAATGTACATAAGAGCAACGTGAGCATGCTGTCCATCCCGTCCGGCACGCCCAGCTTCTTGATAGTATCCTTCCAGGCCGCTGGCTAAGGCATGATGAACAATAAAACGTATGTTACGCTTATCAATACCCATGCCGTAGCCTTTCGTTGCCACCAAAAAAGGGAATCGGGACTCCTTAAATTCTTTCTGATTCTTACGAATTTTATTATCCCAATTTGGAGATTTCCGGGCCTCATTTATCTTAAATATTTTGCTGCAATCCATACATTTAAAATATTTCTCAGCAGGCCCAATACCTCGAGATACTACACCCTCATCCCATAGTTCTCTATCGATTGCATAAACTAAACGATGTGATTCACAATAAGGACACAAACGTTTGGCGGTAGAGGCATGTACTCTTATTAGTTGCTTATCAATTGGTATCCAATCTATTAGTTCGTTAGCAATCGAATGCACTCCCTCATATATAGTGTTACGTCCAACAGGATCCGCATAAATGCCGAAAATTACTCCAGCATTAAAATACGTTTTTCTACATTCCAATTTAAAAAAATCGCTAAATTCTATCCCTAACGCGTGAGGTATCTTTTCAGTAATCAAGCTTCTAAGCATCTCTGACTTGGCACTTATATTCCGAGATTTCACCGGCCATACTGAGAGACTGAGATTAGGTCGATCGCTACTCACATTTTGAACAATCGCATCCTTATCGAGGTTCAGCACTTTCAATATATCCTCCCGCACAACGTCTGAAGCGGTAGCTGTAAGCGCAATTATTGGAACTTTGCGTCCACTTATATCTTCAATGGTATTGCGGAAACGATCGATCTGCAAGTACCCTGGACGAAAATCGTGCCCCCATTCAGAGACGCAGTGGGCCTCGTCGATCACCAGCGCACCGATGGGGCTATTCTGCATGGTTTCTTGAATCTCTCGGTTGAAATCCTTTAAAGAGAGACGTTCAGGCGAGATATAAAAAAGACGGTATTTTTGAGCCTGAAGGCTCTTATACTTCCTGTCTTTGCCAGAAGAATTATCTTCTGATGTGATCGATTCGGCACAGAGGATCCCCTGCCGGTGCAGATTATTAATCTGGTCCCGAATCAACGCTTTTAGCGGGCTGATCACTAGGATAGTTCGAGGAATTAGAAGTGCATAAAGTTGGAAGACCAGAGACTTACCGTAGCCTGTCGGCAAAATACCCAGTACTGATTCCTGGTTAAGTATTTTTACTAAGATTTCGTATTGTCGATCTTTAAGCTCTGGAATTGGGAAGTAACGCCGAGCGAAATAGTTCAATATCTCGTGGTCTGTCGCCTTTGGCAGTGTGATGGGTGTTTTATCACCAACCGTCAGCAAGAACGGTATCGGAAAGCGCGTTAATGACGAACCCCACAAAAAGTCTTTCATAGGTGGGGGTCTTGCAGCTTCATCTGCAAAGATATAGTCCACGCCATCAGGTAACGTCTCTGTAAAGTGGATATTTACTGATGTGTTACCTGCATCGATCTTGCGATTCCCTTGGCCTGGCTCTGCATCGAGGTAACTTTTTAAAATATCGTAGACTCCGATCTTATCGTATGTTCCCACAATGTGAACATCTATTTCGGGAAGGTCGACCTCCAATCCATAAAGCCGTGCCACTCGCTCAACGAGAGCCACTGTGTCCAGAATGGCCACTGGAAGCAGAGCCAATGTCGGCGACCAATCGGCCAAGATTATCCGTTCCTTTTGCTTCTTAGTAGCTTCCCAAAGAATTGTTAGGGCGACTTTCTGATACAATTGATATCTAAGAGGGAATCGCACTAAAAGAGATTCGAGGTATATCAAAGTAGGCTGCTGTCTCTTCTCCTCTATTTCGGAGCGGTTTGGCAGCAAGAGCTTCAAAACCGGATCTTCTTGGGCTATTTCTTCTAGTTGATCTCTAGATCTTCCTTGTTGAACGTCTTTAAAAGTAAAGGGTAGGTAAGCATAACCTTTTGATGATAGGCTACGCTGCCGATCCTTCTCATCCTCAAAGCTTTCTTCGCTGATTTTGGCCGGATTGTGGAAAGCTGCCCCTTCGATCTCTATAGCATATTTTTTAGCTCCATTCAATAAAAAATCGATCCGGCGGCGTCTTCCTGAAATGTCATTAAAGGGATACTGAGGCTCTAATAAAAACAAACCAGCTATGCCAAAAATAGGAACGTAAGCCTTCTCAAGGAAAAGGCGTTCAGCGTAATGTTCATCTGAGCTACTGTCTTTTGGCCTTCCAAGTCGATTTTGATGTATAAAATCTTCGAGCGAATCGTAATGAAGGCGTTCACCTGGAAGAGCTTCTTCAAAGAAAACCTTTAACTCATTTTGATTTAAACTCCAATCTTCTACCCATCGATAAGTATCTTTTCTTGGATCTTTGACTTTTAGTAGTTGATGCTCAACGATGTTTCGCGAAACACCTTCGGGGTCAACTGATTGTGCCACCTCTATTACTGCAGTCCTTACTGCCATTGGCAAGGTGCCCAAGGATTCTATTGGCGGAGTACCTCTATCCAGGATGGTAATCCCACATAAGTGATAAGCTAATATCCATAGCAAAGAACTGTTTAGCATGGCTGGCAGCCTCTTATTTCTATTCAATCGTAATCAGCCTGATATAAATGGTTTTTGAATCAAACTGAGTGCGGAGCACTTCAAAACACGATTAAGATAACTCCAATTTTTTTAGCCTAAGTCGTGCTGGGTACACGCGCCGGAAACCTTGATATACCAGTTTCCCCCTCCAGAAAGCCGTCGTGGGCGTGTAGCCTAGCCAGGACAAGGCGGCAGCCTCCTAAGCTGTAGATCAAGGGTTCGAATCCCTTCACGCCCGCCAAC
>CP086218.1:1221030-1226709 GCA_020844795.1 Methanothrix sp. | reverse complement strand
GACATCCTGGCGAGGCAGAGGTACATCCGGGACCTCTCGCGAGATCTCGCCTTGCCCGCCGGCCAGACGACCCAGATGGTGGTGGGGGCGGCCGGAGAGACCGACCGGGAGATCTTCGAGCGGATCCTCCTCGAGTACGACGTCATGAACCTTAAGCGGGTCTACTTCTCCGCCTTCACCCCCCTCGCGGGGACCGCCTTCGCTGATCGGGAGAGGGCGCCGGCATGGAGGGAGCACCGCCTCTACCAGATAGACTGGCTCCGTCGGGTCTACAAGCTCGAAGAAGGGGAGATAGCCGCCGCCTTCGACGACGAGGGCTTCCTCCGCAACAGCGATCCGAAGGTGGCGATCGCCCGATCGAGCCTCGATGAGCCGATCGACCCGAACGGCGCCTCCTTCGCCGAGCTGATCAGGGTCCCGGGGATAGGCCCGAAGTCCGCCAGGAGGATCCTCCTCTGTAGAAAAAATGGCCGGATCGAGAGGATGGGGGATCTGGCCAAGCTGGGCGTCGCCGCCCGGCGGGCGGGGCCCTTCCTCCAGGTAGGAGGAAAGGCTGCAGCGACCTTGGACCGGTGGGGGGCGTGATGAGGACGGGAGATCTTATCCGATATCTCGCCGCCCACCGGGACTCGAACGACCGGTTGATGGCCCGGGCTAGGACCCTTTCGCCTGAGGAGGTGGAGGGCTCGACGGACCCGGAGGTCCTCAGGATCCGGAGGATGGCCCTCGCCGTCTGGGGGGAGGTCTGCAGGATGAGGGGATTTGTGAGGCTTCAAGCCCTGGGGGACCGGGTCCTCTGGGGGAGGATCTCACCTCATCACGACGTCGGGTTTGAGATCTGCGACTTCTTCGCGAGGCGGTTTCCCGGAAAGATGATCGTCCTCGGGGACGGGAGGAGGTCCTGGACCTCCCTCTATTCCGACGGAGCTCTCCTCCACCAGGAGGGCGGCGGCCTCGCCGCCACCCTGGCGGAGATATCCGGGATCATGGATCTGTCGGCCGAGGGGGGCGAGGAGGAGGAGGAGGAGGGGCGCCAGGTCTCGGAAGAGAAGGGAGGAGAAGAGCGAGACGAAAAGGAGGTGGATCCGCCGCATATGGGGGCTGAGGAGGGGGCCGGGACGGCGGCCGGCGACCTCTGGACCGCCTACTACCAGAGCCAGGACGTCCCCCGGAAGGCCGGAGGGAGAAGGTACGGCGGGCGGATCTCGAAAAGGTCTATCAGGTCTGCCGGCCTCGATACCGAAAAAGGTAGCGGCAGCGCAAAGCTCCAGGACTTCATTTGAAGATCTCCCCCGTCTCCTTCGACCAGAGGAGGAGGTCGAGGTGGCCCATGGGTATCCCCGTCTTCTGCGAGAACTCCATCATCCTCTTCTCGATCTCCAGGTACCTCTTCCTGGTGAGGGACTTGGGGGTCTCGTCGATGACGCCGAGTATTACCAAATTCTTCAGGATGTGCCGGTCGAGGATGGCGAGATCCTCCGCGAGGCCGATGTTCCGGAGGAAGTGGCCCGCCTCCTTGTAGCCCAACCCCGAGACGTTTCCGACGAGCCACTCCCGGGCGGCGAAGGCGTCAGAGAAACCGTTCAGGACGGCCCTGATGGCCAGCCGGCCGTTTCGGGTGAACTGGCGGCGGGCGGCGACGATCCGCCCCGCCTTCGTCTCGGCGAACCGGACGCGTTCCAGCTGCCCCACCACCTCGCACGCGCTGCCGCAATAGAGGAGGCCGCACCCCCGGAGCCGCTCGACGGCGGGCCAGCAGACCCTGGCCCGGGACTGGGGCGTCAGCAGACAGAAGGCGAGCTCGGCGAAGAGGTCCTCGTCCGACCCGGCGGCCCAGATCCGCCGGAAGTCGGCGAGGCGGGCAGCGATCTCCTTCTTCGTCGACCCGTGGAAGGCTATGAGCTCTTCGATTCTATCGGGGTTCATCGCCCCTCCCTCGTCGCCTGGCGATAAGACGGTTTCGGAACTCCATGGGCGGCCTTCCAGGCAGGACCAGGATCCCGCCGCGGCCTTCGGAGGGGGCGCCCTTCGAGCAGGACTTTCCGGCGGCTCCGGCCTGCTCAGGGCTTCCGTCTTCCTCCTATTCTCTCCTGAAGCGGAACCTCTTCGGATCGGTGAAGATCGTTCCCGCCGTCCAGGCGAGGGAGGGGGGGGAGGCCCTTCCCCCAGAGCATTCCGTATCACTCCCAGCGGCCTGGGTCAGCGGCTTCCTTCTTCTTTCCGTCTGCCGGAGCGCTTTGTTTGACCAAATGAATCCCCGCCGGAAAGCCTCTGCTTCCGCTCCGGGGTATAAGCCCACCAGGGCCGTTTTGGCTCGCCCTCCATGAACCTGACCGCGGAGATGAAGACGTCGATGACACAGGGGTCATGCCGCGCTCCTGTTTTGAAGCATAGCTCCTCGTACATCTGGTAGGGATCTCGCCCGATCAGATCCTGGGGATGAGAGACCCCGACCAGGCGCAGATCCTCCGCTATAGCGGGGCCGATGTTGGGGATCTCTTCCAATCGAGTGTATTTTTTGCGGTTCATAGAATATCTTCCCCTCATTCAGCAGTCGGGATAAGCTAGACGGTGAGGAGGGCCTTCGCCCCTGGCTTCAGGGATCGGGAGATGTTGGATAAGATGGATAGCGGCTGGCCGATGGGGTCGTCCTCCGCGTCGAGGAGCCCGAAGGCCCCCCCGCAGAGGCAGATGGCGCCGTCGTACCGTTCGGGTAGCGAGAAACGGCTGGCGTCCGAGAGTATCAACTCCACCTCCACGCAGACCGACTTGGCCGCCGCCGCGGCCCGGGCGAGCATCTCCCGGGAGAGGGCCAGCCCGGTGACAGAATAGCCGCTGCCTGGGCGAGCTCGATGGAGTGGCGTCCCGTCCCGCACCCGACGTCGAGGATGGAGCCTGCGGGCGGGAGGGCCAGCTCCTCGATGAGAAAGTCCACCTCTTGAAGGGTGTTCTTCGTGAAGACGTTATCATAGTAGATCGGCGCATGTGCGTCAAAGAACTCTCCCATTTGCTCTTCTCTTTCAACGGATCACCCATCTTTTTTTTGCCGAGCTCAGAGCCGAGACCGAGCCGCGGTGCGAGGTCCGCGAGGTCGGATCCAGCGCTTTTTTGATGGTTATCACACTATCTTTCGTTACTATTTTTCATCCCACTTAAAGCTGTCACGGTTATTCGTCTTTTCACCAAAGTCAAGTATCTTCACTGAAAACGCAAGCTAGTACTTGCTGGCGTCCTAGTTATATAGGATTAGAAACTTACTTAAAAACATATTTAAAATTTAGTATTAATTAGACGGTAGATCCGAATGTAACTAGAAAGCGCTTTACTGAGGAGTGGTGGGCTTAACCGATGACCAATGGAGACAATCCCGGCCAACAAAAAGTCCGGCGGGTAGCAACTGGCATCCCGATGAAAAGGGAACTGAAAGGATATTTCCATGTCGCACATGGGTATCGATGGGACCCATGGGACGGCTGCGTTGTGATCTTCGACTCCCTCACGGAAGGGCGAACGTATATAAGGAGGTAAGGATAATTTGGAATAGGTAATAAATATGAAGTATGTATTGGCGACATTGGCAGTTTTGGCCGCATCGATTTGCGGGTCGAATGCGTTGACTGATAGACAAATAGCCGACCAAGTCACCGACTATTGCACATCCATCGGGCATCCTGCTAACGTTAGTCATTCTTACACCATGGATGGCGACGTTTGGATACAGGTCTATATTACAGATACAGATCTGGTGGAATCTGGCAGGGGCAAGGAAGTGACAGATCAAGTTATGTGGTATGTCGCAGATTTCGATGAGGTTTGGCAGGTGGGTGTATACGCAATGTGCGAAGAGGGCGTAGAGGGAACCTGTACCCCAGCCTACTCATCCTGGCGCAGGGGAACTGGACAGATGGCATGAGGCAGAACCCTCAATACTTTTTTCATGACACGTTAAAGCAAATTATGATCTCGTTCCTCTATCTCTTGGCATGCGCGGGTCGTCCTGTGGATGGCAAGATGTTCGGGGTACTCGCCGCCCTTGCCGGGGACGTAGGCCTGATCCAGGTAGATCAGCTTCAGCCTCTTCGCCTCCTCGATCAGCCAGGTCCGGAAGTCCGGATGGGCGATGGCGATCAGGTCCATCGCCCTCTCCCGGATGTTTTATCTTCATAGATAATATCAGTAAGATGATGAATAAATAGATCGCTAGCCTTTGCATGAGTAGAAGTAACTAAACGAAGGATATGATCAGAATCAATGTGAGTATAGCTACCTTTCCAACGTTGTATCTTTCGCCCTGTTTTCAATATAAAGATGCGAATATATAAAAAGGTTGTGAGGGTCTGAAGGGCGAAAGTATATAAAGAAATAAGGATAATTTGAAACAGGTGAGAACGATGAAGTATGTATTGGCAACATTGGCAGTTTTGGCCGTATCGATTTGCGGCTCGAATGCATTGACTGATAGACAAATTTACGACCAAGTCACTGACTATTGCACATCCATCGGGCATCCAGCTAACGTTAGTTATTGGCGCAACATAGATAACGACCTTTGCATACAGGTCTATATTACAGATACAGATCTGATGGAATCTGGCAGGGGCAAGGAAGTGACAGATCAAGTTATGTGGTATGTCGCAGGCTTCGATGAGGTTTGGCATGTGGGTGTATACGCAATGTGCGAAGAGGGGGCCTGTATTCCAGCCCACTCATCCTGGTGCAGGGAAACTGGACAGACGACATGAGACAGAACCCTCAATATTTTTTATGATATTTCAAAGCAAATTATAATCTCGTTTCTCTCTATCCCTTGGCATGAATTATCGAGAGATCGATTGGAGCAGAGAATTGGCCTCTTGGACAGATCAAGAGCTCAAAGGACTCGAAAATGATTGCCTGAGAGAGGGTCAAGAGGGCCAATCTCCAGAGAGATAGGGGCCTCTTATCATGTCGTCTGAGACCGGACCATCTCATTTTAGCATCACATGAGCGCTTATTAGTGCCGGTCAAGTCACGTCACCGACGAAATCTATAGACAGCGGACTTCTAGAGGTACGGATCGGGGCTTGAAAAGATCTTCTTGTGAGATTGACAAGCTTTTTTTCAATAGCATGATATGATAAATGACGATCTGCTAACCACACGGAATAGCAAAGATCCGGTCTTTTGATCTCACCAAGGCCAAGAAGCATTAAGTAAGCTTGTAAAACTCTTATCCCCAAAAACCCACTTCACACCCCTCCGAACGTCATCCTCATCTCGAAGACCCCCTCCTCCCGCCTCTTCTCGATCTCAAAGCCCATCCCCTCGAAGAGGGCCATCATCGGCCGGTTGGTGACGAGGACCTCGGCGCTGAATCCGAGAAGCCCCTGCCTCTTCGCCAGGTAAGTGAGATAGTGGAGGAGCTCGCTTCCCACGCCCTTCCCCTGGAAGTCGTCTCTTACGACTAGAGCGACCTCGGCGGTGTGCATATCCGGGTTGAGGCTGTACTGGCCGACGCCCACGACCGTCTCCTGCTCGCGCTCCTCCTCGACGACCGCGAGGATCACCATGTCCCGGGAGTAGTCGACGGCGACGAACTCCTGCCTCACCTCCCGGGGGACGTTCTTCCTCGCGGAGATGAACCGGCTGTAGAGGCTCTCGTCGGAGAGGCTGTAGAAGAACTCCTTGATCAGGGGCTCG
>CP086218.1:1214629-1220930 GCA_020844795.1 Methanothrix sp. | reverse complement strand
GGACCGGCCACGAATAACCAGTGGGCTCCCGTGACCGGTTATACCAAGACAGATACGTTCTCGTGGACTACGACGGCGTCAGACGTTGGAGGGAACACGTTCAGGGTCTGGATCGCAGGCCAGAATTACGGAACTGTGGAGCAGTGGGACTCTTACGGTGACGCATCGATCATCATCAACCCGGCTCCTACGCCGCTCCAGTTCCAGTCTCTGACCGCAAACCCGTCTGGACCCCAGAACGCGGGAACTACTATCAACCTCAAAGCAACCGCATCTGGCGGTGACCCGGCGAACATCTGGTACAGGTTCTGGCTCAGGGGACCGGCCACGAATAACCAGTGGGCTCCCGTGACCGGTTATACCAAGACAGATACGTTCTCGTGGACTACGACGGCGTCAGACGTTGGAGGGAACACGTTCAGGGTCTGGATCGCAGGCCAGGATTACGGGACTGCGGAGCAGTGGGACTCTTACGGTGACGCATCGATCACCATCAACCCCGCGCCGACGCCTCCGCCCCAGTTCCAGTCTCTGACCGCAACCCCGTCTGGACCCCAGAACGCGGGAACGACGATCACCCTGACGGCCACCGCCAGCGGCGGAGTGCCGGGCAACGTTTGGTACAGGTTCTGGATGAGGGGGCCTGCGACGAATGACCAGTGGGCTCCTATGACAGGTTATACCCGGACCAATACGTTCTCGTGGACCACGTCGTCATCTGACGTCGGAGGGAACACGTTCAGGGTCTGGATCGCAGGCCAGAATTATGGAACTCAGGAGCGTTGGGACTCCTACGGTGACAGGTCGATCACCATCAACCCGTCTCCGGTGCCTCTGCCTCAGTTCCAGTCTCTGACCGCAAGCCCGTCGGGACCCCAGAACGCGGGAACGAGGATCACCCTGACGGCCACCGCCAGCGGCGGAGTGCCGGGGAACATTTGGTACAGGTTCTGGATGAGGGGGCCTGCGACGAATGACCAGTGGGCTCCTATGACAGGTTATACCCGAACCAATACGTTCTCGTGGACCACATCGTCATCTGACGTCGGACAGAATACGTTCAGGGTCTGGATTGCAGGCCAGAATTACGGAACTCAGGAGCGTTGGGACTCCTACGGTGACAGGTCGATCACCATCAACCCGGCTCCGACCCCCAACCGCCCGCCGAAGCTGACCAGCTTCACCCCCGACAGGCCGAGCCCCCAGATCGCCGGGGCGAGGATAACCTGGACGGCCAGCGCCACAGACCCGGACGGCGACGCCATCCTCTATAGGTTCTGGCTGAGGGGTCCCTCCACCGGGAATACGTGGAAGGTCGTCAGGGATTGGTCCACCACCAGGACCTGGACCTGGTCTACCTCCGCCGGTGACGCCGGCCAGTACGACTTTGCGGTCTACGTCAGGGACGGAAAGCACCAGCCTGCGGGCCGCTACGACGATATGCTGGGATACAGGGGCTACCAGCTGATCGCCATAAGGCCGGCGAACCTTCCCCCAACGGTTACGGCTCTGATCCCCAGCACGCCCAGCCCTTCGGTGGCGGGATCGACGATCGTATGGAGGGCGGCGGCTACAGACCCGGACAGGGACACCATATTCTACAGGTTCTGGCTGAGGGGTCCCTCCACCGGGAATACGTGGAAGGTCGTCAGGGACTGGTCTACGAGCAGTACCTGGACCTGGTCTACCTCCCCTGCTGACGCTGGAGCCTATGACGTCTACGTCTACGTCAGGGACGGCAAACATGCTCCTCCCACCAGCTACGACAGCGCCCGAGGCTTCGGCGGATACGTCCTGACCGCTCCCGTCCTCGTCCCCATCAACCAGCCACCCGTGGTGACAGCCCTATCGCCGAACAGGCCGAGCCCCCAGGCGGCGGGATCGACGATCGTATGGACGGCATCTGCCACGGATCCGGATAGAGACACCATATTCTACAAGTTCTGGCTGAGGGGTCCTTCGACGGGAGACGTCTGGAAGGTCGTTCGGGATTGGTCCACGAGCAGTACCTGGACCTGGTCTACCTCCCCTGCTGACGCTGGAGCCTATGACGTCTACGTCTACGTCAGGGACGGCAAGCACGCCCCCGCCACCAGCTACGACAGCGCTCGGGGCTTCGGCGGATACCAGCTGACGTCGGTCAATCGGCCCCCCGTCGTCACCGCCCTCACCCCCGACAGGCCGAGCCCCCAGATCGCCGGGAGCACCATAACCTGGACGGCGACGGCGACGGACCCCGACGGCGACCCGATCTTCACCAGGTTCTGGCTGAGGGGTCCTTCGACGGGAGACGTCTGGAAGGTCGTCCAGGACTGGTCCTTGAGTCCCACCTGGACCTGGTCCCCGGGTTACGGTGACGCCGGAGAGTACAGCGTCTACGTCTACGTGAGGGACGCAAACCACGCACCTGCCACCGGTTATGACAGCGCTCGGGGTTACAGCGGCTACCAGATCAGAGGTCCCGGAGGCGTCAGGCAGCTCACATCCGGCGAGGCGGTCCGGGACAGGCCGTCCCTCGTCTTCGCCGACGACGGCAGCCTCCTGGCCTACCAGTCCTGGGAGGCGGGTCCGTTATTCAGAGGCGACATATTCCTGAAGAGGTTCGACCCCGGATGGAGCCAGATTCAGAAGGTGAGGGCTACCAGCGATCAGGCCTACCAGGACACGCCGTCGGTGATCTACTCCGACGGCTACTACTACGTCGCCTACGTCTCCGACGAGACAGGAAACTGGGACATCTTCATGAAGAAGTACGACCGCGACCTCTTCCTCGTCGAGACCAGGAGGCTTACCACCTCCACCGCGGACCAGGACAGCCCGTCCCTGATCAGGGTGGGCAGCGACTTCTACCTCGCCTACCAGTCCTGGGAGACGGGCCCGTCTTCCGGCGGCGACATCTTCATCGAGCGGTTCAACTCCGCCTGGACATCTATCCGGAAGGTGAGGGTGACGACCGAGGCGAGCTACCAGGACAGGCCGTCCCTCACTCTGGGAGGGGATGGGAGGCTCTACGTCGCCTATGTCTCGGAAGAGACCGGCAACAAGGATATATTCGTCAAGAAGTACGATCGGAGCCTCAACTCCCTGGAGAAGAGGAGGATAACCACAAGCCCTTCGGTCCAGGACTACCCATCCCTCCTCTGGCATGACGGCGTCTTCAACCTGGCCTACAGCTCTCAGGAGGCGGGGAGCCTCGACCTTTACATGGAGAGGTTCGATCCCGGCTGGAGGCTGATCGATAGGGCTCAACTGACGGGAACCTCCGGCGATGAGGTCTGGCCGACCCTCGCCTTCAACCCCTCCGACGGCCTCCTCTGGGTCGCCTACGTCCATCAGGACGGTCCTGGCGGGAACATCTTCGTCCGGCCGGCGATATCGATGGACTCGATGGCCATCTGCTGGGCCTCCATGGACTTCAGCGCCACTAGAGCCTACAGTCCCTACTCCCTCACCGTCAAGTTCCGCGGTCCCGGGGGAGAGCTCGCCGATCCATCGAACCTGAGGCTGACCTGGAGCCCGGCCGACGCCGTCCTGACGAGTAGCGCCCTGCGGAAGGTATCGACGGGGACCTACCAGCTCGATTCGAGGTTTGGAGCTCCTGGCCAGAAGAGCTTCACCTTGAGCTATACCCTCGCCGGATGCAGCGGCGAGAGCACCGTGGTGGTCTACGTCAACTGAACTTTGACGAAATAGGCTGCTAATAGGATAAGGATAGGATAGAATGGATCGGCGGGGGAGTTTCAGCCGCCGATCCCGGAATTCTTTTCGCCCCCCGGAAATCTCCCCCGGTTATGCCAGGAAGATGGGAGGTTCATGGAGGTCTACGGTCGAAGACCATGAGGTAAAGCCTCTTGTTGTACTTATCTATCGCCCTTTTCGTTTCCACCATCGAGTAGACGTATATGGCCAGTATCAGGGGTATGAGAAAGACGCTTGCTCCGACGAAGGTCTCGCCGGTAGTCAGGGGACCAAACCCCTGGAGGGATAGGAACCCTGCCAGGAGGAGTCCGTTGACCAGGAGCAGGAGAGCACCCTTCGCCGTCTTTCCAGAGTAGATCAGCCCCCCTCCTCCAAAGAAGGATATGGCCAGCAGCAGCCCCACCACCAGCTTCTTTCGTTCAAGCTCGTAGAAGACTATCCTCTCCATCTCCGGCATCCTCTGGGCGTTATCCCATATGATCTCGAACTTCTCTTCCTCTCTCATGCTAAAGGCCTCGAACTTAATGGATCACCTCGATTTAAAGGTTAGACTATTTCCCCAACCTACGAAAAGTATTTTTATGACTTTATGCGTAACAGATATATAACTACGATATATAAACAGATCAGGTAAGTTCGTGAGGGAGCCATGCTAGCCCTTTTAGCCACCGTCGCAGGTTCGATGATCACGGGATACTCCGCTTATAAGATCCTTACGACCCATAAGGGACGGGATCGGAAGCTGCGGGATATGGAGGTATTGAGGCGGCTCAATATCCCTCCAAAAAAGCAGGCCCGCGTATGGAGCGTCCTGATGGTCCTGGGGATCGTCCTCCTGACGCCTGGCCTGGGCCTTCTCCTCTCCAACGATCCGGTCTCATGGTCGGGGGGGGGCGGATCTTCGTCTGATCTGAGGGTCGATCCCGGATCTGGGAGGCCTGTCATGGTTCCGCCCACTGAGAAGCTGGATAAGACCCCCAGGATGGTGGAGAGGGACGAATCCGGCAGATCTGCCAGCCCCGCATTCTTCGGATCCTCCGGCGGCGGGAAAAGTTCCTATTCCGGGAAAGGAGGAACGACTCCGGACAAGCCTTCAGATGAGATCGTCTCAGCCGTCGATGAAAGGTCCCTGAAGGTCGAAGGCGACGATTCCAGGGCCGACGCCGTCCGCGGCCCCCCTGCCGTCATCTCTGAGATTGGCGAGGCTCCAGAGGTCTTAATATCCCCTTCAGCTAAGGCCACCCCAAGGATCGAGAGAGAGCCGGAGAAGACCGAGAGGGCGAGATCCGGCGGGTCCCAGGAGCCGAAGGTCGGCAATGGAGAGGTTCCGGAGAAGGCTCCCGCCAACGTCCCGCCAGTTGATGAGGGTCAGGCTATCGAAGAGGTGAAGCCGGTTCAGGAGGAGAAGACGGCCTTCCAGAGTGGATCCTCTCACCCTGAGCCCGAATCCCCCTCCGCCAGCTCCCCCCCTCTGGCAGCGGTGGTAGATGTAGGGCCTGAGAAGAAGACCGCCCCCGAGATATTCGGATCCTTCGCGGCTTTGAGCAGCTTTGAACCGGTATCAAAGACGACTCCATCCGAGCCGGTGGTCATCGAGGTCGATCCCGAAAGAAAGGGGTCTCTGGATCGATCGGGGCACCAGGAGATCGCAGACTTATACGAATCGTCCCCGACTATAGATTCGACCGACCTCTTTGATTTTGAGGTCGAACTGGACCTCTCAGAGCCGCCGGCCTCTCCCGGGTCTGTAGATGAGGAGGGTGAGCTAGATCCCGACCTCTCTGAGAACTCCTCCGAGGGTGCTCAGACCGTCGAGCCGGTTCTGGCAACAGAGCCGTCGGGGGTGGTGGAGTCGGATACCGGACGGTTCAAGAGGCTGGTATTCATGGACGACCCTTCGGGAGATCCTGGAGCAAGGGACGGCGATTCAGGTGAATTGAGGGGGCTTTCTAACGGATCTATATCGAATATGACAAACGCTTCCGGCGGGATCGGTACAGGTCCAAGCCCCAGCGGGTTCGATGGAGGACTTGGCCTCGGGAGAGAGTTCAACGACTCATGGGTGCCTTTCCAGCTGGGGGCGGGGACCGATCGAGGAGATGTCTATAAGCAGGTCTCGTTAATCGAATTCGAAAAGATGGACTTCGGATCGAACTTCCGCGGCGGACTCGGTTTTACTCCCACAAGTCCGATCTGAAGGCTTGCAGGGGTGGGTTATAGAGGCTGGGTGCAGGGGTAGAGAAAACCCCGGTCTTCGGGCCGGGGATGAATCGTATCCCGCCTTAAGCCATGAATCTTTAAATACTATGACTGCATAAATAAGTATAATGCTTAAAGCCTTCAAATATAGGATCTATCCGACAAAAGCACAGCGGTCCAAGATGGAAGAGACCTTGGAGCTGTGCAGATGGACCTATAACGAGACTTTAGCATATCGGAAAAACTCTTTCGAACAAGAAGGTAAATCCATATCTAAGTATGAGACTCACTACTTGCTGCCAGAGTGGAAGAAAAACAAACCAGAACTAACGGAGGTATTCTCTCAGACCCTCCAGAACGTCCAAGAACGGGTAGATCTGGCCTTTAAAGCGTTCTTCCGAAG
>CP086218.1:1175121-1214529 GCA_020844795.1 Methanothrix sp. | reverse complement strand
GTCCCCTTCTCCAGGACCTTCTCCAGATCTTCTTCAAAGCTCATTTCCCCTCACCTAGACGACAAAGCCGGTCTCTGATACGGGCAATATCCGAACGAGTATATAGTTCTTCATCCTCGAGGGCATCACCTTCGCGATCTCCCCAAGGGTGACGCCCTCGTCGAACTCCACCCCCGCGACCGCCTCAGCGTACTCATCGTATGGCAGCTTAATCCTCAGGCCGTTGAGGTTAAGGGCTATCGGCAGCGGCGAAAGGGACTGCGTAACGTCAGGGACCTGCTCTCTAACCACCTCCATCGCCCTCGGCGGGGTGGTGGTGAGGGGGTCCTTCGATATCGAGGCCCGGACGCTGTCGAGGGCCCTCCCAACGGCGGCGATGATGTTGTCGAGGGACCCGATCTCCGTCGCCTTCCGGGACCTGTGGGCGATCCGGCCGACGTTGGGGACGTACTCGAAGGCGTAAGGGCGATCTTCTTTCTTCATCTCGGGGCCACCGGTGACGATGACGGGGACGGTGAGGGTCCGATAGAGGTGTTCTTTCTTGAGGATGCAGTCGGCGAAGTTTCCGAAGGTGAATACGACGGCGTCGTGCTCGTTGATGAGGGCGGACTCGAACTCGTCCATCTGGGAGATCTCTCTTGCGACCCCCCGCCCCATCCCAATCATGTTGCTCTTGGCCCCATGCCTCCTGATGTACTCGGCGACGTCGCAGGCGGGGTGGGGGAGGTGATGGATGGCGAGGGTCGGGGTGACGACGGCGATCTCCGTCCCCGCGAGGGGAGCCCGTTCCAGCTTCCCCTTCAGCTCCTTGGTCATAGCCTCCAACGCCGGCATGTCCTCGTGGGGGACGAGCATCAGGAGGATCACCTCGCTCTGGGTGACGTTCTTCTGGAGGAGGTAGCCTCCCAGGTCCTCGATGAGCTCCGTCACCAGGTCGTGCTTGTAGACGCCGCCGGTGAACATCACGGGATCAAGCATCTCGCATACCCCCCAGCCTCTCTTTGGCCTCGGCGATGATCTCTGGAGTTATCGTCTCTTCCGCCGCCAAAAAGAAGAAGTTATCTTTTGCCATCTCGTTCCTCCGGTTCCTGAAGCCCTCGGGGGCTATCCGTACCAGGGCGTCCAGGAGGTCGCGTCGAAACTCCGTCTCCAGATCCGCCACCACCAGACCTCCGGGCGACTCCTCCGATAGGACCACGAGGACGTTTCTATCGGGCTGCTCCACCTTCTCCCGGCCGTAGGCGCCCCAGAGGGCTCGGATGAGCCCCGCCATATGCTCCTCGTCCTCAACGGTGATCTGATACCCGCCCTCGGCGGCCACCAGGTCGCCGACTTCCTCCACCTTCAGGGGAGGCAGCTTCCCCCGGATCATCCCGAAGACGGCGAAGTAGGGTCTCTCTATGTTGACGTAAACGTAGAGCCTCCCTATCGACCTGATGAGCCCCAGATCCTGGAGGATGTCCATGATGATCTCCCGGTACTTATCGGCCCCGTAACCCTCTCCGGGCATCTCGACCTCGAAGACCTCGAGGGGGTCCATCTCCATCTCAATCCTCCACGAGGCCGGAGACGAGGAGGCTAGCGCCGACGCAGCCGATATACTGGGCGTAATGGGGGACCATAACTTTCATCCCTAAAAGCTGCTCCATCGCCCGGGGGAGCCCCTCGATCAGGGCGGTACCCCCCACCATGATCACCGGCTCTTTCACCTCCACCTCCTGCAGCTGCTGTTCGAAGACCTGCTCTGCGACGCTGTGGCAGGCGGCCATCGCCACGTCCTCGGGCTTCGATCCTGCCGAGAGGCTGTTCACCAGGGACTGGGTCCCGAAGACGATGCAGTAGCTGTTCATGGGGACTTTCTGGTAGTCCCCCTTCAGGGCGAGCTTCCCCAGCTCCGTTATGTCGACCCCGAGCCGCCTGGCGGTGAGCTCCAGAAACCTCCCCGAGGCCCCGGCGCAGATCCCGCCCATGGTGAAGGTCCCAGGGATCCCGTCCTGGACGGATATCGCCTTGTTGTCCATCCCACCGATATCGATCACCGTGGCTTCGCCCTTCTGGGCCTCCGCCAGGAAGACCGCCCCCTTGGAGTTGACGGTGATCTCCTCTTGGATCAGCTTCGCCCCGAACTCTCTTCCCACCAGGTGGCGGCCGTACCCCGTCGTCCCCAGCCCCTGGATCTCCTCTCTCTTTACGCCGGCGGATTCGAGGGCGGCGTTGTAGGCTGCCTCGGCGCTCTTGACGACCTCCGTAGTGGGAACCCAGCCTGTCCCTATCACCTCGTTATCTTTCATTACCACCGACTTGGTCGTCGTCGAGCCGGAGTCGATCCCGGCGGTGAGGCCCGTCTGTCTCTCCCGGGATAATAGTCCCTTGAACTTGGCGGTGGTGACGAGGGCCTCCATCCTGGTGAGGAGCGTCTCGGCGGTCGTCCTCTCGGTGAAGGAGTAGCTGAGGACGGGGATCCTGGAGTTCTCATGGATGTACTTTCTGATCTCGCTTCGAACTATGGCGCCTTCGGCACACCGAAAGCAGGTGGCGACGAAGACGGCGTCGGCGAGGTCGGGGTTCTCCACGATCCGCGTCGCCCTGGCCATGGCGAGGTTGAGGTCGCCGCTGGCCACCTCGATCCCGAACCTCTCCTCCACGTTCATGACGTCCTCGAGGGAGACCTCGGGGAATATCAGCTCCGCTCCCACCATGTCGGCCGCCTTCTGCAGCTCCCCCTGGACGCCGCTGTACTCGGGGCCGCAGGAGAGCTGGGCTATCCTGATCAACTCAAACCCTCCAGAAATTCCCGGATCTTGAAGACGAACCGCTTCGCTTCAACCTCATCTTCGGGGTATTCGAGCTCCAGAAGGGGTATCCGTTTCGTCTTGAGGAGGAAGCGGGCGAGCTCGTTGGTCCTGGCGCAGCCGGTGCACCCCAGGGTGCAGTCGTCTCCTTTTATCACGATCGCCGCCTCCGCCTCCTCTATCATCGGCCCCAGGAGCGCCATCCTCCCTCTCACCCCGGAGGGGACGTCGACGGCGGCGTACTTCAGCCCCTTCTTGGGGTCTTCGGTGGTCATGTTCAGGGGGGGCGAGTCGAGACCGGGGGTGTCGACCTTCTTTCTCACTTCTTTTGAGACTACCAGCGCCTCGTGGCCTTTCCTCTCGACGAGATCCGCGAGGATCATGCTGGTGGGGGGGTATACCATGACTTTAACCATGAAAGGACCTCAGGAAAATTCCTCGTTAATCATCGCTTCCAAATCTTCCAATGTCGGACGCCTCTTAGTCTCGACCCCGGAGGGAGGATCTTCCCCCCTAGCCTCGGAGGCGAGCCCCCGGGATATCAGGGGCAGGATCTCTGACTCGTGCTCCATCATGTAAAAGCCGGGCCTGGCCCCGCCGCCTCGGTGGCCCCTGCACCTTCGTGGGTCTCCGGGAGAGAAGCCCCGATCTTTGATGAAGATGTTGGTCTCGTCCATCTTCCTCAGATCCTCCACCGTCGCCGATATATCCTCCTCTTCGCCGTCGATGATGACGCCAAAACAGGTCTCTTTGACGTTTATGTCGCGGCCGAGTTCGTAAATCCTGAGGGCTATATCGGAGGGGAGGACATCGGAATCCTGACTCGTCACCACGTACTTGGTAGACTTCACCTATCGGACCTCCAGAACGTAAACGGTCTCTTCCTCTCTAACGGACCGGAGCTTCTCGGGCTCGAGGATCCTGCCGACGATGTTCGTCGCCAAAAACTTCTCTCCAGAGGGGCCGTACCTGGTGTCGTCGACGAGCTTCACCCCCACTAGGCCGGCGTTCTTTGCCGCCTGGTTTGTCACCCCGATCTCGCCGGCCCGGACTAACTCATCGGGCTTATTCTCGGGGAGTATCTCCTTGTAGCTGGTCGCCGAGATCGCCGGCTTGAAGAGGACGGTGTTCTCGTAGACGAAGTATACGGGCAAAGGTCCGACCGGCTTCTCTTTCAGCCCCACCACGTGCCTGAAGTAGTCGAGGGTCTTGGGGGCGAGGTCGTCGTATAGCTCTATCGCCACCATCCGGTCTGACGGGATGGACGTGACGACTACCTTTCTCTCTTTGAGGATCTGCATGGTGGTGACGGGCTTCTGCTCCACCACCACGGCATCGTCTCCTGTATGACCTTCCACCTCAAAGCCGATCCCCTGATCCTGAGCGATCTCCTCCGCCTCTTTGAGGGGAAGGCCCATCAGCATGATCCTCTCGGGATTGACCTTCACCGCTAGCTTCATCCCCGCTTCGGCGAGCTTCACCAGGTCCATCCCGGATCTCACCTTCCCCACCATGGAGTGGCCGGGGATGGAGGTCCTGTCCGCCTTGTAGATGAAGATCCTCCCCAGCCCCCTCCCGCTCGTCCGGATGGTGACGGCGCCCTCGCTCCTCGGCTCACGGTTCTCAAACTCGATCCGCTCTCCCAGCAGGACGTCGGTGGAGGCGAAGGAGCTGGAGGTCCCTGCGACGGCGAAGACCCCGTCCCTGGTAGCCGCGAGGAAGAACTCCGCCCCCTGGGGCGCCGATTCGTTCAGGTCGACATCAAATCTGGTGTAGATCTCCATCCCGTCGGTGAGGGGGAGGGAGAGGTCCTGGGTCGCCATCTTATCGGAGAGCGCCGCCCACTCGACGATAGGCTCCACATCCAGGATCGAATCACCCATCTCCAGCCTTCCCAGGAGGTCTTTTCCCCCCACCACCGCCGCAAAGACCCCCCGGTTCTCGGCGGGGGAGCCGTAGGCGGCAGAATGTCTCTTCCTCGAGAAGACTATCTGAGACTTATCAGCCTCAAAGCCGCCGGCTCCCAGGGCCACCTCCCACCGGTCGTACTCCTCCACCCTTCTCGAGGGGGCGATCCTGGTGGAGACCGGACCGAAGGCGACGGCGGCGACGTCACTCCACCTGACCTTAAGCCCCGGTATCTGCCGGACCGCCTCGTGCCAGACCTCCTGCAACCCCGTATCGATAAGCTCTATCCTCAGCTTGCCCTTGGTGGTGTTGAGCCAGTAAGAGTCGGTCTCTCGCTCCACCTCCTCCCGGCCCTTGACTATCCCGATGGTGGCGCCCTCGGGGGCTAGGACGCCTGCGGTATCCAGGGCGTCCCTGAGGGTCAAGCCATCCTCGAGGGAGATCTCAGCACCATTAACAGAGACTTTCAAGTTAACTCCCCAGCATCTCCTCTTCTTCCTCTTTGGTCATCAGGTTGAGGACGCCATCGGGGGTCCCCACGTGGACGATCTTTCCGTCTCGCATCAGCGCCGCCCGGTCGCAGACGTTCTGGACGAAGTCCATATCGTGGCTGACTATCAGGAACGTCTCGCCCAGCTCTTCTCTGGCGTTCAGAACGGAGTTGGAGACGTCTATCTTGGTTATCAGATCCATGGTTCCCGTAGGCTCGTCCAGGACGACTATCCTCGGCTCCTTGATGAGGACCTGGGCCATGGCGACCCTGTGCCTCTCCCCCTCGCTCAGCTCGTAGGGGTTCTTGGATAGGACCTTCATCGCCTCCTCCTCGGAGAAGCCGACGGTGACGAGGGTGTGGATCGCCTTCCTCTCCGCCAGCTCGAAGGGGAGGGCGAGGCCGATCGACTCGGTGAGGTTGTCGATGACGCTCCGGTATGGGTAGAGGGTGTACTCTTGATGGAGCATCCCCATGTATTTTGTAGCCCTCCCCTTATGGTCCGCGCCCAGGACCGTCATATCCACCCACTCGTCTCCGATCCTGCACCATATCCCTCCATTCGTCGGGAGGATGATCCCGTTGAGCATCTTGGAGAGGGTCGTCTTCCCGGCTCCGCTCGTCCCCACCAGGCCGAAGATCTCACCCTCGTAGATCTCCAGGCTGACGTCGTCCACCGCCCTGATGACACCCCGGTCGATGCTTATATACCGCTTTGAGAGATCTTTACATCGGATTATAGGGGCGCCGACATCAGCCTTCTTCCTCTCATCTATCTTGCCTGCCATGGCGGCGAACTCTGCGGCTATATCCGACGGCTTGCCCTGGGATACTATCTCGCCGCGGTCGAGGAGGACGGCCCGGTCCGTCAGCTCCACCATGACGTCCGGCCAGTGGCTGGTGATGACCATCGTCATGTTGAAGTCCTCGACGGCCCGCTTTATGCTATCGTGGACCAGCTCTGCGGTCTTCGGGTCCAGGGTCCCCGAGGGCTCGTCCGCCAGGAGCATCATAGGCGACTTGGCGAGCTGACGGGCTAGGACTACCCGCTGCTTCTCGCCCCCCGAGAGCTCCCTGGCCACATGCATCATCCGGTGGGAGAGGTTAACCTCGTCGAGGAGGTCCGCCGCCCGGTTGACGCTGATCGACCCCCCGCTCGCCTCCTCGACGGCCCGCATGACATTGACGATCACCCTCTCGTCACCGTAGAGGGCGAAGGTCCGCTGGAGCATGATGGCTATCCTGCGAGATATGTCCCGTCTATCCCGGTCGTTTATCCCGAGGGAGACGAAGTCGGCGTCGAAGGGCTCGAAAGACCCGCCGCATCTGCACTTCTCTCCCGCCCTGCTCGGCGGCTCTACGTTCCGACATTTGGGACATCGTGCGACGTGGTAGATCACGTTTCCGCTGATATCCTCGAAGGTCTCGACGCCACGAAGGACGTGCAAAAGGACGCTCTTTCCCGATCCGCTCCTCCCCAGGATGCCGAGAGACTCCCCCTCCAAGATCTCCAAATTGACGCCACGCAGCGCTTCAACTTCGCCAAACCGCACCGTCAAGTCCCGGATCTCAATAAATGGTGTCAAATTATCTCGCCTCGAATTGGTATTGTGAACGAAGTACAAACCATCACAAATTTAAGTTTATCCGAGACCGTCTCGTCAGAGACCGGCAGCATCGATCATCAACCTCGACCATCGATCTCAACCCCATAGATAGTCCATCCCCGAGCATATCTCCGGGTCCGGGGGACTCTTCCCTCAAATAAAGGGCGGAGATGATCGGGGTTGATGAGGATGAAGCTATCCTTCTCCTCCCTTCTTCAGGAGAAATTCTTTGTCCATGTACGATTTATGGGCAGCTTCAAGACATTCTTTACAGACGTTAAAAACGGTGTCCTTGATCCCGTGTATGGTAGCCTGCTTGGCCTTTACCGGGAGCGTCTCCTTGTCGATAGCACACATTTGACATTTCATCTAAGTCACCTCTTTTCCATCTGATTTTCGTCGTTATAAGCATTTCCGCTCATCGGAGTCCTCCACCTCCTGGAGAGCTGGTGGTCGGCTCCGAGGAGGTCCAAGACCCTCCCCACCACCACATCCACCATCTCCTCGACGGTCTCTGGCTTCGTATAAAAGCCCGGGCACGGAGGAACGATGATAGCTCCCGCCTCGGTGGCGGCGACCATGTTCCTCAGGTGGACGAGGTTGAGGGGCGACTCCCGGGTCACCAATATCAATCTGCGCCTCTCCTTCAAGCAGACGTCGGCCGCCCGGGTGATGAGGGTGTCGGAGATGCCGTTCGCTATCCCCGCCAGGGTCTTCATGCTGCAGGGAGCCACCACCATGGCGTCGAAGAGGTAAGAGCCGCTGGCTATCGAAGCGGTGAAGTCCCGGGGGGAATAGACCCGGTCGGCCATCATCTCCACCTCGATGGGAGTCGCCTCCGTCTCGATCTCTATTATCTTCCGGGCAGCATCGGTCATCACCAGGTGGGTGGCCGATCCCATCTCAGCCAGGACCTCCAGGAGCCTGATGCCATAGGCTACCCCGGAGGCTCCGCTGATCCCCACCACCACGTCAAGAATCTTTCCCGTTCTCTTTATGATACCACGTCCTATCAAAGATGGTAACTCATACCAGCCCTTTATTTCTTCTCAAGCCTGGTCAGAGTCGCCGCCACCATCAGGGGTAAGGTGATGGTGGCGTCGCCGTAGACGGTGACCTTCCTCGCCTCCGGACCGATCTTCCCCCAGGATACCGCCTCCGATAGGGACGCTCCCGAGAGCCCCCCAGCCTCTGGTCGGTCTGTGGTGAGCTGGATGGCGAGGTCGAAGCTCTTTGGGGTCACGAGCATAGCCTGGAGGGCGAAGTTCTTGGGGACTCCTCCACCAATGATCACTATCCCTGACCGTTCAGCACCGTAGAAGATATCCACCAGCTCCCCCACGTCGCCGAAGGCGTCGACGGTTAGCCCTCTCGTCTGCTTATAAAGCCAGGCCTGTAAGCCGATCATCGAATCGGAGAGGGCAGGACAGAAGATGGGAACGCCGCAGTCGTAGGCAGATCGCAGGATCGACTTCTCGTCGTCGATCTTGCTTCCCAGGAGCCTCAAGAACTCTCTTCCGGTCATGGGGTCGGTCCCCTCTGGAAGCGAATCCTGAAGGATCTCCTCGAACCTGGCGAAGTCGCCATCCTCGACATAGACGTCGAATATCCTGCTCATCCCCTCGTCTCTCAGAGATGGGTCGGAAGCTTCGGGATCTCCCAGGATGTGATGGCTGTAGCCCTCGATGACGTCGTGGACGAGGTTCGCTCCGGTGGATACGAGGACGTCTATCCGCCCTTCCCTTATGAGGGACGATATTATATTTCTCATCCCCGCAGGGATCATCGCGCCGGCCAGGGTGAAGACTCTGGTATAATCTTCCGAGAGCATCTCCTCGTAGATGTTGACGGCTTCTGCCAGCCTCCTGGCCCCAAAGCCGCAACGCTCCATCATCCTCACCAGCTCATCTATCTCCATCCCGGCCTCTAACTTGATCTGGTTTATATAATCCACCTAAACTCACCCTAATTATGCTGATTTCTCCCCTTTTGGGATCGGCGGCTTCCCTGCTTAGCGATCGTGGTGCTAATCGATTTTCTCATAAACCTTTTATATCAGTACTTTGTGTTTAGCTCTTACGGCTAAAGGAGGTAAAAAATGAGCGGCGAAATGGTGGCAGTGGACTATTATATCCCACTTATTATGTTTTTGATAATAGGTGCTCTAGTGCCTATCGGCGCGCTAGCTGCCGTGAAGATAATATCTCCTCAAAAATCAACTTTTCGGAAGAGGTCCACTTACGAGGGCGGTCTGAGACCCATCCGGGACGCTGGAGTCCAGTACAACGTCCAGTACTATCTCTTCGCCATCGTCTTCGTGGTCTTCGACGTTGAGGTTTTATTCCTCTACCCATGGATTTATGTCTACGCTTCCGAGGCGATCCCCGCCGTAGGCGGAGTGAGCATTGCGATCACCGGGATGGCTATTTTCATAGTTGTTCTCTTGATCGGGTTGCTCTACGACATTAAGAAGGAGGCATTGCGTTGGGTATAAGTGATGTCATACCTGTTCCGGTTGCTGTTGATGAGGAGTTGGAGAAGTGGACGATCTGGGGTAGGCCCCTGACAGATGTCTGGTTTACGACCACGGAGAAGATCCACGAGATCATCGATATGGGCCCCATAAAGAACGTCCTGAACTGGGGCAGAAAGAACTCGCTGTGGTTTCTGATGCAGCCGATGGGCTGTTGCGGCGTCGAGATGCTCGTCTTCGGATGTCCCCACTACGACTGCGATCGGTTCGGGATCTTCCCCCGGGCGACCCCAAGGCAGGTCGACGTCATGATCATCAGCGGCTACATAACCAGGAAGTACCTTCCGGCGATAAAGGACCTCTGGGAAGAGATGCCGGAGCCGAAGTGGGTCATGGCGATAGGCGAGTGTGCCATCTCTGGAGGGCCCTTTTACGACTCTTACAACATCATCAACAACACCGACCGATTCTTCCCTATAGATGTCTACGTCCCTGGGTGTCCGCCGAGGCCCGAGAAGTTCATAGAGGGTTTCAGGGCTCTTCAGGAGAAGATCAAGCAGCGTAAGGACAAGAGGGGCTATTAGAGGAGGAGTTCATCGTTGAAAACTGCAAATGATGTCTTGAGCGCCCTGCAGTCGGCCTTTCCGGGTGCGATCGAGGAGGCGAAGGTCGCCCCCGAGCGGCAGCTCTGGGCTACGGTCAAGCCGGAGAGGATCGTTGAGGTCTGCAAGTATCTGAGGGACAATCACGGCTTCGATCACTACTCTGGCGCGGTGGGCGTCGACAGGATCGATGAAGGCCTCTTCGAGGTGACGGAGCTCCTCGCAAGCCACGGGGCTCATAAGGTGGTGGCCCTCCTCAAGGTTAAGACCCCCAGGGCGAACCCCCGGGTCAAATCCCTGACAGGCCTTTACTGGAACGCCAACTGGTACGAGCGCGAGATCTGGGAGATGCTGGGGATCGATTTTGAAGGACATCCCGAGCTTTACCCCCTCCTGCTACCCGACGAGCTCGTCGGGTCATGGCCCTGGAGGAAGGACTTCAAGGGCTATCCCGACGTCACCACCGGGGAGAGGGCGATAGAGACGGTCACCCCCGACGGGTACACCCATTACCGCATCCCTCCGACGCAGGCCGAGATCGAGGCAGGTACCGTCCCCGCCCAGAGGCCTAAGTACCCCACCTTCCGGGAGCGGGAGGAGATGGAGATCAAGGAGTCCTCTGAGATGATCCTCCACCTGGGGCCCCAGCACGCCGTAGTCCCGGGCCCGTTCCTCCTCGACATCCTCGTCGATGGGGAGAGGGTTAGGAAGGCGTTCCTGGACGTCGGGTACATCCACAAGGGGATCGAGAAGATCATGGAGAACAGGACGTACGTCCAGGGGATCCCCATCACCGACCGTCTCTGCTATATGGCGGCCCTCACCAACAATGAAGCCTATTGCGGCGCCGTCGAGAGGCTCCTCGGGATCGAGCCCCCCGAGAGGGCCCAGTACATCCGGGTCATCACCCAGGAGCTTTCGAGGATCCAGAGCCATCTTCTGGGGACCGCCGAGTTTCTTACCCTCATCGCGAGCGCCGTCTACTCGCCTTTCCTCTACATGATCATCGACCGAGAGGACGTCCTCACCTGCATAGAGAGCGTGACGGGGGCGAGGATCAACCACAGCTTCGTCCGGTTCGGCGGGGTCAGAAACGACCTTCCCGACGGCTTCAAGGATATGACCCTCGACGCCCTGAAGATGGTCCGGGAGAAGACCGAGGAGTACAAGGAGCTCTTCTTATCCGACAGCATCTACAAAAGGAGGATGGATGGGGTCGGCGTTCTCTCCCCGTCGGAGGCCAGGAGGCTCGGGGTTTCTGGTCCGCCCCTCCGGGCTTCGGACACCCCATATGACATGAGGAGGGAAGATCCGTATCTCCTCTACAAGGACCTGGACTTCGATGTGATCACCAGGAAGGAGGGAGACTCCAAGGCGAGGGTCGAGGTCAGGCTGGACGAGATCATAGAGAGCTGCTATATAGTCGAGCAGTGCCTCGACCAGATACCGAGCGGTCCCATCATGGCCGATAACGTTCCAAAGAAGGTCAAGCCCGAACCTGGGGAGGCCTACTACCGGGTGGAAGACCACCGGGGCGAGATGGGCTTCTTCGTCGTGAGCGACGGGACGGACAAGCCCGTCAAGGTCAAAGCGAGGGGTCCGGTCTACGCCTATTTCCAGGCCCTTCCCCCGCTCCTGGAGGGCGTCTACATAGCCGACGTCGTCGCCATCGCGGGCAGCATGGACGCTTGCACCAGCGAGGTGGACAGGTAGGAGGATTCTACAATGGAACTATTATCTGCGATCACAGAATTTGCAGCCCGGGAGCCGAAGATATACGGTCTGATCCTCGGGCTGGTCGCTGCCGCCATCCTCGCCTCAGTCATCAACGTGGCTGCGATGCTGTTGGTCTGGCTTGAGAGGAAGGTCATGGGCGACCTTCAGTCCAGGTACGGCCCGAACAGGGTCGGTGGCCGATGGGGGGTCCTTCAGCTGGGGGCTGACGCCATCAAGCTCTTCACAAAAGAGGATATCATCCCCAGGGGTGCGGACAAATCTGTCTACGTATGGGCTCCCATCGTGGCGGTCGCCACCACCATGCTGATTGCGGGAGCGCTCCCCTTCGGCGCCGTTATCATCGACGGAGAGGTCATACCCCTCGTGGTGGCCAACATGGACATCAGCGCCCTCTACGTCGAGGCGGTTCTAAGCCTGATGGCGATAGGGGCCTTCATGGCCGGGTACGCTTCGAACAACAAGTACTCGATGCTGGGAGCCTTTCGGGGCATAGCGAGGATGATAGCCTACGAGGTTCCCATGGGCGTATGCGTCATAAGCGTAGCCGTAATGGCCCACAGCCTGAACCTGGTAGAGATAGTCAACGCCCAGCAGGGGATCTGGTTCGCCCTGGCTCAGCCCCTGGGGTTCGTGATATTCGCCATCTGTCTCATCGTCGATCTGGGCAGGATGCCCTTCGACCAGACCGAGGCTGAGGAGGAGATCATCGCCGGCTACAATACCGAGTACAGCGGCATCAGGTTCGGTCTCCTCTACTTCCAGGAGTACATAGTGATGCTCCTCGGGTCGATCCTTCTCGTCCTCCTCTTCCTTGGAGGCTGGAACGGTCCGGTCATCCCGGTGATAACTTTCATATCGCCGATGGTCTGGTTCTTCATGAAGCTCCTGATAGTTCTGGTGGCCCTGATATGGATCAGGGTATCGCTGCCGAGGTTCAGGATCGATCAGGTGACAGACCTGGGATGGAAGATACTCCTTCCCCTCTCGCTGATCAACTTCGTGTGGGCGGTGGCGGTGGGGCTCTACTTTGCGTGAGGTGATGATCTATGGTGCTTAAGAACCTCAAAATGACCCTCAAGCGCTCCATCAGCGGCGTAGAGGTGACCCGTCTTTATCCGGAGAAGATCATGGATCTTCCCGACGCAGAGAGGGGCGTTCACGTCCTGGAGATAAGAAAGTGCATCGGCTGCGGTGCTTGTGTCAGGATCTGCCCCAACGACTGCATCGAACTGGTGGAGTACAAGCGCGGAAACCCCGTCAAGAACAAGAAGCTGCAGTATCCGAAGATCGATTACGGCAGGTGCATGTTCTGCGGCCTATGCGTCGACGACTGTCCCCCCGACTGTCTCCACATGTCGAAGACCTTCGAGATAGCCGGCTGGGATAGGGACGATATAATCTACGGACCCGAGGATATCGGCGTCGGCATGTACACCGACCAGGAGCTCTCGCAGCTCGCCGAAGAGGCGAAGAAGGCCGAAGAGGAGAAGAAGAGGAAGGCTGCAGAGGCTGCCAAGGCCAAGAAGGCGAAGGCTGCCAAGGCCAAAGAAGGAGAGGCAGCTCCCAGCGAGAAGCCTGCCAAGAAGGCAGAGTGACTATCGGAGGTTGAGATCAAATGATAGATCTGACTCAATTTTACGACATAAGGTTCCTGTTAGAGCTTGGGGCGTTCTCCATATTGGCGGTGCTGATCCTCGGCTTCTCGATCCTAACCGTATGGTCCAGGAACATGGTCCATGCCGCTCTATATCTCCTGGGGGCCTTCGCATCGGTGGCTATGCTATACGTCTCCCTGAACGCCAGTTTCGTGGGCGTCGCCCAGGTGCTGGTCTACATAGGGAGCGTCGGAGTGCTGATACTCTTTGCAGTGATGCTCACAAGGAGGACTCTGGTGGAGGAGGAATCCCATGGTTAAGGTAAAAACAGCGATATTAATGCTGATCTTTCTGGCGACGCTGATCGTATTCTTCGCAGCTTCTCCATGGGACGGCGCAGAGAAGAGCCCGTATAGTTTCGAGCCGAGGGAGGGGGTCAGGGCCCCGGAGAGCGGCGTCGCGGACATCGGCGTTGAGCTCTTCACGATCTACATCTTCGCCTTCGAGGTCCTCGCCCTCGTCCTCCTGGCGGCGATGATCGCTGCGATCTACGTAGCACGAAAGGAGATCCCGAAATGATGGGGTGGAGGGAGGAAAAGAGATGATTCCACTGGTGTTTTACGTGCTGCTGGCTTCGGCGATGTTCGCCATAGGCCTTTACGGCCTTCTTACCCAGCGCAACGGTATCAAGCTGATGATGTGCATTGAGATCCTGCTCAACAGCGCGATAATAAACCTGGTGGCGTTCTCGGCGTACCTGCCCAATGTAAACGGCCAGGTATTCGCCCTCTTCGCCATCGCCCTCGCGGCTGCAGAGGCCGCCATAGGGTTTGCCATAATGATCGCGCTCTACAGGCTGTATGGAACGATAGAGCTGGACAATATCAATGCGTTGAGGTGGTAGAGGGATGTACCAAGATTACGCCTATCTGATCGTGGGGCTGCCGGTTCTGGCCTTCGTCCTCACGATCTTCCTCGGTTGGCGTCTGCCAAAGGGCGGCGGGTTCCTCACAGTTCTGGCTACCTTCGCCGGGTTCATACTCTCGTTCCAGATATTCAGAGAGATCTACCCGAACAATGAGATAGTCCATCAATCGATGCACTGGTTCGCCAGCTTCAACGTGGGGATACTGATAGATCCGCTCGCGATAGTGATGCTGTTGATGGTGACCTTCGTCTGTACGCTGATTCATACGTACGCTCTGGGGTACATGGAAGGCGACCCGGGCATGGCACGGTACTTCGCCGAAGCCGGCCTCTTCACCGCGGCGATGCTCGGCCTGGTCTTCTCGGACAACCTGCTTCAGCTCTTCATATTCTGGGAGCTGGTGGGCCTCTGTTCGTACCTTCTCATCGGGTTCTGGTACCGCAAGCCCTCAGCGGCCTCTGCCGCTAAGAAGGCCTTCCTGGTGACGAGGGTCGGAGACGTCATGTTCCTGGCGGGGATCGTGATCCTATACACCAACATGGTGAAGCTGAACCTCGTCCTCCCTGAGGGGGCTTACCTCCTCCAGTTCCAGACGATATACGACAGCCTCGCCCTCATACCCCCCGACCAGCTCACCTGGATCGCCCTACTCCTCTTCGGAGGGGCGGTGGGCAAGTCCGGTCAGTTCCCGCTCCACGTCTGGCTCCCCGACGCCATGGAGGGTCCCACCACCGTCTCGGCCATGATACACGCTGCGACGATGGTAACCGCCGGCGTCTACCTCGTCGCCAGGATGTTCCCCCTCTTCTATGCGGCCCCAGATGCCCTCATGGTCGTGGCATACATAGGCGCCTTCACGGCGCTATTTGCGGCGACGATGGGCCTGGTGATGTTCGACATCAAGAGGGTTCTCGCCTATTCGACGGTCAGCCAGCTGGGATATATGATGGCGGCCCTGGGGTTCGGTGCCGCCGTCGGCGCGACCGCCGTCGGCGTATCCATGTTCCACCTCATAGGCCACTCCTTCTTCAAGGCCCTCCTCTTCCTCTGCGCAGGCAGCGTCATCCACGCCGTGGCGACGAATGATATGAGGGAGATGGGAGGCGTCTTGAGATCGATGAAATGGACCGGCCTCACCATGCTGGCGGGGTCGCTGACCCTGGCAGGGTTCCCCCTGACGACGGGCTTCTTCAGCAAGGACGAGATCATAATCCTCGCCTTCGAGAACGGGGCCTTCGGCCTCGGATGGGTACCGTACGTATTCGTCATCCTGGCGGCCCTCCTGACGGCGATCTACACCTTCAGGCTCTGGTTCCTCACCTTCGACGGCGAGCCGAGGTCCGACTATCACAAGCACGAGTCCCCCTGGATCATGCTGGGGCCTCTGGTGATTCTCGCGGTATTCGCCCTCTTCATGGGGATGCCGTCCCAGGGAGCCTTCTACGACTACGTGGGCAACAACTTCGACCACTTCGGAGTCGACTTTGAAGAGCTGGCCCATATCGGAGGCCACCATGTCCACCACGACCACGTCCATGAGCCGCTGATCTTCAAGCTCCTCCCGATAATAGTCGGAGTCGGTGGAATAATAATAGCGGCACTATTCTACTCGAGGTGGAAGAGGTTCGATCCGTCTATGATCACCTCGGAGAAGGACCCCGTCAGGCAGATCCTCCTCAAGGCCTACTACCAGCACGAGATCTACACCCTCTGGTTCGCAGAGAAGGTGGTCTACGGCTTGGCCCTAGTCTCCAATATGATCGATCTGAAGATCATAGATGGAGCGGTGAACAAGATAAGTGCAGTATTGGTGGGGGTCGGCGGAACGCTGCGTAAGCTTCAGACCGGGGTCATACAGAACTACATCACCGCCATAGTTCTAGGACTGGCAGTGCTGTTGATCTTGATTCAACTGGCTACAATGGAGGTGGCGATATGATGGATAACGCCATTTCACTGATGATCGCCGTACCGCTCTTAGCAGCTATCGTTGCCTTCTTCTTCGGGAGGGGTGCGAAGTATGCTGCCCTGATCGGGTCTCTGATACCTCTGGTGATATCGCTCCAGATCTTCAGGGAGTTCGACAGGACGACGAACGCCATGCAGTTCGTCGAGAGCTACGACTGGGTACCGGCCATCGGCGTCAAGTATACCGTCGGAGTAGACGGCATAGGTTTGCCTCTGATCCTCCTGACAACCATCGTCACCGTTTTGGTGGTGGTATACTCCTGGGGTGAGACTAAGAGGTCAAACCAGTTCTTCGCCCTCCTCCTCCTGAACGAGGTGGGGGTTCTCGGAGTATTCGCGGCCCTGGACTTCTTCCTCTTCTACATCTTCTGGGAGGTCGTCCTGATCCCCATGTTCTTCCTGGTGGGGGTATGGGGCGGGCCGAGGAAGGACTATGCAGCTGTCAAGTTCTTCATCTACACCCACGTGGCGAGCTTGATAATGCTCCTCTCGATATTCGCCCTCTACTTCAGCTACAGGACGCCTGAGGGCCTGCGGACCTTCGACATGATGACGCTCCTGGCGGCGACGGGGGACTCGACGATATTCTCGCCGATGGCGCTGAACCTGATCTTCTTCGGGCTCCTTCTGGGGTTCCTGGTGAAGATGCCCGCCGTCCCCTTCCACACCTGGCTTCCCGACGCCCACGTCGAGGCGCCTACCGCGGGCAGCGTCCTTCTGGCGGCGCTACTCCTGAAGATGGGAGGCTATGGACTCTTCAGGATAATCATGCCGATACTCCCGAACGTATCCCCCAACTACATCACGCTGATGGCGGTGATAGGGGTTGTGAGCATCGTCTATGGAGCCTTCTTGGCCCTGTCCCAGAAGGACCTTAAGAAGATGGTCGCCTACTCCAGCGTCAGCCACATGGGCTACGTCCTCCTGGGGGCCGGAGCTTTGAGCATCCTCTCTGTCCAGGGGGCGATGTTCCAGCAGTTCAGCCACGGGCTCATCACCTGCGTCCTCTTCATGTCCGCCGGGACGATCCAGCACATCGCTGGGACGAGGATAATCTCCGAGCTCGGAGGGCTCGCCGACAGGATGCCCCAGTTCAGCGTCCTGATGCTGGCGGGATTCATGGCCTCCCTGGGTCTGCCGGGGATGTGCGGCTTCGTCGCCGAGGTATCGGTCCTGGCCGGAGCTTACGAGAACCTGCCCGTATACGTCCTGATAACGATCTTCGGCGGCATCGTCGTCACCGCGGGATACCACCTCTGGGCGATGCAGAAGGTGATGTTCGGGCCGATCCTGAAGAAGTACCTGGATCTCAAAGATCCTCATTCCTACGAGATCCTGTCGATGGGCATATTGATACTGCTCATAATCTACTTCGGGGTCCAGCCGGCGACGATCACCGACATCATGGGAGTTGCGGCAGAGCCGCTGGTCAATCCGTTTTTGACCCTGGCGCAGACGGGGGTGATCTGAAGTGACACTAGGATTCAGCGACTATCTCTCTCTTATGGGAGCAGAGTCGTTGCTGACGGGACTTGTAATGGTGATGGTCCTCTTGGGGCTTCGCCTGAAGAACAAGAACATACAGGGGTACCTCGCCCTCGCCGGGCTTGCGGCCGCCCTCCTCCTCGCGATCGGTGCCGATAGGACCACGGGGCCGATCTTCTTTGGGACGGTGGAGGTCGACCCTCTCTCCCAGTTCTTCAAGGTGGTCTTCATCTCGGTCTCTCTGATCGTGGTCCTGGCCGGCCTCAGCAGGTACAAGGACAGTCCCGCCCAGGACGAGTTCTACATACTACTCCTCCTGGCAACGATCGGGATGATGGTAGTCTCCAGCGCGGTCGATCTCCTGACGTTATGGGTCGGCTTTGAGCTGGCGAGCCTGTCGACTTACGCCATGGCCGCCTTCGACAGGGAGAGGAAGAACCTGGAAGCCGCGATGAAGTACTTCATCTTCGGGTCCGTCTCATCTGCGACGATGCTCTTCGGCTTCTCCCTCCTCTACGGCCTCACCGGGACGACGAAGATCGCGGAAGTGGCAGCAGCCTCCATGGAGATGATGGGCCCTGCAACCCTCGTAGCCCTCCTATTCGTGGTGGCAGGCTTCGGGTTCAAGATGGCCCTCGTCCCCTTCCACATGTGGGCACCGGACACTTACGAGGGGTCGCCGACGATCGTCACGGCCTTCCTCGCCGCCGGCTCCAAGAAGATGGGGTTCGTCGCCGCCTTCAAGGTGATCTTCATCGCCCTCCTCGCCCTGAGGATGGAGTGGTTCATGGCCTTCGCGGTCCTGGTGGCGTTGACGATGACCCTGGGGAACATCGTCGCCATCTGGCAGAATAGCGTAAAGAGGATGCTCGCATACTCCAGCGTCGCTTATGCCGGATACATCGCCATAGCCTTCGTCGTCGTCGGCGCCGTCAACAACGGCGGCTTCGATATCGACGTGGCGCTGGGAGGGATCGCAGGAAGCCTGATGCTCATCCTCGGTCACGCCTTCTCCAAGGCCGGGGCCTTCATCGCCGTGGCGGTGGTCGGCTATATGGTCCTCAGAGAAGGCAAGGAGAACTCCGATGACATCGAGCATTATGCGGGACTGGGAAGAAGGGCGCCGATAACGGCGTTCTGCATGCTGATCTTCCTCTTCTCCCTCTCGGGGATCCCGCCGATGGCGGTCTTCTGGGGCAAGTTGATGGTCTTCATGTCGGCCATCCACGCAGGCCTCGTCTGGCTCGCGGTCCTGGCGGTCCTCAACAGCGCTCTCTCCCTCGCATATTATCTGAGGGTGATCATGTACATGTACATGAAAGAGCCCGCTGGCGAGAAGATCCTCGAGCCGAGGGGCTACGTTCTGGCTATGGTCGTCGCCCTGGTGGCGGTCTTCTACATCGGCCTCTTCCCGCAGGCCTTCGTAGACTTCGCCTACAGTGCAGCAGCGGTTCTGCTGCACTGAAAAACCTTTTTTTAATCTTTTCTTCGCAGGAATTTATACTTCAGGCCTCCCCCGCTATCAAAGGCGGCGTCCATTCCATCCATGGCTGAGGATCTCATGACGACTTTGGGAGAGCAAGTCTTCGAGTGAATCATCGATACGGCGTATCTCGATCTCGATATGCAGCTCGAAATCTGACATCAACGATGGCAAGATGGATTTTGAGGTATCTAAAATGGCGAGGTTTAGCTTGCCTGGAGGACTCTCACTCTACATCATAGGCGAGGAGGACGCTGTATTCCCGGTCTTCAGAGAACCGCGCCGCCACCCGGGCCTCTCCACCGGAGAGGACCGCCTCCCCCCAAAAATGTTCCCCGTCTTTGGTTAAACGAGTCCAGACGCCGCCGTTGATCACCGCCACATCCCCGGCTCCGGGGACGAGGAGGTCAAACTCCTGGGATGCGGCGGGAAGCCTCCCCTCCAGGGGATGGATGAGCCTGGCTCCAACTGCGGCAAAAGCCCCCAGGGCCCTGGGATATCCGGCTCCATCGTTCCCGGCCCCGGCGACGACGGCGTATTCGAGGACCGGGGCGTACTCGCCTCCGGGATCGCCGCCCCGCCTCCCGTAGATCCGGAGGGTGTACTCTCCCTGGGCCGGGAAGGCGGCCCTGACGACGTAATCTTCCCCCTCCCTCTGGGCGAAGGTCGCCTCTTCGGGAAGCTCCCGCCCCCCGTCGTCGAGGAGGCGGGCCAGGAGGAGGACCTCCTCGGGGGCCGAGAAGGCGACCTCCATCTCCGCCCCCGCCTCGATCAGCCCTCCTGGGTGGCTCTTCGCCTCCAGTCCCATCTCCCAGAAGCCGTCCCAGACTGCGGGAAAGCCGACCCCCGCCGGGGCGTTCATCCCGGCGGCGATCCGGTAGTCGAGGGTCCAGGCGTACGCCTCCTCCGCCTGGAACCGCTTTGAATATATCCGGAGGGTATAGTCTCCCGGATCGGGGAAGGCCGCCCGGACGAGAACCTCGCCGCCGGACCGCCGGACCTGGGCGAACCGGCCGGGAAGCTTCTCCCCCCTCTCGTCGAAGAGTTCGGCGATGAACCCCACCTCCTCCGGGGCGGAGAGGTGGACCGCCGCCTCGCCGTCGGATCCGATCGTCCCCTCCATCGGTTCCAGGATCAGGATATCGTTGTTGAAGAATGCGGCCTTCGGATAAGGGAGGCCCTCGAACTCCTCCCGCGATAGAGGCTCCTCCAAAAGCTGCCATCTGGGGTCCTCGGGGAGGTGGGTCCAGACGAGATCCTCTGGGGGGGTCAGGAAGTAGAACTCCTCGAACTTCTCGACGAACCCGGCCCGGGGGTCCAGGTATCCGGCACCCCAGGTGGAGTCGACGAGCCTCCACTCGCCATCGATCTTGACGGCGTTCCAGGCGTGGTTCCTCGATCCCGGAATATCTGAGCCTACGGTGTAGCCGCTCCCTTTCCCGATGCCGGGGATCACCTCGGCCTCGAGCCCCGAGAGCTGGCAGAGCCTCGCAAAGAGGGCGCTGTACTCGCCGCATACCCCCCTCCTCTCCGAGAGGACCTCTTCGGGACTCCTACCCCGGCCACCGACCCCGGGGCCGCCCTTTGAAGCTTCGACGTCGTAATCGATCTTAGCCGTGATCCACCGGTAGATCGCCCGGGCCCGCTCTTCGTCGCCATCTCCGGCCATAGAGAGGTAGCGGGCGAGGTCTCCTGGGGTCGCCTCCGCCCCGGCGGGGGCGGCGAGGGCGAACTCGTCGATCTCCAGATAAGGGCTCGCTCCTTCTCCACCAGACGCCATCGGTAGGAGATGGACGAGGAGGAGCGCCCACAACAGAAGCCGTCCCATATCCGGCATGGAACTCGAACCTCCAGGGCTGTTCATCCCTCCATTGACCTCTCCACCCGGAGGGTGGAAAGGAGCCTCTCCGTCTCGGTCCACCGGTACCTCGAGACCACCTCGCATCTCGTCATCCCGATTAGGTCGCCCCCGGCTCTCCGGATCTGGTCGGGCCAGAAGATCGCCACATACAATATCTGGTGGTTTGGATCTTCTCCGACCCCCAGAACCCCGGAGACTCCACCGATATCCCACAGGGATCCGTTATTCTTGATGTATCCCCCGGCCTGGAGGAGCGCCTCGGCGAGGAGCCTTTCGGTCTCAGCATTCACCAGCCTCGGCTCGCTGTAGCCGGTTATCATGATAGAAGCAGCCTTATCTCCGCCGTCGATGGTGATCTTGCGCCTGAGAACCCCGGGACCATCCTCCTCTCCAGCCACGGCCTCCCCATCGATGACGGTGTAATCGAGATCTCCGAGGTCGAAGGAGACCCGGTACTCCCCTGCGATCACAGTCGCAATCGTCGTGGGCCTCTCGGCCTCCTCTCTCCTCTCCTCCACGTGGAGGGTATCGAAGAGCTCTTTCGTCGCCTGCCAGGGAAGGGACGAGGATATGACGCAGGACGTCCGTCCCCGATAGTCGCCGGGGGCGAGGTATCTATCCAGCCAGTATGCCGCCTGATGGACCTCTCCGCCCCTGGGCTGCTGGAAGGTGGTATGAGACCCGGTACGCCTGTCCACCAGCCTCTCCTTCGTCTCGACCCCGACGGTCCCGATCCCCCAGGGGGCCTTCCGGCTGAGGGCCCTGGTGGCCCCGTCTCCGGCCGGGACGGGGGACCCGTATGCAGTCACCCTGATCTCGGCCAGGCCTTCATCGGAGTCTATCCGGATAGTTCGCTCGACGTAACCGACCCCCTCCGGCGTCCTCCCCTCGACCGGCTCCGGGACCTGGACGGTCCAGCCGGATTGTAGGATGAGGTTGAAGGAGACGGAGTAAGGGCCCAGGTCCTGGAAGACCGGGGCTGCAGAGGCGGCCGGGGCCGCCAGCAGCGCCCCGAGAAGGATCAGAAATATCTCATCTTTCATGACGATAACGCTCCCCTTTTTGCGGGCTTTTAGCAGCAATAAATGATTCTTGCTGAGTTCTATAGTCTGCCGGTGCTCTCTGACCTCCGGAGGATATGGTCATATTATCCTATGGCAACTCCCGTCCTCGGCTATTTTGATGGCGACCCCCGGCTTTGGGGCGTATCCGTCGACGGCTTCCTGCCAGTCCCTGTCGTCGGGGACGCCGTCGTAGAACCCCTCAAGGTAGTCGCCGAAGCCCGAGATGTGGTTCAATAGGACGAGGACCTCCTCGCCCCCAGTGGTCCACCGGTCGATGAGGGACCTGTTCTCCTCGAAGCTGGCGTGATACTTTCCGCAGGCCCTTATGGTGTTGGAGTCGAGGATGAGGCAGGCCGGGTCTATGAGGTCGGGGCTGTCGGCGACCCAGCCCTCCATCGATTTGAAGTCCCCGAAGATGACGACGTTCCTGGGTCGCAGGCGGCCGCCTCCGTCTTCCGGGACCCTCTGGCCGCCTCCGCTCCTCCTGAACCTGAACACGAAGGTGGACGAGCCAGGGGCGTGTTTTGAATGCCGGACCGGGAGGAGCTTGAACTCCAGGGGTAGGTGTCTTTCGGTTCTGATGGCGCTCTCCGGCCCCGTCGACGGGGCGGCTCTCTCCTCCTCTCTGATCATATCCGCGGTCATTTCGGCGTTGGAGCCGGATCTCTCATGGCCGGCCCGACGTATCTCGATGGAGCCCTCTTTCCGTCCCCTCGGACCGTCCTGATGGACCGAGTGCCATTTATCATACGCCGATATCGACTTCCAGGAGACGAGCCCCTCCAGGTAGCCGAACCTCGCCCTGACCCCGTCGGCGGGGTGGTTTATGCATTCATCGGCCCCCACCACCACCAGTGGCCCAAATATCGCCTTCGCCTCTTCGAGATCCCGGACCCCTCCCCGGAGCATCAGCCCCCTCATCCTGCTGTTGGCGAGGCGGTCGAGGTCGGAGATGTGGTCGAAGTGGGGGTGGGTGATGAAGAGGATCTGGGGGGAGGAGATCCCCCTCTCGATCATCGTCTCGACGGCGGGAGCCCCGGCGTCGATCATATAGTGGACCGTAGCCCCTCCATCTCTCCCATCGGATACCACTATCGATGTCGCCGTATGTCCCCGGCGTCTCCTCTCAGGGATTATCCCCAGCTCCCTCCCGAAGGGCCCCCCCGTCCCCCAGGTCCAGACCTCGATCTTCACCCCCCCACCTCTCAAAAGGCCGCATCCGGCCTGATATTAACCGCTCTCTACCAAGGCATACCGGCACTTCCGTTGTATCTCCCAAGGTATGCCGGTCCTTCCGTTGTATATCGAGACTCTCTGTATTTCAAACCTTGGAGTATCCGGTCCTCTGGGGGGATCTGGTCCGGGACGACAGACTTTTTATTAAGAAGCGAGATACAGTTACCGAAAGGCACTGTGGGGCGAGAGGGACGAAGGGGGCCAAGTTGACCGCTATCCTCTTCATCGCCGTCTTTGCGATGGGGGGGGCGGCCGGGACTCCGGCCATATCCGAGGAGGCCCAGGGCGAGAATTTCTACAATCGGGTCAGGGCGTCGGGCACCGGCTACTTTGAGGTCGGCTCCTCGGTGGTGGACAGGAGGATCGGCCTTGAGTACTCCAGCTTCATCTACGGAGACGGCCGCCTCGAGATGGACTCCAGGGCCGCCGTATCGACGAGCGCCACCGCCATCCGGGGAAGCCTCGACGGCGGACCCGTCCCTCTGAACCTCGTCGAAGACCTAAAGATCAGCTACTCCGGAGAGACCCCCATGGTGGGGGCGAAGAGCATCCACTCCAGAGCCTTCTACGGCGGCATCGGCGCAAAGGTCGAGGAGCGGTTCGAGGTGACGGAGATGGAGAGGGTCCAGACGACTTACTTCGCCTCGTCGGCCCCGCCCTCCCCGTCGAAGGATCCGGCGGATACCTCGGTGCCGAGGGCCGTCGGCACCTCCCATCTGGTGGGGATGGATGTATCGACGAGCTTCACCGGGACCTGGGAGAGCGACTACCGGTGGCACCAGATCTTCTACAAGGATATGAAGGAGCACCAGACCTTCTCCGGAGTCTTCGAGGTCGAAAGGACCCTCCGGTTCAGCGAGAGCCCCGACACCGGGGCTTTCAAAAGGCTCCTCCCCTGATCGGCGCTCCGGAGAGGGCACCTGTATATAGGAGTTGAGAGATTCGCCGTTCTATTCCACCTGCTCCCCCGGATAAGGGACGCAAACCTGGTGGAGGATATCTCCTTGGACGGGTTTGCCTCCTTAATAACAAGCTCCTATCCCATCCCAACATTTTTTTATCTTTGAGCGCCGTTACTATACCATGGCTTCGAAGTTTGTTCTCCTGTCCTTGGTGGTCCTGGCGGTCTTATCGTCGGGATGCACAGGGCCGAGAGAAGATGGGGCCGGTCCATCGAGGGAGGCGGTCGAGATGGCCGTCACCGCCGAATGGGCTCCGGACGGCGTCATCTCCGAGGGGGAGTACGCCCGGAAGATCTCCCTATCGGGAGGGATCTTTGAGGTATTCTGGAAGAACGACGCCGAGACCCTCTACATGGCGATCAAGGGAGAGACCGGAGGATGGGTCTCCATCGGCTTTGACCCCTCGGTCTGGATGAGGGACGCCGACATCGTAATAGGGTATGTAGATGATGAGGGAGAGGTTTACGCCAGGGACGCCTACTCCACCGGCAACTACGGACCTCACCCGCCCGACACCGACCTGGGGGGGACCGACGACCTCCTGGAGTATGGAGGAGCCGAGAAGGATGGTTTCACGGTGATAGAGTTCAAGAGGAAGATGGAGACCGGAGATCAGTTCGACAGGTCGTTCCGGTCCGGCGAGACGGTCAACGTAATATGGGGGATCTCGTACTCCGACGACCCTGAAAGGAGACACCAGAGGGCCGGCAAGGGAAAGGTAACCTTCATGTGACGGGGGGGCGGTGAGGGCCGCAACATATTTTTTATATGTATCCTTATATCCATCTCTCGATTCTGGAAACCTCAGCGGCTGTATCTTGGGCAGCTATCCGAGTGATGGGGACCGTCCATAAAGGGCTCCGCCCCGCAGTGACGGCATACGTAGGCGGTCCTCTCTCCGGGGAGGGGAAACTCCCCACCTCGACCGGGGATGTAATAGATGGGTTGGTAATCATCGACCATTCGATACACCAAACTCGCCATCTTTAAGGGAGTGATGGGATATAAATCCTCCGGCTTGGTATATCAACCTGGTACCGGGGCGCCTCTCTGAGGATATCACCGCCGATCCCAGCTTATAACCGGAGGGGTCAGAGGGATATTCCATCGCATAACCCCGCCCCCCCCCTCATGGACCGATCCAGCGGCCGACCTCGGCCCTCTCCTTCAGGCCCCTGTTCATATCCCCAAATCCGGCGACGGTCTGATCCAGGGTCTTCTTCGATACTAAGGGGACGAGAAGGCCCCGGAATATCTCTCTCTGGACGAACCTGACCTTATCCGGCCCCAGGGGCTCGATCTCGAAGATGTGCTCTCCGTCCAGGAGGCCTGGGGCCCAGAGCCTCCCCTTCCACCGGAGCTCTCTCTGCGGGACGACCGCGGTCACCCTCGGCCTGAAGGCCATCGCCCTCCCCCCCGGAGGCCTGACCTGGACCCGGAGCCTCGCCCCCACCTCCGCAGCCCCCACCACCGGCCTGATGAAGGTGTTCCACTCGCTATACCCCTCAAAGTCGGTGAGAACCCTCCAGACCGCCCCAGCCCCGGCCAGGACCTCGATCTCGTCACTTATCTCCTCTCTGAACATACCACCCCGCCTCCATCGCACCTTCAGGTCCATGGGCTGCCAGTTCCCCCAGGCGGTCAGTTCTCATCTGCCATCAGGTATCATCGGGTTCGATAATCACCCCGCCGGGGTCGGTCAGAAGATCGATAAAACGGCCCTCTCCGCCTCGCCGAACCCCCATGCGGGGGGCTGCCAGCCCGGCCGGGGCAGTTCTCCATCGAACTTCTCCACATCCACCACCGACCTGGCCGTCACCGGCCGGAGGGCGGGGCCGCCGATGGATCTCGCCTCCACCTCCACCTGGTTCACAAACCTCCCGGACCAGAGCGCTTCGACCTCGTAGACGATCGTCTCCGTCTCACCAGGGCCGATATCGACGAGGTTCCATCTTACGACTCCGCCCTCGTAGGCTGCGAAGGTCGGGGACGAGGCTATGAGCCTCATCCCCGATGGGAGCCGGTCGGTCGCCGTCGCCACCAGAGACTCATCTCCCAGGTTCTCAACCTTCAGGGTGTACCTGACCCGGTTTGGGACGGACCCGCCGACCGTCCCCTCACTCCTGACGGATACCCCGTCGGCGGCGCCCCAGGAGAGCCAGTTGATCTCGATGGCGGAGTAGTTGGCGGCGCAGGCCAGATCTTCGCCGTAACCGCCGCATGCCTCGACCCGGTTGACGAGATCGGCGCCCCGGAAGCCGGAGACGTCGAGGACGAGATTGACCGTCAAGACGTCCCCTGGGGATATGTGGGTGAAGGACCATTCTGCCCCGTCGGAGGTGAAGGTCGGCCGCTGATCGGAGCTGACGAAGGCCGCCCCCGGCGGGAAGAGGTCCCTCACCAGGACCGGCTCCAGGGTCCTGCCGCCGTCGTTTTCTATGGTGATGGCGTAGTCGGTGAGGGTCTTACCCCTCTCGTACCTGAGAGTTCCCTCCTTCTTCACCGATATATGGGGGATAGAATACTGGCTGGCTCTCTGGAGCCGGACGTTCCTCTGGAGGGCGTACTCCCCCGAATACTGCTCGTCCATATCGATCTCGCCCATATCGGTATCGCCCTTTGAGACGACCCTGTACCTGGCCGTCCCCGAGAAGTCGGCCTCCGTCTCCATGGCGCCGAGGCCCCGGGCGACCGTCGTCTTATCGAGGCGGTCGATGGACGAGTACTCCTCCCCGATGTAGCTCTTCCTCGCCAGTCTGAGGGAATCTCCGTAGATGTAAGACTCCTTCATCGCCATTCCTGTGGCTGGATTTCTGATGACCGTCATCTTCGTAAACCTTCCGCCGAAAGAGGAACTCGATATGTTCTGGACCTCGCGGGATGCGGAGGTCTTCTCCGATACTCTGATCGACGATAGATCCACCGTCTTGTCGGCCTGGTCTGCGGACCCGCAGCACCCCGATAGGGCCAGGATGATGCAGCCCCCAACGATCAACAACCCCAGAAGACGTCGCATTACCACCCAACTCCGAACCGACCCGGGATCGCCGGGCCCGCCCGTCATATCTTTATCACCCGCATATTAAAGCCCTTTTGGAGAGGATCGAGGAGATCTTCCAGAGGTGATGGCGGCGGCTCGGATATCGGTTCTTCGTGAGGGGTACGTGGCGGACCTGGAGGGGGGCGGCCTTCGGGCCTCCCCCTCGTCGGTCCTGATAGAGGACGGCGGGTTGAAGGTCCTCGTCGACCCCGGCGTCGATGGAGTGGGGCTCCTCTCTGCCCTCTCCAGGGAGGGGCTCGGTCCCCGGGACGTCGATATCATCTTCATAACCCACCCTCACCTCGACCACATACTGAACATGAGGCTCTTTGCGGAGGCGGAGATCATCGATCCGAACTACATTTACAGGGGCGACGAAGAGCTCCCTTACGGAGAGTTCATCCCCGGGACGGAGGTCGAGGTCCTCCCGACGCCGGGGCACACCTCCGATCACGGGTCCCTCCTAGTTCCAGTGGGGACCGAGACCTGGCTCGTCGCCGGGGACCTATTCTGGTGGCGGGACGGGGCGGGCCCGGGGACCGATATAGAATCCCTTCTGGCCCAAGAGGACGAATTGGCCTGCGACCCCCCGGCGCTCCGGAGCAGCAGGCTCGCGGCTCTGGAGCGGGCCGACGTCGTCATCCCCGGCCACGGGAAGGTCTTCCGCCCCGCCGACCGGCCCCGTCCAGGCCTCCGATAGTCACCTTTTAGTAGTCCAAGAAGGAGGGCTTTAACCATGGATGAGGAGATCTTCTGCCCCCAATGCGACGACTTCACCGAACACGTCACCGTCAAGCTCGGACGGGAGCACCTGGTGAGGTGTGGCGGGTGCGGGGCGGTCCATCCCGTCAAGATGGAGCGGGCGAGGCTCACCACTCTCCGGGTCATCATAAGCTCCATAGAATCCTCCACCCGCCGGACGATCGAGGTTCCGGCGGACGACCTCCTCCGGGTGGGCGACGAGATCCTGGTCGACGACGGGGTGGAGGAGGTCGCCATGGTGGAGGTCACCTCCATCGAGGTTGAAGGGGGGAGGCGGGAGGAGGCTGCCACGGCCGGGGATGTGAAGACGCTCTGGACGAGGGACGTCGAGGTGGTGGCGGTGAAGGTCGCCGTCCAGCGGAGGGGCAAGACCGTCTCTTACTCCGTCCCGGTCAAGGGCGATGAATTATTCGAGGTGGGAGAGTTGAGGACCGTCGAAGGGAGGAGGTTCAGGGTGGAGAAGATCCAGGACAGAAGCGGCCGATCTGTGGCAAGGGCCCTGGCAAAAGAGATAATAAGGGTCTGGGGAGGCGCCCTCTGATGAAGGATGATATCATGGGTATCCTCAGGGGGAACGTCAGCGAGAGGGTTATCGAGGCGATGGAGAGGGTCCCCCGGGAGTTCTTCGTCCCCCGGAGCATCCGCCACACCGCCTACGAAGACCGCCCCCTCCCCATAGGAGAGGGGCAGACGATATCCGCTCCCCACATGGTGGCGATGATGTGCGACGTCCTGGAGATCGCAGGGGGGATGAAGGTCCTGGACGTGGGGACCGGCTCCGGCTACCACGCTGCGGTCATCGCCGATCTCGTGGGGCCTGAAGGGCACGTCTACTCCATCGAGCGGATACCCGAGCTGGTCTTCTTCGCCAAGAAGAACCTGGAGGCTGCGGGGGTCAAGAACGTCACCGTCCTCCAGGGGGACGGAAGCCGGGGCCTGCCTGAATACGCCCCTTACGATCGGATAAACGTCGCAGCTACGGCTCCGAAGATCCCCGAGCCGCTAAAAGAACAGCTGAAGGTGGGGGGAAAGCTCGTCATCCCCGTGGGGTCATGCTACCAGGAGCTAGTCCTGGTGGAGAGGACGCAGGAGGGCTTCGAGCTGGAGCACCACGGAGGCGTCGTCTTCGTCCCCCTGGTGGGGGATCACGGCTTTCATATCTAGGGTGGGTGAGAAAGGGTTATCTTGATTTGATGAGACCCCAGATCTGATGAAGCCAGTCACCCTCATCATCATGGACGGGTTCGGGGAGGCGGATGAGAAGGATGGGAACGCCATCGCCTCCGCCAAAACCCCCAACATCGACATGCTAGCCAGCTCCTACCCCAAGACGACCCTGGGGGCTGCCGGCCTCGACGTCGGCCTCCCCCCCGGGCAGATGGGAAACTCCGAGGTCGGCCACCTCAACCTGGGGGCGGGGAGGATCGTCTACCAGGATTACACCAGGATCAACCTCGCCATCGAGGACGGCACCTTCTTCGATAACCCCGTCCTGACGGCGGCGATGGACGCGGTGAAGGCCAGGGGATCTGCCCTCCACCTACTGGGCCTTCTATCCGACGGCGGAGTCCACAGCCATATCTTCCACCTATACGCCCTCCTCCGCCTCGCCAGGGCGAAGGGGATCGATAGGGTCTGGATCCACGCCATCCTCGACGGGAGGGACGTCCCTCCTCGAAGCGCCCTCCGATACTTCCGGGAGCTGGAGGAGGAGATCGGATCTTCGGGCGTCGGGAAGGTCGCCACCGTCTCGGGGAGGTACTACTCCATGGACCGGGACAGGCGATGGGAGAGGACGAAGCTCGCCTACCGGGCCATGACCTCCGGGGAGGGGCTTCAGGCCCCAGGCCCAAAGGAGGCGGTGGAGGCGGCTTACGGCTGGGGGGAGGACGACGAGTTTATCCTGCCGACGGTCGTCGATCCGCAAGGGATGGTCGAAGACGGCGATGCCATCATATTCTTCAACTTCAGGCCCGATAGGGCCCGCCAGATAACCAAGGCCTTCACCACCCCCGACTTCTGCGAGTTCGGGACGGAGGAGATGGCCGTCTCCTTCGTCTGCATGACCGAATACCAGGAGTCGATAGAGGCGGCCGTCGCCTTCCCGGCAGAGCATCTGACCGATACCCTGGGCGACGTGGTGAGCAGGGCGGGGCTCTTGCAGCTGCGGATCGCCGAGACGGAGAAGTATGCCCACGTCACCTTCTTCTTCAACGGCGGCCGAGAGGTGGCCAGCCCAGGAGAGGACCGGCTCCTCATACCCTCGCCGAAGGTGGCGACCTATGACCAGAAGCCGGAGATGTCCGCATTTCTCGTCACCGACGCCGTCGTCGGAAAGATCCGGGAGGGGGTCTACGACCTCATCGTCCTCAACTACGCCAACTCCGACATGGTGGGGCATACCGGGATCTTCGATGCGGCCGTGGAGGCGGTGGAGGCGGTCGACGAGTGCGTCGGCAGAGTCGTCAGAGAGGTCCTGGCCCGGGGCGGGGCGGTCCTCCTCACCTCAGATCACGGGAACGCCGAGAAGATGGAGGACAGGACCACAGGCCAGCATCATACCGCCCACACCTCAAACCGGGTTCCCTTCATCCTCGCCAAAGACGGCCGAAGGGAGCGGCTCCGGGACGGCGGGATCCTCGCCGACGTCGCCCCCACGGTCCTGGAGCTCATGGGCATCGCGCCCCCTCCGGCTATGACGGGGAGGTCTCTAATATCCAGAGATTGAGCCGAAGAGATGAGAGGCGGATCGAAGAGATGGACTGGAGCTTGAACAGGTTCAGGACTTACCTCCGGGTGAGCGAGGCCTTCAGGATAGCCAGGCGTCTATTCGTTATGAACGCCTTCGACGGGATCCTCACCATCATGGGGGTCGTCATCGGAGCCCACTTCTCGGGGCTCTCCGACCCCCAGATCGTCATCAAGGCGGGTTTGGGGGGGAGCATAGCTCTCGGCATTTCAGGTATGAGCAGCGCCTATCTCGCGGAACGGGCGGAGAGGAGGAGGGACCTGAAGAAGCTCGAGGCTGCCATGCTCGCCGACCTAAAGAAGAGCCAGTTTGCGAGGGCCTCGGAGTTTGCCATCGTAGTCGTCGCCCTGGTGAACGGGATCAGCCCCGCCATCGGGGCGGCGATCCTCGTCCTCCCATACCTCTTCGTCCCGGCGATCGATATGGAGGAGGCCTTCCGCCTATCTCTAGGCCTCGGCCTTGCCTGCCTCTTCCTCCTGGGGCTATTCCTGGCGAGGATCAGCCAGGACCGGATGATCGTCTCGGGGTTGAAGATGATCCTGGTGGGGCTGTTGACGATAGCCGTCGTCAGCCTCGTCTCTGCCCCGGGTGGGGTTTAGGGGGGCGTCGGTTGTACGGCGGGATGGGGTTTGAGACCGACACCTTCCTCCTGATATCTCTGGAGCTTCCGGAGAGGCACGATGGTCCGTCTAGGCGAAAGGAGGGTGGACCTGACAATCCGGGAAGGCGGTATCCTGGACGCCCACATCGAGAACCTGCTAAGGAAGAGGTACGGCCCGGGCAGGGCAAAATATATGGAGGAGGTCCTCTTTGCGAGGCTTCTCGCCAACTTCCTCCTCCTCGGAGAGGGGATGGGACCGGGAGGGTCCGGAGAAGAAGAGATCAGAGAAGCCTTTAATAGGGCTCTGACCAGGGTAAAACTGCTGAGATATATGGAGCTAAATAGATACCTCGATTCGCAGGCCTGCGAGATGCTGGAGGTCCTGAGGGATCTGGTGAGTTTTGATACCGTCGCCCCTCCGGGGAAGAACTACACCGAGATCGTCGACCACCTCGTTGCGACGTTCAGGGACCTCGGCTTTGAGACGGAGAAGGTGGTGATCCCCCAGGACCTCTTCGAAGAGAGGTGCGGCAATAGAGGCCTTGCCGGAGAGAGGGCGAACCTGCGGGCACGCCTCGACGTCGGGGCCGAGGAGACCCTGGTGATCTACACCCACCTCGACGTCGTCCCCGCCGGAGAGGGGTGGACCTGCGACCCCTTCGACTTGATGGTCCGGGACGGGAGGATCTACGGCCGGGGGGTCGCCGACTCCAAGGGGGCGGTGGCGGCCCTCATCACCGCCCTCAGGGCTGTGGACGCCTGCGGCTCGCACCGTTATAACCTGGAGGTCCTCCTCACCACCGACGAAGAGGTGGGGGGGTACTCCGGCCTATGCTTCTTCGCCGACGAGGGGCTCGTCAGAGGAGATAAGATGCTCTGCATGGACAGCTTCTCCGACGACGTCATCATCGGCTCCAACGGGGTGATCAACTGGGAGGCGACGGTCCGGGGGAGGGCCGCCCACTCCGGGGCGAGCTTCCTGGGGGAGAACGCCATAGAGAAGGCGCTCCCGGTGATAGAGGCGCTCCTGGACCTCAAGAAGAAGGTCGAGGCCAGGAGGTCGGCCCTCCCCGCCTCCTCGGAGCTCGCCGTCTTCGGGATCGATCACGTCCGGCCGATGCTGAACGTCACCGTCATCCGGGGCGGGGTCAAGGAGAACATAGTCCCCGAGAGGTGCGTCGTCGGCGGGGACAGGAGGGTAATCCCCGAGGAGAGGATGGAGGAAGCTGCCGCCGAGATGGAGGAGGCCGTCGCCGCGGTGCCCGTCGACCTCGAATGGAGGTCCTGGATGGGCTACCCCCCCATGAGGATAGATCCAGAACATCCCTGGGTCGAGGAGGTGAGGGGGGCTCTGGAGAGGGCGTCGGGGAAGAGGCCTCGTCTGGCCGGGGCCCAGTACAGCCTCGACCAGGCTTACGTGGTGGAGGTGACGGGGATCCCCACCTGCGCCTACGGCGTCGGCCGCCAGACCGACTCCAACCCCCACGGACCCGACGAGAACGTGACCGTCGAGGACCTATCGATCTACGCCAGGTTCCTTGCAACCCTGATGACGGGCTGAACCTCCGGTCTAGGGGGGTCGAGGTGCTAAGTGAGATGAGTTGAGGCGATAGCTGCAGAACGTCGGGTCTATATCAAGAGGGGGTCGAGGAGGATGAAGAGAGGGGCGGAGGGGATGTATTGAAGGTCGTATCTGTGGTGGGGCCGAAGAAGTCGGGGAAGACCTCCCTTGTGGAGGCGATGGTCAGGTCGCTGAAGGGGCGCGGCCGGGTCGGGACGGTCAAGAGCATGCCCGATCATGAGATCGAGGATAGGGGCGATACAAGGCGCCACTTCGATGCGGGGGCGGAGGTGGTGCTGGGGGTGGGAAAGGACGGCGTCACCCTCAGCGTCTCGAGGGTCGGAAGCCTCGATTCTGCTCTAAAGGCGCTCGAAGGCTCCGGCGTCGATTACGCCGTCGTAGAGGGGTTCAAGAGGTCAATGCTTCCCAAGATCGTCCTCGGAGGGATCGACGTCCCCAACTCCATAAGGATGGTGGACGGAGGCCCTCCCTTCGACGAAAGGTTGATCGAGGAGCTGGTGGATCTATTGATGACGCTTCCCGATTACCGTTCACCGGGGCTGGGGTAGGATGGGGTCTCAAGACCTGATTAATTTATTTTTTAAAACGAAATTATCTCGATACGTTTTTAAACGATGAGGCCGTCACCGGGTCATCGGGGAGGTTAGATTTGAATCGGCTATGCTGCGCTGTCCTGATCTCGATGCTGGTTTTGGCTGGGTCAGCGGCGGCTGCCAATTACATCTATGAGCGGTCGGTGATCCAGGGGGTGGGTTATAGGAGCCACGAGCTGATCGCCCAGACTGGACAGGGCTACAGCGGCCAGAAGATCGTCGAGAGGATCTCCGGGTCCGGGAGCTTCTACGATCGGACGGAGTTTGAGCTCTCGGTCCACCGAAACTCCATCAACATCAGCAAGGAGGCGACCTTCGAATACTTCCCGGTGAGCTACCAGACCGGCACCTACGACAGGAAGTGGGTGGATCGGCTCTGCGTCTCCAACTACGATGCCGGAGCGGTGGTGACAGAGAGTTATACCCACGCCGAGAGCCTGATGAAGCACACCCAGATCAGCACTGTGGGAAACAGCCGCCTCAATGAGGTGAACAACAGCGGCATCGAGGCGAGCTTCAACGCCAACGTCATAGGGGTCGGCCACATCGGCTGGCTCTCTGTAGAGAAGATCGAGGGGGCGAAGAGGCCCTTCGAGGTGGGAAGGTCCGTCGAGGACGTCGTCGGGGTATTCTCGATAGAGAAGTACATCCAGCTCTTCAAGAACGAGAGCGCCACCACCGGGGCCGTCGATTGGCTCCCCTGTCTGTAGATCCTTCGAAGAAGAAATGGGTTTGGCGAGGCCAAAGTCGGAGAGATGGCGGTCAATCGGCCTCGCCCCGGAAAGGCCTTTCTCAGATTATCGGACGGTTCGGATGGCACCGGGGGAAGGTCGCAGAAGGGGTCGGCAGAAGAGGTCCAGCGGAAAGGGCATTAGGGCATTCGTCTGGGTTATGGCGTACCTCAGGCTTCGACTTTGACGTACCGTACCAGATAGGCCCAGATCGCCAGGCTTAGGGCCGAGAGGGCGATCAGGATCTCACCTATCACTCGGATCACCCCCATATTCTATGATGATTAATCGTTATAATTCTGGAGGTTGATGAAACTTTTGATCTCTTCGGGTCCGGCGGCATCGCCCATTCCCTTATCCGTCCTGACCGAGGCAGCAAACACCAGAGTCGTATCTAGGAATTATCAGGATGGCGCTTCTCATGGGTCAACTACCTCTCCGCCCACTTTTTCACCGGACTTTTCGGCGACTCTTCCCGGACCGGCGTTCGGATAGGAGTTCAAAGGACGGCCGGGTGAGCAGGCTGCCGTTGGGATCGTGCTCTCTCCTCCGTCTTGCTATCAGAAGGGACTTATCTGGTGGAAGAGAGAACGGTGAGAGAAGGGCTTCATCCGGCGGGATGGGGAGGTCGTATATATGGTTTCAGATGTATATTTTGCATCCATGACGGCTAAAAAACCGGGCGAAGAAGAGGTCGTCCGGGTCAGGAGGCTATTTTCTGCCGCCGGGTTCGATGACCTGATCGGAGAGGGAGACCTGACGGCGATAAAGCTCCACTTCGGCGAGAGGGGAAACGAGACCTACGTGAAGCCGGGTTTCGTCTGCCAGGTGGCAGACGCGGTTAAGGAGTCTGGGGGGAGGCCCTTTCTCACCGATACCGCCACCCTCTACCGTGGGGGCAGAGAGAACGCCGTTGAACACCTTCTGACGGCGATGGAGCACGGCTTCGACCTCTCCTCGGCGGGAGCTCCTCTGATCATAGCCGACGGCCTATTAGGAGAAAACTTCGTAGAGGTGGAGGTCGGGAAGAGTCACCTGAAGAGGGTGAAGATCGCCAGCGATATCGCTGCCGCCGACTCGATGATCGTCGTCTCCCATTTCAAGGGCCACGGCATGGCGGGCTTTGGCGGCGCCATCAAGAACCTGGGGATGGGGTGCGCCCCGCCCATCGGCAAGGCCGACCAGCACAGGGCTTCCCAGCCCCTGGTGGTGGAGGAAAGGTGCACCGGGTGCGGCAACTGCTCATCCGCCTGCCCCGAGTCCGCGGTCCGGCTGGAGGGCGGGACCGCCCGGATCGATCCTGAGAGGTGCGTCGGATGTGGCGCCTGTCTCGTCGCCTGCCCTGAGGGTGCGATGGAGCTGGACTGGGGAACGATCCCGATCTTCGTCGAGAGGATGGTGGATTACGCCTTCGGGGCGGTGATGGGGAAAGATGGACGGGTCGGCTTCTTCAACTTCGTCATCGACGTCACCCCGGACTGCGACTGCCTCCCCTGGAGCGGAGCGCCGATCGTCCCCGACGTCGGGGTCCTCGCATCGAAGGACCCCGTCGCCATCGACGCCGCCAGCCTCGACCTCGTCAACGGCCAGGAGGGGATCAGAGGGACGGCGTTGAAGTCCCACCACGGTCGGGGAGAGGATAAGTTCAGGGGCGTCCGGCCCGAGGCGGACGGTCGTCTCCAGATAAAGTACGGAGAGGAGATCGGCCTTGGATCATCCCGATACCGGCTCATCGATGTCTGAAGGCGGCGGGGAGTTGGGGACTGCCACCCTCGGCGGCGATGGAGGAGTAGGGGACGGAAAGGTTTAACGCCGGTTCGGGATAGAAGAGGCCGGTACCTGTGGAAGATGATCCCGAAGTGATGGAGTCTGGAGGATGGAGAAGATGACAGAGCTGCTAAAGGAGATTTTTGGCCGGGCGGGGGAGGAGGGGAGAGCTTACCTGATGGAGCACGAGTCCAAGGCGGTCCTGGAGAGCCTGGGGATCACGACGACGGAAGGCTATCTCTCCCGGTCGGAGGAGGAGGCGGTGTCGATGGCCGAGTCCATCGGCCGCCCCGTCGTCCTGAAGGTGATCTCTCCCCAGGTCGTCCACAAGTCCGATGCTGGCGGCGTCGCCCTCGACCTACAGGGGCCCGATGAGGTGAGGGAGGCGTACCGCAGGATTATTGGGGCCTTCTCCGATAAGGAGGTCGTTGGGGTCGCCGTCCAGGAGATGGCCCGGCCCGGCGCGGAGGCGATAGTGGGGGTCGCCAGAGACCCCACCTTCGGCCCGATACTGATGTTTGGCCTCGGCGGGATCTATGTCGAGATCCTCCAGGACGTATCCCTCCGGTCGATACCCATAACGGAGAATGATGCCGAGGATATGATCAGGGGGATAAAGGGACTCCCTCTCCTGGAGGGGTACCGGGGCAGGTCGGCGGACATACCGGCCCTGAAGAGGCTTTTGATTCAGATCTCAGAACTGGTGATGGAGCACCCGGAGATATCCGAGATGGACCTAAACCCCGTATTCCTCTACCCCGACGGCTACAAGGTGGTGGACGCGAGGATCATCCTCGGCGATCCGCCGGAGGTGGCGGAAACCTCCCCGCCGAAGGTCCAGGACCTCCGGGAGCTATTTTACCCGAAGAGCATCGCCGTCATCGGAGCCTCGGGGACGAGGGGCAAGCTCGGATGGAACGTCTTCTCCAACCTCATCAGCCACGACTTCAAAGGGGAGCTCTACCCCATAAACCCCAAAGCCGAGTCGATCCTGGGGGTGAAGGCCTACCCGAGGATCAGCGCCGTAGGAAAGCCGATAGACGTCGCCGTCATCCTCGTCCAGGCCTCCATGACCCCGGAGGTGGTGAGGGAGTGCTGCGACTGCGGCGTCAAGTACGTCATCGTCGAGTCGGCGGGCTTCGCCGAGATGGGGGAGGAGGGGCGCAGGATCGAGGAGGAGATGAAGGCGATCACCGACGCCTACGGCGTGCGGCTCCTCGGGCCCAACTGCTCGGGGATCATCAACACCCACTGCAGCATGGTCCAGTCGATCGGGATCGTCGACGCCCTCTCGAAGGGGAACATCGGCCTGATATCTCAGGCGGGGGTCTGTGCCGCCGGGATGCTCTGGGGTCTGCGCCACATCATGGACTTCGGGATCGTGGCGACTATAGGAAACAAGCTCGACATCAACGAGACGGATATGCTGGAGGCGGTAAGTAAGGACGAGAACGTCGAGGTCGTCTGCATGTACCTGGAGTCGGTGAAGGGCGGAAGACGGTTCATCGACGCGGCCAGGAGGATAACACGAGAGAAGCCGATCATCGCCCTCAAGTCGGGGAGGACCGAGGCGGGAAAGAAGGCCGTCGCTTCCCATACCGCCTCCATGGCGGGCGACGACCTCGTCTACAGCGCCGTCTTCTCCCAGGCGGGGGTGATCAGGGCGAGGGACTACGAGCATATGTTCAACCTGGCGAGGGCGGTATCCAAGCAGCCCCTCCCCGAGAAGGAGGGGGTCTTCATCATCACCTACGCCGGGTCCCTGGGGGTCATCTCCGCCGACGCCGTCATCGACGAGGGGATGAGGCTCGCGGAGCTGGAGCCCTCCCTCAAGGAGAGGCTGCTGGCCCTTCTGCCCGAGTACGTCGGGGGGACCAACCCCGTCGACTACACCTTCAGCATGGACGCTGAGACCGTCAAGAGGACGATCGAGATAGGGGTCGAGAGCGAGGACGTGGGAAGCTTCATCGTCATCCTCCAGGCGGAGATCCTGGGTAGCTACGTCGAGCCCCTCGGCGGAATCGACTACCGCGGAAAGCCGATCATGGTCTGCGTCGCCGGAAAGGAGTTCGCCATGGAGGAGGTCATCAGGATGGAGAACGCCGGGATACCCGTATACCAGACCCCGGAGCAGTGCGCCGACGCCATCTCGGTGATGTATAGACACCGGAGATCTTCGAGGTAGTATCGGGGCAGATCTCCCTTCCGCCAACCGCTGAGCTTATGAGGGTCGGCCGTCCCCGGAGCCGGTCGGCTCTGGGGTCACCCCTCTGGGAAGATGGCGGAGTCAAACGCTACGGGTCGATGGATCTGTGGGGAGATCTATCCTTTCAACTGGGCTGATCGTTCATGACGACAATACGGTCAATACATCTTCTGGACGTCCTGGGGGACCGTCCATTCTCCGCCCTCCAGGACCCTCACCGACGACCGGTCTCTGGCATAATCCATCGTCCTGGTCCAGTTCTTCAACGATGGCAGAGCCTCCGGGTTTATCATCCTGCGGTACATGGGGCTTGCGGTCGGAGAGGACCCGTCCGCCGTCGAGGCGATGGCCTGAGCCCTCTCCTCGGCGAGCTTTCTCGTCACCTTTCCCAAGGCTACAGGGGCCTTCCGAGATCCACCCAGGGGCGTCGGCTCTCTGAAGATCCCTGAGCCGAAATATGGGTAATACTGGCTGTAGTCGACCCTCGAGGGGGCGCCCCCGGAGAAGAATATCGGGTCGGAGAAGTAGGACCGCCACTCAGAGTAGTTGGGGCCCCTTGCGGGGTCGAGGTAGTTGGCCCCACCGGGCACCGCCACCAGGAAGAGGGCCGATACGATCAGAATCAAAATCCAGTTTGAAATCATTCCATATCACACTCCCAGGAGGTATTATCCGGGACCGGATTTAAATTTTTTCCCCCGGGGGCTGACAGGATGATCTGGGGCTGCGGTCAGCGGGGCGATAGCCTCATCACGCAGCCGCCGTCGGTCTCCTCCACCTCCAGTTTCATCCCCAGGTCTGCGAAGACCTTCCGCCAGTGGCTCTCGACGCAGGTCTTGCAGTGCTGCTTTGCCACGAGCCCCGCCCCCAGCCGGGCGAAGGCGTTCACCCCATCCTTGATGGCGCACCTCTCCCTTCTAATCTGCGCCCAGCCGTCCCCCTCCTCCACCGATATGGCGGAGCCGAAGAGGTTCTTGTCGTTGGTGGCGACGGCGATGGCGAGGTCTTTAGGCTCGGAGAGCTCCAGCCTTTTAAAGGTCCCGGCGACCTGGTGGGCGCCCATATCCTGAAACTCGCGAAGCCCCTTTTTGCCGAGCCTCTTTGCTACGTAGCCGCTGCTTCCGTAGAAGCTTCCCAGCCACATCGCCACCACCCGCTGCTGGATCTGCTCGACGGGGATCTCGGG
>CP086218.1:1155933-1175021 GCA_020844795.1 Methanothrix sp. | reverse complement strand
TGCGGATAGATCAACAAAAATCGTAGACGGCGAGGCCATGGACCTCATCGATCAGAGGGCATGGATCTCGCTGTCCTGCTCCACTTTTTTCACAGCTGGTAACGCCGCAACTCTGGAGACGCCATCTATCGAGATGGCGCCTGAGACGAAGGGGATCGGTCCAGAAACAGCGTTCTCGATCTCCAGCCCCCCCTCGGCTAGATCCCTCCTGGCGTCCTCCAGGGATGCGCCCTTCTCCAGGCTGATGATGACCCGGACCTTCTCTTCGGAGGCCCTCTTCGATCCTTTCTGTATCATCTCCAGGATCTCGACGGATATCTTCGATTCTGGCAATTAAATCACCGACTGTCATATATCGCCGACATAACTTAAAAATATTTTTGTTGCCCTTGGATCGGAGAACTCCTCGGGATCGACCAATTCCAACGTCAGCTCGGAGAAATATCTGGATCTAAAGCACAAACTTCTGGTAGCACTCCTCGCAGACGGTCTTGCCTGCGGCCGTCCTCCCTCTTATCTCCATGAACGCCTCGCCGCACTCCTGGCAGTCGATGGAGGGGTGGATCCGGGCCTTCCCCGGCGCGGGGATATCGACCTGCCGGACCACCAACAGCTCCTCGTCGGGGGCGGTGAGGATGTAGTCGGTCGCCTCCTCCCGCAGCTTCATGAACCCTTCCTTCTCCTCGGAGGACATCTCCCCGGCAAGGAAACGTTTCATGGCGGCGGGGTCGGTTCGGGGGAGGACGTTTCTGAAGTAGATCCGCAGGGCCTTCTCGTGGTCCCGAGAGTAAAAGGTGTAGACGTGTTTTCCGTGGTCTTTGAAGATGAAGTTGCCCTTCCCGAAGGTGCAACCGAGGAGCTGCTGGATGGCGTCGACGCTGCAGGAGCTGTTCTCGACGATGGCCACCAGCTCCTCGTCCTCGGCCCTGTCATAATGATCTTTGACGTACTTGGCCACCCGGTACCCTATGGCTATGCCGGGGCAGGAGTGGCCGTGAAACTTTACCACCTCTTGGAAGTCTTCGTCCATCAATTCACCTCTATCCTAATTTGCCGGTCGGAGTTATGATCTGATACTACATAAATCGTATCGCTTCAAATTCTATAACCGTCCTGGAGAGGCTATCCCGACCATAGGCCAGCGTCGATCCCGACGGGATTCGACGGAGGACCAGCCGGATCGGGGTGGCCCCGGAGAGATCTCGCCGACGGATCGATGTAGTCGACGGATCTACATCATAGATCGATCGATATCGTTGAAACGAAGGCCAGAGGTCGGCGGTCAGTAAGATGGGATGAAGAGGTATTGGGAGATGGAATCGTAGAAGGAGTTTATGAGGCGCAGAGCAACAAAATCGCCGGTCTTTTATCCGACGCCCCTCTTACGGGGACTGCCGACCCATCTGGTCTTCTGCTCGCACCTCAAATATCTATTGTCATCTTAATCTATTTAGGTCTATCGCCGGGAGGGCGGGGAAGGTGATGTACGACGGATCGGTCCGGATTCGCGGTCACCAGCTATTTTAAGCTTGAAGGGGGATCTACCCGCCATGGAGTTCGCTTTGGAGATCGTTAAGAGCGATAAGTTCAGGCAGATCTACGCCGTGGGGGCGATGGGGGGGCACAGCCCCTACGACTTTCGGATCGCCTTCTACAACGACTCGCCGAAGGCCGTAGTCCAGGATGGACGGCAGGTCTCCGTCATGGAGCGGAAGGTCGAAGCGGAGATGATCCTCTCCCCCATGGCCGCAAAGGAGCTAGCCGACTGGCTGAACAACCACATGAAAGAGTACGAGCGGCAGTTCGGCGAGATCAAAAAGCCCGGCGGCAAGAAGGCGGAAGCCGGAGAGCCGGCCCCCATCCAGGGCTACATGTGAGGAGATACGATGAAGTCGAAAGAGAAGGTCCTCCTCCACAAGGGGATGGACCGGGTGAAGAGGGGGGAGTTTCAGGAGGGGATCGAGTTCTTCGACCAGGTCCTGGAGATGAACCCGAAGAACGCCGACGCCTGGAACAACAAGGGGGTTGCCCTCTACCAGATGGGGGAGGCGGAGGGGGCGCTGACGTCTTACGACGAGGCGCTGAAGATAGATTCGGAGAATATGGAGGCCCGGAGGAACCGGGCCTTCGTCCTCAGGGCGATGGGGAAGTTCGAGGAGGCGCTGGAGGCCTACGAGGAGATCGTCACCGGAGAGCCGGAGGCCTGCGACTTCAGGAACCTCGCCGCCGTCCTGGTGGGGATGGGCCTCCTGGAGGAGGCGCTGGGGGCTCTGATGGAGTCTGCCCACCTCGAGCCTTCCCTCGCCGTCGAGGGGGAGATCGAGGCGCTGCGCAGGCTAATGATGGAGATCGCCGTGAGGGCGGAGTTCGGCGGCTTTCTCCCCGGCGAAGGGGACGGGACCGGCCGGACCGACTGAGCCGACCGAACCGATCCAGTAGACTGAGCCGGCCTTCCGGCGAAGGCTGATATAGGGTGGTCTCGGATATATGAGAGGGGTATAAAGAACCTGTAAAGGAGGGATCGAGGTTGAAAGGTTTCGTCATGATCAACGCAGAGCCGGGGTCTGAGAAGGCGGTCTACGACGCCCTTGCCGCCATCAAAGGGGTTCGGGAGGTCGTCCCCGTCTACGGGGAGACGGACTTCATCGCCATAGCCGACGTCGACGGGATAAACGACCTGAACATGATAGTCCTTCGGGTTCGGGAGATCCACGGCGTCACCTCCACCGAGACGATCCTGGGGATGGAGCTGAAGTTCTGATCCCCTCAGAAGATCGGTAAATGAAGTGCAAAAAAAGGTAGACCGATTATGAAAAGAGTCTTGATATCGACGTTCCTCATCATATCCCTGATGGGGTCTGCGGCAGCCTTCGATCTCAAGGAAGGGATGTTGATACGCCCCGGAGAAGCCGCGGCGGAGAAGCGGTTTGAGCAGGGTTTCGCAAGGCCGTGGGTGGGAGGCGACCCGCCCTTCAGATCCTCATCCCATGAGACCTACCCCAGGCTCTATTCGATTTACAGGCCTGGTTTTCCCTTCGAGGAACCGCCTTTCTGGGCGGGCGGCCAGTTCCAGACCTTCAGGCACCCACATCCCTTCAGCCATCAATTCAGGTTCAGCAGCCCCAGGATGATCTTCTCCGGATAGGGATCTGGAGGATAGCCCCCTCGCATGCGGCCTCAGAGTGGGGCGCCATCATTCCTCTCTTCCCTTCCGCAGGGGCGAAACCGATAAGACGGACGAGCCCCCTCCCCTCCTCCGGATAGCCCATGGCCAAGATCTCCCCCCTGATGGACCAGTACTTCGGCATGAAGGAGCGGTGCGGCGACGCCCTACTCCTATTCCGGATGGGCGACTTCTTCGAGACCTTCGGTCCCGACGCCGAGGTGGCGGCCCGAGTTCTTAACATCACCCTCACCTCCCGGCAGAAGGACAGGGAGGGAAACAGAATACCCCTCGCCGGGATCCCCTATCACGCCCTCGACGCCTACCTCCCCAAGCTCGTCGGTGCCGGCTATAAGGTCGCGATATGCGAGCAGGTGGAAGACCCCAAGAAGGCGAAGGGGCTCGTCAAGAGGGAGATCGTCCGGGTGATCACCCCCGGGACGATCATCGAGCCCTCGATGCTGGAGGAGGGGGCAAACAACTACCTCGCCGCCGTCGTCGTGGAGGGGGGGCGAATCGGCCTCTCCTTCCTCGACGTCTCCACCGGGGAGTTTCTCGCGACGGAGCTGTCGGGTGAGGGCCGCCTCCCGGCGGAGCTGGCGAAGTTTCGCCCCGCCGAGTGTATCGTCCCCAAATCCGCCGACCGGATCATAGATGATCTGGCGGGGACGATCGTCCAGAGGATAGAGGACGACGACTTCTCCCCCGACGGAGCGAGGGCGGTTCTGTCGGGGCACTTCGGCGAGGAGGCGGTCGAAAGATGGGGGCTCCTCGACCATCCCCTGGCGGCGAGGGCCTGCGGAGCCGCCCTAAAATACCTCTCCTCATCCCAGATCCCCGCCCTCTCCCACATCTCCGAGGTGAGGATCTACTTCCCCGAGGAGTTCATGGTCCTGGACGATACGACGCTGCGTAACCTCGAGATCTTTCGTAACATAAGGGAGAGGACGAAGAGGGGGTCGCTCTTCGAGTTCATCGATCTCGCCACCACCCCCGGAGGGTCGAGGACCCTCAGGAGGTGGCTTCAGATGCCGCTTATATCCTCCGAGGAGATAGAGGGGCGCCTAGACGGGGTGGAGGCGCTCTTCTCCGACCCCCTCCGGAGGGGGGACCTGGCGGAGGCGCTGAAGGGGATGGGGGACCTGGAGCGGATCGTCGCCCGGACCTCCTGCGGGACCGCGTCCCCGAAGGACCTTCTGGCCCTGAAGGGGGCTATAGAGCGGCTCCCCCGGATCGTTCAGCTCCTGGAAGGGGCAAAGTCGGAGAGGCTCCAGGAATTGAGGGAGAGGCTCGAGATCGGACCTCTCGGGGAGGTGGCCGAGCTCATCGGAAGGGCGATCGAAGACGATCCTCCAACGGGGATCAAGGAGGGAGGGGTGATCCGGGACGGCTACGACCCCGAGCTCGACGAGATCCGGTCCCTCTTGCGGGAGGGGAGGGGGTGGATCTCCCAGATGGAGAGGGAGGAGAGGGGACGGACGGGGATCAAATCCCTCCGGGTCGGGTACAACAACGTCTTCGGCTACTACATCGAGGTGACGAGGCCTAACCTCGCCGCGGTGCCGCCGCAGTATATAAGAAAGCAGACCCTGGCAGGGGGGGAGCGGTTCATAACCCCGGAGCTGAAGGAGATGGAGGAGCGGGTCCTCTCCGCCCAGGAGAGGTCGTCCTCCCTGGAGGAGGAGCTCTTCTTGAAGATCAGGTCCGAGGCTTCCCGCAGGAGACACGAGATCCAGGAGAGGGCCGCCGCCCTGGGGGAGATCGACGCCTTCGTCGCCCTCGCCACCCTCGCCGCCGAGAGGGGGCTCATCCGCCCCGAGCTGAATTCAAGGGGGGAGATCTCCATGAGGGGATCACGCCACCCCATCCTGGACGCTTCCATGCGGGGGGGGTTCGTCCCCAACGACGTCCACCTCGACGGGAGGAGGAACCGGTTCCTCATCCTGACGGGCCCCAACATGGCCGGAAAGTCGACGTACATGAGGCAGATCGCCATCGGCGTCATCCTCGCCCAGATCGGCTCCTTCGTCCCCGCCTCCTTCGCCACCATATCCCCCGTCGACCGGATCTTCACCAGGGTCGGGGCCTACGACGACCTGACCTCCGGCCAGAGCACCTTCATGATCGAGATGACGGAGGTGGCGAAGATCCTCACCTCAGCCACCTCAAAGAGCCTGATCCTCCTCGACGAGGTGGGGAGGGGCACGAGCACCTTCGACGGCCTCGCCATCGCCTGGGCCATCGCCGAGGAGATCCACAACAAGGTCCGGGGAAAGGCGATCTTTGCGACCCACTACCACCAGCTCACCCAGCTGGCGGGGTTCCTCCCCGGCGTCAAGAACTACAACATGGCCGTGAAGGAGGAGGGAGACTCCGTCGTCTTCCTGCGGACCGTCGTCCCCGGCGCCACCGACAGAAGCTACGGGATCCACGTAGCAAAGCTCGCCGGCGTCCCTGAAGGGGTGGTGGCTCGGGCGAGGGAGGTCCTCCGGGAGATCGAGAGGGAGGCGGTGATCGAGCCCCTGAGAAACGACCGGAGGTCGAGGAGGGCGGGGCCCCGGTACACCCAGCTTATATTCTTCGACGGTCCCGGTGGGCGGGGCGGCGGTGAAGGCAAAATTGAAGGTGATGCCAAAATTGACGGTGACGTCAACAGTGACGGTGATGATAACAGCAACGTTAACAGTATCGACGACGGCAGCCCTCCGGCACAAGTCTACGAAGATGGACGAGATCGGGACGCTGCGGCCTCCCTCATCGAGGAGATCAGGGAGATGGAACTCGACCTTTTAACCCCCATCGGCGCCCTGAACAGGCTCTCAGAGTACCAGAGGAGGTTGAAGAAGATCGATGGCCAAAATTAAGCTCCTGGACCCCGAGGCGGTCTCCAAGATCGCCGCCGGGGAGGTGATCGAGAGGCCCGCCTCCGTCGTCAAGGAGCTAATTGAGAACTCCATCGACGCCGGGGCGACGAAGATCCTGGTGGAGGTCGTCGATGGCGGCAAGGCCCTCATCAAGGTCACCGACGACGGCTATGGGATGGACCGGGAGGACGCCTCCATCGCCTTCGAGAAGCACGCCACCAGCAAGATCTCCGGAGCCTGCGACCTCGATAGGATATCTACCTTGGGCTTTCGGGGCGAGGCGCTCTCCAGCATCGCCAGCGTTGCGGAGTCCGTCGACCTGGTGACGAAGGCCAGGTCTTCCGGCGTAGGAGTCCCCGGGACCCGGATCAGGGTCGAGGGGGGGAGGGTCGCGGAGGTCGGGGACGCAGGCGCCCCCGCGGGGACTACGGTGGAGGTGAGGGGTTTATTCGAAAACCTCCCCGCCAGGAGAAAGTACCTCAAGAGCGGGAGGGCGGAGCTGGCGAGGATCGCCGAGGTCGTCACCTCCTACGCCGTCATATGCCACCGGGTATCCTTCGAGCTATTCTCCGGCGATAAGACGGTCTTCAAGTCCGTCCGGTCGGAGAGCTGGAACGATCCGATCCTGCGGATCCTGGGAAGGGAGGTCGGACGAAACCTCGTCCCCATAGAGGCGGAGGCGAAGTCCGTCTCCGTCACCGGATCTATCGGAAGAGAGACGGTCACCAGGTCCAGCCCCGACTGGATCATGACCTACGTCAACGGCCGGCTCGTCAGGTCTAGGGCCCTCAACCGGGCCGTCGCCGAGGGGTACAGGACCCTCATCCCCACCGGCCGCCACCCCGTCGCCGTCGTCTCCGTCAGGATCGACCCCGCCATGGTGGATGCCAACGTCCACCCCGCCAAGACGGAGGTGAGGTTTCTGAAGGAGGAGGAGGTGGCGGCGATGGTCGCCGACGCCGTCAGGGCCGCCCTGACGGAGGCGGGAGGTCCGGAGCCGCCCAAGACGGCGGAGGGGACCGCCCCGACGGGCCTCTTCGTTTCAGAGGGCGGGACGGAGGCTTTGGCTTCCGGTCCGGTGCCGATGGGCCCCGTCGTCTCAGGAGAGACGGGTCCAGCCGGCGGATCCGATCCCGGCGGCCTCGGATCGGACCTTCAGAGGACCCTACCCCTGTATTCGGGGCGGGGTAGGCTCGAGCTGGAGATCGAGGCGGAGCCCCTCCCGGGGGGCCTGAGGCTCCTCGGCCAGGCCCTCTCCCTCTACATCGTGGCGGAGGGGCCGAGGGGGCTAGTGCTGGTGGACCAGCACGCCGCCGCCGAGAGGGTCCGCTACGAGAGCCTGACGGAAAAATACGACGCCGGGACCATATCCCAGGAGCTGATCGAGCCGGTCACCCTCGAGCTATCGCCGAAGGAGGCGGTCCTCCTGGAGGAGTGGGGCCCGACCCTGGAGGAGATGGGCTTCGACGTCCAGCCCTTCGGCCCCAACGCCTACGCCGTCCGGGCCGTCCCGGCGATCGGGGTGAGGCTCGAGAGGACCGAGGCGGTCCACGACGTCCTGAGGGACCTCTTCGCCCTGGGGAGGGTCGGGACGGAGGCGACGGCAAAAGAGGAGGTCCTCAAGCTCCTCGCCTGCCGCGGCTCCATCAAGGCGGGGCACGATATGGGGTGGAAGGAGATGCACGACCTTCTCCGAAGGCTCTTCGCCTGCGACAACCCGCGAACCTGCCCCCACGGAAGGCCCACCACCGTCACCTTATCGAAGGCGGAGCTGGAGAAGATCTTCGGCAGAAGGTGACGTGGGGGCGGATTTTGGGTCCTTCATGAGGGCTATCTTAGGCCTCGACATATCCTCCCCGGCCCTGTATCCATAGAGCTCCTGCAGGTCGGCGGCGATGGCGTGCATGATCAAAGAGTTGGGGATATCCATGGGGCAGAGCTCTTCGCACTGGCCGCAGTTTATGCAGCTATCCGCGACATGGGCGTACCTGGTCAGGTGGAACTCGATTCCTGGGGGGACGATCCCCGGAAACGCCGTCATGTAGGGACCGGTAGTGTTGAAGAGGGCGGGGCAGACCTCGACGCAGGCGTAACACTTGATGCATCGGGCCGTCTCCTCGATTATGAACCTCATCCGGTCCCGGCTTCCCTCCAGGGGGGCGAAGTCCTCCATCTCCTCCTCATCGGACAAATTGACGATCAGATCCTCCCTCCTCTTCCGGGCCTTGATGCAGGCCCCGTCAGGGACGCCTACCCCGATCGCACCGGCGGCCGAGGCCCTCTCGAGGAGGTCTACGCCCCTCTCGGAGCAGACCTCGACGAAGGTCGCCTCCCCCACCAGCTCCTCCTTTACCCCCCAGTTGCCGCAGGCGAGATCTGCCCCCCTCGGGACCTTCATCTTGCACCTCTTGCAGTTCTCCCTGCGGCCGTAGCCCCCCTCCTCCAGCTCCGGTATCCGGACGGCCCGGCGCTCTCCGCCGACGGTGATGTGGAACCTTCCCTTGTGGATCGTCTCCTTCTCGACGGTCCCGGGGTCGACCTCAAAGACCTCACAGATCATCCGCCTCATCATGGAGGGGGCGATGGACCCGCCGCAGTTGAGGCCTATCAGGAGGAGGTTGTCGATATTCACCATCCCCCTCTTCGCCTGCTCAATCGTCCCCATGACGTCGCACCCCTTCATGACGGCGGCGACCTTGAACCCCTCCGTGCCCCCGAGGTACTTGCCGAAGAGCTTCGATAGGAGGAGGGTCCCCCCGTGGATGGAGCCCGCCGTCTCCTCCACCTCTCCCGGGTCGGTGATCAGGACCGGCCTGGCGTCGTAGAGGTCCAACCCCCTCCTGACCCCCAGGACGGCGTCGACGATCCCCTCCTCGAGGGCGAACTTGAGGAGGGCTGTAATGGCCCCCCCGGACTCGCCCCTCTTCCGGAGTTTGGGGTCGCTCGCCCAGGCGTATATCATATCCCCCTTGACGACCACCTCTCCCTTGCCGATAACCTCTGCCTTCCCAGCCATCTCTCCCACCTCGACCACATCTCCCTTGCCGATAACCTCTGACTTCCCTGCCATCTCTCCCACCTCGACCTCCTCTACATCGCCTATAGCGCCATCTCCCCGGATATTACCGCCCCCTCATCTTCTCCACCTTGACGGCGCAGGCCTTGAACTCGGGGATCTTCGAGACGGGATCGAGGGCTCCGATCGTCAGGAGGTTTGCCGGAGACTCCTGGAAGTGGAAGGGTATGAAGACGACCCCTTCTTTAATATCCCCCGTCACCCTCGCCGGGACGGCGATCTTCCCCCTCCGGGAAGAGACCAGGACGACCTCGCCGTCCTCTATCCCCATATCCGCAGCGTCGATATCGCTGATCTCCACCCAGCCGGTCTTCACCTCGGCGTCGAGGCTCTCCGAGCGGCGGGTCATCGACCCGGCGTGCCAGTGCCAGAGGGACCTTCCGGTGGTGAGGATGAAGGGATAGTCGCCGGTGGGAACCTCGGCAGGGGGTCTCCATTCGACGGCGGAGAACCTGCCCAGACCGTCTTGAGTGGCGAACCTCTCCCGGTGGAGGATGGGGGTTCCGGGATGGTCGGGAGCGGGGCAGGGCCACTGGAGGGCGTGGGGCTCCTCGAGCCGACTGTAGCTCATCCCGGCGTAGGAGGGGGTCGCCCTGGCGATCTCCTCGAAGATCTCCTCCTCGCTTCTGTAAGAGAACTCCTTCTCATACCCCATGAGCCTCGCGAGATCGGAGATGATCCTCCAGTCAGGCCTCGCCTCCCCCGGCGGATCCACCGCCTTCCTCAGCCTCTGGACCCGCCGGTCGGTATTGGTGTGGGTCCCATCCTTCTCGGCGAAGGAGGCGGCCGGGAGGACGACGTCTGCCAGCACCGCCGTCTCCGTCATGAAGATCTCCTGGGATACCATGAACTCCAGGTTGCCTAGGGCCCTCTCCACCCTGGCCAGGTCGGGGTCTGTCATCATCGGGTTCTCCCCCATCAGGTAGAGGCACTTTATCCGCCCCTGCCCCTCCGCCAGGATCTCCATCATCTCCGTGGAGGTGATCCCCGCCTTCGGATCGCCGAGGTCGTCCACCCCCCAGACTTCCATCATCTTCTGACGGGAAACCTCCTCGGTGACCTTCTGATACCCGCTGTAGACGTGGGGTAGGGCTCCCATGTCGCAGGCCCCCTGGACGTTGTTCTGGCCCCGGAGGGGGTTGACGCCGGACCCGGGCCTTCCGAGGTTTCCGGTGAGCATCATCAGGTTCGCGATGGAGAGGACGTTCTCGACCCCGGTGGTATGCTGGGTCACCCCCATCGAATATATGAGGGCCGCCGGCCTAAGCGTCCCGATCCACTCCGCCGCTCTTTCGATATCGGATGCGTTGACCCCGGTGATCTTCGCGGCGTTCTCGAGGCTGTATACTTCTTTATTCACCGTCTCCAGGACCGATCCGAACCCTTGGGTCCTCCTCTCGATGAAATCCCGGTCCTCCCACCCGTTCTTTATGATCTGGCGTATCAAGCAGTTCAAAAGCGCCACGTCCGTACCGGGGCGGAGGGGGAGGCGGAGGTCTGCCGCCTTCGCTGTGGGGGTCAGCCTCGGATCTGCACAGATGATCTTCGCCCCCCTCTTCTTCGCGATGACGAGCCGGCGCCCTATCAGGGGGTGCTGCTCGAAGGCGTTGCTCCCTATGACGAAGATGCATCTTGACTCCTCTATGTCGAGGATCGAGTTGGTCATGGCCCCAGATCCGAAGACCTCCGAGAGGGCGGAGACGGTGGAGGAGTGGCAGAGGCGGGCGCAGTGGTCTACGTTGTTCGTCTTTGCGACGACCCGGGCGAACTTCTGCATCAGATAGTTCTCCTCATTCGTCGCCTTCGCCGAGGCGAGGAAGAAGATCTCCTCAGGCCCATAGGATGATAGCCTCTCCGCCACCAGCCCCAGGGCCTGCCCCCAGCTCGAAGGGACGAAGGCGCCGTCCCTCTTTATGAGGGGGGTCGTGAGCCGGTCGAGGCTGTGGATGAACTGGTGGGCGTACCTCCCCTTCTGGCAGAGCTTCCCCTCGTTTATGGGGTGGGCCTGCCACGGCTCCACCCCCACCACCCTCTTTCCAACGACGACGAGATTTAGGCCGCATCCTACCCCGCAGTAGGGACAGGTGGTGGGAACGAACTTCATATCAGGAATCAGATATAACCCTCCCCGAAGAATTATCCTGGACTATTCCAAGGCCGCCATGATCGGGTTTATTCCAACTATACGCGTTTCGAGGATATATTCTGTACCCCCGCCCGGCAGGATGGAGCTTTTTTTATCCCCCGCGGCCAACACCCCTCCATGGATCTGGAGGGATTTGCGAAGAGGGGCCTTTCCAGGGGCGACCAGGACGTCCAGGAGAGGCTCGCCGGGATGATCCTCGAGGTGAAGGGGGAGAGGATTACGGCGGAGCATGCCGAGAGGCTCGCAAAAGCGGTGGTAGAAGAGGCTCTGGCGACCCTGGAACCCAAAGGCAACGTCTTCGACCTGCCGGTGGCGGGGGTCACCATGGGGGAGTTCGGGGTCGGCTCCCGAGGTTCGGGCGACTTCTACGCCCACGAGAAGATCGCCGAGGTGATAGGGGAGACGGGGGCGGTCATCGACTCCCGGCAGCTCGACGACTCGGGGGCGGTCGAGGCGAAAGGAAGGTACATCGTCCTCACCGTCGACGGGATGCACTCCCGCCTCAGCGACTACCCCTTCCTCGCGGGCTTCCACGTCACCAGGGCGACCCTGAGGGACATATACGTCATGAGGGCCCGCCCCGTCGCCATGTTCTCTGACATCCACCTCGCCGACGACGGGGACGTCGGCCGTCTCTTCGACCACCTGGCGGGGATCGCCGCCGTAGGCGAGCTGGCGAAGGTCCCCCTCATAACCGGATCTACCCTGCGGATCGGCGGGGATATGGTCATCGGCGATAGGCTGACGGGCTGCGTCGGAGCGGTGGGGGTCTCAGATCGGCTCTCACCGAGGAAGGACGCCGCCCCCGGAGACGTCATCTTGATGACGGAAGGGGCGGGAGGAGGGACGGTATGCGCCGCCGCCCTTTACTACGGCCATCACGAAGTCGTCGAGGAGACGATCAACGTCAAGTTTCTGGAGGCGGCATCAGCCCTCCTCGACGCGGACGTCGAGATCCATGCCATGACCGACGTCACCAACGGCGGCATCCGCGGGGACGCAAAGGAGATCTCCAGGACCGCCGGGGTAAAGCTCGTCTTTTTCGAGGATGCGATGGCCCGTCTCGTCAACCGGAGGGTCCTGAAGATGCTGGAGTCGCTCGAGATCGACTACCTGGGGGTCTCGATAGACGCCCTCCTCATCATCGCACCCCCCACCTCCGCCGAGGAGATCAAGAAGGTAGTGAGGGGGACGGGGGTCGAGATCGAGACGATAGGGAGGGTGGAGGAGGGGTCCGGCGTCGAGCTCCACGCCGACGGCGATGTTAAGGAGTTTGAGCCCCGGTTCCGGGAGTCGGCCTACACCCCCATAAAGAAGGCGGTGGACGCCGGGCCTCTCCGGGACTTCGCCGAGATGAGGATGAAGGTCGACATCGCCGCCGAGAGGGCGATAGCCAAGAAGAGAAAGTTCGTCGATATGGTCGAGAGGTCGAGGAGGATTCGGACCTGACCTCCCGGTCAAGAGCCCTTTTGTTTTTACGGCGAGGGGGGGGGTTCGGGGGGCTCGGCCTGCCCTATAACGGCCAGGGAAACCGCTATAAGCGATAGATGCGAAATATTATCTGACGCGGGAAGATAAGATGGCGAAGAACGATATAGAGGCAAAATCTCCCTCCGGGAGAATCTGGTGGTTATTCATTGGTATCGATTGAGGACCCGATATACCGCTCTTATCTCTGCAAGCTCGTAGGCGAGGAGGGGCTCCATATAGTCGAGTCGATGCCCGAGGACGAAGTCACCGACGAGCATGTCGCTGAGATCACGGGGATAAGCCTCAACACAGTCCGCAGGACGCTTTATCTCCTATATGAGCACCGTCTCGCCAAGTACAGGAGGGAGAGGGACCCGGAGAGCGGCTGGCTGACTTACCTCTGGACCCTATGCGTTGAGAACCTCGACAGGGCCCTGGAAGCGGAGGCTAGAAAGCTCTTGAGGAAGCTCGAAGAGCGGCTCAGCTACGAGAAGGACCACATATTCTACGCATGTGTCGCCGGATGTGCACGTTTCGTCTTCGACGAGGCGAGCGAAAACAACTTCGTATGCCCCTTCTGCGGAGCCGGCCTCGAATATATGGAGAACGACAGGATCGTCTCGACGATCGAGAAGAGGATGGGGGATCTGACCGCCGCTCTATGACCCTTCTAGGGCCGTCTTCCGGCGCTCAAAGCTATAAAGTCTCAGGATCGTTTCCCATGACCGCCGTCCACCACCATCGGGACATATCAGCGAGATCGCGGCTGAACATCCCGGAGAGGCGGTATTCCCCGGACCGGACGGCTATAAGACCCGCCCCTAGAAGCTTGTTTCTCATGAAGTAGAAGGCCGACCTGGACACTTCCAGTTCTTCCATCACCCGCTTCCAGTCCGCTGTCTTCAAGGGCTCGCCTCTTCCTTGATACTCCTCCACCATGTTGAGAAAATCTCTCCCCCGGCGGGCGGTCTTTTCGTCCTGGAAGAGGCGAAGCATCAGCTCAAGGTAAGGATCCTTTGACCGGCTGATCCAGTGTTCGGACTTGGATCTTATCTTCAGAGTCGTGGCGGTTCGAGGAGCGTTCTTGACGTGAGTCATGAACTCTTGGGAGCTTTGGTGGCGTTGAGCACCGACCTGACCAGATCGGTGTACTCCTCTTTCAGTATGTAAACCGTGGGGAGACGGTAAGACTTCTTGTGCGCCCTGAGGATTCCCAGCTTGGAGCAGATGTAGCCCAAGAGGGATGCGACGACTTTACGAGAGGTCTCAAACTGCTCTTTGACCGCCTTGTAAAGAGAGGCTACGGTGATCTCGCCCCCTTCCAGGATCACTCCCAGAACGAAACGCCTTCTTCCATCAGTGTCCAGATCGAGAAACTGGACCAAACGGCCGGCGATCTCAGACTGCATCGAACTCATTTTTCATCACCACCGTCCAGATACCATGAGGAGGGCGAATTGCGGCATAGCAATATATATCTTGCCATGACGGTGAGCACCCCCGCCAAATCCGGGATATACTCAGAACTCCGGGTGAGGAAGATCCACCCCTGGTCGAGCTCTGCCCCAACTATAAATAACCATTGAATATCATAATATATAAGGCATTTGTCTCTGGGGCGAATTCGGGGTTGAACCTCTCCAAAAAGTCGATGAGGCCTTCTCCGGGGTAGATGTAACCCCGGTACTTGAGTCTTGGATCTTGGGGAAACGGAGATGAGCTGGGGGTGATATGTTTGAGCAGATCGCGGGCAGGATGCTCATTCGAAGAGGAGTTTGTCGATCTCCTGGAGCTGAACGGTTACAGGGTGGAGGGATGGAGGAGGTCCGGTGACGGCCTGGTGGAGATGGCCGCGTCCAGGATGGACCCGGTCGGCCACGAGATCGCCTATGTCATTTACCATATGGAATCTGACCTTCCCCTGACGGAGGGAGATCTGGATCGGATAGAGAAGAAGAGAGAGGAAATTCCCGGAGAGATCACCGTCCTCCTCTCGCCATCGGCCGGTTTCTCCAGGTCCGCGTCGGATCTGGCGGCGAGGCGGGGAGTGAGGCTCTGGGGCCCGTCAGAGGTAGACCGGCTCAGAAGGAACGTCGCCGAGAAGAGGGGCCTTCTTCGAGGAGGAGGGGTCGATAGGCCCGTCATCGCAGCGGCGGGGAAGAATAAGAAGAAGAGGTCTAAGACGAAGGCCATCGCCTTAATCCTCCTCCTCCTCCTCTCCGGCGCCCTCCTTCATGCTAAAACTGGGGGCATCGATCTCCCTGGGGAGCTATCTGACCTGGCGGCGGTGATCGGATCCTTCAACCTCCACCTCGAAGAGATCCGCAGATCCTCCGCCCCGGTGGTCGGCGAGGCGGCGTCGGACCTCAGAGAATATGTATCCGGCCTCCTTGGAGGAGAGCATAAGGCTTAACAGCTACCATGCCCAAACTCCGGGCTGAGATGCAGAAGGCTTGTTTTTATCGAATATTCTGATCAGGAGGATGGAGCTTGATGGATCCGGATTACTGGTATAAGAAGGGCGCCGCCGAGCACAGCTCGGGGAGTTTTGAGGATGCCGTTGAATCCCTCAGAAAAGCCCTCGAAATAGACCGCCAATTCATCGATGCGTGGCACCTCCTCGGCGAATCCCTCCGGAAGGCTGGACGATACCAGGAGGCGGTGGAATCCTTTGAGACAGCCCTCGATATTGAGCCACGCCATCATCAAAGCTGGCGGGGAAAGGCGATCGCCTTGAACGAGCTGGCCAGGCACGAAGAGGCGCTGGAGTCGGCGGATGAGGCTCTTAAGGTAGATCCTTCGGACGCCAGATCCTGGATCGTCAAGGGCTACGCCTTCCATTCGATGAAACGGTTCCAGGATGCCGCCGACTCCTACGACAGGGCCATAGAGATCGAGCCCCTGGGGGGCAGAGCCGGAAGGGCCTGGAACAACAAGGGAGCTGCCCTCGACAACCTGGGGCGGCACGAGGAAGCCCTCGAATGTTATGACGAGTCGATCATCATCGACCCCTTCGACTTCTACACCTGGAACAACAGAGGCGTCTGCCTGTCGGCCTTAAAACGGTCCGAAGAGGCGGTGGAGTGCTTCTCGAAGGCGGTGGAGATCTACCCAGAATATACCACCGCCTGGAAGAATATGGCTTTCGCCCTGAAGGCCCTGGAGAGGTACGAGGAGGCTGAAGAGGCGCTCCAGAAGGCGAAGGATCGCGAGTCCGAATAAGAGCAGCAGCCCCCCGATCCCACGGCGGCCTGAGACGATCTTCATCCGGTCGGATCGGGGGACTGGAGCCGTTGGTTCGATCTACTGGAGAAAGTCCGAGATATCCCATAGGCCGTAAGGACAGCAGTCGCTGGAGCTCGAAAGCCAGTTATCGGTATCTTCAGATATGGCATCCTCAGCAAAATCTTTCGATGGTACGGCCGATCCTGGGCTCGCCATGATGTAAACCCATTCGTCGCCGCCGTCGGGGTATCTCGACCAGCTGTAATCGTCGTCACCATCGTCGTCGAGAGCTGGCGTCCTGTCTATCTCAGCCCCCTTTTCATCTCTGAGGACGACCGTCTCCTCACTATTTCTAAGCCAGTAGCCGTCGAATGTCACTACAAAGAACCCCCCGGCGGGGACGGTCGTCCCCGAAGATATCGAGACGACGGACCCGCCAGCCGATGTCACCGTCCAGCCACCGATATCAACGTCGTCAGGTCCGGGGTTGTAAAGCTCCAACCACTCGTTCCCGTCGTCGCTGCCGTCGGGGTTCGCCTCCACCTCATTTATGCAGACCGTCCCTCCCCCAGAGGAGGTTCCCTCGTCTCGCCACCATGCCGCCGGATCGAACTCGGTACCCTCGACGCTGCCGACCTCGGCGTAGGACCCGTCTACCAGGATCCTGTTGAAGGGGTGGGTGAGATTGATCTCTCCGTCCGGATCTTCTAGATAGACGACGGATATGAGCCTCCCCTCGAGATCTCGTCCGCCGTCTCTCTCTTCGTCGATGTCCAGCCAGACGGTCCTGTTCATGAGGAGCGCCGAAGCGAACTCCTTTGCTGCCTTCCCACGGGCCGATCCCATCGGAGGGGAGATCACAGCCGCGAGCCTTACCGTCTCGATCCCGGATACTATCCTCGGATCGGTCACCATTATCTCGACGTCAAAGACGTCGCTGCTCTCGACGGCTATCACCACCCCACTGGCCTCGTAGGGGGCGGCCGAGGCGAAAGGCGCCCAGACGGCCGCCAAGACAAATACGATGATGAGCTTCACTATCATAGTAAACGCCTTCTGAGGGATCGGTCCCCTATCAGGACGAGCCTATTTAGGGACGACTGGAGATAGTCCCTGTAAGAGGCCCTCTTCTTCCCTCCTGCGTTAAAAAGTAACCCGGTCACCAGGACCGCCGCCATCGCCAGCGGGACGATCCAACCCGAAACCCACCCACCCCCAATCCGATCCTCTGCCTTCATCGGATCTGCTCTACCTTCCTGGAGGGGTGGAGGGGCGGCCTCCGTCTCGGTGTAGATCCTCTTCCTCAAGAAGGCGAAGGCGTCCTTAGTCCCCTCGTCCAGGGTTGGGAATAGGAGCCCTTTGTTGTGCCATGCGTATCTGTGGAGGGGATCAAGCCCGATGGCCCTATCATAACAGTCGATAGCCTCCTGGTATCGGCCCATCTGGTGGAGGGCGGAGCCCTTGTTGTTCCAGGCGTCGGCGTCTCCAGGCCGCAGCTGGATCGCCCGATCGTAGGATTCGATCGCCTCACCGTACCTCCCGAGAGCTGCCAGGACCGTACCCCGGTTGTTCCAGGCGTCGGCGTCCAGAGAGCCGAAATCCGTCGCCCGATCGTAGCTCTCCAGGGCATCTTCGTACCTGCCGAGGGAGGAGAGGACCGCCCCCCGGCTCTGCCAGATGTCGGGGTCGAAGGGCCTGAGGTTCGCCGCCCTCTGGTAGCATCGGAGCGCCTCTTCATATTCTCCAAGGCCGCTCAAGGCCAGGGCCCTGTTGTACCAGATGTCGGGGTTGTAGGCGTCGAGGGCTATCGCCCTATCATAGCTCCTTACCGCCTCCCGAAACTCGCCTCTCCCCGCCTGAGCGTTCCCCATCTCAGTCCAGTCACTGGCAAGGAGCTCCTCACCGTCTGCAAGAGAGGTCCCTAGGAGGAGGATGACCAGGAGGATCGGTGCACTTCTTCTGGCGGAGACCTTGGGCCCGGACCCGGAGAGATGAGAGCGAAGAGCCTCACTGACCCTTATTCTTCTCCCTCGATTGAGTAGATCTCCCACCATCGACCATCCCCGATCTGATGAAATATCGGCCATCTCAAACACCATCCATCCTGCGACCCCGGATCTGCCGCAGGACTTAACCTCTGATCGGTCTGTGACTACTCCCCGCCCTGAAGGGCTGGGCTTCTAGCTTTTGGCAGAGACTGTAGTCCCAGTCTCAGAATGTTTATCGCCGCATTCTCGTCACGGTCCATGACCAGCCCGCATTGAGGACATTCATGGACCCGATCCGATAGGGACTTCGCGACTTTAAGACCGCACCTGGAACATAGCTGACTTGTGCTTCTGGGATCTACTAGAACCACCATCGAACCGGCGCTCTCAGCCTTGTACGATGTGGTTATCACCAGCATCCTCCAGGCAGCGTCTGATATGCTCTTAGCCAGGCAGCGGTTCTTAAGCATCTTCGTGATGCTCAGATCCTCGAAAGCGATCAGCGCGAACCTTTCGACCAGGTTGTGACTGACCTGATGAGCAAAATTGTATCTGCGGTTGGCTATCCGCTCATGGGTCCGCTGGACGACTTTTAGAGCTCTCCTCCTCTCAAAAGTTCCCTTCTCGCACTTGGACAGTCATCTTTGAGCTTTGGCCAACGCCTTCTCCTCAGATCGAAAGAACCGGAGGTTATCGATCTTCTCTCCGTAGGACAGCGTAGCGAAACTCTCCAGCCCCACATCGATGCCCGCCATCAACCCGTCTTTCCAGGGAGGCTTCGGAGGATCATCGATCTCCACTGAGAAGCAGGCAAACCATTTTCCGGTCGAAGATCTCCGAACGGTTAACCTCTTGATCTCGCCTTCGATGGGTCGGTGGAGCTTGATCTTGATATCTCCGATCTTGGAGAGACGCAGCTTCCCGAAAGACAGTTTGAATCCCAGCTGTGGATAGGTGAACGAATCATACCATCCTTTCCCCTTGAACCTGGGATACCCCGGGGCCTCTCCTGCTTTGACTCTTCGGAAGAACGCTTTAAAGGCCAGATCTACCCGTTCTTGGACGTTCTGGAGGGTCTGAGAGAATACCTCCGTCAGTTCGGGTTTGTTCTTCTTCCAGGCTGGCCGCAAGTAGTGAGTCTCCTACTTCGATCTGG
>CP086218.1:1139915-1155833 GCA_020844795.1 Methanothrix sp. | reverse complement strand
CCTCTGCCACGAGTACAAGAGGAGGGTCGGGGCCGTCCTCCACCACAACACCGACGAGACCCAGGTCGTCGCCGGCAGGTCCTGCCCCGCCTTCGGAGGCGGCGAGATCATCCAGCCGATATACGTCCTCCTCTCCGGTAGAGCTACGAGGATCTTCGAAGAGCAGGAGATCCCCGTCGACGTCATAGCCCGGAGGACGGCGAAGGAGTACATCCAAAGCGTCCTCTGCAACATCGACGTCAGCGACCACGTCATCCTCGACTGCAGGATAGGGACCGGCTCCTCAGACCTCCAGGACGTCTTCAAGAGGAAGGTCCCCGGCGCCAACGACACCTCCTTCGGCGTCGGCTACGCCCCCTTCTCAGAGACGGAGACGGTCGTCTACTATTCCGAGAGGTTCCTGATGGACCTGAAGAAGAAGATCCCCGCCATCGGCGAAGACGTCAAGGTGATGGCGATGAGGTCTGCAGACACCATAAACCTGACCGTCGCCTGCGCCATGGTGGGAAGGCCCCTCGACGACCTCAACGACTACATGGAGACCAAAGAGGTGATCGTCCAGCAGAGCGAGGAGAACGTCTGCTCCTGCGCGAAGAGGGAGGTGAAGGTCCAGCTGAACGTCGCCGACGACCCCGAGTCGGGGTCGGTCTACCTGACCGTCTCCGGGACGTCTGCGGAGATGGGGGACGACGGCTCCGTCGGGCGGGGCAACCGGGCCAACGGCCTCATCACCCTCAACCGCCCCATGTCCATGGAGGCGACGAGCGGCAAAAACCCCATCAGGCACGTCGGGAAGATCTACAACCTCCTCTCGACCCAGATAGCAAACAAGATCGTCGACGAGGTGGAGGAGGTAGGGGAGGTCTACGTCCGGATCCTCTCCCAGATAGGAAAGCCCATCGACGAGCCCCACATGCTCTCCATCCAGACGACTTTGAAGGAGGGGGCCAACTACTCCCGCGTCCAGTCCGAGGCTGAAGAGATCGCAAACCAGTGGCTCGACGACATCCTGATGATCCAGGACAAATTGATGAAAGGGGAGCTTAAGACCTTCTGAGGAAGGGAAAAAACTTTATTTTTATCTGCCGTCAGAAGTCGAAGAGGGACCTCTGACGGCCGTCCTTCTCCGGTTCCGTCGGATCTGAGTCCTGCCCCAGGTCGGCGGAGGGCTTTTCCACCGGTTCGGCCTTCCCAGCCGGCTCCTCCTTCCCGTCCTCAGGATCGATCTCCTTAGAGATCGATCCGGAGGGTCTTTCATTGGGAGCGCCGCTTCTGGCCTCATCCTGCCTTCGAGGCAGCCCCCTATTCCCCGCCACCTCTACCTTTTGAGATCCGCCCCAGGCTTCTTCGATCTGCGAGACCCTCTCCTCTTCGATCAGCTCCTGGGCAGCCTCGTAGAGCTTAGCCACCTTCTTCGTCGTCGGCTTCGTCCCCAGGAGGAGGGCGATCTCCTCGACGGTGAACTCCAGGAGGGCCGCCACCCTCGGCCCCGTCTTCTGATCTTTGAGGAGGAGGCCGAAGAAGCCCATCATCTCAGCCCTGGCCACCCGGGCGCTGATGTGGCAATGCCTTCCGATCTTTTTCGCCGCCGAGTCCCGGACCTGTCTTGCTCCCTTCGTCTGGCCCATCCTCCTCCAGTAGCCCGGCGGCCGGAAGGGCACATATCCGCCCTTCTTCTCCCTCCGGGCGGCCTGGACCCCCGCCGTCATCATGAAGGAGGCGTACCGCCATAGGCCGTAGTTCTGCCGCCTCCGAACCCTCCCCAGGAATACGTCGGCCCGGGAGAGGCGGTCGTAGCCCGCGGCCAGGTCGGCGGTGCCGTAGACGGTGGGCAGGTTCTCGTCGATCCAATGGATGAGGTCTTCGGGGCTCTCGTCCAAGGTCCAGGAGACCTTAACGGCTTCGCTGAGGTTCGAACCCCTCAGGATCTTGGCGACGGCGTCGAAGATGGAGGACTTCGAGTCCCGGACCCCCGTCGCCACCTCGCCGGGGTGAAGGGCGCCCTCTAGGGCGGCCTGGAGGTCGTTTAAGGCGCTCCTGAGGTCTCCTCCGGAGTTATCGGCGATCTCCTCGATCATCTCCGGGGTGCATCCCGCCTCCTCGGCCCGGCATATCTCCCGCAGGGCTGAAGCTATCGTCCCCTTGGTGATCCGCCGGAAGGCGATCCCCATCGTAGCCTCCCGGAGGGGCTTAGAGAGGCCGTAGTAGTCGTTGGCTATCAGGAGGACCGGCTGGTCGGTCTCCCTCACCAGCTTGCTCATAGCCGCAGAGCCGCCCCGGTCCGCCGACCCGTAGAGGTTGTCGGCCTCGTCGAGGATGACGAGCCGCTTCCTACCTGAGAAGGTCGTCATCTTGGAAGCGGCCCCCGCCACCTTCTGGATGGCGGTGGCGGTCCTGCTGTCGCTGGCGTTCATCTCGATCTCGTCCCAGCCCATCTCTTCGGCTAGAGCTAGGGCGGCGGAGGTCTTTCCCACCCCAGGTGGACCGTAGAGGACGATCGCCCTCTTCTCGGGGACGCCCCTCTCCCAGGACCGGGCCCAGGCCTCCATCTCCGAGACCGCCTTCCCGTTTCCCAGGACCTCCTTCAGCCTTCTGGGCCTGTACTTCTCCGTCCACTTGGTGGCGGTCATGGCGGATATGGCTCCTCTACGATCCTATAGTTGTCTATTGGCCTCTTCGTCTATTCGCCTCTTCGTCACTATCTCCCTACGCGCCTCAAGTCTGGGGAGCTCTACCAGACACCCTCCCGTCCCGTCATCTCCTCGATCACTATCTCCCAGATAACCATCGGCATCCTCTCCATATCCTCCCGCCGGAAGGCCTTGCCTCCGTGGCCGGCCATCTCCTTCTTTGTGAAGACGTCAAAGAGCCTCTCTTTGGCCTGCGCATCCTCGGAGAGGCGGGCCTCTCCGAAGGCTATGACGGACCTCCATCGGCCTCTCTCGACGGAGTCGACCTGGAAGCAGACCCTGGGGTTCGCCCTCACCATCTCCAGCTTCCTGCCCCGAAGGCCTGAATGAAGGAGGATCGACCCGTCGGCGTATACGTAAGACATCGGCACTATGTAAGGCTCGTCCCCTGAAGAGAGGCCCAGCCTTCCAATTCTGGAGTTCGCCAGCAGCTGTTCGCACTCCTCTCCGGAGATCTCCCTCGGCTTCATGGCCCACCTCTCGGGCTGAAAGGTTATTAAATTCTTCTTCCTCAGCCTCGCCAAAGGTTTTTAGCCTCGATCCGCCAAACCAGAGGCGATGTTCACGAAGATTCTGATCGCCAACCGTGGCGAGATCGCCATACGCATCATGAGAGCCTGCCGCGAACTCGGCATCTCCACCGTCGCGGTCTACTCCGAGGCCGACAGAAATGCCCTCTTCGCCAAGTACGCCGACGAGGCGGTCTACGTCGGCCCTTCGCCGGCCTCCCAGAGCTACCTGCGGATCGACAAGATCCTGGAGGCGGCTGAGGAGACCGGCTCGGAAGGGATCCACCCCGGTTACGGTTTCCTCTCCGAGAACCCGGCCTTCGCCCGGGCCTGTGAGGAGAAAGGGATCATCTTCATCGGCCCCAGCAGCAGATCCATCGACAAGATGGGGTCCAAGATCGCCGCGCGAGATATAATGAAGGGCGCCGGGGTCCCCATCATCCCCGGCAGCGACGGCGGGATAGCCGATCCGCAGGAGGCGATGGACCTGGTGGAGTCGATCGGCTACCCCGTGATGCTTAAGCCGGCGGCCGGGGGCGGGGGGATCGGGATGAAGATAGTCTGGGAGGAGAAGGACCTGGCCCCCGCCCTCGAATCGGCGAGGTCGATCGCCCGGTCCGCCTTCAGCGACGAGACCGTCTACGTCGAGAAGTACCTCGCTGAGCCGAGGCACATAGAGTTTCAGATCCTCGCCGACTCCAGAGGAAAGACCATCTACGTCTCCGACAGGGAGTGCTCCATCCAGAGGCGCCACCAGAAGCTGATCGAGGAGTCTCCGTCGCCGATCATGACCCCGGAGCTCCGGGAGGAGATGGGGTCGATCGCCGTCAGGGCGGCAGAGGCGATAGACTACCGGTCTGCCGGGACGGTGGAGTTCATGTACTCTCGAGGAGACTACTACTTCCTGGAGATGAACACCAGGCTCCAGGTGGAGCATCCCATCACCGAGATGGTGACGAGCGTCGACCTCGCGAAGGAGCAGATCCGGATCGCCGCCGACGAACCCCTCGCCTTCTCCCAGGACGAGATCGAGATAAGAGGCTGGGCGATCGAGTGCAGGGTCAACGCCGAGGACCCCCTCAACGACTTCACCCCATCCCCCGGCAGGATCAAAGGTTACAGGAGCCCCGGCGGTCCCGGCATAAGGGTAGACAGCGGCGTTTACTCCGGCTTTGTTATCCCCCCCTACTACGACTCCATGATATCCAAGGTGGTGGCCATGGGCAGGGACAGAAAGGAGGCGATCGCCAGGATGGAACGGGCGCTCTACGAGTACATCGTCACCGGGGTAAAGACGAACATAAACTTCCACGTGGCGGTCCTGCGAAACGAGAGGTTCAGACGGGGCGACATAAACACCAACTTCCTGAAGGAAGAGTCGATAATGGAGGAGGTGAAGAGGGTCACGGAGGCCGAGTACGAGAAAGGGCTCTCCCTCGCCTCGGCCCTCGGAGCCGACACCCGGAGGGTGGCGGCCATATCCGCGGCCGTCGGAGCGTACATGGCCCAGCACGAAGCCTCCGCCTCCGAGGAGTAGGTCGCCCCTTGATGAGGGAGGAGATCAGAAGGAGGATGGTCCAGAGGCTCGGCCTCTGGACCTCCGGCCAGGAGCTCGCCGCCTCTCTGGGGATCAGCCGCGCCGCCGTCTGGAAGGCCGTCCGTTCCCTCAGGGCCGAAGGGTACGATATAGAGGCCTCCAGGAGGGGCTACAGGCTCTCCACCATCCCAGACCTCCTCCGAGAGGATATCATCAAGGGAGGCCTCGATACAAAGTTCGTCGGCAGAACTGTCATCTCTCACCCGTCCCTCCCCTCCACCAACGCCGAGGCGAAGAGGATCGGACCCTCGGCGGAGGAGGGGACCGTCGTCGTCGCCGAGGTCCAGACCGCCGGGAGGGGGAGGATGGAGAGGTACTGGCACTCCCCCAGGGGCGGCCTCTGGATGAGCGTCATTTTGAAGCCAAAGATCCCCCCCTCCCAGGCCTTCAGGGTGAACATGGCCGCCTCGGTGGCGGTGGCGAGGGCTCTTGGGGGGCTCTACGACCTCGACGTCAAGATAAAGTGGCCCAACGACATCATGGTGGGAGATAAGAAGATCTCCGGGATTCTGACGGAGATCGGGGCCGATATGGACTGCCTGGATTACGCCGCGGTGGGGATCGGGATCAACGTCAACATCGATCAGCGGTCCCTCCCCGAAGAGGGGAGGGCGACGTCCATCTCCGGGGAGCTCGGTCGAGAGGTTCTCCTGGTGGAGCTCGCCTCGAGAGTCCTGACGGAGTTGGAGAGGTGCTCAGAGGACCTGACCTCCTCCTTCGACCCGATTCACCTGGAGTGGTCGCAGCGGTCCGCAACCCTGGGCCGGAGCGTGAGGATGACGACCAGAAACGGCGAGTTTGAGGGAAAGGCGGTGGATCTGGACGCCGACGGCGCCCTCCTGGTGGAGAGGGACGGCGGCCAAATAGAACGGGTAGTAGCCGGAGATTGCGTCCACCTCAGACCATCAAAATAACCGTCGAAGAAGGGGCAAGGCATATAGAGATCTCCGGCAGAAAGTCGGCGGAAGGTTACTTGTAGTGGGAGTTTTTTGAGATGGGAGGGCGAGAGAGATGAAGCGGAGGATAGAGATAGAGGGGATAGCGAGGGATACGCTGTACTTCATCCTCGAGGCCTCCCGGTCGACGCTGCCCGTGGAGTTCGCGGGGCTCCTCCGGGCCGAGAAGGGGGTCATCACCGAGGTGATAATGCTTCCGGGAACGGAATCCTCGAGCAAGAGCGCCCTTGTCCGGCTCTACATGCTCCCGAACATGAGGATAGCCGGTTCGGTCCACAGCCACCCCTCCCCCAACATACGCCCCTCCCAGGAGGATCTCATCTTCTTCTCCAAGACCGGTGACTGCCACATAATCGCCGGGATCCCCTTCGACGAGGATAGCTGGACCTGTTACGACAGGAAGGGGCAGAAGAGAGACCTCCCCGTCCTGGACGTGGAGATCGAGGAGGAGGATGAGGGCTGGTTCGATTAGGGTTCTGGCCACGGGAACCTTCGACCTCCTCCACCCGGGGCACCTATTTTACCTGGAGCAGTCCCGGGCCCTAGGCGACGAGCTGGTGGTGATAGTGGCGAGGGACGCCAACGTCAAGCATAAGCCCAGGCCGATCATACCCCAGGATCAGAGGCTCCTCATGGTCTCGGCCCTGAAGACCGTCGATAGAGCGGTCCTTGGTGACGAGATCGATATATTCCGGCCGATAGAGGAGCTGCAGCCCGATATAATCACCCTGGGATACGATCAGCACTTCGACGCCGTCCTCCTCAAAGAGGAGCTGGCGACCCGGGGGATCGAAGCCGGGGTGGTGAGGCTGGAGGAGCACGACCCATGCCCCCTCTGCAGCTCCCGGATGATAGTCGCAAAGGTCCTGGAGGAACGATCCCTGAGCGGAGAGAGGCCCTCTACCTCCGGCTGAGAACTCAACGCCTCCAGGATCAGACCGCATAGCGCCAGTTACTTATACCGAACGTTCCCCTTTCCCGACAATATGGCCCCCAAAGTCGCTGTTGGCGGCACCTTCGACCCCATCCACGACGGCCATATCGCCCTTTTGAAGAAGGCCTTCGAGGTCGCCGGAGAGGACGGCGAGGTGGTGATCGCCCTCACCTCGGACAGGATGGCCGCCAGCCAGCGCGTCCGCCCGGTCCGGGAGTTCGATACGAGGGCCAGGATCCTTAAGGCGGCCCTCAGGGAGCATCTGGGGGTGGAACGGTTCAGGATCGAGATGCTTCACACCGTATACGGCTCGGCGATAGAGGAGGATTACGACGCCATCGTCGTATCGCCGGAGACCGAGCCGATAGCCTGCAACATAAACGAGATCAGGAGGGAGAACGGCCTCTCCCCCCTCAGGATCATACGGATAGAGTACCAGATGGCAGAAGACGAGATCAGGATCTCCTCGACCCGGATCTGCAGCGGCGAAATAGACGCTCACGGCAGGATGGTGGTCTAGGGTGGAGGACCTATCCATGAGATCTTCCATGAGGAACTGCGGGGTCGCAGAAGAGGCGGAGGAGATCTCATCCGAAGATAGCCGCCGGAAGGAAGATGCGACCGTAATCCATATCAACTCACACAATTAAAGGGCAAAGCATGAAGCTTCGCTTCTTCGCGCTCTTCACGCTCTTCTCACTTTCCGTTGTGCCTGCCGTGGGGGAGGGGTACTCGGAGGAAAATCCGCTATATCCTCTGGCATGGTACAACAAGGGCGTCGCTCTCTCGGAGCTCGGCAGATATGATGAAGCCATTGTATGCTACGATAACGCCATCGAGCTCTCGCCAAATTACGCTCTCGCCTGGAACAACCGCGGGATCGCCCTCAGCGCCCTGGATAGGCGCGAAGAGGCCCTAGAATCCTACAACAGATCTCTGGAGATCGATCCCGGTTATGCCCCGGCCTGGAACAACAGGGCCGTCGTCCTGGAGGCGCTGGGGATGTTTGAGGATGCCCTGGGATCCTACGACCGGGCCCTGGAGATCGATCCCGATTACGCCCTCGTCTGGAACAACAAGGGGGGCATCTTCTACAGCCGGGGAGAGTACGACAGGTCGATCGAATGCTACGAGAAGGCCGTCGGTATCGACCCCCACCTCAGAGAGGGCTGGAACAACCTGGGAAGGTCCCTCTACGCCCAGGGGAGATACGACCGATCGATCGACGCTTACGACGAGGCCCTCAGGATCGACCCGGGGTACGCCACCGCCTGGAACAACAAGGGGATCGTCCTGGGGACCCTGGGACGCCACCAGGAATCCCTCGATTGTTATGAGGAGGCTCTCCGGATTGATCCGGGCCACCTCATGGCCCTCTACAATCAGGGGATCGCCCTGGGGATCCTCGATAGGCACCAGGAGGCGATCGAGAGCTACGAGAAGGTCCTCGGCCTCGATCCGGGGTACGGACCCGCCTGGTACAACCAGGGGGTCGCCCTCGCCTCCATAGGCCGGTTCGACGAGGCGCTGGCCAGCTATGATGGAGCGCTGGCCCTCGATCGAAGCTACGCCCCGGCCTGGAACAACCGGGGGATCGCCCTGGGGGTTCTGGGACGCCAAGATGAAGCCCTCCAGTCCTATGAAGAGGCGTTGAGCCTCGATCCGAGGTACGGACCCGCCTGGTACAACCGGGGCGTCGCCCTCAGCACCCTCCAACGGTATGAAGAGGCGATTTCTTCATACGATATGGCCCTCTCCATCGACCCAGCCATGAAAGAGGCCTGGAACAACAAGGGGATCGCCCTCAGCGCCCTCGGCCGCCACCAGGAGGCGCTCGAATGCTACGAAAGAGCCCTGGAGATGGGGGCGGATGGAAACGGCTCTGAGGATAAGCAAGATGATAATATGCCAGCTCAAACCGCGCCAGCCGAAAATATCTCAGATCGAACGGTACCAGATCAAACCGGCCCTGCCCCAGAAGAGGGGCGGTAGAAGAGAGCGGGACCTAGGCCCGCGGCCCGTCCGCCGGTGGATAAAACGCTAACTATCGTCGCTGCGGCTGACGTTCTTCAGCCTTTCGATCCCCCCGATCTCCTCGATCACCGAGAGGACGGAGAAGGGGACGAGCCTCTTCCAGGCCTCGTCTCCTGAGAGGATCATCCTCCTGATGGCAGTCCCCGAGTAGACCTCCCTCCTGTAGAGGGGCGGCCGCATCACCTCCACCCCCGCCTCGGCGAAGAGCTGGACGACGAGGGGGTTATTCGAATAGACGACCTCGAAGTTGGGGGTCATCGCCCGGACGTGAGATACCCAGACGGCGTTCCTGGCGATGTCCCATAGGGGTATGACGTAGCAGGTTACGTCGAGACCCCGCAGGGAGGGCCAGATCATGCTGATCCTCTCTCCGGCGGTGAAGGGGTTCTCGAGGGTGTGGCTCGCCTGGGCGCTTCCGAGGCCTACGACGATCTCGTCCACCTCATCGGCGATCTTCTGAAGGACCGCCTCGTGGCCCAGGTGGTAGGGCTGAAACCTCCCGATGTAGAGGCCTCTCCTCATAGGATCTCTTTTCCGATGAGCTTTATCGACCGCTCCTTGTTCGGTCCTATCGGCGAGCCTACGACTATCTGGGTGACCCCCGTCGCCAGGAGATCATCCACCCTCGACCTGCAGTCGGCGGGGGTTCCCGAGACGGAGAAGGCTTTGATCATCTCCTCGGTGACGGCGCCGAGGGCGGAGCCGAAGTCGCCCCTGGCTATGGCGCTGGAGACGGCTGCCGCCTCCTCGGGCTTTACGCCGTGGCGCGATAGGACCGTCTCCGGAGATCCGGCGACGATGAAGGCGACGACGATCTTCGCCTCATTGGCCGCCTTCTCGCCGTTCTTGTCGGCGCTGAAGCTGGTGTAGGCGGCGATCTCCACCTCATCGGGATCTCGCCCCGCCTTCTTCGCCCCCTCCCTGATCAGAGGGATGGCGTACTTGAAGTCGTCGGGGTGGCTGGCGTTTACGAGGACGCCGTCGGCGATCATCCCCGCCATCTCCAGCATCTTGGGCCCCTGGGCCCCGATGTAGATGGGGATCTTACCAGGTGAGAAGGCGAGCTGGGCGCCTTTCATGCCGGAGCCCGCCACCCGTTTCTTCGCCAGAAGCTCCCGGAGGGCGCCCACCGACTCCCTGACGGCGGAGAGGGGCTTCTCCCAGGCGACCCCCATGGCGTCGAAGGTCGCCTTGTCCCCGGGGCCTATCCCCAGTATCGCCCTCCCGCCGGAGATCTCGTTGATCGATCCGATGCTGGAGGCGGTGACGGCGACGTTCCTGGTATAGGGGTTGGTGACCCCGGTCCCGAGCTTCACCCTGCTCGTCGCCAGGGAGAGGATCGCGAGGGTCGAGTAGACGTCTCGATTGTTGTAGTGATCGGTGATCCAGATGGTATCAAAGCCCGCATCTTCGGCGAGCTTCGCCAGATATCCCACCTTCAGGGCGGGCTCGTTGGGGACGAACTCTATTCCGAACAATTTCCTCTCTCCAGGAGTATCCGGTCTCCGGGGTCGAGGCCGAAGAGATCTTTGGCGCTGCCCCCGTTGACCGCAATTTCTGCAAACCCATGGGACCCAATGGTTATAAGGGGTTCGTCGGGCTCCGCCTCGGCGTAGGTTCTCGCCCTAGATAGCCTCCTTCCGTCGAGGATCAGACCCTTCCAGGGGATCTCGGTGGCGTTGGTTATGACGTTGCCGAAGCCGTCGACGTATAAGACCTCCGCCACCATCCCCTCCCCGGAGATCTCGGCAGACCCTATATCAAGATCCGTAGCAGCCACCCTGGGGCCGAAGGACCCGGGTTCTCTGCCCGAGGCGAGAGCCGCCGCCACCGGAGCGAAGACGTCCCGACCGGCGAAGGTGGGGGCCGCGCCTTCAAAGAGGCTTCCTGCTATCATCCAGGCCGCCGGTTCGCCTATGGATTTTGCCGCCGGTATGAGAAGGCCGTTGTCGGGGCCGACGAAGAGGTGGCCGCCGCCCTCGACGACGATCCCGAGCCGGTCGGTGCCGACGCCGGGGTCGACGACGGCGAGGTGGACCGTCCCCGCCGGGAAGTGGCGGGCCGCGGCCATCAGGACGAAGGCTCCGGCCCGGACGTCCTGGGGTGGGAGATCGTGGGCGATGTCCACGAGGACGGCGTCCCTCGTCCGGGAGAGGATCGCCCCCTTCATCTGGGAGGGGTATAGGGAGCCGAAGTCTGAGAGGAGGGTGATAATCGGCCTGGGAGAAGAGTTCTTCATGAGTAATCATCGCCTCTTTCGCGGGTAAAGATCTGGCGGAGGGACGATCCGGTCCTGAGGATCTCCCGAAAGGCAAAATCCGTCTGCGCCTCTATCTCCGGCTCCATGGCCTTCATCGCCTCTCCCTCCTTCTTCGACCGTACCGTCTTCCTCGTCCTCCGGAGACCTTCGACCTGCGGTCTGATGGAAAAGTTCAACAGGGAGAAAGGTTTATGGACCTCTCCGGGAGATGAAAGAGCATGGCAGATTGTGAACTTTGCGGACTTGCTAAGCCGACCCTGGTGCCGGTGAGAGTACAGGTGCATACTATCTCAAACCCCGAGGGAGCCTACCGAGGGCTATGTCAGGACTGTCTTGGGTCCTGCGAGGCGGCCTTCCAGCAGCACTTCGGCGAGAAGAAGGACGAGAAGAAGTAAGCTTCGACCGACCGTTCTATTTTTCGGTCATGGGAGCGTAACTTCTCGGTGGTCAGGAGTCTTTGGTGATGCAGAAGGAGGAGAAGGTCGTGGTCGTCCTCCTCTTCATGGCCCTCGGATCTTTGGCCTCAGCCTCATGGGCCCTGGGGGATTTCGAGGAGGATCCTGACGAGATCTCCATCTCGCTGGTCGCGGAGGGGACCGTCTCCTCGATGAAGACGACGGCGGGAGGCCATCTGATAATGAGGCTGCAGTCCTCTTCGATACCGATATTCGTCAGCCGCGAGAGCGGCGCAGAGGAGGTGGCGGTCAGGGTCGCCAAAGGCGACAGGATCCGAGTGGTGGGCGAGATATCTGAGTACGAGGGGGACCGGGAGATCTCCGTCAAGAGGCCGGGGGACGTGGAGGTCCTCAGATGACGTTGATAGCCGACGATTCCGTCGAGGTTCTCCAGCTCGACGGCAAGACCCTCTACGCCGAAGACGACGGCTGGCGGTGCGAGCAGGAGGATGGATCGATCGTAGGGCTTGGGATCGTATTTGAGGCGGTGGACCTCTCCGGCTCTCCCGGCTTCGAGGACGAAGAGTACTCCGTCGTAGTGGAGGCGGCGATCGTCCCCCGGCCGGAGAGTCTCGACGATGACGTCGTCCTGGAGGTCTGCGAGGAGGAGAGCCCGAGCCGCGACCGCATCCTCCTGGACCTCTACCGTCACTACGGCGGCGTCCCCGTCAACATCGACGCCCTCCAGCCGGCGAGGGCCTCCTGCGGCGCCTCGGCCTTCGTCGCCGACCAGGTCGTCCGGCCGGAGAAGACCGCCTCGGGGACGACGATCGAGGTCCGCCACTTCAGAAGCGTCGAAGAAGCCCTCGCCTTCACCCGGGAGTTTTACGTCTTCATATCTCCGATCGTCTTCGAGTTTCTCGACTATCTCCTCGACCAGCCCCTGGGGCAGGGGACGGGGCGCGATATGATCTGGAGGCTCGCCGGGAAAGGGTAGAATAAGGACCATGGTCCGAATCAGTCCGGGGTTCCTGCCTCGCGGGGCTCGGCCAGCCCGGAGGGGTCCGTTCCTCAGATAGGGTATGGTTTTTGTGGGAAAAATTGATGATGGATGAGCTCCCTTTCAGCTTAACTGAGAGGAAGACGGATGAGGAGAGCGGATGAGGAGAGCAGATGTAGACCGCCCACTTTCGAGAGAGACCTCATCACCGGAGAGCCGATAAACTGCCAGAAAGGGCCTAGCATGATCTACCTCTATTACAGCGACCGATTCTTGAACTACAACTTCGGACCGGAGCACCCCCTCAACCCGACGAGGTTGAGCCTATCCTACAAGCTGATGGAGGATTCGGGGCTCATCGACGATAAGATGGAGGTCTTGGAGCCGGAGCCTGCCAGCGAGGAGGAGCTCCGCCTCGTCCACACCCTCGAGTACATCGAGGCGGTGAGGCTGGAGGAGCCGGACCTGGCCTTCGGCCTCGGTTCCGACGATACTCCGGTATTTCCCGGGATATTCGAGGCCTCCCGGACCATGGCAGGCGGGAGCATCGACGCCGCCAAGAGGATGATCGAGGAGGACTGCTCCGCCTTCAACATAGCCGGCGGCCTCCACCACGCCTTCCCCACCCGGGCCGCCGGCTTCTGCGTCTTCAACGACGTTGCTCTGGCCATATCGATCCTCAAGAGAAGGTTCTCCCGGATCCTCTACCTCGACATCGACGCCCACCACGGCGACGGAGTCCAGCAGATATTCTACGAGGACCCGAATGTCCTCACCTTCTCGATCCACGAGTCCGGAGACTACCTCTTCCCCGGGACGGGGTTTGTGGACGAAGCGGGCTACGGCCCGGGCCTCGGCTACTGCGTCAACCTCCCCATGCCGATGTACGCCTCCGACCGGGACTTTCGCCTAGCCTTCGAAGAGGTGGTGCCGAGGCTCTTCGACTGGTTCAGGCCCCAGGTCGTGGTGGCGGAGCTGGGGGTGGACACCCACTACTCTGACCCCCTCACCAGCCTCAACCTCACCCTGCGGGGCTACGCCCGGATGGTCCGCCGGATCGTCGAGCTGACCGGCATATACGCCGAGGGCCGGCTCCTCGCTCTGGGGGGCGGCGGCTACAGCCTCCAGGTCGTCCCCCCGGCCTGGACGGCCGCCCTCCATCTGATGAGGGGGGAGGAGCCGACGGAATATCTCCCCCCCTACTGGGTGGAGCTCTTTTCCAACGTCGTCGGCTACGTCCCCCTCTCCTATCCGGATATCGACCTTCCCATCGGGACGGAGACGGAGAAGAGGGTCTCCCTGGAGCTGGCATCAACGATGAAGAGGCTTAAGGGCGTCCACGCCAGGATCAACCCAGAGCTGTTCTGACCCGATCCGGCGGATTTCGATCGTTTTATCGATAGTGTTATGGCCCGATCCCCACGATCTAGATACTAATATCGATCTCCTTCTCGATCCATTTCTCAAGCGTCGAAGATGAGCCTCATCTCCTTCGCCCCCCCTTCCGCCTCCACCGTCTCAAAGCCCATCTTCTCTATCAGCCTCAGAGCCGGAAGGTTATCCTCCAGGACCTCGGCGGTGAACCCGGCGATGCCGCTCTTTTTTGCGATATCGGTCATGTAGGAATGAAGGAGGGTCCCCACCCCCTGCCTCTGATAGTCGTCCCTGACCACCACCGCCAGCTCGGCGAGCCGGTCCCTCTCGTTTCTGTTGTACTGGGCAAAGCCGATGAGGTGCTCTCTGCCGTCCCGGAAGATGAGGCCGAGGATGACGACGTCCCTTGAGAGGTCCACCGTCACGAACTCCTGAATCCGGGAGTGGGGCATATCCTTCCTAGCCGAGGCGAACCTCCGGTAGAGGCTCCTGTCTGATAGGGAGTAGAAGAACTCCTTGAGGAGGGGCTCGTCGCTGATCCTGACAGGCCGCAGGAATATCGATAGACCCGTCCCTGTGGCCCTCCACGCCTCCAGATCCTCTCGGTAAAGGGCAGGATGGTAGACCTGGTCTTGATAGACGAGGGATAGCCTCTTTGCCTCTTCCACCAGCCACGGCCTGAAATCCGGATGGGAGATCCCGATGAGGCTCATCGCCCTATCCCTGACGGACTTGCCCCGCAGGTCTGCGATACCGTACTCCGTCACCACGTACCGCACGTCGCACCTATGAAAGGTGGCGCTGGCGCCCGGGCCGAGCCGGGGGACGATCCGGCTCGTCGATCCGCCGTCCCCAGTGGAGGGGAGGGCGAGGATCGGCCTTCCTTTCGCAGCCATGCCGGCTCCGCGGATGAACTCCGCCTCACCTCCGACGCCGCCGCAGAACCTCCCTCCGAGGGACTCGGCCGTCCCCTGGCCGGTGAGGTCGATCTCCAGGGCGGTGTTCAGGGCCGTCATCCCTCTCTGGCGAGCTATGACGGAGGGGTCGCTTGTCCGGTCGATGGTCCTGAATGCGACCTGTGGATTTTCGTCGATGAAGTCGTATGTCGACCTCCTCCCGACGGAGAAGGAGGCGACGGCCTTTCCCGCATCGATCGTCTTTTTGGAGTTGTCGATCGCCCCCGATCTCATCAGCTCCGCCGCCCCGTCGGTGAAGAGCTCGCTATGAAGCCCCAGGTGCTTCTTATCCCGGAGATGAAAGAGGGCGGCGTCGGGAACCCCCCCGCGTCCGACCTGGATCGTCGCCCCGTCGGGGATGATCCGGGCGACGTTCCTCCCGATCTTATCCATGACCCCGGGAGGGGGGCGTGGTTCAACGAGTTCCAGGAGCGGCTCATCCACCCTCACGACCCGGTCGAATTCCCGGATGTTGACGATCCCGTCGCCTCCGACCCGGGGCATCTCTTGATTCGCCTGGGCCGCGACGATCGAAGCCTCCTCGACGGCGGCCAGGACGGCGTCGACGCTTATCCCGAGGCTGACGTTCCCGTCCGCATCGGCGAGGGATGTCTGGACGAGGGCGAGGTCGATGGGGATCGTACCATCCCGGATCAGATCCGGGACGGCCGAGAGGAAAGTTGGGGTGTAGTCGGCCCGGCGGGAGGAGAAGGCGGCCGCCATGCCCTCCCCGACGAAGAGCAAGTTATGCCTGAAGCTCCTCCCGAAGCCCCCATCGGCAAAATCTGCCCGGCCGAGCCCCCAGATCTGGAGGATCTCCAGGTCGAAGAGGTCGCCCTCGTGGGCCCGGATGTGGCGCAGGAGGGCCCCCACCAGGGCCTGGGGCTCGCCGCAGGCGGTACCGATGAAGATCCTAGCGCCGGAGCGAAGGCCTTCGAATATCCCGTCCGCCTCCTCCGCTGAGAGGAAGTCATCGGGGTGGCGCCTCCTCCTGCCTTCTCCGTCGACCTCGAACTGCGAGCCCATGATCCATCCTCACCGCCCATACGCCGGACCGCCCATCGGGGACTATCCGGATATGATATTCCATATATTCCCAATAATTTAAAGACCTTCTCTCTTTTGGAGTACTTTCGCCCCGCTCATCCAGAACCCCTATCTGAAGGGGGAACCTCCCTCGATCTATGACAGCCTTGGAGAAGATGGCCCGCCT
>CP086218.1:1137302-1139815 GCA_020844795.1 Methanothrix sp. | reverse complement strand
GCGGTATCTTTCGATGAAGGATTGGAGTCTCTTCATAACCCGTCAAATTACTAAACAGACTATAGCGGATCAAAAATAAGTTAATCTAAAGCGTTAATTTGTCCCCGTTGCATCAGAAACATCTATCTAGAATCGACCTAGAGAAGATCGAGATAGTGTCCGGAGGGAGGGGCAAAATTGGTCAAAGCTGAGGACATCCTGGCCGATATACTGGCGGGTAGGTCGGTAAAATACTACGAAGAGATAATCGAAGGCGACTTAGACCTGAGCAAGCTAGCCCTACCCAGAGATGACAACGGTCGCGTAATCGTCAAAGTCCCGATCGAGATAATGACGAATTCCGAAATTCGAGGTGAAGTGAAAATCCGGAAAGCAGTCTTTCTGAAGTCGGTTCGCTTCAATGGAGCTGCGTTCATAGGCGATGTTAACTTTCATGATTCGATATTCAGCAGTCAAGCCAACTTTACGAATGCTCAGTTCAGATGCAATGCAGATTTCAGCAATGTGAAGTTCGGTCTCGATGCTTACTTCAGAAAAGCAAAGTTCATCGGAGATGCTGACTTTCACGGGGCTCAGTTCGGTGGCGATGCACACTTCGGGGAAGCTAAATTCGAAGGCAATGCGAGATTTAGCTGGGCTGAATTCAGAGGCGACGCCTATTTCTTGATTGCCCAATTTAATAAAACTCTGGGCTTAAACAAATTAAATTTCAAAAAATTGTATATAACGTGGGATTCGATTAAAGATAGATTGTACTATTATGATAAAAATCACATGGACGGCCCTTATAAAAACCATACAGACGGTCCTACATACCTAGAATTAATAAAAAATTTTAACATTATTGAGCAGTTCGATGACGCTGATGACTGTTACTATAGATACCGTAAGGAGAGCCAGGATCACAAGAGATTGTATAGTGGTGAACGTGGCTGGGATTTGTCAAAGCTTTCGGATATTGCTTCCTGGATATCTTGTGGGTATGGTGTTCGTCCTATTCACACAGTTATCTGCATGCTTTGTATCGTCGTTATCGGATGGGTCTTATTTATAGGCAGCTCAGAATCGCTTTTTGAGAGCTTCTATTTCAGCGTGATGACGTTTACCGGCGGGGATCCAGATAACCTAACGCCTGGAAGATGGCTTAGAACTGTCGTCATGATAGAGGCGATTCTCGGCTATCTATTCATGGCATTGTTCGTGGTCGTTCTGGGGCGCAAGTTCATCCGATGATACGACACCCCGCATCCCCAGCTACAGCTGCCTCACCACCGTCCCGCTGATGGCGAGAAAGAAGAGGATCGAGAAGAGCGCCCCGAGAACCCTCTCGAAGATGAAGGCCCCCCTTATCAGAGATCGGGACCGTCCCCTTATCTTCGGGAGGGGCGGCGGATCGATGAAGAGTCTCGTCCCGGAGAGGAAGACCGTGGCGCTGAAGGCGAGTACTTCAAGGATGCTGTCGTGCTCGAAATCTGACAGAGTGTACTCGTCTAGCGCCTCGTTTGGTCTGCCCAGACCGATTGACCGCCAGAATATCCCGAATACTAATATGATCATCAGCGAGAAACCTAGCGTTCTGAGGGGCTTTGTGCCGTATCCATAGCTCACCTGAAGGAAATAATCAATAGGGTTTTTAAATAAAATATTCTCCAAAGTTAGACGAGCCATGCTTCGGCGATCTTTTCTATACTCAAAGTAGCAATTGTCATAATCTTCGAGGTAGTTTAAATCTCTGAAATTTTTTAGTAACGATAAATAAGCTATATCATCATAGACTATCCCTTTCTCAAGACTATGCCATCGGATGAATAGCTTATCGTACCTAGTCGCTATTAATGAAAGCTCGCCCCTAAAAATAGCATTCTCGAAAGTAGCATCTTTTATAAACCAGACACCTGCAAAGTCAGCCGTTCCGTTGAACTGAGCGTAATTAAAGCCAGTGATTGCACCGAACTCAGCATCTTTGAAGTGGGCATTCCCGCCAGTAAATTCTACTATAAACCCTGTTTCCAAGAAGCCGTAAATCCCACCGAACTCGGTTTTATAAAAGTAGGCATTACCATCGAACTTAGCTTCCTCAAAATAGGCATCCCTCCCAAACGTTGCTTCAGAGAAGGTGGTATCCCCATAGAACTTCGCTCTGCTGAAGAAGGCATAACTGGCGAACTCAGCTCCCCAGAAGCTTGTATATTCGCCGCTGAAATTGGCATCAATGAAACTGGCATCCCCGCAGAACTCTACTGTACCAAAGTGGGTACTCCCACCGAACTCGACTTCTCGAAAGCTTGCTTCTCCGCTGAACTTGGCTTCCGAGAAGCTGGCAATACTGGCGAACTTGGCCTCCTGGAAGCTTGTATCCACGCCACTGAAATTGGCTTCAGAGAAGTCGGCACCCCATCCGAACTTAGCCCTCTGAAAGTTTGTATAATTGCCGCTAAAATTTACTCGCGAGAAGTACGTCCAGCCACCGAACTTGGCTCCCGAGAAGCTGGCATCCCCGCTAAAATTCGATC
>CP086218.1:1129673-1137202 GCA_020844795.1 Methanothrix sp. | reverse complement strand
GAGTCGATGTCCATCTTGATCAGCTCGAGCCTCTGCTTGGTGTAGTCGTCGACCCCGAACTCCTCGGCGACCTTCATCGAGACCTCCAGGTACTTTCTCACGCTCCCCTCGTGGACGGTGAGGATGACCCGGCCTGCGCATTTGGGGCAGACGTCGGAGAGGGGGGGCCTGCGAAACTTCGATCCGCATTTGACGCACCGGACCGTCTGCCGGGAGAAGGCCCGGAGGTTTCCGATCAGGTCGGGGAGGAAGTGGGAGTTGATCACCCTCGTCGCCACATCCCTCTCGTCGACGGCCCGGATCGACCTCGCCAGGGCGAGCTGGGCGTCCATCTTCTCCACCATCGTCCCCAGGGTCTTGTAGGCGCTGTTCTTCGGCCCCGCGGCGATGTCGTAGGTGTCGTGGGTGAAGGAGAAGCCGCAGTACTGTCCATCGGTCCCTAGCCTCTTCGATACCAGGTCGATCATCCCCTCCAGATCCTTCGGCGACGCGCCTGTCAAAGTCGCCCGGTAGAACTCCAGGGGGTACCTCGAAGGGAGGTCCAGGTTGTGGGCCTCGCCGTCCACCTCCGAGGGGTCGAGCCTGGTGGTCATCACCAGGGGGGCGTCCATCTTTCCGCCCCTCCTCTCCGGGAGGTACGACATCGAGAAGTTGAGGAGGGCGTCCATGAGGAGCATGACGCAGTCCTCGTCCCCGTCGCAGTTCCTCCTCTTGGCGGCGTGGAAGAAGGGGTGGCCGTATCCGGCGGAGGCGGAGGTGTAGCCGATCAGCCGGCATAAGACCCCGGCGGAGGTGTGGGGAGCGAGCCCCACCAGCAGGCATCCGATCAGGTCGTCGGGGGTCTCTGCGTTGTAGAACCTCTCCAGGCCGTAGAACTTCTCCAGCTCGTCATCGACGAACTTCGCCACCTTCAGGAGGTACTCGCCGCCGTCGAAGGAGAGGACTACGTCCTGGACGAGGAGCTCCAGGATCTGGTCGGGGCTCTTCAGGGGCTCGCCGCGGATGTCGTGGGTGTAGCCGAGATTCTTCAGCTTTTCGATATCTGCGTGGACCTCCCTCGGCCGGAAATGGGTGAGGGGAAGGTCAGTCAGGTCGTACCTGACCGTCCCGTCTTTGAATATGTAGACCCCATGCTTCGCCCGGAGGACCCCCTTCTCCAGGCTCTCGGGGGTCTTGTCCCGGCTGGTGAGGCCGAGAACCCCCCTCACCAGCTCCGGCTCCCTCTCGCAGAGGTGGTCGAGGGCCCGGGAGTAGAGGGCTTTGACGTCGAGCTTCATGGTGGAGGTTGCGGTGGTGGGCTTTGAGCATTTTGGGCATTTATCCGATCCGGGCTGGTGGCAGACGGGGCACGCCCTTCGGAGAAGGGTGTGGCCCCCGCAACTGCAGAGAAACTCGTGGGTCTCTGCGCCGCACTTTTGACAGAATCTCTTTCCTATGGAGGTCTCTATGATCCCGTACCTGCCGTTCCCCACATGGTTTTTGGCGCACCCCCCCACAGACCTGCTCTTCCCCCCGGCGTCGCCGGTGGGGAATAGGACGTGGGGTGGAGGCCTCATCTCCCGCTTGTCCGACTTCTCCGGCCTTCCCATCCTCGACCCGATCCTGGTGGGGGCTCTCGCCATCACCCTGATCCCGGTGGCCTGGTTGACCAGATCGAGGGCGGTCTTCTCACCCGGGACCTCCGATCCGATATCGCCGTCGACCTCGCCCCCGTCCGATCCATCTTCTTCATCTTCTTCTTTCCCACTATCAGGCTCTTCGCAAAGGTCCTTAATCTTCATCCCATCTGGATCGATCCCCAGGCAGAGCAAGAGGGGGAGGGGATCGTCGACCTCTATCCTGCCGTCTCTCATCCTGTGGAGGACGAGGAGCGTCTCGAGAGGCTCCAGAAGAGAGGGGGGGAGGAAGAGGACGCCGTCGAGGACCCCCTCTCTGGAGACGGCCTCCCTCAGCCTCCGGTACCCTTCGAGAGAGAGGTCGTGCCAGAGGTGGGTGTGGGCCGGGTGGAGGGGGACGCCCCACCGACGGGAGATCTCTATCGCCTCTTCGCCGGAAGGCGCCTCCAGGCCAGAAGGGTCGCCCCCCGCCTCCACCAGCTCCGCCGCCCACCATTCAAAGCAGTAGGATGCAGGAGCGAGAGTCCTGTTGTTCTCAAGAAAGTCGCCGAAGCTGATGAGAACCTCGCCGACGTCGACGATCCCGGCCACCTCCCCCCGGAGGCGGATCGCCTCCTCGGCGGAGTCGATCCGGACCAGGTCGCCGTTCTTCAGCCTCACCGTCGGCCCCTCGATGCTGGAGACCGGGGAGACCGCCGCCGCCTTCCCCGGAAGCTCCACCTTCACCTGGGTTCCGGCAGCGAGGAAGTCCCGGAGGAGGATCATGGAAGCGGGGCTGAAACCGGCGGCCGCAAGGCCTGTATTGCGGGACCTGCCGTACCTGAGCCTAAACCCCCCCGGGCGGTGGGGGTGGCAGAAGACCGGCCTTCCGGCGATGATGTCCCGGAGGAACTTCTCCCCGGAGGCGCCGCCATCCTTCTTGCCGCCGCTGGCCAGGTCATCGAGCCAGTCCCACCCCTCGATCCCGAGCTTTGTCACATGCTTTTTAAGCTTCGGCCTCTTAAGGGCGATACCCTCGGCGGAGACGAGGGCGACCCCTCCCCTGATCCGGTTCGTCTCGATCCTGTCGAGGTCTCGGTAGCCTGAGACCTCCTCCTCCTCCGTCGGCTCCCCCTCGATGCAGATGGGGCAGTTTCGCACCAGGGTTCTTATCTCTTCGTCGGAAGGGACGTACTGCAGCCCCGCCACCCGGCGGTATAGGCCGATCTCCTCGACGTACCTCTCCACCTCTTCGGCCCTGGGCTTGTACCGGTCGATCCCCACCTCCCGCCTGACACAGTCGGCGACGAGGACGGAGAGGGCCTGGGCCGTTCCCCCGGCCGACCTGATCGGTCCCGCATAGTATACCTTGAGGTACTCGGTACCGTCGTCGTTTTTGCCGAGGTCCACTTTGGCGATCCCCTCGATGGGGGCTGCCACCACCCCTTCGGTGAGGAGGGCGACGGAGGTCCTGATGGCGCCGTCGATCGCCTCGATCTTCGTCGAGAAGCTCCCTATTCTTCCTGCCGCGAAGTCGGAGCCTATGGCCAGGGCCGCCTCCTCCCGGCTCATCCCTCCTCCCTCCAGCTCCCTGACCCTGTTTGCTATCCCCTCGATCCCGATCAGCTTTTCGACCCTCTCCGCCAGGTCGACGGCCGTCGGCACCTCCACCGAGAGGCTCGGGTCCTTCCCCTGGCTCCGGGCTTTGCTGGCGATCTCCATCTCCCGGGCGAGCCCCCCCTCCAGAGCTTCGAAGTAATCGGAGGTCTTCAATCGGTCTCCCTCCAGAGGAAGAGGCCCGTCGTGGGGTCGTGGCTTCTTGTCGGCGGCCGTCCGACCAGTTCCCTGATATACACTTCTGCCGCAAAGACCGTCCCGCTGGATAGGTGGCCGCCCCTGACGTTTCCTTGCGAGTCGGCGAGGGTCGCATGGACGTGGAGGAAGGGCTTCCCGTCTCTGATGGAGATGTTTCCGCAGAGGCATGTTATCTCCGTTGGGCGGTCTATCTCCACCGTCCTGTACTCGTGGGCCTCCTGGTCGTAGTAGCCGATTGCAGCATCCTTCAGCGCTCCTATCCCTGAGACGATCCCTGCCTCTACCCCCAGGGATTCGGCCAGGGCGGTGATAGAGGCGACGATCTCAGAGGCGTGATCGAGGGCGAAGAGAAAGTGCCTTCCAGGCGTAAGTTCATGAGCTATCGACAGAGGAGATCCCACCTACCTCGCCAGAGGTGGGACCTCTCGATTGAAAAAGTATGTGGTGGATCTCCCTCACCTGAAGGTATCCAGATAATCGGTGACGCTGCTGAAGCCCCTCCTCCGGGCGAGCCTCTTCATCTCCCGCATCACCCCGGGGCCGTACTGCATCGCCTTCTTCTCCCGATGGGCGATCTCTGGCGGGAGGTGGAGGGCCGCCACCACCCGAAGCGGCCTCTTTCTGACCCCGCCCGCCACCTTCTCCTCCGGCGGGATCTCTTCCGCATTCCTCACCACCCGAAGGTCCAGGTAGGGGAGGGAGAACCGAACGCCGAAGATTCCGGCCACCGCCTGGTCCCGGGCCGCCTGGGCGGGAAGGCCGAGGATATCCCGCTCCAGATCCGAGGCGAGGTCTTCGCTATCGAGGTACCGGGCGTAGCCGCCGAAGAGCTCGTCCGCCCCCTGCCCCGCCAGGATAGTCCCGTACCCGTGATCTTCCGCCCACTCCGCAACAAAGTAGAGGGTCGCGGCGATGGAACCGTCGACCGGCGTCATTCGTGGGATTACGGCTATGGCCTCGGCGAGGGCCTCCTCGATCCTTCCGGGGTCGATCGCCGCCTCCGCCAGGGGCATGTTCAGCAGGTCTGCGACCTGCCTCGCCCTCTTCGGGTCGGTAGACCCCTCGACACCCGCGACGACGCATTCTCTCCTGGCGATGGCCGCCACCAGGGCGGAGTCGACCCCTCCGGAGAGGGCTACGACCGCCCCTTTGCTCCGCAAGAGGACGGCGGTCTCTATGGCAGCTGCCAGGTCCGAGGCCGGAGGATCCGGATCGACGACTCCCACCACCTCGCCGTCGCAGACGACGGATCCCGGTGGGCAGTCGCCGGGGACGATACCGAAGCGGTCCCGGGCCGAGAAGCCGTCCCAGGAGAGGAAGAACTCGCCGCCGAATCTGGAGACGATCTGCGGCCCCTCTTGGACTAGATCAAAGACCTCCGATCCGGAGAGCCTTCTGCCATCCAATTCGACCCATCCTACCAGCTCAAAGCCGCCTTCCATCCGATGGGTGTTACCCTCCAGGCCGTTTATAAGGCTGCGCCCTCGGGATAGACCTGAGAGACCCCCTCCATTCCCATATCGAAGTACCTCCTATGGATCTCCTCATAGACGCCCCTCGGATCGATATCTTCGAAGAGGTGGGGGTGGAACCACCGGGCGTAGTAGAGCATGTTCACGACTTCGGCAAGGCCGCTGGCCATGTTGATGTCGACGATGTAGACCCGGCCGGCCTTGACGGCGTCGATCTCGGTGAAGCCCGCAAGGGCCATGATCTCATCTCTCTTTCCTGCCATCTCTCCGGGGGTGGGGGCCGTCCCCTGGTACTGAGAAGACGGAATCGAATAGACGATCACCTCGGGGTTTCTCTCTATCACCCACTCCATCTCGACGTGAGGAACCTTACCCAGAAGATCTTCTGCCAGGTTCCTCCCCCCCGCTGCCACGATCCTATCGTGGCCCGTCGAATCGGAGCCGGCGGTCCAGTCGAAGCGGCCCATCGACATGAAGTAGACCCCCGGCCTATCCTCCTGCGGGATCCCGGCGGTCCTGCTCAGGACGAGTTCGGCGTATTCTTCGAGATATTCCACCATATCTTTCGCCTCCTCCTCCCTCTCCAGGATCAGCCCCAGATCCTCGATCATGGGGATGAGAGTATCGATGGATAGCGCCCGATACCTGAGGACGGGGACGCCGTAGCCGGTAAGTTGCTCCTCATGCTCTCTGGAAAATAGGCCCCCGGTCTTGGCTATCACGAGGCCGGGGGATAGCTCCATGATCCTCTCGACGTCCGCCTCCCGCCCGGATCTGCCGACCCGCTCCTTCTCCAGGAGGGCGGGCGGGATGGTGCAGTCATCGGAGAGGGCGACGAGCCGGTCGGCCTCGTCGAGGGCGTATATAACCTCCGCCGCTGCGGGGGTGAGGCAGACGATCCTTTCGGGGGATAGGGCCACCGAAACCGTCCTCCCCTCTTCGTCGATGACGGCGACCTGCTGACTGGAGAAGCCGCCCTCCGAGAGGGAAGCCGCCGAGAGGAGCGCCAGGGAGATGAATATGATTAAGGTTCTCTTCATATTGAAACACCTTTGGCAAATTGATTTACCTTATTTAAGATGAACTTGTTCAAAGGTGGTAAAAATACTTTTGGGTAAATCAAGTTAAATTGTTCTGCCCCTCCCAGACCCGACCTTAATCCAGCCCCCTCTGGAAAGTTTCTTGAAGGGCGACGGCGAATATGAATCCTGACCTACAGCTTCTCTCCTCATGAAGCTCATGCCGTCAAACCGGAGGCGATTACCTTGATCGTGATCGAATACGCAGACTTTCAGACCAGAGGAGACGGTGAGATGACAGATCTAACCGGTAAGGTGGCCGCCGCCGTGGAGAGGTCGGGGCTCTCCGCAGGGGCGGCCGTCGTCTTCGCCTCCGGGGCCACCGGAGCCGTCACCACCATCGAGTACGAGCCGGGGCTCGTCGAGGATATGAAGGCCGCCCTGGAGAGGATGGCGCCCCGGGATATCGAGTACGCCCACAATCGGAGGTGGGGGGACGGCAACGGCCACTCCCACATCCGCGCCTCCATCATCGGCCCGAGCCTCACCGTCCCCTTCTCCGACGGCAAATTGATGCTGGGCACCTGGCAGCAGATAGTCTTCATCGACCTGGATACGAGCCCCCGGCACCGGAGGGTCGTCTTCCAGATCATCGGCGAGTGAGGTAGAGGGGCGGCGTAAGCCCTCGGAGGCTGGACCGCTCGGTAGTCTACCGGCCGACGGCCAGGAGAAGGAGCAGTATGACGAGCCTGACGAAGATGCTCATCCCCGAGGATAAGGCTACGATCCCGACCCCGAGGCGGGGACCGAAGAGGCCGACGTAGCGGGGCAGGAGGCTTCTCGCGGCGAAGAGGGGGAGCATGAACATGCTCCCGAGCATCAGGACGATCATCGCCTGGAGCTCTGAGATGCCGTTGCTGGCGATCATCGGTCCCAGGAGGGATATCCCCACGATGGGGCTGGCGACGTAGGTCGTCAGGGGGACGATGCTCTCCGGAGGTATGCCGAAGAGCTCCGCCAGGGGGAGGACGCTGAACGCCTCGAAGACCCCCCGGTCCCTCAGGGCGAAGACGGCGGCGGTCATGGTGAGGTAGATGGCGGCTATTTTGATAAAGAGCCTCCTCTGCCGGCGTATAGACCTCCTTGCCGCCTCCAAGAAGGAGACCCTCTCCTCCTGGATCTCCTCGGGGAGTCGGCAGACGCTCTTTCTCAGAAACAACCTGCTTAGGATCACCACCACCGAGATCTTGAAGAGGGCGGTGACGACGAAGACGCCTGCGTAAAAACCCCCTACCACAAGGCCGAGGGCGGGGATGACGATCGGGATCTGATAGGTGAAGAGCTCCCGGAGGTAGACGGGTATGCTGTTCATCACGGCGCAGAGGACCACCTCCTTCTCTTCGAGCCGCCCCTCCTCTCTGAACTTCGCCACCATCCCGTTGGCTGCCACCGCCGACCCCAGGGAGACGACGAAGGCCGAGGCGCAGGCGTCGGGGAGCCTGGTGAAGGAGAAGATCGGCCTGGATATCCTGGAGAGCCCTCCCAACAGCCCCATCTCCATCAGGACCCCGGCCCCGAAGAGCCCCAGGCCGATCATGGCGAGGATGGGTGCCGCGAACCCGAGGGTC
>CP086218.1:1123764-1129573 GCA_020844795.1 Methanothrix sp. | reverse complement strand
GCCTCCGCCACCTCCGCGAGCTTCGAGGGGGTCGGCTCGAAGGTGTGGGGGCTCGCCCCCGGCGGGACGAGGACCGCGACCTCCACCAGGTCCCCGCCCACCATGGAGGCGAAGGTGCCCAGGGGAACGGTGGAGGCGACGACCTTCACCTTTCCCCCCACCGGGGCGGCGGCCGGCTCGTCGGCGGATAGGCAGCCGCAGAGGAGGGCCAGGGCGAGGGATAGGGCCAGGGTCAGAAGGGGATGGCGAGGTGCGGTCACAGCTCCACCTCCTTGAGGACCTTGCCGATGTACTTCGTCCGGGTTTTTCCGTCCTCCTTCCAGTAGCAGTACCAGTAGGGGCCGTGGGGGCAGGTCTTGCACTCCTTGCCGCAGTATACCCACTCCTGCCGGTAGGTGACGGAGGCGGTCCTCCTCCTGCCGGCCTCGGCTTCGGAGCCATCCTCAACGGGGTACTCTTCGCGGTCTCTTATCAGCCGATCGAGGTAGTCCCTCACCTCCAGGAGGTGGGGGAGGTCCTCCTCGGCGAGCTCCTCCAGGATGAATTTGGGGATCAAGGGTGCGTCTTATGTAACCTGGCCGGTTAAATCTTTTCCTCGGGTTACATAAGAACGGAGCTCGGGAAAGGATGGGTGGGGAGAATCGATGGGCAAAGACGGGATGGACTTAAGATTGAGCCGCAGAAATCACCTAAAAGAGCGATTTACCGCAATATTTATCCCAAATAACACTTAGATTAGTTTGATGACCAAAGCACTGCAGATGAAACTTGCTTGTGATGATACTGGTATACTATCCGCAATGCAAGAACCGCCAGCAGGATACAAGGGACTATCAGGGTTTCATAAATATTGGGGGAAAAAACCTACGGAGGCATGGCGTTTTTTGATCGCTAATCTAACAGAACGAAACGATATTGTTTTGGATCCATTTCTTGGGTCTGGTCTCATAGCAAGAGAATGCATCGACTTGCAGCGCCGTTTTGTAGGTTTTGACATCAACCCAATCAGCATTGAACTGACCAAGTTTTACCTTGGCTTGCCAAATTATAAAGACTTAAGAAATGCAATAGAAAAAATTGAGAAGAACTTAAAAAGCATTATAAACAAGATGTATTTGTTGCCCAATGGTAGTATTGCAACGCATTTTTTATGGGAACGCGACCAGATAACAAAAATTTGGACTAAAAACGGTCGAAATAGGGTTGAAGTATCTCTAAATTGGGATGAAATAGAGAGATTTCAGAATATACCTCAATATAAACCGAAAAGCTTAAGAGATCTTCATCTATTTGATAACTCACGTATTAATGCTAAGGAATCATTTTCATTGGCTGACTTGTTTACACCTCGTGCTTTATACGCGATTGATCTGCTAAAAGAAGAAATTGAACAATTCGATGGAAGCACGAAAAGAGCTTTGTTGCTCGTTCTTACCTCATCGGTCGGTCAAATGTCAAATATGGTTTTTGCAATATCAAAACGGGGAAAAACAAAAGGAAAAGAAATTGATAGGATCGAAGTTGGTAGTTGGGTAATAGGCTACTGGCGACCTGAGCAGCATTTTGAAATTAATGCGTGGAACTGTTTTGAAAACAAGGCACGTAAACTGTTGAAAGCAGTCAAAGAGTCTGGTGAGCAAAAACAGATTTATATTTCTGACACCATTACTGATCTATTACGTGGAAATGGACGCACCTATATCAGCCTTGGCGATTCAGAATTTCTTCTAAAATATATCCCATCAAACACCATCAAGGTAATTCTTACTGATCCTCCACATGGAGATAGAATCCCTTATTTAGAATTAAGCGAGATATGGAATAGCATACTTGCCACGGATTCAAATTATGCCGACGAATTAGTAATTTCAAATGCAAAAGAGCGTAAAAAAGATATTAATAATTATAACAAAAAATTAAATTTGATATTAGCGGAGTGTTTCCGTGTGCTAGTTGATAACGGCTTAATAGCTGTCATGTTCAACGCCAGATCAAATGATCATTGGAATAGCCTAAATGAGCTAAATAAAATATATAAATTTGATTATATTGGCTGCTATCCTATGGAATATTCTGCTTGCTCAGTTGTTCAGGATAATCGTAAAGGTGGCCTAAAAACTGATTTTGTTCTGCTATATGGTAAAAACATAAGCGAAAGCTCGAAAAGAGATATCACGAACACATTCAAAAACATCCAGGGATGGTCGACTAAGTATCCGCGAGGAGCGTAGAAACATGGACTTTAAGATTGCAGAAAAATATTTTAAAGAAGATAAGATCCGAGAACTATCGTCAACAGATGATGGCATGCGCTTTATAAAGCTCCGCTCCCTTTCTCGGAAATCCCAACTGGAGTATTTGATACAAAAATACTCGATAGATGTAACGTACGCAAAATCAAAAGACTGGCTCAAAATAATTTATGAGTCACGCATATCGCAAGATTGTATTGATGAGACGATATCTGAGCTTTATGAACAGGATAGAGCTGTCAGAAGGAAAAATGAAGACCAACTCATAAATGAATTGTACAAAATACAATCCTTCGGATGGGGCGGCCTTCATCAGAACAGTTTAGAAAAGACGATCGTTAATAACTACGTAAAAAAAATTACTTCTTATGAATCGTTGACTTCAGCAATTGAAAACGAAGTTCATAATAGTATGCGTGATTATGTGCTGGCATCTTGGTATAATCATTGGAGTTCAATAATCATTGAAGACATCTTTAAAGATCATTATAATGTTATTCCGGCTGTTGGCCTAATTAAGAAAATTGATTTCTTTGTTAATAATAAGCCCTTTGACTTAAAAGTTACTTATTTACCGGAAGGTTATGTAAAAGATTATCGCAGATCACACAATCTTAGTCCAGAGCTTACGCTAATGAAACATGTGAGTAGAGATCTAAACATAGCTTATGATAGATCTGCACCGGATGCTGTCTTGATACCAGACCTATGGCGTAAACTTGATGATAACCCCGATGAAAAATCCTCTAAACTAATTTCTGAGTTACATGAAAGCCGAGAAAAATTATTAACTCAAGCTATGCAAAATCCAGAATTGCTGGTTCGATGGCTGTACGAAAATCAAGGAGAGCGCCGCTTTGACGCTTCAAATAGACTCTTTTTGGTACTAATCGATAAAAATAATTTCTTTGAATCATGGAAATTAAAAAGAGCAAAACCACTCATCGCGAATTCAATCAATAAATTTCTAGATAGCTTAAACGGTGAAATCGGCTTCAAGCTTGATTTTGATTGGGGAGATGATAAGTACACAACGGAATCGGATGTTATCTTTGTCGTTAAGTAGTATGCAATGAAACTCTCCAGAATTTCGCTATCAAGCATGGTGATTATGAGCCTGTCCGGGCTCTCTACTGACCCGGCTCAAATACTTAGTTTAATTTGTATATAGTTTATTTTTATTTATATAGTTGATTATCTCATTAGAGATGACTCGATGAGATACTCGCTCACTAGGGGGTCAGCAGAGCTGTGGGTTTCCATAATAAAATAAAGAGAGGTGAAAAATAGAGAGCCGAGGGCAGGCCCTCAAACCGGCCCCCGCGCCCGCCTCACGCGAACTCCGCGAACTTGCCGTACCCCTCCTTCTTGCTCGGCTTCACCTTCTTGAGGGCCTCGTCGAAGTGCTTGCCCTCGATCCTGTATTTCTCGATCTCCTCCTCATCCTGGGGCCTTCCGGCGAGGACGTACTCCCGGATCGCCAGCATCGCCGCCTCGTTGGTGACGTTGGCGAGGTCGGCGCCGGAGCGGCCGTCGGTCCTCTTCGATATAGCCGCGAGATCGACGTCTTCAGCCAGCGGCCTCTTGGCGGTGTGGATCTTGAGGATCTCGAGCCTCGCCTCCTGGTCAGGCATCCCGATCTCGACCATCCGATCGAACCTTCCGGGGCGGAGGAGGGCGGGATCGATGATGTCGGGGCGGTTGGCGGCGGCGATGACCACGAGGTTGTGGAGCGCCTCCAGGCCGTCCATCTCCAATTGGATCTCGCTTATCACCCTCTCGGTGACGTGGGAGTCGCTGGTTCTGCCGCCCCTGGCGGGAGTGATGGCGTCCATCTCGTCGAAGAAGAGGACGGCTGGAGCCGCCTGCCTCGCTTTCCTGAAGGTCCCCCTCACCGCTCCCCCTCACCGCCCGATCCGACTCGCCGACCCACTTGGAGAGGAACTCCGGCCCCTTCACCGAGATGAAGCTCGCCTGGCTCTCAGGGGCTCTCCTCAATGGAAGGAAAGGACTCTGCGGAAGGTGGCAGCGCGACGGTCGGCGGCGATCTCCGCAAGGTTTATGTAGCCACGGACGAAATAGTCGCTCTGAAATATTTGAGTTCGCGGGGCAACGATCTCCAATAGACTGTTCCTAAAGTCTTCTTCAGTATCTCTAAATCGAGGGGCTTCGACGGTTCTGTCCTGTGGCTTTCGGCAAACTGGGGTGACGACGATGGAGAATACCTCTAGAGAACACCAACTGTGGATGGCCAGGCGAGCCCTCCGGACCTCTCCGGAGAGGGCCCGGGCCATGGGGATGACCCATGAAGAGGCGGCGGCTATCCTAAACGACGAGAGACGACGACGGAGGGCGAGGGTCTAGTGACCCTCCCTCACTATTTTTACCGAAGACCCAACTAGCCCCGTGAAAGATCATCACGGCGGCAATGGATCAGATTTACACGCGGCACATGCGCCCTGTACATATTCATAGCCAGGCATAGCAAACGGGTATGTGTTGTTGCTGAAGTCCCATGCCCATAGCGGCATGCTTGACATTATCCCGCCACCGTCACCGGTGCAACTGCCATTCATTCCCACAAACGGTGTATCATTTATCCGACACTGGCAGATCAAGGGCTTATCCGGATTGGATCCGTTCTGGTTTTCCGTGCATGGAGCGGCGTCGCAGATAGCCCAATACCTATCCCCGGTATATCCTGTTGAGTTTTGATCACAAGCTGTTAGATTCTTCAAAAGACTGCACCATCCGCGATAAGAATAGGTTGATACCCAATCATACTTAACACCATCCACTTCATACTGTCCGTCCTTGATGGCGATACAAACAGGAGCTTGATCTACATCGCAAGGATGTTCGTTAGTGCATTTGGCCTGCGTCAGGTTTTTGACCACAGCATCTTGGATTTCACTTGTATAAACAATATGGGTTTCATTAACCCTCATACAGTCGCAGTAAGCCTTGTCGCCATTTGTTTTGCAGTCGGTGGAGTTAGAACAAAGGGCGTGCCATCCGGTACACACCACAAATTCCTGGGGTACCTCAATAAAATTATGGGTGACATCATCCGTTTTTTCTCCAACATCTGCCAAACATATCGGCCCATAAGTCATTGCTATCCAGGTTATGCAAGTGATCGCTAAATATTGAAATCTCATATTTTCGCACCCTTTCCCTCATATTATATCATTATTAATGGTGATTGCTAACCGATAAACCTTTTGTCTCTTACCTATCGCGGCCCTCTTCAAAGTCTCTATTTTCGGCTACTGAGATGATATGCGGGGCCAAGCAAATTTGGCATAATATTTTGACAGAAAATGCGAGAACATTAAGGGACTCAAGGACTGAAATGAGCTGAATCGGGGCATATAATCACCTAAACTTGGACCTAAGGACGCTAAATCGCGACGGTCGATGCTGTAGGCACGACCGCGAGTAGAAGTGCGAGGGTAGATGGAAAAGTCGAATTATTGAATCGGATAAATATAAAAAGACAAAGAACGAGGTGCAGAAAAATAGAGCGGTGAGACGATGGGCCGGTCCTCGAACCG
>CP086218.1:1112405-1123664 GCA_020844795.1 Methanothrix sp. | reverse complement strand
CGAAAGCCGCCATCGGCGGCCGAAGGCTTATATAGGTGTACGAAAATGGAACCGGGACTCCAAGATTCAGAGCTTTATCTCAAATTTCGCGAGGCTTGATATGGGCAAGAGGAAGAAGATAGCTGAGCGCGTAACGGCGCTGATGGACAAGCCAGAGAGGATCAGAAATATCGGGATTGTTGCGCATATTGATCACGGCAAGACGACATTATCTGATAATCTGCTTGCAGGGGCCGGGATGATATCCATGGAGCTGGCGGGCAAGCAGCTATTCATGGACTTCGACCCCCTGGAGCAGGCGAGGGGGATCACCATAGACTCCGCCAACGTCTCCATGGTCCACGATTACAAGGGGCAGGAGTATCTCATCAACATGATCGACACTCCTGGCCACGTCGACTTCGGCGGCGACGTCACTAGGGCGATGAGGGCCGTGGATGGCGCCGTCGTAGTCGTCGATGCCGTGGAAGGGGCGATGCCCCAGACAGAGACGGTCCTCCGGCAGGCGCTCAAAGAGAACGTCCATCCTGTTCTATTCGTCAACAAGGTCGACCGGCTCCTCAACGAGCTGAAGGTCGACAAGCAGGAGATGCAGCTGCGTCTCGGAAAATTGATCGACAACATAAACAAGCTCATCCGGGGTATGAACGAGGAGAAGTACAAGGCCGGCTGGAAGGTCGACGCCGCCGAGGGGAGCGTAGCCTTCGGCTCTGCCCTCTACAACTGGGCGATCAGCGTCCCCCAGATGAAGAGCACAGGGATAGGCTTCGGCGAGGTCTACGACTACTGCCAGATCGGCGATATGAAGACCCTCGCCGAGAGATGCCCTCTATACGTCGCGGTAAACGACATGGTCATCCGCTTCCTCCCAAGCCCCGTCAAGGCCCAGAAAGAGCGTGTTGGGGTCATCTGGCACGGCGACAAGAAGAGCAAGCTCTACCAGTCGATGGAGGCCTGCGACCCCGCGGGACCCGTCGCCTTCATGGTCACCGACATCTCCGTCGACCCCCACGCTGGCGAGGTGGCGACAGGGAGGCTCTTCTCGGGAACCCTGGAGCGGGGCATGGAGCTCTCCATATCCGGGGTCGCCAAGCCCAACAGGGTCCAGCAGACGGGGATATTCATGGGAGCTGACAGGATCGAGGTGGAGCATATCCCCGCCGGGAACATAGCCGCGGTGACCGGCCTGCGGGACGCCTTCGTCGGATCCACCGTATCCTCCGACCGGGAGGCCACACCCTTCGAGGACATCAAGCACGTCAGCGAGCCTGTGGTCACCGTGGCCGTCGAGGCGAAGAACACCCGCGACCTACCCAAGCTCGTGGAGGTTCTCCGGCAGGTGGCGAAAGAGGACCCGACCCTCAACATCAACATCAACGAGGAGACGGGCGAGCACCTGATGGCGGGGATGGGGGAGCTCCACCTGGAGATCGTCGCCTACAGGATCCAGAGGGACAAGGGCGTCGAGATCACCACATCCCCGCCGATCGTCGTCTATAGAGAGTCGATCACAGGAAAGACCTCCGGTGCCGTCGAAGGCAAGTCCCCCAACCACCACAACCGCTTCTACATCGAGATCGAGCCTCTGCCACAGGAGGTCGTAGACGCCATCAAGGCCGGCGAGGTCTCCATGAAGATGGAGGAGATTGAGCGGAGGAACATCCTGATCAGCAAGGGGATGGACAAGGAAGAGGCGAGGAACATATCCGGCATCTTCGAGTCCAACATCTTCATCAACATGACCAAGGGCGTCCAGTACCTCCGAGAGACGATGGAGCTGATGCTGGAGGGGTTCGTCGAGGCGACGAAGAATGGACCGATATGCAGAGAACCGGTCCAGGGCGTAAAGGCGAAGCTGATAGATATCAAGCTCCACGAGGACGCCATCCACCGGGGTCCGGCCCAGGTCATCCCCGCCGTCAGGCAGGCGGTCCAGGCCGGGATCCTCATGGCCAACCCCACCCTCCTGGAGCCCTTCCAGAACGTCTTTATACAGGTTCCACAGGATCAGATGGGGGGAGCCATGTCCGAGATCCAGGGCCGAAGAGGCATGATCCTGAGCATGGAGACCGAGGGCGACATGATCATAATCAAGGCGAAGGCGCCGGTCTCTGAGCTCTTCGGGTTCGCTGGAGCGATCCGGGGAGCCACCGAGGGCAGGTCCCTATGGAGCACGGAGTTTGCAGGCTTTGAGCCCATTCCGCCGGCGGCGATGGTGGAGACTGTACGCCAGATCCGGGGCAGGAAGGGTTTGAAGACCGAGATGCCTAAGCCGAGCGATTACCTGAAGGCCTGAGGCCTTCTCTGAAAAGATTTAAACGATAGAGGCGTAAATACGGAGTTGAAAGTTAACCGGAGGAGATAAAGATGGCATCAGAGAAGCCACACATGAACCTGGCGTTCATCGGACACGTCGACCACGGGAAGTCCACTCTCGTGGGGAGGCTGATGTTCGAGTCCGGCGCCGTTTCTCCACATATCATCGAGCAGTACAAGAAAGAGGCCGAGACCAAGGGCAAGGGGTCCTTCGAGTTCGCCTGGGTGATGGACAGCCTGAAAGAGGAGAGAGAGAGGGGCGTCACCATCGACATCGGCCACCAGAGGTTTGACACCGACACGTACTACTTCACGATCGTGGACTGTCCCGGACATAGAGACTTCATCAAGAACATGATCACCGGCGCGAGCCAGGCAGACGCCGCAGTTCTGGTGATCGCAGCCCCCGACGGCGTCATGGCCCAGACGAGGGAGCACGTCTTCCTGGCCAGGACCCTGGGGATAAGCCAGCTGGTCATCGCCGTCAACAAGATCGACGCCGCCAAGTACAGCGAGGCTCGGTTCAACGAGGTGAAGGAGGAGGTAGGAAAGCTCCTCCAGATGGTCGGATACAAGGTTGCAGATATACCCTTCCTGCCAGTATCCGCCTTCGTCGGCGACAACGTCATAGCTCGCGGCGACAACCTCCCCTGGTACAACGGACCCACCCTCCTGCAGGCTCTGAACAACCTGAAGGTCCCTGAAAAGCCGACCAACCTCCCCCTGAGGCTACCCGTCCAAGACGTCTACACCATATCCGGCGTAGGGACCGTCCCCGTGGGGAGGGTTGAGACAGGGATCATCAAGAAGGGCGACAAGATCATCTTTGAGCCCGCCAGCGTAGTCGGCGAGGTGAAGACGATCGAGATGCACCACGAAGAGGCAGACCAGGCCCTCCCCGGCGACAACATCGGCTGGAACGTAAGGGGCGTTGGAAGAAAGGATATCAGGAGAGGCGATGTCTGCGGACACGTCGATTCGCCGCCGACGGTGGCCAAGGAGTTCACAGCTCAGATCGTGGTCTTGCAGCACCCGAGCGCCATCTCCGCAGGCTACACCCCGGTCTTCCACTGCCACACCGCCCAGGTCGCCTGCACCCTGACCGAGATCAAGGCGAAGCTCGATCCCAGGACCGGCGCGGTGAAGGAGCAGAACCCGGCCTTCATCAAGGCTGGCGACGCCGCCATAGTCACCGTCCTGCCGACTAAGCCGATGGTGATCGAGAAGGTGAAGGAGATCCCCCAGCTGGGCAGGTTCGCCATCCGGGATATGGGTCAGACGGTAGCAGCGGGCATGTGCATGAACATCACACCCCGCTAACTCAAATTTTTCTGGTGTTTGAGTTATGCAGAAGGCAAGAATACGGTTATCTGGGACCGATCCCCGCTCCCTGGACGAGATATGCACCCAGGTGAGGGGGATCGCCCAGAGGACGGGCGTGCACATGGCGGGACCTATCCCGCTCCCGACGAAGAGGATGGTAGTTCCCACGAGAAAGAGCCCCGACGGGGAGGGGACCGCCACCTGGGACCACTGGGAGATGCGGGTCCACAAGCGGATGATCGACCTGGACGCCGACGAGCGGGCCCTCCGCCAGCTGATGCGGATACAGGTCCCCAAGAACGTCAACATCGAGATAGTGCTGGAATCTTAGCTGGACTCGTAGTATAGTCTGGATAACACGGAGGCCTCCGGAGCCTCAGTCCCGGGTTCAAATCCCGGCGAGTCCGCTACGACCCTTTTTCGTTTTTATAACCCTGCAACCTTCCTATTTTCTTATAATCCTCCGGCAAAAGGTTCATAGCCTCCCAGGATTTTCATCCTCGTCGAGAGGCGTGGGATCGCGATGATTACAGGAGAAGATGTGGATCACATAAGCTGGCTCGCCAGCATAAAGGTATCCGAGGAGGAGAAGGCGGCCTTCGTCGCCTCCTTCAACTCGGTCCTCGACTACTTCCATCAGCTCGATGAGCTTGCGACCGACGACGTGGAGCCGACCTACCGGGTCGTCGACCTCACCAACGTCTTCCGGGAGGACGTGGCAAAAGAGTCCCTCTCCCAGGAGGAGTCGCTCAGAAACGCTTCCAGGACGGAGAACGGCTACTTCAAGAGCCCCAGGATCGTGTGATAGAGATGATAAGAGAGCTACAGGAGGGGCTTTTTGCCGGAGGTTCGGCGGAGGAGATGATCAATTCCCTCTTTGAGAAGATCAGAAGGAGCAGGCTCAACGCCTACAACCATATTGCCGAGGACCAGGCCCTCGAAAGGGCGAGGGAGTTTGACAGGGCTCCATGGGAGGGACGTTTGGCCGGCGTCCCCATAGCCATCAAAAGCTCCATCTCGACGAAGGGGATCGAGACGAACTGCTCATCCCGGATCCTCTCCGGCTACATCCCCCCCTACGACGCTCACGTCATCGAAAGGTTGAAGGAGGAGGGGGCGATCATCATCGGCAAGACGAACATGGACGAGTTCGCCATGGGGACCTCCACCGAGACGAGCTATTTCGGCCCGACAAAGAACCCATGGGATCTCGACCGGGTCCCTGGTGGCTCCAGCGGCGGGTCAGCCGCAGCGGTGGCCGCGGGCGAAGCCCCGGCATCCCTGGGGTCGGACACCGGCGGGTCGATCCGGTGTCCCGCCTCCTTCTGCGGGATCGTCGGCCTCAAGCCGACCTACGGCCTCGTATCGAGGTACGGCCTCGTCTCTTACGCCAACAGCCTGGAGCAGATCGGTCCGTTGACCGCTAACGTAGAGGACGCAGCCCTGATGATGGAGGCGATATCCGGCCACGACCCGCGGGACTCGACCTCCGTAAAGTCAGAGGGTGGATACCTATCGGGCCTCTACGGCGGAGTCGAGGGGCTGACCTTCGGAGTCCCCGAGGAGTACTTCGGCGAGGGCGTCGACCCATTGGTCGAGGAGGCGGTCTGGGACGCCATCTCAAAGCTGGAGGAGCTGGGGGCGTCGTGGAAGATGGTGAGCCTTCCCCATACCAAATACGCCCTGGCCGCCTACTACATCATCGCCATGAGCGTGGCGTCGTCGAACCTGGCCAGGTTCGACGGCCTCCGGTACGGCCTGCGGCTCGGGGCAGACCAGGACTGGCACACCACCTTCTCCGAGATAAGAGCCGCAGGCTTCGGCCCCGAGGTGAAGAGGCGGGTTCTTTTGGGGACCTACGCCCTCTCGGCAGGCTACTACGGGAGGTACTACCTCAAGGCCCTGAAGGTGAGGACCCTGATTAAGCAGGACTTCGAAAGGGCTCTCTCGGCTGGCGGCGCCGACCTCCTCGTCACCCCCACCATGCCAGTCCCCGCCTTCAAGATCGGCGAGAGGATCGAGGATCCGCTCTCCCTCTATATGGCCGACGTCTTCACCGTCCCGATCAACCTGGCCGGAGTTCCCGCCATCTCCGTTCCTTGCGGCTTCGCCGACGGCCTGCCCATAGGCCTTCAGATCATAGGCCGCCACTTCGACGAGGCCGCCGTCCTCCGGGCCGCCGAAGCCTACGAGGACGCAACGCCGTATCACGAAGCTGTCCCGAAGGAGGTGATCTGAGATGGCAGGAGGAGACGTCATCATAGGCCTGGAGGTCCACGTCCAGCTCAACCGCCTCCACTCCAAGCTCTTCTGCGGCTGCTCCACCGACTATCACGCCTCGGACCCCAACACCCACACCTGTCCCGTCTGTCTCGGCCTTCCGGGGACCCTTCCCGTGGTGAACAGGAGGGCGGTCGAGTACGCCATCCGGGTAGCTTTAGCCCTCAACTGCCAGATCCAGGGAGAGACTCTCTTCTACCGGAAGAACTACTACTACCCCGACCTTCCCAAGGCCTTCCAGATAACCCAGTATGACTTCCCCCTAGGCCTGGGCGGCTCGATCCTCATCAAGGGGGAGGACGGCGAAGAGAAGAAGATCAGGATCACCAGGGTCCATATGGAAGAGGACCCCGGGCGGCTCGTCCACGCCGGCACCATCGACCGGGCGAAGTACTCGATGGTCGACTACAACCGGTGCGGCATGTCCCTCCTGGAGGTGGTGACGGAGCCGGACCTGCGGTCCCCCAAGGAGGCGAGGTCCTTCCTGGATAAACTGCGAAACATCTTAGAATATTTGGACGTCTTCGACGGCGGCCTCGAAGGGGCGATGAGGATCGACTCGAACATATCCCTCGTCGGCGGCGAGAGGGCAGAGGTTAAGAACATATCGAGCCACAAAGGGGTCGAGAAGGCTCTCGCCTACGAGATCACCAGGCAGAGGTCCGCCCGGAGGAGGGGGGTCGCCCAGGTCCAGGAGACCCGCCACTACGACGAACTCCGGGCAATCACCGTCTCCATCAGGACGAAGGAGGAGGCCCACGACTACCGCTACTTCCCCGAGCCGGACCTAGTCCCCATGAGGATCGCGGACTGGGTGCCGAAGGTAGAGGCGGAGCTTCCGGAGCTCCCCGACGCCAAGAGGGAGCGGTTCGTAGCGGAGTACGGCATAGCCGATGATCACGCCAGGTCCCTCACCTCCGAGATCAGAGTCGCCAACTTCTATGAGGTGGTGGCAAAGAGGGCGCCTCCGAGGCTCGCCGCCGCCTGGATAGCCGACGTCCTGAAGGGGGAGCTGAACTATCGGGACATCACCATCGACAAATTCAGCCCAGACCATATGGTGGAGATCCTCTCCATGCTGGAGGGGGGTAAGATCACGGAGAAGGGGGCTGTCGAGGTGATCCGGACGATCCTCGACCACTCAGGAGATCCGTCGGAGGTGACGCCCGCCAGGGTCGTCGAGGCTAAGGGGCTCGTCCGGGCCGGGGACGACGCCGTAAAGGCGGCGGTCCGGGCCGCCGTCGAGGAGTCGGCCCAGGCGGTGGCCGACTACAGGGCAGGAAACGAGAAGGCGATCAACTTCATCGTCGGCGTTGTCATGAAGAAGACCCGGGGAAGGGCGGATCCGGGGGAGGCGAACCGCCTCGTAAAAGAGACCCTCGACGAGATCTGAGGGAGAGGCACCCTACCCACCATATTTACCTCATGGACCTTTCCAGGGATCATTCCCCTCGAACTACTAGCCAGGTGCATAATGAATTCCCCAGAGCCACCCCCCCTGCCCCCGGGCGAAGACCCAGATCTGGCCTCGACCGTCAGATACAGCCGTCGGCTGGCCAGAGATGAAACCCCTGAGGTTTTCGCCCCTCAACCAGGCCTCGCCGTCGTAGAGGACGTGGATCAGTTCATCTCCCCGAACTCCGAATAGATCTATCCGACCCCCCTCTATGACGACGGCAGGGGATGAGTCCATCCTCAGGCTTATCGTCTCCGATCTGAGGTCGCCGGTCTCGGGGTCGAAGGATAAGTGGCCGAGGCCGCCCCCATCCATAAGGGCGAAGATGTGGATAGCCTCCCCGTCGGTGGCCACTGCCGGAGGCGAGGCGAAGCCGCCCCGGAGGGGGGACCATCCCCCCCAGGATGGAACATCTCTCGACCCTGTCGCCGGGATGTCGGCGCTGTTCCAGACGAGACCACCGGAGCTGTCGAGGGCGAAGAGGTGGATCTTATCCCGGTGGAGGACGGCGGATGGCCTCGATCCGACCTCACCTTCAATCTGGATCCAGTCGAGGGTCCTGTCGCAGGCGACCCTTCCATCCGATCCCCAGCAACCCTTGTAGAGACAGTGGTTTGTAGGGCCCCAGGTGAAGAGGTGGTAGTCGCCTCCGGGCGAGCCGGTAGTTACCGCTGCCAGCTCGTACTTTCTGAAGTGGACCCCGCCGAGGTTCTTGTTGTAGGGGGGTGGACCGAAGATCCTGATCCAGTCTGACCAGCTGTCATGGGACCGGAGGCGGATCTGCCAGAGCTCGTTGTCGTTTCCTCCTGTGAATATGTCGACTACCCCCGGCTCCGGCGATACCGCCACCGGCTCGGTAGTCAGCCTGACCCCCTTCAGGGAGATCCAGCTCGACCATCCCGTCTCGGTTCTGAACTGGACCCTCTTCACCGAGGGAAGGAGACCCTGAGGTTCGGTGGAGGTTCCCATGACCAGGACCGGCTCCGAGGTATCGTTCCCGGCCCCGATCTTCTCAAACACCGCCATCTGACAGCAAGACTGACCCCCCAGGAGGAGCGTCGCCATCAGGGCCCAAAGGAATATCTTTCCCCTCAAAGTCACTTCGACACCGCATAATCCTTGGTCATGATCGTATATATGTGACTTCCTGAGAAGTGATGGTGCGCAGTCTGGGGCTGGGGGGCTACAACGTCATGGCGGGAGAGGTTCGGGGCGCGAAGGGGCGATCGATTGATATTTATCGTACAAGAGAGTGAGGATGGACTGGTTGATGGCCATGTTTGATTACTGGAATCCGCAGATCGAACGCATGCCCAGGGAGGACCTCGCCAAGCTCCAGGAAGACCGGCTGAAGTCGATGGTCCATTATGTATACGATCATTCCCCCTTCTATAAAGAGAGGTTCAAAGAGGCCGGGGTGGTCCCATCGGATATAAGGGGCCTCGGCGACCTGGCGAAGCTCCCCTTCACCTACAAGGTCGATCTCCGAAACACCTATCCTACGGGGATGTTCAGCCTCCCGAGGAATAGGATCGTCCGCTACCATGTCTCCAGCGGCACCACGGGAAAGCCGACGGTCGTCGGCTACACCAAAGACGACATCGAGATGTGGTCGGACTCCCTGGCAAGGGCCCTGACGTCCATCGGCCTCGGCCGCGGCGACGTCATCCAGGTGGGGTACGGCTACGGTTTATTTACGGGCGGCCTGGGCCTCCACTACGGTGCGGAGAAGATCGGGGCGACGGTCCTTCCCACCGGGACGGGGAATACCGAGCGGCAGATCATGCTGATGCAGGATCTGGGGAGCACCGCCATAGCCTGCACCCCCTCCTACTTCCTCCACATCGCCGAGGTGGCGGAGAGGATGGGCGTCTCCATCCGGGACGACACTTGCCTGAAGGTGGGGGTCTTCGGGGCCGAGCCCTGGTCCGACGAGACCCGCAAGCGGATAGAGGAGGCGACGGGGATCAAGGCCTACGACATCTTCGGGACGAGCGAGATGAGCGGCCCCCTCTTCACCGAGTGCCGGGAGCAAAGCGGGATTCACGTCTGGTCCGACATGTTCCTCATCGAGGTGATCGACCCCAAGACCGGCGAGCAGCTCCCCGACGGCGAGACCGGCGAGCTGGTGATCACCACCCTCAACAAATGGGCGATACCCCTCATCAGGTACCGGATCGGCGACCTGACGAAGATCAACTCTGAGCCCTGCGAGTGCGGCAGGACCCATCCGAGGCTGATGAGGATTTTGGGAAGAACAGACGACATGATCGTCATCCGGGGGATCAACGTCTTCCCCAGCCAGGTGGAGTCGGTCCTGATGACGATGCCCGCGGTCGGGGACCACTACCAGATCATCGTCGACCGGAAGGGGCCCCTGGACATCATGAAGGTGATGGTGGAGGTGACGGAGACGGGGTTCAGCGACAAGATAGGAGACCTGATGGCCCTCTCCAAGCGGATATCGAAGGAGCTGAAGGGCGTCCTGAACGTCGTCGCCGACGTGGAGCTCGTCGAGCCGGGGACGATCCCCCGGTCCGAGGGGAAGGCGGTGAGGGTGATCGACAAGAGGAAGGTCTGAAACGACGACAAAGAAGAGGTGGAAAAAAATGGTGGCAATCAAGCAGATATCGTTGTTCGTAGAGAACCGCCCCGGAAGGATGGCGAAGGTCTCCAAGACCTTATCCGACGCCGGGGTGAACATCCGGGCCCTCACCGTCGCCGAGGCGGGGGACTTCGGGGTCATCCGGATGGTCGTCGACGATCCGGAGAAGGGGTACAAGGTCCTTCACGAGAGCGGCTTCACCGTCTCCGAGACGGAAGTCTTGGCCGTCGAGATGAAAGACATACCAGGGGGGCTATATGAGATCGTCAACGCCCTGGGGGAGAACGAGGTGAACGTCGACTACGCCTACGCCTTCGTCACGGCGAAGGCGGAGCGGGCTCTGTTGATCATCCGGGTCGACAACATCGAGAAGGCGAAGAAGGTCCTCACCGGCGTCGGGATCAAGCTCGCGACGAGGGAGGAGATACAGAAGATCTGAGGGCAAGGCGGATTATGTGTACCAGGCGGTGTAATGTCACGGTCTGGTACCCATTATTATGCCAGTTTTAATAAGGAGGTTTAAAAATTAATTATACTAAATTTCTAGAAGGGTATCAGGATGATTTATTAATATTGCATTATGCTTCATCCAATATGAACATCTCACCAGTACAAATTTGTTGTATTTCTATTCATCTTTTAAATCAAAGCAAACAACAACTTTTTCTTTAGTTGATTGTCCGAATGAAGAAGAATTACTTGCCAATTTTTTAGTTTTTGCTAAAAATAATAATGGAAGAATATATATTGGGTGGAATATATCCGATTCCACCTACGGGATACAAGCGATTCAAAATCGTATTTATCAGCTCATCGGAGATGTAAATCTGGGAATATGCGAATGCTCGATATACGATTTAGATAGTATATTAGAATGGAAATTTGGACATGACTATGTATCGCACCCAAAACTATATCGTTTGGCCTCCCTGAATGGCATAACTACAAATAACTATATTGAAGGCTCAAAAGAACAGGAATTATTTGAAAACTCAGATTACAAGTCTATAGAACTATCTACCAATCGTAAGGTTAGAATGATTTCGAATATCTCCGACTTATTCATAACCAATAAGCTAAAAGTTGAAAAGGTGTCAACAATTTCGCGAATAAAAGATTTCCTTTACAATCCAGGCCTCCAAACGTTAGTCGGTCTTCTGGGATTACTCCGATGATTTGGATTAATATTTGTGTAATTAAAGAATATTATGTACCTACACGTAACCATCGAAATAGACGAGGACGGCTACTACATAGCAAGCTGCCCCCAATTCAAGGG
>CP086218.1:1099966-1112305 GCA_020844795.1 Methanothrix sp. | reverse complement strand
TCGTCCAGATCTGCTGGAACCACTCCTTGTGGAGATCCTCGGGGATCACCGAGAGGAGACGAGCCGCATTTGAGGGCTTTCGATACCCTCCCGGCTTTCTCTGAAATAGTATGTACTCGATGTCGTTCTTGACGATGGCGTTCGGCTCATAAGGCTTCCCCAAGAACTTCGACCCGTTATTCGACTCGAATCTGGCGTTCGCGATCTTGTACCAGATTATCGGCGCGAGGTTATCAAAGCCGATCTTCCGGCACCGCTCCTGGATGCTGGCGTGTAGAGGGAAGACGACGTGCCTTCCAAAGCAGCGCCGCGGGAGGCAGACGTCCCCCACCACGACGACGAGGCGACCGCCGGGGACGAGGACCCGAAATACGTTCCGCCAGACCTTGTCCAGCTCTTCGAGGAACTGCTCGTAATCTTCGACGGAGCCGAGCTGCCCCTCGTTGGCTGGATACTCCTTTAGAGTCCAGTAGGGAGGAGAGGTGACCGCTAGATGGACGCTCTCGTCCGGGATCGCCTCCATAAAACGGCTGTCTCCGAGGATGAGCTGATGGCGGGTGGGGACCCGCTTTGCAGCCATCTCGATCTCCAGGAGAAGATCCGGGTTTTTGGCGATGGCTGGAATCGCCCTCTGCCCTTCGCTTCGGGCAAAACTTAGAGCGGCCATCGGAACCAGATCCTCCAGCTCGCGCCCAAAATCGGAGGGCTCGATTATCACCACATCTTCGCACATCTTCTGACTCAGACTCCTCACTCACTCTTGCGTCTTCTTCGCAAACTCCTTCGCGTAGTACGTCAGGATCATATCCGCCCCCGCCCGCTTGATCGACGTCAGCGCCTCGCCCATCGCCTTCTCTCCATCTATCCAGCCCCGCTCCGCCGCGGCCATGATCATCGAGTACTCCCCAGACACCTGGTAGGCGGCCGTAGGCATCCCGAACTCGTCTTTGACCATCCTCACGACATCGAGGTAGGGCATCGCCGGCTTCACCATGATCATATCCGCCCCCTCCTCGATGTCGAGGCGGACCTCCCATAAGGCCTCGAGGGCGTTGGCCGGATCCATCTGGTAGCCGGACCGGTCGCCGAAGGCGTACCCGGACTGCGCCGCCTCCCGGAAGGGTCCGTAGAAGCTGGAGGCGTACTTGGCGGCGTAACTGAGGATGGGAGTGTCGCTGAAGCCCTCGTCGTCTAAAGCGGCCCGGATGGCGGCGACCATGTGGTCCATCATCCCGCTGGGGGCGACGACGTCCGCCCCCGCCCGGGCCTGGGAGACGGCTGCTTTGCCCAGGAGGGGGAGGGTCTCGTCGTTTGCCACCTCCTGGTTTTTGATGACGCCGCAGTGGCCGTGGCTGGTGTACTCGCAGAGGCATAGGTCGGCGATGACGACGACCTTCGAGGTCGTCTCCTTGATCCGCTCGGCGGCCCGCTGGACGACGCCCTGGGGATCGTACGCGCCGGAGCCGACCTCGTCTTTTTTTTCAGGAAGGCCGAATAAGATGACCGCAGGAACCCCCAGCCCCTCCAGCTCCTCCACCTCTCTTGCCAGGCTCTCGATAGAGTGCCTATTCTGCCCCGGCATCGATTCGATCGCGACCGGCGCCTTCAACCGCTCGTCGACGAAGAGGGGCATGATCAGATCGTCCGTCGATACCCTCGTCTCGGCGACGATGCGCCTCAGCCCCGGCTTACGAAGCCTTCTCATCCGTCTCATCCGTCTCATCATAATCCTCCTCCAGCCCGAAGAGCTCCTCGACAAAGATCAGACATCCGTCGTCCCCCCGCTCCGCCGCCCTCCTCAGGGCCTTCGTCGGCTCGGCGAAGATCTTGTTGACGATGGAGTGGCTCATGTCCGTGAGGACCCTCTCCTCTATCTCCCCTAACGTGTGGCGGGCGCCTAGCTTGTTCATCGCCCTCATGATCTCCTGGGCCTTGATCTCCTCGGCCTGGAGGTAGATCCTCCCCAGAAGCTCCTCCGCCCTCCTCCTCTTGTACTTCGCCTTGAGGAGGGCGAGCTCCTCGGCGATGATCATCTCGGCCCGGTCCATCTCCGCCATCCTTAGCCTCATATTCTCGGCGCTGATCTCCCGGAGGGCGTCGATGTTTCGAAGCTCCACGCCGGGGATCTCCCCTACGTCCTCGTCGATATCCCTGGGGTTTGCGATATCGATCATCAGGAGCGTCCCCTTAACCCTGCGGCCCATCACCTCCTCCAGGTCGTCCCGCCTCAGGATGTAATGGGGGGCGGAGGTGGCGCTGATGACCAGGTCTGAGGTCCTGATCCTCTCCTTCATCTCGTCGAAGGGGACGGCGACGGCCCCGAGGCTGGCGGCGAGGGAGAGGGCCCGGCCGAAGGTCCTGTTGGTGACGCGAACCTCTCCTACGCCCTTGGAGAGGAGGGCTCGCGAGATCAGCTCTCCCGTCTCCCCTGCCCCGATCACCAGGACGCTTCTCCCTGCAAGGCACCCCAGGATCTCCTCGGCAAGGTCGACGGCCGCCGAGCCGACGGAGATCGACCTCTCGTTGATCCTCGTCTCCCGCCGGACCCTTTTGCCGACGGAGATCGCCTTCTTGAAGGCGACGTCCAGGGTCCATCCGGTGGTACCCGTCTCCTTCGCCATCGAATAGAGCTCCTTCATCTGGCCGAGGATCTGGTCCTCGCCGATGATCATCGACTCGAGCCCCGAGGCGAGACGGAGGAGGTGGGCGAGGGACTCGTCATGATCGTGAAAATCGATGATCCTCGATGAGATCCGGGCCCGCTTGGCCAGCTCGAATAGGACCTTCTCCCCCCGGGGGGATACGACGTAGATCTCGACCCGGTTGCAGGTCTTGAGAACGGCGCACTCCTCGACGAGATCGTGAGACGATATCCAGGATAGGAGCGCCTCCAGGTCGCCGTGCCACGACCGCTCAATCTCTTCGATGCAGGCCTTCCGGTGGGTCACCAGCATCGAGGCTATCTCGCTCATCTGGGGGGATATGTTCTCCAGCCCTCTTATAGCCCTTTTCGTATGACTCGGAGAGGAGATGCCATACTTCATCGTCGGAGATGATCTCGTAGAGGACCCGCCTCCTCTCCCCCTGGTCGGCGACCCGTTCCTTGAGAACCCCCCTCATCTCCCCCAGGAGCCGGGCCATATCTTCGTACCCCTCGTCCAGGACCGTCTCGATCCTCTCCCGCAGGAGCCTCGATAGCGCAGGGCTCTCTCCGAGAGTCGATACGGCGACGACGACGGGACCTCTCCTGACGACGGAGGGTACGACTACCTCGCCGACGCCGTCGACCCTGTTGACCAGGACCCCCGCGGCTCTCGCCACCTCTTCGAGGCGGAGGTTGAGATCGATATCGCTGGTGGCGGGGATGGCGATGAAGGCTTCCCGCAGGAGGTCGGCCGCGCCGCCAGGGAGATCGATCTCCACGACATCGATCGACCCCTCCGCCGCCATCTGCTGGATCCCCGCCGAAAAGTCGAGGGACGCCACCGTCACCTCAGCATATTGAGAAAATAGCCTCGCCTTCCTCTCGCCGACGGCGCCTCCGCCGAAGACGACGACCTTCCGCCCAGAAAGGTCCAGGAGGAGGGGGAGGTGGCCCATCAGATCCTCGCCCCCGTCTTCTTGAACTCTCTCTCGCTGAAGAGGACCTGATAGTCGGAGATCCCGACCTTCCGGGATATCTCGGCGGCGACCTCCCGGCACTCCTCCCTCGACGGGGAGTGGACGACGGTGTAGAGGTTGTAGGGCCACTCTTGCCTTGGGGTTCTCTCGTAGCAGTGGGTCACCTCGTCGAAGGAGGCCATCACCTCCCCGACCCTGGCCACCTCGTCCTCGGGGACACGCCAGACGATCATGGCGTTGGCGACTATCCCGAGGGCCCTGTGGCCTATCGTCGCCGAGAACCTCCTGATCGCCCCCGCCTCGATGAGCCGCTGGAGCCTGTCGATGACTTCGCCCTCACCGATATCGACCTCTCTACCCAGAAGCTCGTAGGGCCTGGAAGATAGCCTTATGCCCTCCTGGGAAGCCCTGATTAGGGCGAGGTCCAGTCCGTCGATATCCTCTCTCGTTTCTACCACCTCTATTTGAGCCGCTTCCAGCCGTCGGGGTCTTCGTAGGGGTACCTGTCGATCCCCTTCGATGTTATCCGCCTCGGATCCGTCCCCGGATTTCCCGAAGTATGATGATCGCTCCAGAAGTTTCCGCCCGCATCAGTCCCGCCATCCCACTCGTTAACCCCGTTATCTACGGCGTTCTGAGGAAGCATCGGGTTCCCGTTATCGATGAAGTTGTTGTGGTAAAGGGAGAAGCCGCTGCAGTCGACGAGAATCACCCCGGATAGCCCGTTCTCGATGAAGGAGTTCTCTCTCACCGCCCCATCCCTGGAGTAGCTGATCCTGAGGCCGTAGCGGCGGTTCTCGCTCAAGTTGTTCCCCTCGATCCTCCCCCCCTCGACGGACTGGAGGAAGACCCCTTCTCCGTTCCCCCGAGCAACGTTTCCAGAGACCGTCGCCGTCGAGAGCTGGTGGAGGGCGAGGCCAGCCCCCTCGTTTTCGAATAGGTCGTTTCTGATCGCCATCGTCCCGTCAGATCCGGTGACGCGGATCCCCTGCCGGTTCCTTTCGGCGGAGTTCTGGGAGAGGACGGATCTTGGAGACCTGGTGAGGCTGATCCCGTCCTCCCCGTTCGCCATCGCCATAGTCTGGATGATCATGGTGGACGGCGAGTTGGTGACGGTTACCCCCACCCTGTTCTCCGAGGCGATCGAACCCTTCAAGACCACCCCGGAAGAGCCCTGGATATCAAAGCCGGTGGCTGAAGAGCCGCTGGCCTTGCAGCCGAGGATCTCGTCCCTCTGACCTGCCTGGACGAGAAAACCGACGGTGGAGTCGGCGGCTCTGCTATCCAACACCCTGGAGCCGGAGGTCTTCAGCAACCTCGCACCGACCTCGTTCCCGGAGAGGGTGAGGTTATGAAGGAGCGATCCCGTCGAGTTGACGACGAGGGCTCCGGCGGTGTTGTTGGTGAGGATGAGGTCCTCGGCGGTGACGTTGCTGCACCCCACCAGGACGATAAGAGCGCAATCTTCCGAGAGGAGAAGGTCTCGGCCGTCGACGACGTAGCAGACCGGCCTTCCGTCGATGGTATTGGTGGGGTCGAAATCCTGGCGGAAAGGTCCGTCATCCCAGGAGGAAGGGTCCTCCCGATCGACCCGGACGGCGTACCGGTTCTGGTCCATCCCGTTCCCCCGGAGGAGGTTATCGCCCGACCCCAGAAGAGAGATCCCGCGCCCGTTTCTGACGATCCGGTTCCCTTCGATGGCGTTCTCGGTGGAGGCCGACTTCAATATAATACCCTCGACGTTCCCCGCGAGGAAGTTACCATCGATTATGTTCTTCGCCGAGCCCTCCAGAAGGATCCCAGCCACCCGGCTTTCTTCAAGGTCGTTTCCGCTGATCCGGTTATCTTGTGAACCCTTAAGCCTGATGCCGATCTCGCAGCCCAGTACCGAATTGTTGGAGATCCGGTCTTCGGCGCTCGCCTCCGCATAGAGCCCCATCTGAGATAGGGAGAGCTTATTATCCGAGATCGAGTTTCTCCGTGAATCACGAACGGTGATGGCGGCGGTATTTGAGCCAGAGACGTTGTTTCCGCAGATATCGTTATCCTTCGACCTCACCAGGACGACCCCCCCTCTGGGAGAGGAGAAGGTATTCCCTTCCACCAGGTTCCTCTCAGAGTCGCGGATCTCTATCCCCGTCGTCGAGAGGAAGGCTGAACCAGAGACGGCGGCCCCGCTGGAGTTGTCGATGTAGACCCCGATATCTCCAGAGAAGGAGGTGTTGGATATTATAGCTCCAGCAGAGCCCACCAACTCTGCGCCCCTTGAAGATCTGATCCAGGAGTCGGCGATGACATTATCCGTCCCATAGAGGATCCGCAACCCTACAGAGGTGGCATCGACCGATGAGCCGATGACCCGGTTATCCGACGCCGATGAAGAGACCCCCGTCGAGAAGTCCAGGATGACGCACCCCTCTACGGAGTTTCCCGAGGAGTTGAGCACCACCCCCGTCCCCAGACCAGACCCCCTCATCTCGATCCCGGTGATGGTGCAGCCCGGTGCCTCCGCCCTGAAGGCTGCCTCTCCTGCAGACTGAAGGACGACGGCCCCACCGGTCCCGACGACGGATATCGTCCGGTGTAGAGGGATCTCCCCCTCCACGTAGTATCCCGGGTTGACCTGGACGACGTCTCCGGCCTTCGCGGATAGGACCGCTCCTCTTATGGTAGAAAAATCCCCCCTTCCACCCTGGTCGACGACGAGGGTCGACGCCGATGCCTGGTGAAGGCTGGCTGATATCAGAAGGAGCGAGATAAAAAGCCATGTCTTTTCCGTTCCGATGCCCCCAATCCTTAAACTCGTTCCCGTTATCGTGGGGGATAGATAACTCTATCCCCGCCCGACTCGAAAGGCCGACCCCAAAATACGGATTGATAGACCCCACGAACATGGAGGTCGGGCTCGGAGGCGGAAGGGAAGGTACTAATCGGATGAAATCGGATATTTTGGAAGAAGAGATGAAGAGGCGAACCATCGTGACGAACCCTTACCGAATCCTGATCGTTGAAGACGACCCCAACGACGTCGAGCTGATCCTCCTCGGCTTTTCGAAGCACGACGAGTTCTTCGTCGACGTCGCCACCACCGGGGAGGAGGGGCTTGAGAGGGTCAAAGAGGCCACCTACGACCTCGTCTCCGTGGACTTCGCCCTCCCGGGGATGTCCGGCCTCGAAGTCCTGGAGGAGATCCGGAAGAGCGATCAGGACGTCCCCGTCGTCATGGTGACGGGCCGGGGTACAGAGGATCTCCAGGTGGTCGCCTTCGAGAAATATGCCACCAGCTACGTGATGAAGAGCGTAGACAGCTTCAGAAGCCTCCCCTTCATCTTCGAGGCGCTGATAGGAGAGGCGAGGTTCCGGACCAGAGAGAGGAGGATGAAGAGGGACGTAGAACGGTCGGAGGCTGTCAGCAGGTACCTCCTGGAGAACTCTCCTTCCGGGATATACGTCCTGGAGGACGGGTGCTTCAAGGTGGTCAACTCGAAGTTTGCTGAGATCTTCGGCTGTGATAAGGAAGATCTTATAGGCGAGCACTTCTGGAGCCTGGCAGACCCCGAGAGCTTCGAGTGCATCGAGGGCGCCGGAAGAGAGGCCTGCCCCGATAGATCGATATTCCACGAGTTCCGGATAGCAAGAAAGGACGGGTCGAAGCGCTGGGTCGAGGTGAGGATCGTGCCTCTGGATTACCTGGATGAGAGGTGGGTCCTGGGGAATCTCGTGGACGTCACCGAGAGGAAAGAGGGTGAGAGGGACCTTTTGATGGAAAACCGGAGGCTATCTCTCCTCTACTCCCTCGCCACCAAGGCGATCGAACCCCGTGGAGAGATCGGCGACCTCCCGGGAGAGGCCCTCTCTCTGATCATGGCGGGACTCGACCGGTTTCTTGTGGGGGGGATCTTCATCCGGGAGGGAGGAGACCTGGTTCTTCGGGCCCTCGCCGGACCCCTGGAGGATCTGATGGATTTCATGGGACGGATCGATGCCGAGGAGCTCTTGAAGAAATCGGGGTCGAAGACGGCCGAGGACGTTGGCGGGAGGATCTACTGGGCTTTCTGTCCCTTCTCCTGCGGCGGTGAAGGAAGAGGAGTTCTGGTCCTGGGCAGAGAAGAGGAGATAGGACCGGAGATCCTGAAGCTTCTGAGAGATATAGCCCGGCATATCGGCAAGATGATGGAACTGCGGGAGCCGGGAGGGCCCCCCTCGTCCCGGGTTGGAGGAGGACTATAGCCGCCTCCAGATGAGGACCGTCCTCTGGAGGGCCGTGAAGTGGCTCGCCACGGTGATCAGGACTATGGCCCACCCCAGGATCGAGAGGCCCACGATATCGGCGGGGTAGACGGCGTTGGCGATGGTGGCGGCGAGGATCAGGACGAGCCGATCGGCCCTCCCCATCACCCCTCCGTATAGGCGGCCGAGCCTCAGGGCCTGGGCCTGGGTCCCGAGGTAGCTCGTCAGGAGGACCCCCATGACGGCGAAGATACCGACCGCCTCCGAGACGTAGCCTGCGAGGACGATGCCGGTGAGGATCGCCATGTCGGCGTACCGATCTATGACGTGGTCGAGGAAGTCTCCCCTCGCCACCGCTGCTCCGATCCTCCGGGCGAGGGTCCCGTCGACGGCGTCGAAGACGGCGTTGAGGAGGACCATCAGAGCCGCGAGATAAAGGAGAGAGGTCTCCTCGGACGATAGATAGTAGATGGCCCCCGCCGCTAGGGCGAAGAGCATGGAGACGAGGGATATGGCGTTGGGGGTCGCCCCCTCCCTCTCCGCCAGGGCGGCCAGGGGCTCGGTCACCATCAGGGACTTCGATCTCAGGTCGTCAAGGGTCAAATTCCATCTCTCCGGTCCAGTCGACTTCTCCCGGGGGCATCTTCAGTTCTCCCCGTAATATCCCCACCACCCGGTCTGCCACCTCCTCCGGCGATAGACAGGTGGCGTCGATCTCGGATACCAGGTCGCACCACTCCACCGCCTCCACCAGGATCACGTCGAGGAATTCCGCCTCTAAATTCTCTCTCACCTTCTCCTCGGAGTACCCCCGCCGGAGGAGCCGCCCCTTCAGAACCTGAGGCCTGGTCCTCAGGACGACCGCCTCGGAGGCGAACTGGTGGCTGAAGTGCCCCTCCAGAACGACGATCTCGTCGCCTCCTTCGGAGGCGAGCTTCTCGAGCCTCTCGGCGAGGGCTTCGACGTCGGCTATCAGGCACCCCCGATCGGGGTCAGTGCCGATGGTGAGCCCCTCCTCCCTGACCAGGGAGTTCAGATCGATGACCCTGAAAGGGAGGAGAGCGGCGACGGTCGTCTTCCCCGTCCCCGGCGTACCGGTCAGGGCGGCCCGCATACCTCACCGTAGGCCTGGAGAAACCGGTCGTTCTCCTCCGGCGTTCCGACCGTAACCCGGAGGGCGTGGTCTCCGGCGCCCCGGAAGGAGAAACAGTCCCGGACGATGACTCCCCTCCGGAGGAGCTTCTCCGCCACCTCTCCCGAGGCGGCCTCCGTCTCGAAATAGAGGAAGTTTCCCCCCGAGGGGCGAAACTCCGGTATGAGCCTCAGGAGCCGACCCCTCTCCTCGCATATAGCCTCAACGGACCGTCTCATGTAATCGATATCCTCCAGGGCGGCCATTCCCGCCGCCACCGACGGCGTCGTCACCCCGAAGAAGGGGGGTGCCGCCCTCCGATACTCTTCGGCTATCCACGGGGGAGATACGGCGTAGCCGAGCCTCATCCCGGCGAGGCCGAAGGCCTTGGAGAGGGTCCTTCCCACCACCAGGTTATCGTACTCTGTCGCCAGGGGAAGGAAGTTCTCGTCGCTGAACTCGGCGTAGGCCTCGTCGAGGAAGACTATGCCGTCGGTCCCCTCGACGATCCTCCTGAGGTCTTCTTCGGGGATGGTGTCGCCGGTGGGGTTGTTCGGCGAGCAGATGAAGATCATCTTGATCCCGGCGGGCAGGTCCGTCGGCACCTCGAAGTTGTCTGCCCGGGGCAGGAATACCGGCTCTGCCCCTGCCGTCACCGTCAGGATCTCGTAGTAGCTGAAGGTGGGGGTGAAGATGGCGGTCCTGTCGCCGGGGTCGAGGAAGAGCCTCGTCAGGGTGTCCATCACCCCGTCCATGCCGGCGCCGATGACGACGTTCTCCGGGGCCGCCCCGGTGTACCCGGCCAAGGCCTCCACCAACCCCTCAGGCTCAGGATACCTCTCGGGCTTCGCCGAGGATATCGCCTGATAGACCCGGGGGCTCGGGCCGTAGGGGTTCTCGTTACTCCCGAGCTTTACGATCTCGTCTGGTGGAAGGCCGTACTTCGCCGCTATCTCCTGGATGCCCCGGCCAGCGACGTAGGGTCGCAGCCTCGACAGCGAAGGCCTAAGGTTCTCTCTGTATCTCTCCAAGGACCTTCACCACTCGATCTATCTCCTCTTTGCCCACCACCAGGGGCGGGACCATCCTCAGGACGTGGTCGCTGGTGGCGTTGAGGAGGACGCCCAGCTCCCTCGCCCTGGCGACGACGGCGGGACAGTTCGCCTCCAGCTCCACCCCCACCATCAGCCCTAGGCCTCTTACGTCGGTGGCGTCGATCTCGGCGGAGAGCCTCGACCGGAGGTACCGGCCCATCTCCTCCGAACGCTCCACCAGCCTCTCATTCTTGATCGCCCCGATGGAGGCGAGGGCGGCCGCGCTTACCAGGGGACCGCCGCCGAAGGTGGATCCGTGGTCGCCTCGCTGGAAGACGTCGGAGACGGACTGCGCCAACAGCATCGCCCCCATGGGAAGGCCCCCGGCGATCCCCTTGGCGAGGGCCATGACGTCTGGCATCACCCCGCTGTGCTCCTTTCCAAACCACCTGCCTGTACGGCCGAAGCCGGTCTGGACCTCGTCGAGGATGAGCAGAGAGCCGCAGTCGTCGCAGACCTCTCGGGCCGCCTTAAGGTAGTCGGGGCTGGGGACGTTCACCCCCCCCTCCCCCTGGACCGGCTCCAGGATCACCGCCGACGTCTCCTTCGAGGCCGCCGCTGCCAGGGCCTCGGGGTCGTCGAAGGGGACGAACTCCGCCTCCTGGAGGGGGCGGAAGGGCTCTCTATAAACCGCCTTATAGGTCGCCCCCAGAGACCCGAGGGTCCTGCCGTGGAAGGAGTGGACGGCGGCGATGATCTTCGACCTGCCCGTAGCCCGGCGGGCGAGCTTCAGGGCCGCCTCGATGCTCTCGGCCCCGGAGTTGCAGAAGAAGGCTCTATCCATCCCCGTCAGGGCCTTCAGCTCCTCGGCCAGGGAGACCTGATTCTCGGTGTAGTACAAGTTCGAGGTATGGATCAGTTCTTTCGCCTGCCTGGCGATCGCCTCGACGACGGCAGGGTGGCAGTGGCCGACGTTGTTGACGGCGATCCCGGCGACGAAGTCGATGTACTCGCGCCCCGAGGCGTCCCAGACCCGCGCCCCCGACCCCCGGACCAGGTGGATAGGCTGGCGGGTGTAGGTCTGGACTACCGCTGCCCTCTCCCGCTCGAAGATCAGGGCGGCCCTCTCGGCCCCCGAAAGATCAAGGTTTGGCGTCTGGGCCATCTCATCCGTCCCCTCTCCGGTCTTCGTCTCAGTCTCCGCCTTCATCTTCATCCTCAAATCGCTCTCCTAAAATGGCTCTTCTCATCGATCATAGAACGCTCCGCGCAAACCGCAGGCTCGCCTGGATCTGGCGGCCCACCTCCCCGCTGACGACCTCCATGTGGCCGGGGTAGAGGACCTCCACCTCCAGGGTCGTCAGCCTCTCGATGGAAGAGACGAGGTCGGAGCCGCAGCCGGCATAAAGGTCGGTCCTCCCGATGGACCCCTGGGGGAAGACGGTATCCCCGGAGAAGAGGACCCGAGCCTTCCTCTCATAGAGGCAGATACCCCCCGGGGAGTGGCCCGGGGTGTGCATCACCTCCAGCTTCCACTCCCCCAGGTCGAGGACGTCCCCCTCGCTCAGGACCCCGTCGGCCTTCACCTCCGGGGCCGAGAGGCCGAATAAGTACGCCACCGTCGCCATGTCGTCGCCGAGGAAGCCCGCCTCCTCCTCGTGGATCAGAACCCTCGCCCCCGTCGCCTCCTTCAGCTTGACTACTCCGCCGGAGTGGTCGTGATGGCTGTGGGTGAGGATGATCATCTCGATATCCTCCGGGTCGATGTACTTTCGTATCTTCCGCAGCGTCGGCTCCGGGTCCATCCCGGCGTCGATGAGGACCGGGACCTCGTCTCTTATCAGATAGACGTTCCCGTCGAAGGGCGAGCCTGAGACCTTGTGGACTTCCACCATTCCAACACCTACTCCGGGGTGGGGCTCCCCCGATATATCTGTTTGGAAGCGAGTTTGAGAGCGGTTCGGGGGTCCTATGCCAGCCTTGATGACGCCTGCAGTCGGCTCTTCGGCTGGGTCTTCCAGGATGGATACCAACCGAAAGACACCGCCTGGGCGGCCCGATCCGCCTCTGACCACCGAGACGTCGAAGGTGAAAGCCTCCAACCACTTAAAGTACGCCGACATAATAAAAAGTTATGAATACTTGCACGGCACCGGGAATTTCATGAGCGATCAGATGCAGGCCGTCCGCGACGAGATCCTGGAGATCTTGCGAAAGAACGAGGTTAAGCGGGCGGCCTTCTTCGGATCGATCGTCCGGGGCGAGATGGACGAGGAGAGCGACATCGACATCCTCATCGAGTTCGAGGGAAGAAAGAGCCTT
>CP086218.1:1095570-1099866 GCA_020844795.1 Methanothrix sp. | reverse complement strand
GCCGACCTTCCGAAACTTCATGGGCCTCGTCTTCTTTTTAGAGGAGCTATTTGGAAGAGAAGTCGATCTGGTGACGACCCGAGGGCTCAGCCCCTACATCCGTCCCGCCGTAGAGAAGGAGGTGGTCTGGTCTGGATAAAGGCGACCTGCTCCATATGCCCCGAGTGATCCCGGACCTTTTTTTATAACCCAAATCCCCGCCTTTCCGCCCAGATATTCCATATCGAGCGAGGCTTCCCAGCTCTCTGATGAAAGGATGGAAGAGTGATGGAAGGGACAGCTGCCGAAGCCGCCCGAAAACTATTAACCCTATCCTCGCCCAAGCCTTGACCTTCAATAGCCAAGCGAGATTCCGAGATGAGATCGATCGTCATAAAAGGTGCTAGAGAGCACAACCTGAAAGACATCACCATCGAGCTTCCCCGAGACAGGTTCATCGTCATCACCGGCGTCTCGGGCTCTGGTAAGTCGACCCTCGCCTTCGACACCATCTACGCCGAGGGGCAGCGGCGGTACGTCGAGTCCCTATCGGCCTACGCCCGCCAGTTCCTCGGCCAGATGAACAAGCCGGACGTCGACTCCATCGAGGGGCTATCCCCGGCGATATCCATCGAGCAGAAGACGACCTCGAAGAACCCCCGCTCCACCGTCGGGACTGTCACCGAGATCTACGATTATCTGAGGCTCTTATTCGCCCGGATCGGCGTACCCCACTGCCCCGTCCACGGCCTCAGGATCGAAGCAAGCTCCCCGGAGAAGATCGCCGACAGGATCGCCGAGACGACGGCTCTGACGGCCGGGGAGGACGGGCCCTCCAGAGGAGACGTGGTGACGATCCTTGCTCCCATCGTCCGGCAGAAGAAGGGGACCTACGGCCAGCTCCTCAGGGACCTCCACGCCGAGGGGTTCTCCCGGGTCAGGGTCGACGCCGCCATCATCAGAACCGACGAGGAGGTCCACCTCGATCGGTACAGAAGGCACGACATCGACCTCGTCGTCGACCGCCTCGACCCCCGGAAGGAGAGGTCGAGGCTCGTGGAGGCGGTCGAGGTTGCCCTGGAGAGGACCGCAGGCCTCCTCCTCGTCCTCGACGCCGAGGGGGAGGAGAGGCTCTACTCCTCGAAGATGGCCTGCCCCGTCTGCGGGATCGTCTTCGAGGAGCTTCAGCCCCGCATCTTCTCCTTCAACAGCCCCTTCGGCGCCTGCGAGGCCTGTAACGGCCTGGGGATCAAGATGGAGTTCGACCCGGATCTCATCATCCCTGACCCGGAGCTCTCCATAGCCGACGGGGCGGTGGCCCTCTACCACAACCACGTCGACGGCTGGCGGGCCCAGTACCTCGCCGCCGTCGCAAAGCACTTCAGCTTCGACATCTTCACCCCCATGAAGGATCTGAGCTATGAACAGCGGTCCGCCCTCCTCTACGGCTCCCCGGAGAAGATCAGATTCGCCATGTCGATGAAGAACGGAGAAGCGAGCTGGTCCCACCAGGGGCAGTGGGAGGGGCTGATCCCCCAGTCTGAACGGCTCTACCACCAGACGAGCTCCGAATACCGGCGCGAGGAGCTGGAGAGGTTCATGAAGGTCCTCCCATGCCCTCAGTGCGGCGGCAGAAGGCTCAAAGAGAAGGTCCTGGCGGTGAAGGTGGCCGGGATGTCCATCGCCGAGGTCGCCGACCTATCGATATCCGAGGCCTACGACCTCTTCGAGAGGCTCGACCTCACCGAGAAGGAGGAAGAGATCGCCCGCCAGATCCTGAAGGAGATCAGCGCCCGCCTCGGATTTCTCCAGCACGTCGGCCTCTCTTACCTCACCCTCTCCCGGAGCGCCGGAACCCTCTCGGGAGGGGAGGCCCAGAGGATCCGGCTCGCCACCCAGATAGGCTCGAACCTGATGGGGGTCCTCTACGTCCTCGACGAGCCTTCCATCGGCCTCCACCAGAGGGACAACGGCCGGCTGATCGAGACGCTGAAGAGGCTCCGGGACCTGGGCAACACCCTCATAGTCGTCGAGCACGACGAGGAGACGATCCGGGCCGCCGACCACGTGGTGGACATGGGACCCGGCGCCGGGATCCACGGCGGCTTCGTGGTGGCGGAGGGGTCGGTCGACGAGATCGAAGCGAATCCGGAATCTCTGACGGGGCGCTACCTCTCGGGGGATAAGAGGATAGAGATCCCGGGAAAGAGGAGGCGTAGCGATAGCTTCGTCCGGATCTTCGGCTGCCGGGAGAACAACCTCAAGGGTATCGACGCCAAGATCCCCATCGGAGTCTTCACCGTGGTGACGGGGGTATCGGGCTCGGGAAAATCGACCCTCATCTACGACACCCTCTACCGGGCCCTGATGAAGAAGATCTACCGGTCCAGCGAGACCCCCGGCCTCCACGACGACCTATCCTTCGACTCGGAGATCGACAAGGTGATCGTCATCGACCAGAGCCCCATCGGGAGGACGCCGAGGTCGAACCCCGCCACCTACACCAAGGTCTTCGACCCCATCCGGCAGGCCTTCGCCGGGACGAAGGAGGCCCGGGTCCGGGGCTACAAGCCCGGCAGATTCTCCTTCAACCTCAAAGGCGGCAGGTGCGAAGCCTGCCAGGGAGACGGCCTCATCAAGATCGAGATGAACTTCCTCCCGGACGTCTACATCGAGTGCGAGGAGTGCAAGGGCGCGAGGTACAGCGCCGAGACCCTGGAGGTGAAGTATAAGGGCAAGTCCATCGCCGAGGTCCTGGATATGACCGTCGAGGAGGCGAGGGAGCATTTCAAGAACGTTCCCGCCATAAGAAAGAAGCTCGACACCCTCCTGGGGGTGGGGCTCGGCTACATCAAGCTCGGCCAGTCCTCCACCACCCTTTCCGGCGGCGAGGCCCAGAGGATCAAGCTGACACGCGAGCTATCGAAGAAGGCGACCGGAAGGACGATCTACCTCCTGGACGAGCCTACGACGGGGCTTCACTTCGACGACGTCTTGAGGCTGATCTCCGTCTTGAATGACCTCGTGGCTAAGGGTAATACCGTAGTAGTGATCGAACACAACCTGGACGTCATAAAGTCGGCGGACTATGTCATCGACCTCGGCCCCGAGGGCGGGGACGGAGGCGGCCGGATCGTCGCCGAGGGGACCCCGGAGGAGGTGGCGATGGTCTCGGAGAGCCCCACCGGCTCCTTCCTGGCGGCGAGGCTTTCCGGGCAGGGAGGGAACGGACTTTCCGCCGGCAGATCCCGCCGACGGCTCAAATCGCCGTCGACTACCTGAAAGGTGAGGGTCAAAGAGGTCGATGAGGGGCGTTTAAGGAGGGCGTTTATCTATACTGCAACTCGTCGTCTCTGGCGGACCCCGGGAGCGCCTGATTTTTAAACTTTGAAGGCCAAGAAGAAGATGGGGTTCGTGAACATGAAATCAATATGCGCTATATTCACCGTCTTCGCTGTGGCGATCCTATCGATGGGGGCTTCATCTACGGAAGTCGGGGGGGAGACGGTCGGCCGGGCACTCGATCAGAACGTCGGATCCACCTTCCCGGCTTTGCAGCCGACTCCCGCCCGGGTTGGCGGGTCCTGGAGCCTCGTCCTGATGGACTCCGCCACGGGGAGGGCCGAGGCCTTCCGCCTCGATATCAGCCAGGTCGATGACGTCATCTTCGGCCGCGGCACCACCGGCGGGACCGATATCACCTTCAGCTCTCTCCCGACGGAGCCGAGGCCGACGAGGGACGAGGGGATCGAGTCTATGGTCTGGTGGCTCCGCCAGCCTCCCGGCCATGAGACTCCTGCGCCTCAGGCGAGAGGCCAGACCGTCGGGGCGAGCGGCCGGGTCAGCGGCGAGAGGATCGGCCTCGATCTGATCAGCCTCGAAGAGAACGCTCTCTACCGGCTGGACCTTCACCTCTTCGGAAGCTCCGTCTCGGGGAGCTACCTCGCCTACGACTCCTGGGGGAGGGTCAGGCCGGGGAGCTGCAGCGGATATATCCTGGCCGGCTCCGGCCAGGCTTCCCTTACCACCGGCTCTGCCCGCGATATAGCTTACCTGGGGAGGACGAGACCTTATTAATGAGGATTTTCTTTCATTTTCTGGCGGGGAGATCTTCTTGAGATCTCCTCCTACTTCCCCGTCACCGGGACGTACTCGACCCCGGGCCTCCGCCTCGCCACCTCCATCCGATATAGCTTCATAAGATCGTAGACCTCGCCGGGAACGTCGGTATTGACGCATTCCCCCAGGAGCCTCTTTGCGTCCTCGGCCAGAAAGGGGTGGTCGTGGGTGTACTTGCCGGAGACGAACTCCTCGACT
>CP086218.1:1069630-1095470 GCA_020844795.1 Methanothrix sp. | reverse complement strand
CTAGAACCATAACTGACTCTGCGGGAAGGACCGTTACGATTGAGATGCCTGTCAACAGGATCATAGTCCTCAACAGTGACGCAGCCGAAGCGGTCGAGGTTCTTGGAGCCGGAAGTAAAATAGTCGGTGTTACAGACGTGATCTTAAGAGATTCCGAACGCTTCCCGAACCTTGGTGACCGTGAGCTCATCGGATCGTGGAGAGAGTTCGATTATGAGAAGATAGGCTCCCTTGCTATGGGCGACTCCGATCGCATCGTCCCCGACATAGTCGTTATCGGTTACGTCTACCCAGACCGTCCTCAGGGCGTTTTCGCTGTCGAAGAGAGCCTTTCGTCATTCGAAAATATCACCCCTATTGGGCTTGACTTCTTCAGACAGGAGACGCTCCTAGACGAGATCGAGAAGCTGGGTATCGTGCTCGGAAGGGAGGCAAAGGCCGAGGCTGTCTCGCATTGGATCAGTAGTAAGGAGGGCGCGGTCAAGGCCTCTGTGGAGGGTCTCGACAGGCCCCGAGTCTACATCGAGTCGAGCTCAGTTCAGGGGCTTGGATCTCTCAGCTCATACGGAAATGGTTCTGCCTCCAACGACCTCTGCCGGATCGCAGGCGGCAGCAATATCGCAGGAGACCTTACGGAATATCCAAAGGTAGAATGGGAGTGGGTAGTATCAGAAAACCCCGACGTGATAATAAAGATAAAATCGACGTCCAGTCTGGGATGGAGCGATACAGCCGATCTACGGGCAGAGGTGGACGAGATCAAGGCGAGGGCCGGAGCGGATGAAGTATCAGCGGCGAAGAGCGGTCGAGTCTATGTATGCTACTGGCCGATGCATTTTGGGCTTAACAGCGTAGTAGGCCTGACATACTGGGCGAAGATCTTCCATCCTGATATCGAGCTGGATCCGGCTATCGTTCATGAGGAGTATATGAGCTTATTGGGCCAGGATTATCCCAAAGACAGGCTCTTTGTCTATCCGGATATCTGATCGAGTCCTTGTGTAGGTATCTACTGTCTCTGCTAACTCCAGTCCCACGATTAGTTGAAGCTACTAATCCGAGCCCTTAGGCGGTGGAAGCTCGTTATAATATGTCGGTAGCGACTTCCACAACCTTATATTATATTGTACGACTACACCGCGAGAAGTTCATATCTATCGGATTTAAATTCTATTATCTTGTTACAAAGTAGAAACATATATGTAATGGTGTAACTTGGTGTCACTTGTCAATAAATGGGAGATACCAAATGCATCACCTAAAGAGACGGACCATTCCCTTCACCACCATCGTCGGGCAGGACGACATGAAGCTCGCCCTCATCCTGAATGCTGTAAACCCCCGGATAGGAGGCGTTCTTATAAGGGGCGATAAAGGGACGGCAAAGTCGACGGCGGTCCGGGCCCTGGCAGATCTTCTGGATGACATCTACGTCGCCGAAGGCTGCCCCTTCAACTGCAACCCTTCCGATGCCGAGGATATGTGCGACCTCTGTTTCGAGCGGCTCCAGGCCGGGGAGATGAAGTCAGCCGTTAGGAGGGCACCAGTCGTTGACCTCCCCCTGGGGGCGACAGAGGACAGGGTCGTGGGATCTCTTGACGTCGAGAGGGCGATCAAAGAGGGGATCAAAGCCCTGGAGCCGGGGATTATGGCGGCGGCCAACCGGGGCATCCTCTATATCGACGAGGTGAACCTCCTCGACGGCCACGTCGCCGACGTCCTCCTCGACTCCGCCGCCATGGGGGTTAACGTGGTCGAGAGGGAGGGGATCTCCGTCGCCCACCCGGCCAAGTTCATCCTGGTGGGGACGATGAACCCTGAGGAGGGGGAGCTCCGCCCCCAGCTGCTGGACAGGTTCGGCCTCCAGGTGAACGTGGCTGGGATCGACGACGTCGAAATGAGGATGGAGATCGCCAAGAGAGCCGAGAGGTTCGAGGCCGACCCCGAGGGCTTCGCCCAGGAGTTCGAGACTTCCCAGGAGGAGCTGAGAAGGCGGATCGTCGAGGCAAAGAAGATCCTGAGAAATGTGACCTTGGATGATGATCTCCTTCGAACAATAGCCTCAACCTGTGTCGACCTGGGTGTCAAGACCCATCGGGCGGAGATCGTGATATCCAGGACAGCCAAGACCATAGCGTCCTTCGAAGGGAGGACCGAGGTGAACCAAGAGGACCTGAGGAGAGCGATGGAGTTGGCCCTCGCCCACAGGATGAGGAGCAGGCCCTTTGAGCCGCCGACGCTCAACAAAGAGAGGCTGGAAAAGTCGATGGAGAAAAATCAGGAACCTCAAAAAGAGAAACCTCAAAAACAGGATGAGGGAAATGATCAACCCCATGAGAAACCTCAAGAACAGGACTCCGACGGTTCTGACGGAGCTTCTCAAGGACGAGAGAAGATATTCGAGATCGGTAACCCGATCGACGTCCGCCAGATCGACGTGCCTCGGCGAAGGGACAGAACACCGCGCAGGAAGACCAGCGGCAGGAGGATGAACACCTTAGTCCATTCTGGATCGGGTAGATACATCCGTCATAGGATGCCTCAAGAGGGAAGAGACATCGCCATCGATGCCACCATTAGAGCTGCTGCACCCTATCAGATCTCAAGAGAGGGGAGTAACGCCATCAAAGTTCATGGCCAGGACATCAGGGAGAAGGAGAGGGTGAGGAAGACCTCAGCCGTTGTGATCTTCGTAGTAGACGCCAGCGGATCCATGGGCGCTGTCAGGAGGATGGAGAGCGCCAAGGGCGCCGTCCTCTCGATGCTGATGGACTCTTACCAGAAGAGGGATAAGATCGGCTTGGTAGCCTTCAAGGGAAAGGACGCGGAGCTGCTGCTGCCTCCCTGCACCAGCGTCGACCAGGCTCTCAGCAGACTCAGTGAGCTCCCGACGGGCGGCAGGACCCCCTTATCTGCGGGCCTATCCAAAGGATTGCAGCTCCTGCAGACCGAGATAACGAAGGACAGAGAGGCTAAACCGATGATGGTCCTGATCTCCGACGGCAGGGCTAACGTCTCCCTTGGGGGAATCATCCGAGACGAGATCAAGGAGATATCGGAGAGGACTAAAGAGGCCGGGGTCCACACCATCGTGATCGATACCGAGGTGGTGGAGTCGTCCTTCATGGATATGAGGCTCGGGTACTGCAGAGATGTAGCCGATGTGACAGGGGGACGATACTACCCCATATCGGGGCTAAGTTCCGAGGCCCTTTACGGGATAGTGGAGGAGGAGAAGAGGAGCCTATTCGAGAAGAACGCTTGAATGGAGGGCGGAATATAGAAGAGAATCAAACTAAGGGGCCATTTTGATCTTCTAACGGAGATGCCCCTTCTCATAAAATCAGATCGAGTTAGAATAAGAATAGGGTCTCGTTCATAGAAGCCACGGCCATGGGCGTCCCACCCCGGGTTCCCACTAGTGTGATTGATGGCACGTCTGTTCGTCTAAGCCTTTCTTTGCTTTCCCTTTTTAACCACGCCCGCCTACACCATCTTTATGTCAACATAAATCCCGGCGCCCTTTTCCAGGGCTTCGAGTCCTGCCTTCAGCGGATTGTTCTTGAACCTCAGCATATCCGCCAAGCTCAAGTCCCCCGTCGCTATGGCACATCGCTTTCTGATCCGATCCTCTGGGGTATCGTTTCCGACAACGCCGGCTATGTAACTTCTGCTTCAGTTGTAGATATCCAGGGCATCGCGGGTGACAGATCCTAGGTCTCTGTATACGTTCCCGATCATATCCAACCGACCTCTTAGATGTACCATCTTGTACATTCTATCAAATAATTTTTATACAATTCTGGCCTTTATCTAGATGCTGGCCCGCTTCAAGACCAGATAGCATCCGGCGGAAAAAACACCGAAGAACCCCACCATGACCAGAAACGAAGTCCACGGAAAAGGTTGCTCCAGGACGGCGGCCCTGATGCAGAGGCTCGAATGGGTGAGGGGGAAGGCGTAAAGGGCGAACCTCAGGGCTTCAGGGACCTGGCTCAACGAGAAGAAGGTCCCTCCCAGGAAGGTCATAGGGAGGAGAATGAGGCTGCTGAAGGTTCCCATGTCTTCGTGGGACTTGGATATGAGGGCCGCGAGGACCCCAAGGAAGGAGAATAGTAGGCAGGTGATGATAAGGCTTGCGAGGAAGAGGGGCGACAAGGCGAAGGCTGGCGATATAAGAACCGCAAGGATCACAAAAGCGACGGAGCTTGCAAGCCCCCGGACCGCCCCCACCAGCGCCTTTCCCAGGAGGAGGGAGGAGGGGCTTATGGGGGCCATGAGACACTCGTCGAAGCTCTTGAAGTAGAGTCTGTCGACGTTGAGCCTTGTTCCAGCGCCGGTGAAGCTGCTGTTCATGGCGGTGAGGGCTATTATCCCCGGGACGACGAAGGCGAAGTAGCTCGTCCCGTCCACGATGATCCCCCCCCCAAGGCCCCACCCAAATGCCACCAGATAGAGGAGAGGGCTGACGAGGGTCGTAACCAGGTATCTTAATATTCTCCTTCTTAGGACGACGAGGTCTGCCCAAAGGATCGAGTAGGCGTCCGCGAGGTTCATCCCGTCACCTTCCTCCCCGTCAACTCCACAAAGACGTCCTCTAGGTTCGACTCCCTCATGACGACGTTCCCGCCGGGGGGAAGGGCCTTGACCGCTTCCGCGGCATCGTCCCTGTCGGGGAAGTACCGATATTCAGTATTGTTGTCATTGCGCCTCGACTCCACGGTGAAGAGACCAAGGGACCGGCGGAGTTCCAGTGGGCTATCGAGGGCGATCAGCCTCCCCTGGTGGATTATTCCCACCCTGTCGCAGAGGGCTTCGGCCTCTTCGATGTAGTGGGTAGTGAGAAAGATCGTTGCCCCATCCGACTTCATCCCCCGGATCAGGTCCCATATCTTCCGCCGGGCCTGGGCGTCGAGTCCGACGGTCGGCTCGTCGAGGAAGAGGAGCTTTGGCTCATGGAGGAGGGCTCTGGCGATCATGGCGCGGCGGGTCATTCCTCCCGATATCTCTTCGATCAGGTGACCTGCAAAATCTGCAATGCCGACGTAATCCAGTATATCTTCGATCCTTCTTCTACGCTCCATCTTCTCGATATGATGAAGCCGTCCGTGGAGCTCCAGGTTCTCTCGGACGGTCAGCTCTCTGTTGAGGCTCATGTGCTGCTGAACGATCCCGAACTCCTCTTTGACCTTGCTGGGCTCTTCCATGACGTCGAAGCCATTGATCCAGGCTCTGCCTGAGGAGGGCTTGGTGAGGGTTGCGAGGATCCTGATGGTGGTCGTCTTCCCAGCACCGTTGGGGCCAAGAAAACCGAAAGCTTCGCTTGTATTTACCATCAAGTTCAGATCGTCAACGGCAAGCTTTTTTCCGTATCCTTTGGAGAGGTGTTCCGTCTCGATCATCGAAGACATGCTCTATTCAGCTCCATGCGAGGCTCGATATTATCTATCAAGATCTCATTCTTCTCGATCCTAAAGTAATTGATCACTAAACCGAGCCGGGGACCCGGATCGATCTAAGAGTCAAACTCTTCATACTCCGTAATCGTTGCCGGGGTAGGGTCGTTTTCATCTTAATACCTTGCGGTTTGCTCTTATTCAATATGATGAGAATGGACTATTTTCTAATCGAACCACTCATATCCTTCGGATTCGACAGGTTGGGACTTAGTACCTGGGATTCAATTCAATTGAGCAGAAGCACAAGTATGACCAATACAACAAGGCGAACTGAAACGCTGATGAAAGTAGAAGTGATGACCAAAGAGAGGCCCAATTTCATTCCGAAGACCGATGTATAATTTGGAATCAAAGACCTCACCGCATAAGCGGGAAGCATGAACAGGCTTCCCAGCATCAGAACCATCAGGGCTTTTGCCTCTGATATAACTCCATTTTGAATCATCGGCCCAATAAGCGTGATTCCTGCTTTCGGGCTGGCAACGTAAATAGTCAGAGGTGCTATAGTCTCAGGTGGAACCCTAAATGCTTGGGCTATGGGAATGAAGTCAATAGAATCCAGGAGACCTTCTCTACTCACGTATAGGACCAGGAATGTCATGAAAAAATATAGTGCCGAGATCCTTAAAAATATCCTCACCTGACCTTTCAGGGATCTTATCGCAGCTTCTACTATGCCAACACTCGAATAAACGGTGCTATCTTCCATAGTATACGTTAAATCCTTGGAAAGATATGCTCTGCCTAAGATCACAACCAATAAAAGCTTTATCAAACCGGTTGTTATGGCCACCGCAGCGTAAGCACCTCCAACGATGAGCCCCAGAACAGGTACCACAAAGGCTAGCTGATATGTAAATAGTTCCCTAAAATAGACCGGAACGCTGTTCATTACGGCGCTTAGAAACGCCTGACGCTCGCTTAAATGACCATCATTTTTTAACCTAGCGATCATGGTGTTTGCGGCGAGGGCAGATCCAAAGCTGATGACGAGGGTAGAGGCAGATACAGAGGGAAGATGTGATATAGAAACTAGAGGCCTGGCGAGATACGACATTCTCTGAAAGACACCCATTTCTATCATTAATCCGGTGAGGAATAGCATAAAGAATACGGTAGTAATGGTGAAAACGGTCGAATCAAGCGTATTAAGCAGAAGATCGTTCATTTTCAATCCTTCGAGATGGTATTCGACAGTATGTTAATGATGTCTTGCTTGTTACTTAATCATACTCTTCAACCTCATCGTTTGCATAAATAGATAAATACCTTTTGCTTTGGGAATCACTATCCTGTGTCAAAAGCTTTCAAGAATTGGTAAGACATCGCGGAGTCAACACTTGAGGGCTGCGTCCTGCGGCTGAGCTGAAGTTTGAGCACGATCCAGACTTTTTGATTTTAACTTCGTATTATTTACTAGTAAACACGTGCGAAATTCCCATCCCCCGCACCAACTTTCCTTTAACCGTCGATGATGTCAATTTTTACCCAATATTTTGCCCATATCTAAAGGCACCCGGAATCCCTTCCCTTACCCATATCTCCGGAATATCCGGCCGGGATATCGATGGCCTACAGCCGGGAGATCAGAACGTCAAAGGATCAGTTTCATGCCGAGGGTGAGGGCCATGATCGCCGGGACCGCATACTTGACGATCGGGAGGACGAATCTGCTCCCCGTCCCGATCTCCTTATGCAGAAGGCGGTCGTCCAGCAGCCAGGTGAAGGTCACGGCGATGAGAGTCGCCGTCAGGACGAGACCAAAACCCCCGACGACCTCGTCCATTATATCCAGTATCCTCATCCCGTTGAACTGAAGTTCAGCGGCGGTGTAACTCAGAGCCGACGGGAGGCCCACGGCGATAACCCCCGCCGTCAGGACCAGGCTCACGGCCCTTCTCGATACTTTGAAGGTCCGGGAGGCAGAAGCCACGCTCACCTCCAGCATCGATACCGCCGAGGTCATGGCGGCGAAGAATAGGAGGGCGAAGAAGGCAACGGCAAAGGCCTGGCCGTATGGCATCACCTCAAAGGCCAGGGGGAGAGTCGAGAAGGCGAGCTCTGCCCCGGCTGCAGGCTCAAGGCCGTAGGTGAAGACCACTGGGAATATCACCATCCCCGCGAGGATCGCCACCGTCAGATCGGCGACGGTTATGATGAAGGAGGAGGGGAGGAGCCTCACCCCTTCATCGAGGTAGTCCCCGTACGTAAGAAGGATCCCGTAACCGACGGAGAGGGAGAAGAAGGCCTGGCCAAAGGCGGCACCCCATAGGAGAGGGTCGGTGAGGACGGAGAAGTCGGGGGTGAAGAGAAACCTCATCCCCTCCCAGTATCCGGGCAGAGTCGAGGAGAAGGCCGCCAGCCCCAGGAGGAGGAGGAAAGAGAAGGGGACCAGGAGCTTTGTGAACCTTTCGATCCCATTTTTGATCCCAAGAGATACTATCGCCCCCATCAAGAGGGCAGAGATTACGAAATATATTATCGGATCGTAGGTAGAGGTGAAATCCGAGAATTCGACCGACCTGCCCGCCGCCGAAGACTCCACATACGCCAGGGTCCATCCGGTCACCACCAGGTAATAAGAGAGGATCAAAAAGACTACGGCACAGACGACCCAGCCCAGGGGCCTCCACTCCCTTCTCGCCCTTCCGAAGGCGGTGACCACGTCACCCCTCAGGCGCCTGCCGACGGCCAGCTCCAGAATCATCAGAGGGAGGGCAAAGGCGAATACGGCCATCAGATATGGTATCAGATAAGCTCCGCCGCCGTTCTGCCCCACCACCGAAGAGAACCGCCAGATATTTCCTATACCCACCGCTGAGCCGACGGACGCCAGAATGAAAGCCGTCCTCGATGACCACCTCTCCACAAGATCCCTCCTCAAGATCGACGGTTTATCAGGTTCAGATCATTGGAAGCTTGGACGTTATGAACCTTTTCCATATAAAAATTCTCAACCCCTTCCTCCCTCAACCGGGGCAGAACCCCTCCCGCTGGGTTCATGGAAGAACCCAGGTTCCTGCCCGGTGGTTGAGCGCCTCATCCAGATGGTCGAGATCGGTGATGAGAGCCTCCCTTCCCGTAGATATAGAAAAGAAGAGGGCTCCTTCCACCTTAGGCCCCATGCTCCCCGGCGGAAGCTCTCCGGATTCGAGGAGCCCAGACGCCTCATCGTGACGGAGAATATGGACCGGCTCGGGGTTCTCCCCCCCGAAATCCCGGTAGACCGCATCCACCTCCGTGAGGATCACGAGCCTTCTCGCCTCCAGGCAGACGGCGATGAGAGAGGCGGTGAGGTCCTTGTCCACCACCGCCTCCGCCCCGATGAGCTCGCCGTCCCCACCCCGGATCACCGGCACGCCCCCACCTCCCCCGGCGATGACGATCGTCCCGGAGGCGGTGGCCTCCCGGATCGTCCTGATCTCCACCACCTCCCGGGGCCGGGGGGAGGGGACGGTCCGCCTCCACCCCCGGGGCCCGGCGGCCATATCCCAGCCGCAGACCTCCTCCAGCCGGTTCGCCTCCTCATCGGTGTAATAAGGCCCCACCGGCTTGGTCGGATTAGAGAAGGCCGGATCCGACGAATCTACCACCACCTGGGTCATCACCGCCGCCACCTCCTGGGAGCCGGGGACCGGAGAAGAGCGGATAGCCCTGGCGAGGAGGTATCCTATGGACCCCTGGGTCTCGGCGACGAGGACGTCCAGCGGCTCGGGAGGTATCCTATCCCTCGTCGCCTCGATCCGGAGGAGGATCATCCCCACCTGGGGGCCGTTCCCGTGGACCAAGACCATACCCTCCCCGGCAGGGTTGACGAGTCTCAAGGCCCCGGCGAGGGCCCGGGCCCGGGACGCCTGAGACGAGGGTTCGAGGGGATCGGGAAGGAGGGCGTTCCCGCCGAAGGCCACCACCTGGACCGTCAGATCACCCCTCCGGGAGGGATCGCCGACCCGACGGATGAGAGGGGCCCCGTCCCCCGGTTAAAGAGGAGAGGAACCGCTCCACCAGCCCCCGGAGCCCCGGCTCCTCCATCTCCACCATCTCGTAGGTGACCTGGACGACGGGCTTATTTATGGTGATCTGGGCCGCAAGATCGACGGGGGTGGAGACGAGGACTAGATCCGCCGGTACACGATTGACCGTCTCCTCGAGGTCCGCCATCTGATCCGGATAGTACCCCATCGCCGGGAGGACAGGCCCTATATGGGGGTACTCAGCGAAGACCTCCGCAAAGGACCCTGATGCGTAAGGCCGCGGGTCCACCACCTCCGCCGCGCCGTACCTCCAGGCAGCCTCCAGCCCCGCTCCGTGGCTCATCCCCCCGTGGCTGAGGCTGGGGCCGTCCTCCACCACCAAAACCCTCTCTCCCGCTACCATATCCGGACGGTCGACCCGGACCTGCGAAGAGGTGAGGACGGTCTTCGCCCCCGGGTTGGTCCTCCGGACGTTCTCCTTTATGGCGGCTACGTCCCTTGTGGCGGCCGTCGCCGCCTTGGAGATGATGACGATCTGGGCCCTTCTGAGGTTCACCTGTCCGGGGTAATATGTGAGTTCGTGGCCGGGCCTGAGGCCGTCGGCGACGGTGATCCAGAGGTCGGGGCGGAGGAAGGGTAGGTCGTTGTTCCCTCCGTCCCAGACGATAAGATCTCCTTCCTCCTCCGCCATCGAGAGGACCTCTTCGTAGTCGACCCCCGCCAGGACGACCGTCCCCCCCTTCAGGTGAGCCTCGTACTCCTCCCTCTCTTCCATCGTCACCCCCGCCCTATCGAGGTCCTCCAGGGACGAGAACCTCTGGGCCCTCTCCAGGAGGAGGTCGCCGTAGGGCATGGGGTGGCGGACGACGACGGGTCGCAGCCCCGACGCCCTCACCAGCCGGGAGATGTATCGAGCAGCAGGGCTCTTCCCCGCCCCGGTCCTGACGGCGCATACGGCTATGACTGGAAGGCGGCTATTGAGCATGGTGTGATCTGGGCTCAGGAGGCAGAAGTCGGCCCCCGTGGCCAGAACCCGGCTCGCCAGGTCCATCACCTCCTGAGATGAGAGATCGCTGTAGGCGAGGATGCACCGTTCGACCATCTCTCCCTTTATCACCTCCTCCAGCTCCTCCTCCGGCCAGATGGGAAGGCCTGCGGGGTATAGGGGTCCGGCGAGCTCGGGAGGGTAGGTTCTCCAGGCGATCTCGGGGATCTGGGCCGCGGTGAACCCCACCACCTCCCTCCTTTCGTCCTCCCGGAAACAGAGGTTGAAGTTGTGGAAGTCGCGGCCCGCCGCCCCCAGGATCAGAACCCTCTCTCTATCGGTCATCCTGATCACATCCTTCTTTCGAGATCATCAATCTGACCCCATGGGGGGGATCTGCGACGGTCGCGTCAAAACCTATTATAACCGGCACCATCCTCCGTAGGCTCATGGTGAGATCTCCGATCTACATCCGCCGACGGGATGAAGATGACCGTCTCCGTCTTTTCGCCGGATCATATCGATTCATAATTCCCGTTCTGATATATCTCTCCCTGATAATCTCGGCGCCGGCCTCCCCCACCCCTCTGGCCGTTGGTCCCGGCGGGTCGATCCAGGCTGCCATAGACGGCGCGGCGGCGGGGGATATGGTGGTGGTGGAGGCGGGGGTCTACCAGGAGAGGCTGATCGTGGATAAGGGGATCACCCTCTTGGGGATCGGGCGGCCTCTGGTCGACGCCGGAGGGGCAGGCTCGGCCGTCACCCTCCGGGCGGAGGGGGTGAGGATCGCGGGGTTTCAGATAAGGGGCTCCGGCCCCGATGAGAAGGACGGGGGGGTCCGGATCCTCGCCGACGACTGCACCGTCGATGATAACCTGGTCGGTGAGAACCGGATCGGGATCCTCCTCCAGAACGTCCGGGGAGGGGTGGTGAAGAATAACACCGTCGAGGGGAACGGGGTCGGGATCCTCATCGAGACGGGCTGGGAGAACGAGATCGTCTCCAACCGGATAGTCGGGAACGGCCTGGGGATCAGCATCGTAAAGAGCAACGCCTCCGAGAGCATAAAGGCATCTGACTCCGGGGGAGTATCTATCAAGTACAAGCCCAAGACGGAGGCTTCGACCCTGGAGGTGAGCAAGATCGGCTTCTCCGGAGGGTTTAAGGAGAATAGAATCTTCGAAAACGATCTCCTAGACAACGGCTTAAACGCCTTAGACGACGGCGAGAACCTCTGGGACGACGGGAAGAGGGGTAACCACCACGACGACTTCGACTCCATCGGGGAGGGGTGCAGGGACAGGGACAGGGATGGGGTCTGCGACTCGCCCTTCGATATACAGGGAGGTCGTAGCGTCGACAGATACCCCATCGCCACCGAAGAGGCCGTCCTCCGGTACAGGGCCGTCTGCGGCGACTTCGAGCTGATCCTCCTCCGGTCGACCTTCTCCCCCGCCCAGGAGATCCCCCTCGGTTTCAGGGCTCCCGCGAGCTTCTCCGGCCAGGCGGTCCTCCTCATCCCGGCCTCGGGGCTGGCGGAGGAGGATAACGGAACCGGTCCAGCGGCGGGTCCGGCAAAGACGGCCATCTCCAGCCAGATCCTGGAGGGCGAGATGGGTACCGTCGCCTTCACCGCCCCCGAGAGGGAGGGGGGTTATGCCTTTCTGATCCTCGACGGCTCCGGCGATAGGATCCTCTCCCTCTCCTTTGCGGTGGCGATCCCGGAACTTGCCGCCTCGGCGGCCTACGCCGGGACCTGCGATATAGTCAATGTCACCTTCCGCGGAGGACCCGGCCTTGAAGGGGACTGGATAGGCCTCTTCGCCGCCGGGGCGGGAGACGACGCCCCCATCTCCCAAAAGTATCTCGATGGGGAGGGCAACGGGACCCGATCCTTCGCTATGCCTCCATTGGCGGGGATCTATGAATTCAGGCTCTTTGAGGAGGGCGGCCTTGCGAGGATGGCGAAGAGCGGTCCCGTCGAGGTGAAGCCCTCCGCCGGGGTGAGGATCAGGGCCTCGCCGGCCGCCGCCCGCCCCAGTGAGGCGATCACCGTCTCCTTCTGGGGGGCTAAGCCCGCCTCGGCGATAGGGATGTACGAGATGACGAGCCCCGACAAGTTCATGCTCGCCATGCAGTGGACGAACGGCAGGTCCTGCGGCACCATGACCTTTGCCGCGCCCCTAAAGCCTGGTAGGTACGACTTCCGGCTCTTCGAGGACAACGTCCACCGGAAGCACATGGGGGCGAGCAACGTCGTCGTGGTGGGGTGAGGGAAAGACTCTACGGTAAAGGATCAAGTTAAGACTCACTTTAGAAAGAGACTTAAAACTGAGTTTGGTAGCGGGGAGTAGATTTGAACTACTGATCTACGGGTTATGAGCCCGTCGGGATTTCCTGACTACCCCACCCCGCTTCGCCGGCATGGGCGCGACAGACCTCAAACCCGCTCCCATCATATAAAGGTTGTGCATCGCGCCTATCCGGCCGGAGTATTATAATCCCTCGACCTAGCCCGCAGGCCGACGGATGGATTTGAGGCGTCCGTCGCCTTCCGGAGACGTCCGTTAGGCGAGGTGGCGACGAGGCGCTCTGTTGGCGTCCCGCGCCCCCAGGCCACCCGGGAGTATGAAAGGCGGTGGCTGTGGTGGAGAAGCTCTCTTTGAGGGCCCCCCCGGCGGCTCCCGGCACCTCACCTCAGGATCTCCACCGCCTCCTCGACGGATTTGTCGTGGTGGACGATGGATGCGACGGCCCTGGTCATCTTCGTCGGGCTCTCGTGCTGGAAGACGTTTCGTCCTATGGCGACGCCGCGGCCACCGGCGTCGATGGCGCCCCGGATCATCTCGAGGAACTCCTCGTCCGTCTCGGTCTTGGGGCCGCCGGCTATAACGACAGGTACGGGGCAGCCAGCGACGACCTCTCTGAAGGTGTCGGGATCGCCGGTGTAGTTGGTCTTGACTATATCGGCGCCGAGCTCCGCCCCCGCCCGGGCGGCCAGGGCGACTACGTCGACGCCGTTGGGGTCGTTGATCTTGTCGCCCCTCGGGTACATCATGGCGATGAGGGGCATCCCCCAGAAGTCGCACCTCTCGGCGACGGAGCCGAGCTTTCGCAGCTGGTCCGCCTCCGTCCCTGACCCTATGTTGATGTGGACGGAGACGGCGTCAGCCCCCAGCTTCAGCGCCTCCTCCACGATGCAGACCTGGACCTTGTTGTTGGGGTCGGGGCCGAGGGCGGTGCTGGCCGACATATGGACGATGAGGCCGATGTCGCTCCCGTACCCCCGGTGGCCGTGTTTCACCATCCCCTTCTGCTGGAGGACGGCGTTGGCCCCCCCTTCCGCCACCCTGTCCACCATCTCCGAGAGGTTGACTAGCCCCTTGACGGGGCCGACGGATATCCCGTGGTCCATGGGGATGATGACGGTATTTTTGCTGTTCCTGTCGATGATCCTCTCCATCCGTACCCTTTTTCCGATCTCACTCAAATCCGATTCTCCTTCATGTTAACGTGGCGCACGATAGCACGTGCCATATATAAGCCTGACGCCATGATATTTATAGATATGAAGCCCTTACCCATCCGAAGCCCACCGGAGCTGATACTTTGGAGGAGGAGTTCGGCAGGATTAAAAAGAGTGAGACGACGGAGCTCGTAGTCCGCAGGACCGAGTTTCGCGGCTCGGCGGGGATCGACATCCGGGAGTATGTCACCAGCGAAAGGTACACCGGCTGGTCGAAGAACGGCATCAGGATACCGATAGAGCAGTGGCGATCCTTTCGGGATATCCTGGATAAAATAGAAATTCCTGAAGGAGTGAAAGAAGATTAGCCGGGACGGCTTCGAGGGGGAGTACAGGCGCTGGCTCGTCTCGGTGGCCGGGGATCTGGCCCACCATCTGGCGGAGTTCGACCCAGAAGACCGGGAACGTATCCTCCAGAGGTGCCGGGAGATGGAAGACCCCCTGAAGGTATTTCGCCCTCTATCAAACCCGGGTCGGATAGCAGATCTCGCCGGAAAGCATGCCGACGGGTACATACTGGTGGAGACCGACGCCGTCACCTTCTTCCCCTCCATGGGATCTCATAACCCTGGGGCCCTCGACTACGCCGTGGCGATGAACCGTCGCTATTTCTTCCGGGGTCTCTGGTTCTCCATCATATCCTTAAACTGCGAATATCTGAGCCGGACGCCGGATGGGACCCTCGCATACGCCCTTGAGCACGAGTTCGAGATGGGGAGGCTCTATCAGGAGGCGTTCGGGGAGATGAGAAAGCTCTCGCCTGGGGAGAAGCTCCAGATCAGCCAGGCCGCCCAGAAGGCCTCCGTCGATAAGACGAGGATCTCCCTCGCGGACCTGATCGACGAGGAGATGCTGATGCTCAAGCTCTCCAGTTCCCAGCCGGCGATACCGAAACCGTACGCAGAGACCGCCCTCCTCGCATACCTGGAAGATAACTTCTCGAAGCTCGAGGTCTTCGGCTCTAAGAGTCGAGACGACGAGGAGGAGGCCTTCGGAGCCGAGCTCTACGCCGAGTTTGATGGGTGGTCCCTCTTCTCCAGAGAGTCTTACCGCCTCTTTGTCAGGGAGGTTATCCAGGGGTTGAGGGAGGCCTATCGGGGTTACGTCTGAGGTACCTTCCGGATATCCATCCAGAACAGATCTCTCACCTCCATCTCTCCTCTGCCATCCATCTCTCCTATCCCCTTCCTCCGTGCCTCGGCTATGATAGTCCCATTTCGGCGTTAAAGGTGGATATCGCCCTCGCCGCCAAATCGGGGACGGAGGGGGTCGTCGACGTCCAACCCTGAGCATTTATATAGTAGCCCCTCCTGTCACTCTTCATCAAGATCATTCGAGGAGACCCGATTTGCCGATTGAATCCAAGCTGCATAATAAACCGGCCGTCAACATAGGCATGGTGGGCCATGTCGACCACGGCAAGACGACCCTGGTTAGATCCCTCTCAGGGGTCTGGACCGACCAGCATAGCGAGGAGCTGAAGAGGGGGATCTCCATAAGGCTCGGCTACGCCGACGCAACATTCCGAAAGTGCCCCAACTGTCCCGAACCTGAGGCCTATACCGTAGCCGATACATGCCCTGGATGCGGATCGCCGAGCGAGATCCTCCGGACGGTATCCTTCGTCGACTCTCCGGGCCATGAGACCCTGATGGCGACGATGCTCTCGGGAGCGGCGATCATGGACGGCGCCGTCCTGATAATAGCCGCCAGCGAGCCCTGCCCCCAGCCCCAGACCAAAGAGCACCTGATGGCCCTCAACATAACGGGGATCGAGAAGATAGTCATCGTCCAGAACAAGATCGACCTCGTATCCAGGGACAGGCTGATCGAGCACTACAACGAGATCAAGAAGTTCGTCAAAGGAACCGTCGCCGAGAACGCCCCCATCGTCCCCATATCCGCCCAGCAGAACGTCAACATCGATATGGTAATCCAGGCGATCGAGGAGACGATCCCCACCCCGGAGAGGGACCTGGATAAGCCGCCCCTCCTCCAGGTGGCGAGATCCTTCGACGTCAACCGCCCCGGAACCCTCCCCGATAAGATCGTCGGCGGAGTCATCGGTGGAAGCCTAACCCACGGCATCCTGAAGGCCGGCGATCCCATAGAGATCAGGCCCGGAAGGTCGGTGGAGTCGGAGGGTAGGAAGCAATGGGTCCCCATACAGACGAAGGTGACGGCGCTGATGGCCGGGGGCGGCTCCCAGGAAGAGGTGACCCCCGGTGGCCTGGTGGCGGTGGGAACCCAGCTCGATCCGGCGATCACCAAGAGCGACATCCTGGTGGGCCAGGTGGCGGGGGCGCCCGGGACCCTCCCCCCGGTCTTGAGTTCCTTCACCATGAACATAAGGCTCCTGGAGAGGGTTGTAGGGGCTATGGACGAGGCGGACGTGGAGCCGATCCACACCAGTGAGCCTCTGATGCTGAACATCGGGACCGCCACCACCGTCGGGGTCGTCTCCAGCGCGCGAGAAGGCGGGATGGTGGAGGTCCAGCTGAAGAGGCCGGTCTCTGCTGCCATCGGAGACCGGGTCGCTGTCAGCAGGCGGATCGGCGCCAGGTGGCGTCTCATCGGAGTCGGGACGATAAATAAATAAGCGCGATCTTAGACAGGTGGAGCCGTCTCCGTGAAAGGGGTGTTTCAACCGCGTGAAGGTCCTCCTCGACGCCAACGCCCTGATGGTCCCGGGACAGTTCGGGGTGGACGTCTTCGAAGAGCTGGAACGGCTCGGATTCCGGGAATTTCTCGTGGCCCGTCCGGTCCTTCTCGAGATCGAGGCCCTGGCGGAGCTGGCCGGCTCCCGCCGGGACCGGGCCGCCGCCCGGATCGGCCTACTGCTCGCCGAAAGGTGCGAGATCTTCGAGGCCTCCGGCAGGGCGGACGAGGCCCTCCTCGCCATCGCCGAAGAGACGGGGGCGGCGGTCTTCACCAACGACAGAGAACTGAAGAAAAAGTTATCTACTAGAGGTGTTACCGTTATACACCTGCGCCAGAGGCGACGGCTGGAGATCGCAAATAGAAAGGAGTTCTGATGTATAAGAAGATGAAGCTGGAGGGGATTGTGAGGATACCTCCCGGCCAGATGGGGGATCCCCTCGAAGAAGCGGTGGAGATGGCGCTTCGCAACAAGCACGAGGCGAGGGTGGACAAGGCCCTGGGAACCGTCGTCGCGGTGCTGGGGGTCGACGACATCGGCGAAGGGAGGATCCTGGCGGGAGACGGGGCGATCTATTACGATGCGACCTTCGATGCGATCGTCTTCAAGCCCGAGATGCAGGAGATCGTCGAGGGCGAGGTGGTGGAGATAGTGAAGTTCGGAGCCTTCATAGGGATCGGTCCCTTCGACGGGCTCCTTCACGTCAGCCAGATCACCAACGAGTATATATCGTACGATGAGAAGAATGCCCGGCTCGCGAGCAAAGACTCGAACAAATCTCTCGACGAAGGCGATAGGGTCCGCGCCAGGATCATCGCCGTCAGCCTCAACGAGAAGGAGCCCCGAGAGAGCAAGATCGGCCTCACCATGAGGCAGACGGGGCTTGGAAAGCTCGAGTGGCTGGAGGCCGCCCGGCGAAAAGAAGAGGCAGAGGTTGAGTCGAGATGACGGAGCAGGCTTGCAGGGAATGTCACAGGATAGTCGAGGGGCTCGTCTGTCCCATCTGTGGTTCATCGTCCCTGAGCAAGGACTGGACCGGTTATGTCGTCATAATCGACCCAAAAGAGTCTGAGGTAGCAAAGAAGCTGGGTATAACCCTTCCCGGAAGGTACGCCCTGAAGGTGCGATAGATTTGTTGATCTTGCGTCTTCCCGAAGAGCTCCGTTCCGAGCTGAAGCCCCCCCTGGGGAGGCTCTTTCGTGGTCGGGGGCAGGAGTGCGTCGGTCCCATGCAAGATCTCCTCAAGCCGGCGCCGATGGTGATAGCCGTCGGAGACGTCACCACTTTCTGCCTTCTCACATCCCCCGGAAGAAAGCCGGAGATCTGCATCGTCGACCACAAGACCAAGAGGATGCCGGTCCCCGACCACGTCCAGCAGGGTATCGGCGAGGTGGAGGAGTACGAGACGGTGGAGGTGGAGAACCCAGCGGCGACCCTCACCCAGGAGCTGATAGAGGTCATAAAAGACCGTATAGCCAGCGACAGGAGGATCAAGATCGTCGTCGACGGGGAAGAGGACCTGGCGACTCTGCCGGCGATACTGTATGCACCGATCGGATCGGTGGTTGTCTACGGCCAGCCGGACGAGGGGAGCGTCGCCGTGGTGGTGAACTCTGAGAGGAAGGAATATGCCCGGAGCATAATGGACAGGATGATTGTGGAGGATTTAGATGGAGATCAAGGTCATTGAAGAGAGAGAGAACCCGATACTGAATCGTAGAGAGATAAGGTTTGCAGTCGTACACGATGGGCCAACGCCCTCCAGAAAGAGCGTCGTTGAGAAGATCGCCGCCACCATGAGCTCGAAGGTGGGGCTGGTGATGGTGGACAGCCTCAAGTCCGAGTTCGGAAAGAGGGAGACTCGCGGCTATGCCAAGATCTACGAGACGGAGGAGAGGGCCAAAGAGGTCGAGAGGTCTTACGTCGTAACCAGGAACGTGCCGGGATCGGCCGCCGAGGAGTCGAGCTAGATGGCTATAAACCAGCTCTACGATGTGAGCGGCGATGCGGTCAAGAGGAATAGGCAGACGTGTCCCCGCTGCGGCAACGGCGTCTTCCTGGGAGAGCACGCCGACCGCCTCTCCTGCGGAAAGTGTGGATATACCGAGTTTAAGAAGTAGGCCGATTTCTGCCCCCCCGGGGGCGGATGAAGCTCCCTTTTGAAATTGCGGGCGGCTTGTGATTTTTTTTCGCTTTTGATTGTAGGAGACCCGCTCCTTCCTTCCGTCGGTTATATAAACGTATAGAGCGAAAGTGCTACAGGGTGTTCAATTGGTAGACATATTATCCGTCGGCTTATTGCCTCTGCTCATCGTTCTCTTCATACTATACCAGGGTATCAGGATCCCCCGCGAGTACGAAAGGCTCGTCATCTTCAGGCTCGGCCGCTACAGCGGGATCAAGGGTCCCGGAATAACGATAATCATCCCGGTGATAGATAAGGCGATGACCATCGACCTGCGGGTCGTGACGATAGACGTCCAGAAACAGGCGGTCATCACCAAGGACAACGTCACCGTCGCCGTCGACGCCATCCTCTATTATCGGGTCGTGGAGCCTGATAGAGCCATCATCCAGGTGGAGAACTTCAGGGTGGCGACGAGCCTTCTAGCCCAGACGACCCTGAGGGACGTCCTCGGCGAGATCGAGCTCGACGACCTCCTCTCGAAGAGGGAAGAGCTGAACGTCAAGCTCCAGGAGATCCTTGACCGGCAGACCGACCCCTGGGGTATAAAGATCACGGCTGTGACCTTAAGGGACGTAAGCCTCCCCGAGTCGATGCTCAGGGCCATAGCCAAGCAGGCCGAAGCGGAGAGGGAGAAGAGATCCAGGATCATCCTGGCGGAGGGGGAGTTTCAGGCGTCGGCTAGGATGGTGGAGGCTGCAAAGCTCTACCAGGACGCCCCTGTCGCCATCAAGCTCAGGGAGCTACAGACCCTCGCCGAGATATCGAGGGAGAAGAACATGATCGTCGTCACCTCCGGGGGCGAGGTCGGGGAGACTACCGGAAAGGTGGCAGCCCTCAGCAAGGCCTTCGGTGAGAGATGAATAGACCTGATCCGAAGCCTTCGAGGGGAGGATCCGGGGCGATGGGCCGGGCCTACCGCCCCGGATCCGGTGCCGGGGGGGTCAACCCTCCGGCTCCTATCCTCTTTATAGCCGCCGTTCTCTTCATCCTCTCCCTATCGGCCCCCGCCCTGGGGGCAGGGCCCGTCATGGTCGTCGCCCTCGACGGCGCCATAACCCCGGCGAGCGACAAGATCGTCGCCGAGGCGATCCTCCAGGCGGAGGCGCTCGGCTGCGAGGCGATCATCATCACCCTCGACACCCCCGGCGGAGGTCTCTCCGAGACGAAGGAGATCGCGGGGTTGATAGAGAGGACTAGCCTTCCCGTCATCGGGTACGTCTACCCCGCCGGAGCCACCGCCTGGTCTGCCGGGACGATCATCCTCCTCGCCTCCGACGTCGCGGCGATGGTTCCAGGGACGATCATCGGCTCAGCCCAGCCGGTCCAGATCGGGCCGATGGGGGCGGAGGCGGTCAACGACTCCAAGGTGATAAACGCCGTGGTGGCCCTGGCCGAGGAGAAGGCCCGGATCAACGGGAGGAACGTCACGGCCGCCGGCGAGTTCGTTACAAAGAACCTCAACCTAAACGCCGAGGACGCCCTGGAGTACGGGGTGATCGAGTTCGTCAGCCCGAACCTCGAAGCCCTCCTGGTGGACGTGGACGGGTTCGTGGCGAAGAACAGGACCCTGGCCACGAGCGGAGCCGAGATCATCCGCTTCCAGCCGAGCCTCCGCCTCCAGATCCTCTCGATATTATCCGACCCGCTCCTGGCGGGGATCCTCCTCATCGTAGGCCTCTACGCCCTCATCTTCGGCCTCTCCAACCCCGGGATGGGCGCGGAGCTCGCGGGGGTCATAGCCCTCGCCCTGGGGCTCATAGGCCTGGGCTTCTCCGTCAACATCGGGGCGGTCTTCCTGATAGCCCTAGGGATCGTCCTCCTCCTGGTGGAGCTGCAGAGCGCCGGCTTCGGCCTGCTGGGGGCGGCGGGGCTCGCCTGCATGATCATCGGATCGGTCCTCCTCGTCCCGATAGGCTCTCCGGAGTGGTACACCCCCGCCGACTACAAGATAGACGCCCTCATCACCCTCCTCGTCCCGTCGATCGTCTTCGGCCTCTTCTTCGTCTTCGCCATCTACAAGGTGGCGGAGGCGAGGCGGCGGCCCACCTACTCCGCCAAGATGGAAGAGGAAGTCGCCGAGGCCCTGGACAGGATCGACCCCAGAGGGCACGTCATGTACAATGGCGAGTACTGGGTCGCCGTCTCCGAGGAGCCGATCGAGGCGGGCGAGCTGGTTGAGGTGGTGGGGAAGGAGAGGATGGTGCTGAAGGTGAGGAGGAAGGGGTAGGGCGAGGGAACCGCCTCCCGGGCTCTACGCCAGCTTTTTATATCAATTTTGGTCTTCTCCTTGGTACTTTCTTGGATGATCCCGCCCAATCTCGGGGCAGGAGAGCTTGGAGAAGAGCTTATCAAGGAAGATAACATAATGATCTATGGTGATAGATATGTTCGAAGAGATATTGATCGCGACCGACGGGTCGGATCACAGCGCCCGGGCGGCGAAAAGGGGTATTGATCTCGCGAAGGTCTCCGGTGGGAGGGTGACCGTTCTTTACGTTGTCGAACCGGTAGTCATCACCGATGTAAGCCACAACATAGTCGATGATGTGGTGGTAGGGATGAGACGGTCGAGGATGAAGGATGCTGAGAAGGCTACGAACTCCGTCGAAGAGCTGGCGAAGGCCGCCGGCGTCCCCGCAGAGAAGAAGATCGTAGAGGGGTACCCCGCCGAAGTGATCCTGGAGATCTCGAAGGGTATGGACCTGGTGGTGGTGGGGAGCATGGGCCGCACCGGACTCACCAGGTTCCTCCTGGGATCCGTCGCCGAGAAGGTGGTACGAAATTCCGAGGTTCCGGTGATGGTCGTCCAATAAGAAGCAATAAGAAGCAATAAGAAGGGTTCTGTTTCATTCAGAGGAAATGAAAGCTGCGCGGAAGGATTTTTGGGAGAAGTCTTGAAAGACTCAATCTGGAGTTCGCCTCCATGATCATCGGATCGGTCCTCCTGGTCACGATAGGCTTGCCGGAGTGGTTCACCCCCGCCGACTACGAGACTGATGCCCTCATCACCCTCTTCACCCTGGCGATCGTCTTCGGCCTCTTCTTCGTCTTCGCCATCTACAAGGTGGCGGAGGCGAGGCGGCGGCCCACCTACTCCGCCAGGATGGAAGAGGAGGTCGCCGAGGCCCTGGACAGGATCGACCCCAGAGGGCACATCATGTACAACGGCGAGTACTGGGCCGCCGTCTCCGAGGAGCCGATCGAGGCCGGGGAGCTCGTCGAGGTGGTGGGGAAGGAGAGGATGGTGCTGAAGGTGAGGAGGAAGGGGTAGGCGAGAAGGGAAAGGGGGCTGGCCCCTGGGCCTTTCGTCATCTTTTTCTGGCCATAATTTTTTGTCTCTTTTTGGTCTTTTTGTGATCTAATTTCTTCGGCCTTTTTCGGATCACCTTGCTCATCTCCAGGCCGGACAGTTCCGGAGAAGAGCTTATCAAAGAAGATAACGTAAAGGTTCAAGGTGATGGAAATGTTCGAAGAGATCTTGATCGCGACCGACGGGTCGGAGCATAGCCTCCAGGCGGCAAAGACGGGGATAGATCTTGCGAAGCTCTCCGGGGGGAGGGTGACCGCCCTTTATGTAGTCGATCCGGGCGTCCTCTCCGACGTCAGCCACAACATCGTCGATGATGTGGTGGAGGGGATGAGGCGGTCGATGATGAAGGAGGCTGAGAAGGCTATGACCTTAGTTGAAGAGTTGGCGAAGGCCGCCGGCGTCCCCGCCGAGAAGAAGATCGTAGAGGGGAACCCCGCCCCAGAGATCCTGAATATGTCGAAGGGTATGGACGTGGTGGTGGTGGGGAGCATCGGCAGCACCGGCCTCTCCAAGTACCTCCTGGGGTCCGTCGCCGAGAAGATCGTCCGAAATTCTGAGGTTCCGGTGATGGTAGTCTACTGATAGCTTGTAACGATCCCATCGCCCGCCCGATAGCTTTTCCCCCGTTTCCAAGAAGGCTGTCGATGGCGTCCGCCCTCTTTTGATCGTAGATCGATAACCTTTAGAACACCTCCACCTTACCCTCCCCTTACCCATGGTCGAAGATCCCGTAGCGAAGTGGGAGGAGTTCATCCGGTCCAGGTACTGGGACGAGCTTCTGGAGCTCGCCGACTCCTACCCCTTGCGCAGAAGCCTCGTCATCAAGTTCCCCGACATTGATCGGTACGACCCGGAGTTCGCCGACGAGCTGTTGGAGAAGCCGGGACCGCTCCTGGAGGCGGCGGAGACCGCCCTCCTGGAGATCGATCTACCTATCGACGTCCTCCTGGAGAAGGCCCACTTCCGGATCGTCGGCCTTCCCCGCCGCTACAAGACTAGCGAGCTACGGTCCGACCAGATCGGCAGGCTCATCGCCCTGGAGGGGCTCGTCCGGACGGTGACGGAGGTGCGCCCGAAGGTGATCAGCGCCGCCTTCGAGTGCCAGAGGTGCGGCCACGTCTTCTACAAGGAGCAGACGACCTCCAAGTTCCAGGAGCCCTACGACTGCCCCAACGACGCCTGCGACCGGCGGGGGCCCTTCAAGCTCCTCCTCGATAGATCGAGGTTCGTCGACGCCCAGAACGTCCGGGTCCAGGAGTCCCCCGAGGAGCTGCGGGGCGGCGAGCAGCCCCAGACCCTGGACGTCCAGCTCGAGGACGACCTGACGGGGATGATCTACCCCGGCGACCGGGTCGTCGTCAACGGAGCCCTCCGGTCCTACCAGAGGACGACCCAGACCGGCAAATCCACCTACTTCGACCTCTTCCTCGAAGGAAACTCCATCGAGATGATGGAGCAGGAGTTCGAAGAGATCGACATCAAGGCCGAGGACGAACGGCTTATAAGGGAGCTATCTGCCGACCCCCAGATATATGAGAATATAAGAAAGTCCATCGCCCCCTCCATCTACGGCTACGAGGAGGTGAAGGAGGCGCTGGCTCTGCAGCTCTTCTCCGGGGTATCAAAGGGCCTCCCCGACGGGACGAGGATCAGGGGCGACATCCACATCCTCCTCGTCGGCGACCCGGGCATCGCCAAGAGCCAGCTCCTCCGGTACATATCGAAGCTCTCCCCCCGGGGGATATACACCTCCGGGAAGAGCTCCACCTCGGCGGGGCTGACGGCGACGGCCGTCAAGGATGAGCTGGGCGACGGCCGCTGGTCGATCGAGGCCGGTGCCCTCGTCCTCGCCGACAAGGGGATCGCCTGCATCGACGAGATGGACAAGATGAGGTCCGAGGACAGGTCCGCCCTCCACGAGGCGATGGAGCAGCAGACGATCAGCGTAGCCAAGGCCGGGGTGATGGCGACGTTGAAGTCGAGGTGCGCGCTTCTGGCCGCCGCCAACCCCAAGTTCGGCCGCTTCGACAAGTACGAGGGGATAGCCCAGCAGATCAACCTCTCCCCCGCCCTAATGTCCCGGTTCGACCTGATCTTCGTCCTCACGGACGAGCCCTCCGACGCCCGGGACACCCAGATCGCCCGCCACATCGGCCAGACCACCTATGCCGGTGAGATATCCTCCCGGGGCGGCTACTCGAAGGAAGAGCTGGAGGCGGTGATGGACGTCATCCGCCCCTCCATCGAGCCGGAGGTCCTGCGAAAGTACATCGCCTATGCCCGAAAGAACGTCTTCCCCGTCCTCTCCGACGGAGCGAGGGAGAGGCTGGAGAGCTACTACGTCAACCTGCGAAAGCAGGGGCAGGATACGAACAAGCCCGTCCCGGTGACGGCGAGGCAGCTGGAGGCGCTCTTCCGGCTCTCCGAGTCGAGCGCCCGGCTGCGGCTCAGCGACGATATCACCCTGGGGGACGCCGAGCGGGTGATCAGGATCGTCGAGGCCTGCCTCCGCCAGGTGGGGGTCGACCCCGAGACCGGCCTCCTCGACGCCGACGTCCTGGCGGTGGGGATGAGCAAGAGCACCAGGGATAAGACGAGGATGGTGATAGACCTCGTAAGAGATGTGGCCTCGCTACACCAGGGTCCTGCGCCCCTGGAAACGGTCCTTGAACGGGCCGAGGCAGAGCTGGGGATGGACAGGAATAAGGCAGAAGAGATCATAAAAAGGCTTAAAAGAGACGGGTCCATCTTCGAGCCGAGAAACGGCTTTCTTAATCTTACCTGATGTGATACGATGGAAGAGGACGATAAGAGATCAGAGATCATGTGCCTCAAGGTTCACAGAGTCCGCGGAGAGGTGATGGTGGCGGTCTGCGACCGGGACCTGTTGGGAAAGACCTTCGAAGAGGGGAAGCTATGCCTGACGGTGGAGTCCGCCTTCTTCGGCGAAGAGGAGGCGACGGCCCGGGAGGTGGCAGAGGCCCTCGCCGGCGCCACCATAGCCAACGTGGTGGGGGAGAGGGCGGTCGCCTGCGCCATGGAGACGAGCTGCATCGACGACAAGAACGTCCTGCTGATCGACGGAGTCCCCACCGCCCAGATGGTGCGGATGTGATCCACGAAAGCATCTGCCCTCGATGCGGCGAGCCCTCGCGCTTGGGGGTATGCGACCGCTGCCGTCGCGGGATGGCCGTCCTCCTCCAGACCCCCGAGGCCGTGGAGTTGACCGTCTGCCCCGTCTGCGGTTCCCACCCCGTCCGGGGACGGTGGCAGAAGGGTGATGAGCCCATCGAGGATCTCATCTCCGATGCCGTCGCCGGAGAGGCGCGCATCCACCAAGATCTCCTCGACCCCGAGATCTCCATATCGGTCAACAAGAGGAACGCCACCCAGTACCGGGCCACCGTCACCCTCTCCGGGAAGTTCGGCGAGATTCCTGCGGAGGAGGCGAGGACCGTCGAGGCCACCGTCCGGCAGGCGACCTGCGAGAGGTGCAGCAGGATGGCGGGGAATTACTACGAAGCGACGGTCCAGGTGAGGGGGTCGGCGGGGGGGCCCGCGCCAGAGGAGGTGGAGGAGTGCCGGAATATCGCCGAGCGGGCGACAGAGACCGCCTTCGAAAGGGGGGACCGCCTCTCCTTCATCCAGGAGACGAAGGTCGTCAAAGGCGGCATCGACCTGGTGGTGGGATCGACCCAGCAGGGGAGATATATCGCCAGGGCGATCCACGATCGCTTTG
>CP086218.1:1028981-1069530 GCA_020844795.1 Methanothrix sp. | reverse complement strand
GCCTCCAGGACGAGGGACCCCGGCGGGTAGGAGGTGTCGTAGTGGAGGAGGTCGACGAGGGTGGCGGCCTGGTCCTGGAGGCGGGTGCTCTCGCGGGGGTGGTAGCCGTGGACGTAGGGGTCGGCCATGGATGGCTTTTCGCCGGCGGTTTATATCAGAGTTTCCGATGATTGTAGGCCAAAATTGCAGAGCGGTCGCAAGACATATTCCTTCGCTGAAAACTCCACCTGAATTCCCAATTCAATACACCCTCCTCCCCGGCCTCCTCTCCCACTCCTCCAGAACCCCCAGGCACCCCTCCCGGTCGAGGTTCACCACCTCCATCTCCTCTAATTCCACCTCCCCTCTGATGACCTGGTAGATGAGGCCATCGTCGAAGCCGATCCCGGCTACGTCCTCCCGGGTCGTCCCGTAGACGAGCCGCCTGATCCTCGCCCAGAAGATGGCGGCAAAGCACATGGGGCAGGGCTGCGAGGTCGAGTAGATCTCGCAAGTCGAGAGGTCAAAGCTTCCCAGGATCGCTGATGCCTCCCTGATCGCCAGGATCTCGGCGTGGGCGGTGGGGTCGTTACGCTTCAGGACCTCGTTATGGGCCTTCGAGATGACGACGCCGTCCCGGACGATGACGGCGCCGAAGGGGCCGCCGTCGTCGTTCTCGATCCCGGCCCGGGCCTCCTCCAGGGCGATGGTCAGAAACTCGTCCATCGACCGCGCCTCTTCATCCCTTCCTCCCTTCATCACTTCTTGATCATTTACTGTATTCATCCCTTCATTCATCCGCCCGGACGGTTGATCCGACTATTTCATCCGGCTATTTCATCCGACTATTTCATCCGGCTATTTCATCCGGCTACATCATCCGGCTATCAGGTCCATGACGTCCCTTCGGGGGCTGTGGCCGACCGCCTTCTCCGCCTCCCCCATCCTGACGAGCATCTGTATAGTCTCGCCCTCCCCGGCGAACCTCTCGTGGACCTCCCGGTAGAGCGCTTCCATCTCGGGGTACTCCTCCAGGACCTGGCTGGCCGGCTGCATGCTGATCCCCATGACGGTCCCGGCGAGCTGGAGCCGCTGGTAGACGATCCCCGCCCTCACCTGGTCGGTCCTGCTGTTTGCGTCGGTGACGACGATGGCGTAGGCGGGGCTTTGCTGTAGCCGCTCCACCTCTCCCTTCCTCCAGGATTCTGCCATACTCTCGTCCCCCAGGGGTATTATGGTGCCAAGCCCCTGGACGAGGGCCTGGAGGAGGCGGTCCATCCCCTGGGAGTCGAGGGTGAGGCCGTCCCTGTGGAGGTTCTTCTCCCCCTCGTTGATCCTGAAGATCTCCCCGCTCTCCTTCATGGGGCCGGCAAGCCCCGACTCCACCTCGACCCCCCGGACCGCCAGGTCCCGGATCGCCTCCAGGTCGGCCTTCTCCTGGAATATCAGGACGTAGACTCCGGGCTCCCCCTTCTGCTCCAGGAGCTTTTGGACCTCCCCATCGGTGAGGGGCCGGTCGAGGTAAGGGGTCCGGGTCGTCACCCGGTCGAAGATCGCCCCGTACAGAGGCGACCTCCTCGTCTCCCCCGGCACAAGGGCGACCCGGGCGACGGGCCTGCTCTCAATGCTCGATGCCGACCCGTCGGGGTCGATCTCCCCCTCCGGGAAGAGTTCGATCTCCGGGGTGAAGCCGAGCTCTTCCGCCCCGATTCTGACGTTCTCCAGGAACGTCCCCTGGCTAACCATGATCTGCCTCGATAAGGGGTCCACCTCCGGGAGAAGCCGCTGGGGATCGACGAAGAGGGTGAAGGTGAGGCCGTCCTCTTCGAGGCGGACCCTCCAGGGCTGGATGTTGTGGGAGCTGGGGGCTAGGAGCCCGAAGGCGACCGTCTGGAGCCTGGGGTCGTCGAACCCCTCATGATACGACCTCTCCCAGGGGTCGAGGTACTTTTTTGGATGGTGGATCCCGCCGGCGAAGAGGAGGACCACCAACGCCGCCACCAATAGGATCGCCGATCCGATCAGGGTCTTTCTCATCATAGTTCATCCCTCCCAGAGCCATCGAGAGCCCTGGGATCTTGGTCGAAACCCCCTCCAGATCGTCGGGGAATATCTTCCTTCGGCAGCATCAGGTTGGCGAAGGCCCGGCTGACGACCTCGCTCAGGGCCGGGTGGATCACCAGGGATCGCCCGACCGGCCCGCTGTCGCGGTCGCCGGCGTTCATCAGGTAGACGACCTGCTGGACGAGCTCCGCCGCCCCGGTCCCGGCGATGGAGCAGCCGAGGATGCGGCCGTCTCCGGCATTGACGACGACCTTCACCAGGCTCTCCTCCTCGGCCATGGCGTACCCCTTGGTGACGTCGCCGTATTCGGCCCTCCCCACCAGCACCTTATATCCTGCGGCCTTCGCCTCCGCCTCCGTCATCCCCACCGACCCCACCTGGGGGCAGGTGAAGACGGCGTGAGGGACGGCGTGGTAGTCCATCTCCCGGGCGTAGTGGCCGAAGGCGTTATCCCAGGCTACCCTCGCCTCGCGGTTGGCGACGTGCCGGAACATATGCTTTCCGATGGCGTCGCCGAAGGCCCAGATCCCCTCCCGGCTCGTCTCCATCCGGTCGTTGACCACGATCCAGCCGGAGCGGTCGACCTCGACCCCCGTCTTCTCAGGCTTGAGGATGTCGGAGTTGGCTCTCCTCCCCAGGGCGACCATCACCTCCTCGGCGGCGAACTCTACGATGGAGTCCGCCTCCAGGTCGATGGCGGAGACGACCTTCCTCTCCCCCGCCTTGACGACCTTCACAGCCTCGTGTCCGGTCCTGACGTCGATGTATCTGGAGAGGCGCCTCCTCACGATCCCGCAGATCTCAGGGTCCTCGTCCTTCAGGAGCATCCGGTTTCTTCCGAGGATGGTCACCTTCGTCCCCAGGGCGGAGAAGAAGTGGCCGTACTCGGAGGCGAGGTATCCTCCCCCGAGGATGATGAGGCTCTCGGGGAGGCGCTCCATAGAGAGGACGGAGACGTTGTCGAGATACCCCGCTTCCACCAGCCCCGGTATCGGCGGGACGAGCGGCCTCGACCCTGAGGCTATGAAGATCTTCGGAGCGGTGATCGTCTCTTCCCCGATCTTGATAAGAAGGTCGCCGACGAACTCCCCCCAGCCCCGGTACCAGTCGAGGTGCTCGTTTTTGGAGGCCGACCTCTCCATGCCGCGTCTACCCTCATCGACGATCGCCCGCATCCGCCTCATGATGAGGTCGAAGTCGATCCTCTCGACCCGGGCCTCCACCCCGACGGCCCGGGCCGCCTCCAGGGTACGGACGACGTCGGCGGGATATAGGAGGACCTTGGAGGGGATGCAGCCGTTGTTGAGGCACGTCCCCCCCATGGGTCCGTGGTCGACGAGGGCGACCTTCATCCCCGCCCTCGTCCCCCGGGAGACGCCGATCATCCCGGCCCCGGAGCCTACGACTATCAGATCGTACTCTTTCATACGCCCGCCACCTGGTCTTTCGAACTCGGATCCATCTATCCGATCCGGGACCTCATCCTTTCAGATACCTCTCCGGCTCCTTCTCGAAGGCCCTCTTGCAGCCGGGGGCGCAGAAGTAGTAGACGGTCCCTTTGTACTCTGTCTTGAACTTAGCCGTCTTCTCGTCGACGGTCATATTGCATACCAGATCTATAGCCAAAATCTTCACCTTTCAGCGACCTCGAACTATCTGGGCTTTGAAATATTCAACCTCGAGCCACCCTCTTGGAAGGGGGGACGTACCCCTTCAGCAGGAGGGAGAGGCTCACCACCGTCACGGAGCTGGCGGCCATGGCGAGGGCTGCAAACTCCGGCCGGAAGGCTATACCGAAGGTGGGGTATAAGATCCCGGCAGCCACCGGGATGAGGGCTGCGTTGTAGGCGAAGGCCCAGAAGAGGTTCAGCTTCACCCTCCCCATCACCTTCCGGCTCAGCTCTATCGCCGCCACCGCGTCCATCAGGTCGTCTCTTATGAGGACTATCTCGCCGCTCTCGATCGCCACATCCGTCCCGCTCCCGATGGCGATCCCCACGTCGGCCTGGGCGAGGGCGGGGGCGTCGTTGATCCCGTCCCCGACGAAGGCGACGACCTGCCCCTCCTCCTGGAGCCTCTTTATCTCATGGGCCTTATCCGATGGCAGGACCTCGGCGAGAACCCTCTCTATCCCGATCTCTTCCGCCACGATCCCCGCGTTCCTGGGATTGTCGCCGGTGATCATCATCACCTCAAAGCCCATCCCCTTCAGTCTGGCGACCGCCTCTCTCGAGTTCTCCTTGAGGGCGTCGGCGACCCCTATCGCACCGACGAGCCGCCCCGAAGAGGCGACGAGGAGGGAGGTCTTCCCCTCCTCCTCGATCCTGAGGGCAGCTCCGTCGATCTCCTCGGGGATGTCGATCCCCATCCCCCGCATGAGGATCCTGTTTCCGACGGCGGTGGCAACCCCATCGACCCTGCCGACGACCCCCTTGCCTCCAAAGGCCTCAAAGGAGGCGGCCTCAGGGATGGGGACCCCTCCGGAGTTCGCCCTCCTCACCACCGCCTCGGCGATGGGGTGCTCCGACATCCCCTCGATCCCGGCGGCGATCCGGAGCAGCTCCCTCTCTTCGATCCCGAAGGGCAAGAGGTCGGTCACCTCGGGCCTTCCCACGGTGAGGGTCCCGGTCTTGTCGAAGACTACAGAGTCGATCTTCTCGCAGGCCTCCAGCGCCTCGCCGCTCTTCACCAGAACCCCCAGCTCCGCCGCCCGGCCGAGGCCGACGGTGATGGCGGTGGGGCTCGCCAGGCCCAGGGCGCAGGGGCAGGCGATCACCAGGACCGATATGGTGGCGGTGAGGGCGAAGAGGAGGGGATCTGCGGCGACGAGATCGGCCAGGACGAACCGCCAGAGGAGGAAGGTGGCCGCCGCCGCCGCCAGGACCGCGGGGATGAAGAAGGTGACGGCTCTATCCGCCACCCTCTGGATCGAGGGCTTCGACCCCTGCGCCTCCTCCACCAGGGATACGATCTGGGCTAGGGCCGTCTCCCGCCCCACCTTCGAAGCCCCAAACCTGATGGCCCCGTTCTTGTTGAGGGTACCCCCGACGACGGCGTCCCCCACCTTCTTGAAGACGGGGACCGGCTCGCCTGTAATCATCGACTCGTCGACGTAGCTCTCGCCGTCCAGGACGACCCCGTCGGCGGGGATCTTCTCCCCCGGCCGGACGAGGATCACGTCCCCGGCGAGGAGGTCGGCGGCCGCCACCTCCATCTCCCGGCCGTCCCGAAGGACGGTGGCGGTCTTCGGCTGCAGCCCCATCAGCTTCTTTATCGCCTCCGAGGTCCTTCCCTTCGCCTTCGTCTCCAGATACCTTCCCAGGGTGAGGAAGGCGGCGAGGAAGACGGCGGTCTCGTAGTAGATGAACTCGGAGGTGAGGAGGACGCCGAAGGTCCCCATGAGGCTCGATATGAAGGCGACCCCCATCCCCATGGAGTACATGACGTCCATCGTCAGGGTCCGGTGGCGGAGGGCCAAAAGCCCCGCCGAGAAGATCGGCCAGCTGAGGTAGACGAAGACGGGTGCGGAGATGATGAGCATCAGGATCGGCATCGGTACCGGGGTATGGAGGTGGGCCATATCCAGGAGCATCAGGAAGGACCCGACGAAAAAACCGATCAGGATCTTCCGCCTCTCGGCCAGGAGGCGCCTCTCCCTCTCCTCCTCCTCCTCCCTCTCCTTCTCGGCGGTCTCCTCTCCCGCCACCCCTCGATACTCGTAGCCCGCCTCCTCGATGGCAGCCCTCATATCGGCGACGGTGGCGGCCTTAGGGTTGTAGGCGACCCGGACCCTCTCGGCGGCGAGGTTGACGCTTACCTCCAATACCCCCTCCACCCCCAGTAGCGCATCCTCCACCGAGGAGACGCAGGAGGCGCAGATCATCCCCCCTATCTTCAGAACGACGGCCTCGGTGACGACGGAGTAACCCGCCTCCTTCACCGCCCTCACCAGGTCGGCGAGGTTCGCCCTGGAGGGGTCGAGGTCGACGGAGGCGGTCTCTCTCCCCAGGTTCACCCTCGCCCCCGAGACCCCCTCCACCCCGCCGAGCGCCTCTTCGACGGCGGAGGCGCAGGAGGCGCAGCTCATCCCCGATATCTTCAGGTCGGCCCTCTTATGATCAGATATCCTCTGATCTGGCCTCTTCTGATCTCCTTCCGCCAAAGTACTCCTCCATCCACCGGAATCTACCTGGTTCCACCTTCAGATGAAACGCTCGAACCGTTCAGCTTTCGCCTTGCATATGGGGCAGACCCCCGGCGGATCATCTCTTGCGGCCAGGTATCCGCAGACCTTGCACCTCCAGACCGGATACGTAAGCGAAGAGAGAGATTCGCCGGAGGGGGCGGTGAAGCCCTTCGCCATCTTCTCCCTCTCATCCGGGGACGGCCGCCTCTCGGGGACCGGAGCCAGGTCCCGCTCCCCGGATAGTACCTCGTCAGAGACGTAGAGAGCGCAGTAGCAAGCACCGTAATCTTTCAGATCCTGGTCCCGATAGTCGCAGGGGCAGATTATGTCCAGGTCGTCGTCTCTCTCCCCGGAGGCGAGCCTGCAGGGACAGGAATGGTACCCGTAACGCCCCTCGTTCAGCAGAAGCCCGTGCACCAGGTTTCTTGTGAAGTCGATGTCGGGGTTGAGGTGATAGCCCATCTCCTCCGCCTCGTCATCCAGCTGCTGGCGGAAGGACTCGACCTCCTCAGAGGAAGGTTCAAGATAGGTCATAACCTCAGGGCCTCCTTTATCTCCTTCTCTTTGAAGCCTATGATGCACTTCCCGTCGTCGATGACGGTGGTGGGGAAGGTGGCCTTGGGGTTGTGCCGTTTCAACTCGTCCAGGGCGCTCTTCCGATCGTCCCCCTTCAGGAGATCGACGTAGACGTAGCTGTACTCCACCCCCAGGTCTGCCAGGAGCTTCTTGGTCTTATTGCACCAGACACATGTGCTGAGGGCATAGAGGGTTATCTTGCCCCTGTCTTCTCCACCGACGCGTTCAAGTACCATATCCTCACACCATCCCGCCTTATCAGCTTATCATCTATGATCATCTAAGGCGTTTATACGATTAATAAGTTGTTACGGCGATCCTCCCGGATGGAGGATTTTTAATGGGGTGACCGATGCTCTTATCACCCATCAGAGGCCAAAGATATTTTCATGACTGACGAAGTCCAGGTCAGAGCAGAGAAACCCCGCTCCGAGAACCCGGTGGTCATCGAGGGGTTCCCTGGTATCGGGCTGATCGGAAATATCGCGAGCCAGTACGTCATCAACAAGCTGGAGATGGACTACCTCGGCGCCATCGATTCGAGGTTCTTTCCGCCGATGTCGGTCCTGGTGGGCGGCCTGGCCCATATGCCGGTGAGGATATACGAGAAAGCAGAGCTGGGGGTGGTGGTGGTAAGCTCCGACATCCCCGTCCATCCGGCCGCCTCCTACGACCTCGCCCGGGGGATAGTATCCTGGGCGGAGTCGATCGGGGCGACGGAGATGGTCTGTCTTGCGGGGATTACGGTGATGGGCGAAGAGCAGCGGGTCTTCGGCGCCGCCACCACCGGGGAGATGCTGAATAAGATAAAAGATCAGGTAGAGGTCTTCGAGTTCGGGACGATATCTGGGATATCCGGATCGGTGATGAACGAGTGTCTCCTCCGGAAGATGCCGGCGGTATGCCTCCTGGGGGAGACCCACAGCATGGCCCCCGACCCGCGAGCTGCCGTCGTCACCATCAAGATGCTCAACAACCTCTACAGCCTCAACGTCGATACGACGGAGCTGGAGGAGAGGGCGGACGAGATCGAGTTTCAGATGCAGAAGCTCGCAGAGCAGGTCCAGAGTTCCTCCGCCGAGGAGGTCCCTGGGAGAAAAGAGCTGCAGTTCCCCATGTACGGGTGATGATGATGGAATGTGTTGCACTTACGGGTATATCGAGACAGGTGATCAGGGAGCTATTGGCCAACGGGATCAGGACCCTGGAGATCAGAAGCCCCAACAACTTCATCGCCCTCCTCCACTCAGGCCCCGGAGACGTCATATTCCTGACGGAGGCGAGCGGCCCCGACATCGTCAACGGGACGGGGGGGATGCTGGCGAGTATCAGGGAGATCCAGATGGTGACCCACAAGGTCGTCCAGGCGGGGGCCGACTTCTACGAGGAGAGGGAGGCTCAGGCGGCGAGGGTCCAGCTCTCCATGGTAGGCCATGGCCGGGTGAGGGGCGCCAGGGGGTTCAAGCTCGGGTCCCCGACGGTTCTTGATGTCGACGCCGTCTGCTACTACGACGCGGGATGAGCCCGGAGGCGTCCAGGAGTTTTTTATGCTTCTGGAAATATACTGGCACCTGAGCCAAAAAAAGATGGTGATCCGCCCTTAGGCGGATCACTCGGCCTGGTCGGGGGGTGTGACAACCCCGCTCATGATCTCGTAGGTGATGGTCACCGTCGCCGTCACCTTCACGTCCCCGGGGACGATCGGGGTCGCAGCCCCTACGTCGGCGGCGAAGTAGATCCTGCTCTCGGCCATGGGAACGGGCGAGTATCCGCCCTCAGATATCGAGAGGATCCTCCCCAGAACCACGCCAGCGGCCTGGGAGATCACCCCTGCCTTCCCCATGGCGTCTAAGACCGCCTCCACCAGCGCCTCCTCCTGTACGGGAGTCGGATCTCGCAGGCCGAAGGTGACGCTATCGACGGTGTTAGCCCCTGCCCCCACGGCCCCGTCGATGAGGACTCCGATATCCATCTCATCGGCGAGATCTAATGTAAAGGTGACCTGGTTATTGACCTCGAAGACGACCTTATCGGAGAGCCTTCCGTCTATCCAGTCCCTGGTGGGACGGATCGAAAATTGAGAGGTTTTGATCTCCTCCGGAGGTACGCCGGCCGCCAATAGGGCCTCGATGGCGTCGGCCATCATCCGTCCGTTATCCGCGACCGCCTCCGCGGCGCTCTCGCTCCTCGTCTCGACCCCCAGGACTATCGTCACGATGTCGGCGTCGGCGGTCGCCTCCCCGGTCCCGGAGACCGTCAGGGCCGATACGTCGGATCCGTCGTCGGCGGCGAACGAGGCTGACGCCGTCGCCAAAATCGCTATCATTGCCAGTAGAAGGGCTTCGAATATCCTCATAAACAATCCTCACTTATGATAGGTTCTAAAGTAATTAAATAATCCGGTCTGAACGAGATCCATTCCGGTCCTGACCATCACCTTTTAATCTCGACTCTCCAAAGCCCTTCCCCCATGAGGAACGTCGGAAAGTCCATCAGGATGGAGAGGATCTTCAACAGGAGGACGAATCGGACGGTCATCGTCCCCATGGACCACGGCCTGACGGTGGGGCCGATCGGCGGGCTGATCGACCTGCAGGAGGCTGTCGACAGGGTGGCGGAGGGGGGGGCGAACGCCGTCCTAGGCCACATGGGCCTCCCCCTCCACGGCCACCGGGGCTACGGCAAGGACGTGGGTCTGATAATCCACCTATCCGCCAGCTCCAGCCTCGGCCCCGACCCAAACCACAAGGTCCTGGTCACCGAGGTGGAGGATGCCATCAGGATCGGGGCGGACGCCGTCAGCATCCACGTCAACGTCGGCGCCCACGACGAGGCCGAGATGCTCCAGGACCTGGGAAGGGTTGCTCGGAGCTGCGACCGCTGGGGGATGCCCCTCCTCGCCATGATGTACCCGAGGGGGGCGAAGGTCTCCTCGGAGCACGCCGTCGAGTACGTCAAGCACGCAGCCCGGATCGGGGCTGAACTGGGGGTTGACATAGTCAAGACGAACTACACCGGATCTCCCGAGACCTTCCGGGAGGTGGTCAGGGGCTGCAGCGTCCCCGTGGTGATCGCCGGCGGCCCAAAGATGGAGACGGAACACCAGGTTTTGGAGATGGTCCGCGACTCCATCAGCGTCGGTGGCGCAGGCCTCTCCATAGGCAGGAACATATTCCAGGCCGAAGACCCGACGTTATTTGTCAAGAGGCTATGCAAGATCGTCCACGAGAACTATTCGGTGGAAGAAGCCCAAGAGGTCCCTCTCTGAGAGGCCTCCCTGAGATCCCCTTCTCTGGCGACTTCCGAGGGAGGCGTCGCAACTTCTTAAGCAAGGTCCGGATCCCTGAGGTACGGGAATAAAACCCGAGATGAGACCCTTTGTTCGAGCTTTACGCCGCAAGAAAACACCTCACCGCCAGGAGGAGGCAGACCCTTTTAGCGGTGGGAGCCGTCGCCCTCGCCGTCACCATCACCATCCTCTTCCGGTCGCTGATAAACGGCTTTGAGGGTACGGTCAACGAGATCATATTCCAGTTCGTCCCCCACGTCACCGTCCTTCCGAAGGAGGGCGAGAGCCGGATATACCTCTACAACTCACTCCTCGATGCGATCTGGACGATCCCGGGGGTGACGGCCGCCTCCCCGGCTCTATCGACGACCGCCTCCCTCTCCTCCGGCGGGAAGGTCGAGAACGTCGTCCTCCGGGGGGTCGTCCCCGACGAGCTGAACAAGATATCGAGGATAGGCCTCGACTACATCTTGGAGGGGAGCCTCGACTCTATCGAGGGAGGCAGGAGGGTGGCCCTGGACAGGGAGATGGCGGAGCGGTTGGATTTGAAGCTCGGCGATATCGTCAGGACGAGCTTTCCCGACGCCAGGACCTTGAGCCTCGTAGTTACGGGGATCTTCGACACCGGCGGCTTCTCTACGAACTACGCCTACGTCTCCATGAAGACGGCAAGAGACTTCCTCGGGGAGGGGAGCGTCATAACCGAGGTCCAGATAAAGCTCGACGACATATACATGGCAGAAGAGGTGGCAGCCTCTCTAAGAGAGCGGGGCTACAACGCCGAGAGCTGGCAGAGCCAGTCGGGGATCGTCGAGAATATCCAGAGCCGCCGGCTCTCCAACACCATAATAATGCTCCTGGTGATAGTCATCTCCGCCTTCGGGATCGCCAACGTCATGAACCTCCTCGTCCTGGAGAAGACGAGGGAGATCGGCATGATGATGGCCATGGGAGCCACCTCATCGATCATCCGGAGGATCTTCCTCGTGGAGGCCGGGATCCTGGGGCTCGCCGGCGGTATGGCGGGCTGCATCATCGCCTACGGAATCGCAGCCTACATCAACAGCCTCGCCATCGCACTATCCTCCGGCCCCGGCTTCTCCGTCTATCTCACCTTCGTCGTCGATCCCCGGGACCTTCTTTCCTTCCCCCTGATAACCCTCCTCCTCTCCACCGCCGCCGGGGTCTACCCCGCTCACCAGGCATCTAAGCTCGATCCCGTCGTAGCCCTCCGGGGCTGAACCCGGAACCCACTCTGCGGCATAGGTCGATCATCTTCCGGGCCAGCAGGTTCGATGAAGGGTGGCGGAGCCCGATCTTTTTAAATAAGATCCGAAGAAGGGCTATTGGCGTCGTTATTATTCCTTCAGATATCTGGGGGTGATCCCTTCCTCGAACTCTTCGTGGCGATGAAACACATTAGAACCAGAAAGAGGCAGACCGCCCTCGCCGTGGGAGCCGTAGGCTTAGCCGTGGCCATCATAATAATCATGAGGTCGCTGATGAACGGGAGCTTCGAGACTATCTTCCAGATAGTCTTCGAGCTGGCACCCCACGTCCTCGTCACTCCCAAGGATGGGGAGAACCATATATACCTTTACAAGACCCTGATGGAGTTCATCTGGACGATCCCCGGGGTCATCGCCGTCTCTCCCGCCCTCAGCACCACCGCGACCCTCTCCTTTGAGGGGAACCTCGAGAACGTCGAGATGACGGGAGTGATCCCGGAAGAGCTGAACGTCGTCACCAGGATCGGCGACAAGTACATGATGGAGGGGGACCTGCGGGGAATCGCCAGCGGCCGGAGGATCGTCCTGGGGGAGGAGACAGCCCGGCGGCTGGACGCGAAGATCGGCGACGGCGTCGTCGCCAGCTTTCCAGACGCCACCACCATGAACCTGGTGGTGGTGGGGGTCTTCAGAACCGGAGTCGATTGGGATCGAGACGCCTTCGTCTCCCTCGATACGGCCCGAAGGTTTCTGGGGGAGGGAGACGTCATAACCTACATCAACGTCAAGACCGCCGACCCCTATCGGGCCGACGAGATCGCCGCCGAGATCTCGGCCCTAGGATACGATGCCAGAAGCTGGAGGTCGCTCTTTCCCGAGTTCGAGGAGACCCTCGCCTTCGAGAAGTTCTCCAACAACCTGATCCTGGCCCTATTGCTTCTGATCGCCTCCTTCGGGATCGCCAACGTCATGAACATGGTAGTCCTCGAGAAGACGAGGGCTATAGGGATGATGATGGCGATGGGCTCCTCTTCCTCCACCATCAGGAGGATATTTCTCATCGAGAGCGGGGTCCTGGGCATCGCCGGCGGAGCCTTCGGGACCGTCGTCGGTTATGCGATATCGATCTACCTGCACGCCCAGGAGTACGTAATAACAGCGCCGAACGCCCCTCAGCCGATATTGATCCAGTTCATCGTCGATCCCGTCGACCTCATCGCATTCCCGCTACTGGCGCTGGCATTGAGCATGGCGGCAGGGGTCTACCCAGCCCACAAGGCCTCGCGTCTGGATCCTGTAGTTGCCCTCCGAGGTTGAAGAGATGTTCGAGCTATCGATCGCAGAACGACATATCCTCGGAAATCCGAGGATGGTCCTCTTCACGATCCTCTCCGTCGCCCTGGCGGTGGGGGTGATCGTCGTCCTGATAGGGATCACCGAGGGGTACCGAGAGAACCTGATCGAGAATACCGTCGAGAACGCACCGCATATAACGATCGGTCCGAAGGAGGGGGAGGACTACATCCATCTCTACAGAACCCTTTCGCAGATGGCGTCCGGGAGTCCGGGGGTTCTGGTGGCGTCGCCGAGGGTCTCGGGGATGGCGGCTGCAAAACATAAGAACAACGTCGAGGGGGTGACCTTCATCGGCGCCGACCCTCTCCTGGAAGATATCCTCCTGAAGGTCCAAGACGACGTCGTCTCCGGCGACTACTACGACCTGCGGTACAGGAGGCTCGCCGCCGTGGTAGGTATCGACCTCGCCGACGACCTGGAACTCAATGTCGGAGACAAGTTCAGGATTACGAGAAGGGACGCGACCCTCCAGGTGACGGCGGTCGGCGTCATAAGGACCGGGACGGGGCTCGACAGATCCCTCATATACCTCCCCCTCGATACCGCCCAGGAGCTGCTGGGGGAGGGGGATGTGGTATCGGAGGTGGGGATCAGGCTATCGGATATCTATGCAGCCCCCGCCGTCGCCGCCGACCTCAACGAGAGGACCTTCTACAAGGCCGAGAGCTGGCAGGAGAAGAGCAGGGACATCCTGGAGCAGCTGGACTCCCAGGAGATCTACTCAATTGCATTCTATATATTAATTTTAATAATATCGGGCTTCGGTATAGCCAACACCATGATAATGATAATAAGCCGAAGGACGAAGGAGATAGGGATCCTGATGGCCATGGGTGCCACCAGAAGGTCGATCATGAAGATCTTCGTCCTGGAGTCGGTCATCCTCGCCCCCCCCTCAGCCCTCCTTGGCGGAGGGCTAGCATACGTTGCCGCAAAGCTGATAGGTACGATCGAGGTTCCGGCGGAGATCTACATAGCCTCCCGGATGACCGTCGTCCTGGAGGTGGAGACGTTCCTTTACGTCGCCCTATTCGCCATACTCGTAAATTTCTTCGCAGGAATATACCCGGCCTTTAAGGCCTCCAGGCTCGATCCTGTGAAGGCGATAGCAACAGAATAAGATTTATGGAGACGATCAGATTTTGAGCAACATCATCGAGATCAAGAAGCTGCGGAAGGTATACGGAGACGGCGTCGAGCTGGTGGCCTTGGACGACGTCGACCTGACGATCGAGGAGGGGGAGGTCCTATCGATCGTGGGGCCCAGCGGAAGCGGAAAATCTACCCTTCTGAACATGATCGGCCTTTTTGACACCCCCACCTCCAGCGAGATCTGCAGGGCGGATTGAGATATGCTGCTGAACCCACTGGGGACCGGGGATAGGTTTAAATAACCCCTGGTCGTTCTCAGCCACCGTGCGAGGCTGTTTTCACGGTTTTTCGCAAAATGGATGTGAAGTTTGTGTACGGAGATAATCGAGGTTCCTATAGCAGCGGCGGCTTTTCAAGCTCTGCGCCCGTTGAAGCTGGAAAGACGTATGAAGTTGAGATCGAGGATATATCGAGGCAGGGAGACGGCATAGCCAGGGTTGAGGGCTTTGTGATCTTCGTCCCAGAAACGAAGGTCGGAGACAAGGTCAGCATAACTATCGACAGGGTTATGCGAAAGTTCGCCATAGCCCACAAGGTCTGAAATAATATTTATCCCTGATCGCCAGAATGGTCGGCGCAGCTCTCCGCTGCGCCGGGACGTTTTATTAGACCGATTATTAAATCAATCATTAGACCAATTATCCGCATTCAATCCTGTCATAATTATCTTAATTGCCATAAGGTCGAAACCATGACTTTTTTTATCAGCCCTTTTGACGATCCCGGCCCGGAGGCGCTGGGCGAAGGGTGGGCGAGAAATCCTCCGGGCTGGAAGAGGGGCCGGATTAGAACCTCGATTAAAAAAAAGTGGCGGGGAGGGTATAGGCAGGCAGCCCCGGATCATATGGGCATCAGGACCTTCTGGACTGGTGCGGTCGGTATGGTCGCGAGCCGCAGGTAGCTTGCGGCCGTCGGCCTGCTCCCGGCGGCGTCCCTCCTCTCCTTGAAGCCCACGTCGGAGAGCCAGACCCTGGCGGGGTTGGTGTAGTAGAGGGTGCTCGTGCCGCTCCCGAGGTCGAGGCGGTAGATGTTCTGGCGCCAGTCGGCGTAGTAGAGGCGGTCGTCCCGGTAGACGAGGCCGGCTATGGAGCTATCCCTCGATTCGAAGATCCTGGTCACCGCTCCCGTCCCGGCAGCGACCTGGTATATGCTGGCCGGTACCCGGTTTCCCGAGCTGAGGTAGAGGTTTCCCTCGTAGTCGAAGGCGAAGTGCCCGGACCAGAAGCCATCGACGTCGGCGAGCTTGACGGTGTAGAAGGGGGTGGCGGAGGCGCCGTCGACCCGGTAGATCGTCCCGTCGCCGCCGGCGCCCGTCGCCTCGCTGAAGTAGAGGCCGAGCTCGCCGCTCCGGTCGAAGGCGAAGGCGATGTCCCTGACGTAAGTCCTGTGGGTGAAGACGGCCGATTCAGCGGACCAGCCGGAACCGGTCTCGGCTACCATGTAAATGTCGTTCTGGTTGGCGTTGGCGTAGTAGAGCTTCTCGGGGACCCCCGGATGGAAGGCGAAGCTGTAGAGCCTCCCCGAGGGCCTCGTATAGATTACGTTGTCTGGAGAGGTGCTGCTGGCGGCGTGGTATACCGATCCCTTCGGGTCGCCCCCGTCGGCGTAGTATACCGGCAAGAACCTCTCCATGACCGCCATCGTCCCCGGCTTCATCTCCAGAACGGGCATCTGCTGAGCGGTGGCGGCGTCGGCCGCAAAGGTCGGCGATGCCAGCAAAAATAGGGCGAGGATCGCCGCTGTTAAGGGTCTCTTCATAATATCCGAACCTCCTCATCCGGACGGACCGAGCCGAAGCCGAGCCGGAGATTCCCGATCGGGATCTTTCGCCAGCCCAGGCCAAGCCTGAACCATCTCCAGGAGATGGTCTATAAATAGGGCCGGTCGATGGAACTCTCGTCCGTCCGCGATACAGAACTGAATAACTTTCTTGGTCTGCATGTTATTTAAAATCTTGTCATGCTGACAGGCTCCGCCCATAAGCAGAATAAGCAGGAGTAAAAATTATTTTGGATATGAATTAATAAATCTCCGAGTATCTGCCGATTTCACCCAATTTCTGTCACCTCTAACCCCAATTTCGTGCCATATATCCCTACAGCCGGCATCGGGACGGCGAAGAAAAAATTGGCTATAAGATCGAAGATTTCCTGCGATGCTGCAGAACGCTGATATAAGATCAGCCAGAATAGATGATCGAGATCTCAGGCCCGTTCCGTGGCGAGGTGGCGGAGACGATGACGGATCCTGGAGAGGTGGATGCAGAGGCCCGCGCCTGCCCCTTCGTGGCGCGGTCCTGCCTGCAGGCCGGTTGCATGGCCTGGGAAGAAGCTGGCGCTGGCGCTGGCGGAGGCGGATGCAGGCTTATCCCGACGGAGGGGGCGGCAGCGAGCTGCTTCGACGAGAGGCTCCGGGAGGCGGCGCCCCTCCTCTACGCCTCCCTCCTCGACCTGGTCCGGGTGATGGAGGAGCGGGGGCGGGAGTGCGACGCCTGCGGCCCCGACCTCTGGGACTACGCCGCGGAGGTGAGGAGGTCCTTCCTCGACGAGCTGGTGGAGGCCCAGTTGAAGGTGGGGTGAGGGGGGAGAGGTGAGGTGAGAGTGGGTAGAGGGCAAGGAGAGATGGGAACCGTACAAAAGATAAAAAAAAAACCGCCCAACAGAAGAATAGATTTCTTATCAGGTTATCTTTGGAGTGAAAATGAATAGCTCCTCGCGCCAAACTCAACCGGAGGCAACAAACCCCGCATCTACTGGTGGCGCTGGAACATTTTTTGAACAACACGTAAACGCAGCTTTCCTTGCGCTTCTACTTGTCCGAGGAATTCCGCCTTGTCTCGAAGATTGCCAGATAAAGGAAGTCCACTTCCAAACTGCGCACTTAGGATGGAACACTGACGATTTGTTAGTTGTTGGAAAAAGGAGAGACGAAAGCGAACGTCATTTGGCGGCGCAAATCAAGCGTAAATTCCATATCAGCAGCAAAAACGAAGACTGCCGAGAAACCATCGCATCTGCCTGGCGAGATTTCCAATCAGAAGGTCATTTTGATAAATCAAACGATTTGATCGTGATTATTTCGCTCCAGAGTTCGGAGCGACTTCTAGCCAACTTTGGCAACTTGCTAGATTGTGCTCGGGTTTCTTTGGATGCTGCTGATTTTCTGCAACGAACAGAGGTGCCCAAATTTCTAAGTAAGATTACACGGGATTATCGCGATGAAATCAGGAAAATTGTCGAAGTCACCAATGAAGGCCATGTGGACGATGATAATTTTTGGGAGTTCCTTAAATCGCTTCGTATTCTGCCTTTCGATCGCCAAACCGAATATTGGATGAAAATAATACTTGCTGAAGCTGCACGTGGGCCAAATGAACTCGGTATTGCTGAGGCAACTTGGAACGAACTTCTATCTTTGGTTGGGAGTACTGCGCCGAATGCCGGGAGCTTTACCTACGATAAGTTACCCGAAAGATTACAACAAAATCACTCACCTATAGGAGATTCTGAGCATGATGCTATTCGGGTACTTCGTGATCACTCACAAGTCGTATTGAATAACATTTCAGATACCATTTGGCCTGACCACCACATCCCACGTGGTGAGCTTTGCACACAACTGCTCCAGAGTTTAGAGCGAAGCCATGTTGTAGTTATTACAGGTCCTCCTGGGTCGGGAAAGTCAGCAATTGCAAAAGAAGTCGTTGAGAAACTGAGCCAAAACCATCTTGCCTTATCCTTCCGAGCTGAAGCATTCGCCACTGCGCATCTGGATGAAACGCTTCACAATATGCAAATACCGGCACCTATTACCTCTAAAAGCCTTTTCTCCCTATTAGCACTGCGTTCGCGAAAATTAATATTGGTTGAAAGTATTGAAAGACTGTTAGAGAGATCCAACCGAGACGCATTTAGTGACTTCCTCGGAAAAATGCTAAAAGATGACGACTGGAAGATGATTCTGACATGCCGGGATTACTCGCTCGATTTGGTTTGTGAAGCTTTCTTGGAAGCTGTTGGCCTCAAACACGAGGTGTTTACCGTCCCACTTCTTGACGATGCCGAGTTAGATAAAGCGATCGCAGCGATCCCTAAGCTCAAAAGACCCAGTAAGAACCCCGCGCTTCGAAAGCTTTTCCGTAACCCATACATCCTGAACATGGCCGCAAGAATGCAGTGGGCAGAGGATGCAAATATTCCTCAAGATGAGCGAAGCTTTCGAAGTAAGGTCTGGCGGGATATTGTGCGAGAAGATGATAAGCCCGCTGGGGGTATGCCGAAACGGCGTGAGGAAGTCTTTACAAAGATCGCGCTTCTTCGGGCACGTGCCTTGAGTCCATATGCGAATTGCGATGGTTTGGACCAGGAAGTCCTAGAGCGCCTACATCAGGACAACTTGATTGAGTTTTCAGAAAGAACCGATAGTCTCGCAGCGCCTGCGCACGATGTCCTTGAAGATTGGGCTTTAGTTGATTGGTTGGAGGAAAGATTTGCACATCACCACTTATCCGGCCATTCGTCTTTCCTACAAAACGTGGGTACACACCCTGCTCTTAGACGTGCCTATCGAAAGTGGCTCGGGGAAATGCTCGAATGTGAGCCAAAAGTTGCCGACAAATATGTTCTCAAAGTAATTTCAGATAGGAACTTGGCCCAACAATCTCGGGATGACACGCTCGTGTCGGTGATGCTATCTTCGGGTGCAGCTGATTTCAATACCCGCAATGATGAAATACTTCTTCAGAACGATGCTGAACTGCTCCGTCGTATGGTCCATCTACTTCGGGTCGCGTGCAAAATTGCCCCATCTTGGGTCCCCATTAGAGAGGCTTCGTCGGCTATTTTCGTCCCTCAGGGTTCGGCTTGGGCAGCGATTTTAAAGCTAATACACCAGAACCTAACCAAGTTTCATGATGGAGATATCCAATTGCTGGTGGGGTTGTTAGAAGATTGGAGCCAAACTGTCAACTGGTGGGATTCGCCTTATCCAGAAGGATCGGAAGATGCCGCTGAAATAGCTTTCAGTTTGCTGTCAAAGACCGACTATTGGAGGCAGGAAGGTACACAGAAACAGCTACTCAAGATCATAGCAAAGATCCCCAAAGCATCATCTAATAATTTTGAAGAACTCGTTCAACGAGCGATAGATCACAACAAGAAAAAGGATCATACATCTAATGAACTGGCAAAGTTGCTCTTGATGTATCTGGATGGAGGCGCTGCTTGCAGGGACTTTCCTGATTTAATAATAAAATTAGCGGAGTCTAAATGGATCGATGCGCCTGAACCTAAAGACAAGAAGGATTGCGATTTTTATGGCGGCAGAGATATAGAATCTATTTTCGGTCTTCGTGAGCACTTGGACTTTGACTTCTTTCCAGCCAGCGCCTACCACGGACCATTCATATTCCTCCTACGATATCACCCAAAGATTGGGCTAAAGTTCATCGTGCGCTTACTAAATCATTGCTCAAATTGTTACGCAGATCGGGAAATAAGTCGCGAATTCGTTGAATTCGTTGAGTATCCGTTTAAGGTCACATTCCAATTGGCAGATGGAACAAATGCTGAGCAATGGTGCAGCGATCGCCTATGGCTTCTCTATCGAGGCACTTCTACAGGACCCCATGTTATTCAGAGTGCTCTCATGGCGCTCGAAAGTTGGTTGCTCGAACTTTGCGAGCTGAATTCACCGCAGGTTGAACAAGTTTTGAATTATCTGTTAAAGGGTTGCAACAATGTCGCTATCACTGCAGTAGTTGCTAGCATTGCCACAGCATATCCGAAACAAGCTAAGCAAGCTGCCCTTTCCCTTCTTACATGTCCATATTTTATCAAGCTAGATATATGGAGAGTTGTCCATGAGCAGAGCACACCCACCAGTATATTCTCATATTTTCCAATCATGGACAAAAATAGAATTTATATTGAAGAAAGAAAAACAGCCGATAGTTTAGAGCATCGAAGGCTTCATTTGGAGAAATTGGCGCTCCAGCTCCAATTCGGTCCTTATAGGAATGAGGTCTGGCAGATTCTAGATCAGCACTATCAAGAATTGCCACCAACAAATCAACAAACTGAAGATGACTTTAACTGGAGGTTATCCCTTCTTCGAATGGATCTGCGACGGATGAAATTCCAAAAAGCAGATAATGAAAATAAAATTTTACTTTTGCCAAATCCAGAGCCCGATATACAAGAATATCTTGCTAAAGATGCTCCTTCGTTTGAGGCATATAATAATAGAATAAGTTTGAATGTTTGGGCTATGTCGACATTCAAGCGGGAAAAGGACTCAAAACCAGAAGAGTGGCGACAACGTTTGGCGCAAGCCCAACATGTCCATTTAGAGCTTGAAAACATGTCCCATTCAATCGAAAGACAAATGGGTGCAGCGGGCCCAACCTGCACGGCAGCAATTTGTGTTCGGGACTACTGGGACGAACTGTCACAAAAAGAACGTGATTGGTGTATAGAAGTAGTCTTGCAGTCAGTGTTCCAGAGCACTGAAGCTTCCTATTCAATAGATGGTTCGCTAGAATCCGCATTCATTTTGCCGGCACTGCTTAGCAAAGAGCTTTCCGAAGATACTATAAAAATGGTGCAAGAAGCACTCTCCCTTTCCCTCAATCATGCTTCAGAGAGAGTCGTGGTATCTGCTGCTGAAGGGGTTGGTACTTTCCTCTGGCAGGCAGACAAAGAAATGACACTAACTTGCATGGCAGCGGTGATTTATGCCGCCAAACTACAACGCGATTTTGACTTGCAAGAGAAAACAAAGCCGTATTCTGAACGGTTAAGCAGAGAAGAAAAGGCTAGAGATATAGCCAAAAAAATTAGTGAGTTCATCCATAAAAGAGAAAGTCTCGATGAACAAGAGCTATTTGATCTTGATCTTTTCGAGGCTTGGGGGCAAGAATCTTTACTTCGGTTAATTCCAATATTATACAACGGTCCTCAAGGAGAAATGTCAAGGAAATTCTTTAGATATGTGGCCGATTCGCTAGTTGGCTGGTGGAACAAATATGAGGGCTCGCGAGGTGATACGCACGAGTATCGGAACTACGAGCTTGAAAGCGGATGTATGGATAGACTTGCCCGTTTCGCCTTAAAACTTGAGGCGAAAGATGCGGCCTATGTGTGCGAGCCGATAATTAATGCAGTTTGCTTCCATCCGAAGGAAGTAGCAGAATTTGTCAGAAGTTTGACCATTTATGAAGATATCGTAGGCAGTGGATCGGTCTTTTGGGGTCTTTGGGAGGCTATTTCTGACAAGATGGCGACCACTACGTGGATTGAAAATCTCGATAAGAGAAATTCTGATCGGATTGCGCTCTTGGACGCTCTTTTTCTTGGATTGAGCTGGGACAAAGGATTGAGACACTGGCAGCGCTTGGAGGGGAACGCCTGGAGGCTCGATAGATTCTTTGATAAATTGGCCCCTTCCTCCGCCGTACTGGTTGCCTATAGTCGATTTCTCTACCGCATCGGAGAGAAATCCTTGCCTGGTGCATTTGAAATCATTTCAAAGAAGCTTCAGCAGGGTGATCCAAGGCTCATTCTTTCGAACGAAAACTCGGTTTTCTATCTAGAATCTATATTACGGCGTTGGGTCTATGGCCAGCCTGCTTCTCTTAAGTCCGATTCTTCTATTCGGGATTCAGTTATCTATCTCTTGAATGAGCTTGTGGAAAGTGGTTCCTCTTCCGCCTATAAAATGAGGGATGACTTCGTGACTCCAATTTCACCTTAAAATCTGCGTTTAGGTTGGTTATAGGGGCCAAGCGGATGCTAAAAAAGATAGTCTATTTGCCAACAGCTTAAAACAAGTCTTATATGAGATTTCGTCGGTATTTTCGGATACGCCTATGTGTTTATATTGTGATCTAGTATCAGGACCAAGAGGAGCCCGCCAACATGATCTCACGACGAGCCGAAGAGATGACCCCCTTTCTGGTGATGGAGGTATCGGAGCGCGCCCGGGCGATGGAGCGCCAGGGGATCGATGTAGTCCGCCTGGAGGTGGGCGAGCCGGACTTCGCCCTCCCGGCGCCGATCCGCATGGCTTTGGAGGCCGCCTTGGCCGAGGGGCACACCAAATACACCCACAGCTGCGGCGACCCGCAGCTCCGGGAGGCGATATCCGAGCACTATGATGAGAAGTACAGCGTCACCGTCGATCCCGATAGGATCGTCGTCACCTCCGGGACGTCGCCGGCGATGATGCTCGTCTTCTCCCTCCTCCTGGAGGGCGGGGACGAGGCGATCATCTCCGACCCCGGCTACGCCTGCTACCCGAACTTCATCAGATTTTCCGGCGGCGTCCCGGTGCCGGTCCCCGTCCGGGCCGAGGAGGGCTTCGAGCTCGACCCCGGGGCCGTCGCCTCGCGGATCACCCCCAGGACGAAGGCGATCGTCATCAACTCGCCGTCGAACCCCACGGGGACGGTCCTATCCGCCGAGAGGATGGAGGAGATCGCCGGGCTTTCGCCCAAAGTCATCTCCGACGAGATCTACCACGGCCTCGTCTACGATGGAAAGGAGCGCTCGATCCTGGAGTTCTCCGACGACGCCGTCGTCCTCAACGGCTTCTCGAAGCTCTACGCCATGACCGGCCTTCGATTGGGATACCTGATCGCCCCTCCCAGGTTCATCCGGCCGATCCAGAAGATGCAGCAGAACCTCTTCATCTGTGCCAACTCCGCCGTCCAGAGGGCGGGGATCGCCGCCCTCCGGAAGGCCCGCGACGACGTCGAACGGATGAGGCGGACCTACGACGAAAGGCGGCGGTTTATGATCAAAAGGCTCCGGGATCTCGGCTTCGGTATCACAGTCGAGCCGACGGGGGCCTTCTACGTCTTCGCCGACGCCCGGCATATTTCGCCCGACTCCTACCGCCTCGCCTTCGATATCCTGGAGAAAGCCCGAGTCGGCGTCACCCCGGGGATCGACTTCGGCGCCGAAGGCGAGGGGTACCTGCGCTTCTCCTACGCCAGCTCCATCGAGAGGATCGCCGAGGGGCTCGATCGGATCGAGGTATACCTCCAGAACCTCTGATCCGGGACCTGCGATCGGGGACCTCCGATCCGGAGGATCCGGCCGATGAAGGCCGGATGAATGAGCAAAAGCTGCAGAAAAAGATGAAGGGGAACCGGCGAGCTCCGGCACACCCTTCGCCGCCAATTTCGTCTCCCCTGCTGGAGAGGAGTCCATCAGGCTGATCGGTCCGAGAGCGCCTCCTTCAGCCCCGGGACCTCCTCGGCCCCTACGGGAACGGTGATCGTCGAATTCTCGAAAGCGCCTCCCACCGGCTCAAACCTCCCGCCGAGGTGCTCTGAGAGGAAGGCCTCAGCGACGGCGAAGAACGATATCCTGTTCTCCGGCCGGGCGAAGCCGTGACCCTCATCCGGATAGAGGACGTAGGTGACGGGAATCCCCTTCTCCTGCATCGCCGCGACGATCTGATCCGACTCGTTCTGGCTGACCCGGGGATCGTTGGCGCCCTGAGCTATCAGAAGAGGGCGCGCTATATTTTCGACGCGGTTGATGGGAGACCGCTCGAAGAGGAGCCTTCGTCCCTCTTCGGTCCTGTGGTCGCCCATCCGGGTCGCGAAGAGCTCGATCTGAGGCTGCCAGTAGGGGGGTATCGTCTCGATCAGGGAGGTGAGGTTTGAGGGGCCCACTATGTCTACGCCGCAGGCGAAGACCTCCGGGGTGAAGGTGAGACCCGCCAGGGTCGCATACCCTCCGTAGCTCCCGCCCATGATCGCCACCCGATCGGGATCTGCGATCCCTTCAGCTACCGCCCAATCGACGGCGTCGATCAGGTCGTCGTGCATCTTGGCACCCCACTCCAGGTTTCCTCTGTTGACGAAATCCCTCCCAAAGCCCGTAGATCCGCGGAAGTTGACGCTCAGGACGGCGTACCCCCGGTTGGCAAGCCACTGATGGGCGGGGTTATAGTCCCAGACGTCCCGGGCCCAGGGACCGCCGTGGACGTAGAGGACCACGGGGAGGGGCTCTTCCGGCCTTCCGTCCTCATCCCGGTCGCTTCCGATGGGCAACGTGTAGTAGCTCACCAGGTTCAGACCATCCCGGGAGCTGATGACCGCCGGGATCATCATCTTGGCGAAGGGCAGATCTTCCAGATCCTTCCGATTGGTGAAGAGGAACTCCGCCTCTTTCTTCTCGCTATCGTAGCGGTAATATCTGAAGGGGCCATCGTCCACGACGTAGACGACGATCCAGGTCCTGTCGTCGAGAGACCGGCTCACCACCTCGACGTCGCCATCGGCGACCGTCGCGAGGAAGGCCAGGTCCTCGGCCACCGATCCGTCGATCACCTGCCAGTCCTTCCGCTCGTAGGTGAAGGCAGCCGCCTGGACGTTCCTCTCTGTAGGGTGGACCATCCAACCGCTGAAATCCGATCTCGGATCTTCTGCGATCAGGGTCTTTTCGCCCGTCGCTGGATTAACGGCGAAGAGCGCCGCCGTATTCTGGCCGCGGCTGTCGACGAAGTACAAGATCTCGCCGGTCTTGTTGAACCCAACCAGTCCCGTCGTGATCACGTCCTCCATCGGGATCTCTGAGAAGACCTCCCATCCGCCTTCTTCGGTCGGCCTGAAGATCACGGCACCGCCGTCGCTGGTCATATTCGTCGCGAACCTGACGACATAATCGTCATCTATGTCGAAGGAGGAAAAATATCTGTTCTCCTGGATCAGGGTCATCTTCCCGGTCTCTATGTTCAGGCGATATAGGTCGTGGTACTCCGGATCGCGGTCGTTGAGGCCGACGATGATCTCCTCAGGGAAGTTGCGGCTGACCTTTGTAATCCTGGCCTGGACATCCTCGAAAGGGGTGAGGTCCTTGTTCTCGCCGCTACTCAGGTTGACGCTGTAGATCCGCCAGTTCTCATCTCCGTCCTTGTCCTGAATATAGAGGATGTGCTCGTTGGTGTAAGTCCACGAGTAGGAGCGTATCCCCCGATATGTGTCGTTGGTGACGGGCTCTGCAGCTTGCGGGTCCTCGATAGGTCCCACCCAGACGTTCAGGACTCCGTCTTTAGGGGCGAGATAGCTGATCCTGGAACCGTCGGGGCTCGTTCGTACAGTTATCTTGTCAGGATTGCCGAAGAGCAGTTCTCTCGGTATAAGAGGATCTCCTTCTTCCGTTTCCATCTCTCCATCCGCCACCCCCATCCCTAGGGTCAGTCCCGCCATCGATAGGAGGGCGAGGATCGCTACTCCAATTAAGACTCGTCTCATGGGCATCCCTCTGCTTGATCTATTGCGATGATCCGCGGTAGACCATTACACCAGTCTTATTTAATAATTATGTTTAAGAAAAAGCCCGGCTTATAACCATCTTCCACACCCTTCGATCTACTTCCTCCCCATACTGATCATCCCCGTCGTTCAAAGAGAGCTCTCCCTCTTCCCCGGCATCGTCCTGTAGATTCGGGCTGCGGGGTGGATCTTCCCCTCCATCCGGAGGCACTGGACCTGGGCCCCCACTGTCTCCATCCTCTCGGCGAACTGACCGGCTACGAGCTTCTCCAGCTTCCTTATATCCGGCTCCTTCCCCTCCCCCATGCCCGGGCAGGTGGGGTTGTACCTTATCTCGAGGACGATCCCCCCTGAGGTCCCTGACTTCTCGACGACTAAGAAGGGGAAGAGGCGGCAGGCCGCCGGCCTCACCGGATAGATGGTGCAGCCCTTCCCATCTCTAAAGAAGACGCAGGCACCGTCTCCCTCCCTCGACTTCATTACGGGCAGATCGAGGATCACCCTCTTTCCGCCCTCCTCGACCCGGACAGACCCCTTTTTATCCTCATAGAGGGTGTCGACGAACTCCCCGGCCTCTAAACCCGTCCTCCTGCTGATCTTATCGATATCCTTCTCGGTGAGGTAGATCAGGTTGCTCTTATCCAAAAACTCCGCGATCCTCTCGGGAGGGACGAGGTCGCCGAACTCCTCGGGTCGGCGGTGATGACAGCATGAGCCGCATCTCTTGCACCTGAAAACGCCGCTTGCGAAGGCGGCCCTGATCTCAACTCGAACCGGCAAACGGATCGCTCCGAGATTAAAAAGAAAAAAGGGGGAAGGGTCTTAGAGGAGCTTGTTGATCGGGTGGTTCGGGTCCAGGACTTCCGGGCCGAGCTCTTTTGCGCTCTCAGCGCACATGATATCGACCATGGCCGCCGCCGGGAATACCATCGTAGCGTTCTCGATGGGGCCGTAGAGGTAATAGTCGGCTCCCATAATACCGGCCACGAGGTTTGATCCGATGTCCACCGGAGGGAAGGCTGCCTTGTTCACCTTCTTGTACTTCTTCATCCAGTCCCAGGCGGAGGCACCGTTGTGGTAGCCTGCGCCGACGGGGAGGCCCAGGATCGCCTTGACGGCTATCCCAGCCCGAATGGTGGCGCCGGAGCCGTTGCCCAGGGGCATGGCGGCGACGTCGATGAGGGGCCTGGTGATCCCCGCCTCGGCGGCGTAGTCGAGCATCCCCTTCTCGGCGCCTCCTGCGGCCTTCGTCAGGACGTCCATCTTCCCCTGGGTGGTGGCGTCGATGGCGTTGAAGGCCAGGACTATGGCGGCGTCGAGGTCGCTCTCCTTGACCGCCTGGAACTCCTCGGCGGTGATGGAGGCGTTGATGGAGTTGTGGATCGCCCTGTCGGCGACCCCGATCTCGGTGGCGTACTTGACGCCGAAACCCCGCACGCTCGGGGCGCTGGAGTCCACCAGGAAGGGAGCGTCGGATATATCGACGAACCAGTCCAGGTACTTGGCCATAGCCTCATCCGTCTCGGCGACGATCTGGTTGAAACAGGGGTTTCCGGTGGTGTCGCTCATCTCCTCCTGGTCTTTCCAAAGCTTCTCTGCGGCGGCGACGTCGAAGAGCCCCTTGTCCTCATCGGTCACGATCTTGTGCCGTGAATAGAACATCGTTCCAATACAGACGGTGGGGTACTCTCCGGGCTGACCTCCCACCTTGATCTTGCCGAACTCGAATACCTCTTGCTTCTTGTCAAATTTGAACATGTCATACCCCCAATCCATACGCCAGCAGATAGTATGCCAGCACTATGATCAATCCCCCACAGGCTCCGTAGAGGATGCCAATATCTCTGCCGAGCTTCTTGCCCTGCCTCTGGGCCATCTCCGCGCTAACGAACTCGATCTTCTGATCGATCTTTGCCAGCTTCTCCAGGACCTGGGTGTACTGGTCCTGGTCCACTACAACGCTGGGCACCACTTCTCGATTATCTTGAGCCATGATCGTATCACCTCAGGTCATGAAGTAGATGGGCAACAGGACCATCAGAAGCGCAAAGAAGAAGCCGATGAACGCCCCTACGGGCATCGCGGCGTTGACGCTCGAGCTGAGCTTCTGATCCCTCGCTATCAGCTGCCCTCTATACTCAACGCTCTCGGTGATCTCGTGGAAAGGTCCCATGAAGGGCATCAACACGGTAGGAAGACCCTTGCCGTACGGTATGTCGGCAGTTATGGGTTTCACCTCAGCGACCGCCTCTTCGACCTCTGGGGAAGCCTCTTTGACCTCTCCGGTCTTAATCTCCTCGTCTGCCATCTCACATACCTCCCATCCACATGATCATCCCGAAGAGGACGAGGACGATGGTTATACCCATCACTATACCCTCGATCTTCCCGGCGTAGATGCCTGCAGCGTACTTGTTCTCTAGGCCCATGTTGGTGACATTGGCCTCGATCTGCTTCATCCTCGCCCGGATGTTGGCGACCTCCGCCGCCATGGGGCGCAGTCCGTGGGCAGACTCCGCCTCCTCTCCTTCGGAGATCTCTATTGCCATCGGCTCCACGTCGAGGGCCCCCGGATCCTTGGAGACGCACTCTTTTATCTTGGAGACGATGGTGCCGACATCCTCGGTATCGACTATGTTGACCGTTGTGATCTGCTCCTTGAACCTCTCGATCGACTCCGGGGTCAGGTTCTGAATGAAGGGTATGGCGCCTGTGGCACCTACGATCCTTCCCTCCTGGTTGATGCCGTTCTCTGCGAAAGCCTCTATCGCCTGTCCCGTTATGTGGCCCTTGACCTCCATCCCCGTGATTACCAAAAACCTGATGTTGGGGTTGGAGACGATATTCGCCACCATCTTCTCGATCCCGATGTTCTCGGTCTTGCAGGGACCTACGAGGGCCGCTCCTGCATCGAGGAAGGGGGCGTTGTTCATGTGGGAGCCGCAGGTACAGACGGCGACGGGGCTTTCGGGGTTTCCGACCTCATACTCCCCGGTCATCCAGGGCCAGGGATCGGTCGGTTTCACTTTGTTGGCCATTTAGAATGCACCTCCATGGGAGAAAATGTACACAAAGGCGACGACGAGGCCGACTATGAACCCGTACCATATGTTGGTGAAAACGCCCGCCATGAAGCTTGCACCCGCTCTCCCCTTGTAAGAGTTGAGGAGGGGCGCATCCGGAGCGAGGGAGTTCACCAGATCGTCGGCGACCTTGTCGATGATCTCGATCTGCTCCATAATCGGATCCAGAGCGAATTGAACGACGTCATCTCTCTCCTCTGCGATCATCCCCTCGATCGGATCGAAGACCAGATGCAGATCCGTTGGGCCAGCTCTGACTATTCCCATCTACAGACCTCCTTCAGGAAGTAGACCGGTACCGACGACCCCTGACGAGTCCCTCTTGACGAGCTTGAAGAACCAGAGGAAGGCCTTCAGCCAGATGGCGGCGGCGATCAGCATAGTCAGGACGGCTCCACCGACCCCCACCGTTACAAGAGAGCCGATTCCTGCCGCGAACATCCCGAGAGCTCCCGTAGATATGGCCAGGACCAGGGTCCTGTCCTGAGTCTCATCAGGTCCGAGGTTTGCGTTGAACGGCTGCAGTATCGCCAGAGCACCGGCTATGAAGACTATCGCTATGTATCCGGTGAATACGACGTCGTTGAGCATATCCTGGTAGCCTATCTGCCCGGATATCACGACGCTGAGGCCAATAATGACCATCGCACCGGCTCCACCGAGGCTCATCAAGACCTCTTCCATCACCGGGATGTTCATCTTGATTATCTTGTTGGCGAGCATCCCTACAAAGTAGCCGAAGCCCATCGCGATGGCGATGCCTATGATCGGTCCAGCAACTCCGGCGACGGCGAGGCCGAACCAGGCTGCTACAAGCCCCATCCCCATCGCCATCATGCCGATCGATGGAACTCCGGTCCCTATGCCGTAGGCACAGACCCTTCTCACGGCGTCGGCGCCCATCAAGACGGCGGCTATCGCCCCAAGCCCCGCCAGAAACGAGAAGTAACCGGTCCCCGTAACCATATTCAGAACGTGAGCAAGATAGATGCCGAGAACTCCGCCTCCTAGGCCGTACATCGTCAACTTGGTCTTGTCGATCTTAGACTCTCCTCCGCCTGCTGCAACGCTCATTTCAGGCACCTCCGTGGATCAAAACAGCGAATATTCCTATGATGAGGGTTGCTACGAAACATGCCTGGACCGCCCGGGGAACGCGCTTGAACTTCGGGTCGTGGAACCCTTCGATCGTCCCCTGGATGTTGTAGGAGGCTATGACGGCGTTGACCACGAAGATCCCTATGGCGAAGAAGGCGCTCAGTCCCGAGACGCCGTTGATGTTCATCAGGGCGTAGTAGATCAGAGAACCTCCGGCCCCGCCCATGAGCCCCCCTATCGTCCCGCTGACGTAGCTGACGGTGGGAACCCCGTGACCGACCGTCCCCGGGGATATGTACGGGGGTTGTGGGTCTTTGGTTATCGGGTCGTAGTCCGTCTTTGCGGCGACCGGTGGTACCCCGACGCCGTAGATGTAGACCCAGTTGCCGACTAACATGGTGACGTCGATCATAATCATGGCGCCGACGGCACCGCTCAGCACTATCAAGAGGATGTTATCAGTGACGCTCATCATCAGGCCAGCGGATATCAGGCCGGTGAGTCCCGACCCCGTCGCCAGCTGGACCGTCCCGGTCCCGACGCCTGTGGCCTGGGCCATGGCCGCCGGAGCGCCACCGACGGGAACGAAGTGGACGCCTATGCCCACAAGAAGCCCGCCGATAACGATCTGTAATACGTAAACTAACGTGCTCGCATCAAAGGTGCTCATGCCTTAATGTCCCCCACGTACTCGGGATAGGGCCCGTACCTCTTCTTTGACCTGATCTCAAGGATCCTGTTGTAGACGTTGAGCAGAATCACGATCAGAATTCCGGTCAAGATCGCATACCACCCCTGGGTGGCGGGATCGAAGATGGTAGTCCGCCAGTTGTCCAGGAATACTATAAGGCCAAAAGCCAGCCCAGTGACAGGACCTCCGAACTTGGCGCAGAACCAGGCGTTGTCTATCGAGCTTCGCAGGCCAGCTTCGGCCTTTGTGACGATGTCCCCAGAGTTTGCGGCGTTGAGGCCGGCTCCGAAGGGATACTGCTGGAACTCTCTTTCAGCTCCATAGTGGACGTCGCCAGTAGACGAGCCTATAGCTCCGAGGGCAATTCCCCAGGTGAATGCGATGACGGGCAGGGGGAATGGGTGCTGTATCGGAAGCCAGGGGGCCGTCATGATATACGATATCGCGACAACGCAGAAGGCTGTTATGTACGCATGTGCCATTATAGTGGTAGTGTGGCTGCGCAAGACGTCCAGATAGACGTGCTGATTGAAACGCGCCTGGCTCGTATTCCTCCCCATGTACGAAGTCATGGAAAGGATCCCATTGAATACTGCAGCGACAAGAGCGCCGACTGCAATTGAGAAAAACGCGTTCATCCCGTACGGATCGGACATCAAGACGCTGGCTGTAACTGCGGCAAGGGCGGCGTAAAGAGCGTTCGATGGTGGCTCTCCAGATATGGCCTTGTTGTAAATCCTGTGGGTGTGACCCACCTGAGCTGCCAACTGGACCTGTGAGTTGGGATTGCTCTGAGAACCCACATCGGACTCTAAGTCCTCACTTGTTCCGGCTATCGTTGCAAGGGCGCCCATCGCGGCTAGGAGCCCCATGCTAACCATGTCCATTTGCTCTCCTCCTTTTTCATTCTTGCCAAATCATAGTAATCTATGAAAAATTTGGCCAGTAACGTACTGAGTATCGGTTACTGGACTTATAAAGCTTTCGAAATGGTAATGCGAACCGGATTTCCGTTTCTTTCTCCGGTTTTTGCGGGTCTGACAGGATAGAAGAAGTAGAAATATAGCTTGAATTAAAAAAACAGACGCAAAAGCTATTATCATACGGATCTGGCCGAGGATGAAAGTTTATTATCGATAAACAGCCGACATATTATCGAGAAAAATGATTAAGTCCAGGATAAAGGCGGATACCGCCCGGCGTCCTCCTTCGATCCCCCGGGTGGATCTGGCGCCCTCACCAGGGCTCCTTCTTCGCCTTCATCTTATATCCTATTATGTTGGTCACCCTGTGGAGGACCGGCGTTACGATCAGCACGATCAACATCACCTCAAGGGTGAAGTTCTCGGAGAACCAGGCTGGGGCCAGGAGGAAGGTCAGAGCCCAGCTTCCTATTACAAAGTCGAGCTGATCGACGAGGAAGAGGGCAGCACCCCTCTCCATCCCCATCCTCCTCTTGAAGAAGCTGGCGACGATGTCTCCCGCCATCGCCCCTAGGGAGAGGCCCAGCAGAACGGGGATCATCTCATATCCGGACCCGAACTGCGGAAGGTCTAGGTCAGGCCTGAAGAAAGCGATCGACGCTAGGGCGACGCCTACTCCCACCCCCCCCAGGACGCCGATGATAGTCCCCCGGAAGGTCTTCCCGTCGCCGAGGATCCGGCGGCCGTCGGAGAAGGTTCTCCCAAAATCGAGGGGCCTTCCTCCGCCGAAGAAGGCGGCGAAGTTGTTGGGCAGGTAAGCGGGCAGCATCAGCCAGATCGCCACTATAAGCAGATTCAAGATCACTTTCCCTCCGGGAAAAAATTCGTCAACGCCGCAGTTCTCAGATATCCCAGATATATCAAACTATCTAACCCTGCGTCGCGGCGGATGCGTTTTTGTCGAGATATATCCGATATGAAGGCCATCGCCATCAACCGACCCTTTCTGCTGGGGCAAGCCTCTCAGGGGGCTCGCGGCCGGGGTCCCGCCCCCGGGTTGGTGGCGCACCTGCGGATCGAAAACGTTAAGTTCCACCAGGCGGTGGGGGATCTGAGCGCCGATGGTCTAGTGGTTATGACTTGGGCCTTCCAAGCGGCATAGATCGCGGAGCAAGCCCAAAACCCGGGTTCGAATCCCGGTCGGCGCATCCTTGTTTTATCGGAGATCGATCTATCTCGTCATATGACGAACTCCTCTTCGTTAACTTTATATTCTAAGCAGCCCCCTCTCAGCTCCATGTCGGCCGGGGGGGATATCTCAGATATTCGAGGACTTCTCGCAGAGAAGATGGCTGGTGAAATCACTTTATCGCAGAATCCCGGCGAGACGCTGAAGAAGTGGCGGAGGAACTTCGGCGTCACCCAGACTGAGCTGTCCAATCACCTGGGGATCTCGCCATCCGTGATAAGCGATTACGAAAGCGGAAGACGTAGATCCCCGGGGATTCTCATCGTCAGCAAGATCATCGATGCCCTCTTGGCCATCGACGAATTTCGGGGGAGCGGGACCGCCCGGAATTACTGCGCCATGCTCAGCGACGGAGGGTCCTTCGGACGGATCTGCTCCGTCTGCGAATACATCGAGCCGTTTTCGCTCTCAAAGTTCGGAGATATGATCGGCGCCTGCGTAGTCTGCGGCGACGCCGACGTCTCCATATACGGTTATACTATCATCGACAGCATGAAGGCGATTTTAGAGCTTCTTCCCGACCAATTTCACAGGATATACGGCAGGAGCACCGCCCGGGCCCTCATATTCACCGGCGTCACCACGGGGAGGTCCCCGATGGTGGCGGTGAGGGTCAGCCATCTCAAACCCGGTGCCGTGATCCTTCAGGGGATCGACCCTGCCGAGGTGGACGGCGTCGCCAGGAGGATCGCAGAGCTGGAGAGGATACCCCTCCTCGCCACCAAGATCTCGGCCGAGGATCTGGCGGCCAATCTCCATCAGAGGTGATGCAATGCCGGCGGGAATAGTAAGCTATGGAGTGTACATACCCAGGTACAGGATACGGGCCGAGGAGATCGCCAGGGTCTGGGGCGAGAGAGAGGATATGGCCAAGAGCCTCAACGTGATCCAGAAGTCGGTCCCCGACATCGACGAGGACGCTGTGACCATCGCCGTGGAGGCGTCGAGGAACGCCGTCAGGCGGGCATCCATCGATCCGGCCAGGATCGGGGCGATCTACGCCGGGTCGGAGAGCCACCCATACGCGGTAAAGCCGACGGGGACGATCGTCGGGGAGGCGATAGGCGTGAACCACGAGCTTACGGCCGCCGACTTCGAGTTCGCCTGCAAGGCGGGGACCGCGGCGGTCCAGGCCTGTATCGGCCTCGTCTCCTCGGAGCTGATCGACCTGGGCCTCGCGATAGGCAGCGACACCAGCCAGGGTGCTCCGGGGGACGCCCTGGAGTACACCGCCGCCGCCGGCGGAGCTGCCTTCATCATCGGCCGCGAAGACCTCGCGGCGGAGATCGAGGGGTTCTACTCCTTCACCACCGACACCCCCGACTTCTGGAGGCGGGAGGGGATGGCCTACCCAGAGCACGGGGGGAGGTTCACCGGGGAGCCGGGCTACTTCAAGCACGTCACCTCCGCCGCCCGGGGGCTGCTTGACAAGATGGAGACCGGCCCCGAAGAGTACGACTACGCCGTATTCCACCAGCCCAACGGCAAGTTCCCCGAAAGGGTCGCCAAAAGGCTCGGCTTTTCAAGAGATCAGACCGAGCCGGGGCTCGTCGTCCCCTGGATAGGGAACACCTACTCAGGATCGAGCCTCATAGGCCTCGCCGCCACCCTGGACGTCGCAAGCCCGGGGGAGAGGATATTCCTCGCCAGCTTCGGATCTGGCGCTGGAAGCGACGCCTTCAGCATAAGGGTAAAAGACGGCATAGATGATATCCGGGACCGGGCGCCCAGGGTGAGGGATTACTTCGAGGACGTAGTCCACCTCGACTACGCCGTTTATACAAAGCACAAGGGAAAGCTGCGGCTGTGATACCATGAGATCTGTATCGATTATCGGAGCTGGCTGCACCAAGTTTGGGGAGCGTTGGGACGACTCCCTCCGGGACCTGGTGGTGGAGACCGGGATCATGGCCCTGGAGGACGCGAACGTCAGCGGCGAGGAGATCGACGGCCTCTACGTCGGGAATATGAGCGGCGGCCAGTTCGTCTCGCAAGAGCATATAGGTGCCCTGATATCCGACTGCGCCGGCCTCTCCCGCCTCCACGTCCCCAGCACCAGGGTCGAGGCCGCCTGCGCCTCGGGGGGTCTCGCCCTGAGGCAGGGGGTCCTGGCGGTGGCCAGCGGCTACTCCGACGTAGTCATCGCCGCCGGGGTCGAGAAGATGACCGACGTCACCGGAGGGGTCGCCGCCGACGCCCTCGCTGCCGCCGCCGACCGGGAGTGGGAGTGCTTCTTTGGGGCGACCTTCCCCGCCCTCTACGCCATGATAGCGAGGCTCCACATCCACCGGTACGGGACGACCCGAGAGCAGCTCGCCGCCGTCGCCGTAAAGAACCACCAGAACGGCTGCAACAACCCCATATCCCAGTACCAGATGGAGATCACCATCGACGACGTCCTCCGATCTCCTCTCGTCGCAGATCCCCTCCGGGTCCTGGACTGCTCGCCTATCACCGACGGGGCTGCTGCCGTCGTCCTGGCTCCGACGGAGATGGCCAGGAAGTTCTCCGACGGACCCATAAGGATCCTGGCGGCTGCCCAGGCGAGCGACACCCTCGCCCTCCACGACCGTAGGGATATTACGACCCTGGACGCCACGGTATCCGCCTCCCGGAAGGCCTTCGATATGTCAGGGATAGAGGTGAAGGACGTCGACCTCGCCGAGGTCCACGACGCCTTCACCATAGGAGAGATCGTGGCGATCGAGGATCTCGGTTTCGTCGAGAAGGGAGAGGGGGGGAGGGCCGTCATCGAAGGGGTCACCGCCATCGGCGGAGATATCCCCGTCAACACGTCGGGTGGCCTCAAGGCCTGCGGCCATCCCGTGGGCGCCACCGGGATTAAGCAGGCCTACGAGATGGTCCTCCAGCTCCGGGGGGAGGCTGGCAAGAGGCAGGTGGAGGGCGCCGAGGTCGGCCTCACCCACAACGTGGCGGGTGCGGCGGGACGGCGATAGTCCACATAATGTCGAGGTGAGAAGTTGTCCACAGTGCCGAGATTCTGGAGACATATACCCCAGAGGTACAACCTGGTGGGGACCCACTGCAAAAACTGCGACGAGTACTACTTCCCCCCCCGGACGATCTGCCCCACATGCCGGAGGGAGGCGAGGATGGAGGATCACAAGTTCGGGGGCGAAGGTAAGGTCGTCACCTACACCACCATCTACAACGCCACCGACGACTTCAAGAGGCAGACCCCCTACAACCTCGCCATAATAGAGCTGGCGGAGGGGCCGAGGCTGACGGGACAGGTGATCTGCAGCCCGTCAGATATTGAGATCGGGATGAGGGTCAGGCCCGTCTTCAGGATCCTGGGGAGGGATGGGGACCGGGGGATAATCTACTACGGGACGAAGTTCGTACCCGCCTGAGGTCTCTTAAAGTCCCCGTCTCCGGGTTGACCTCAAGCTGCCTTTTTGCACGAGGGCGATCCATTCCCGGCAGGGAAGGCCAGAAGGCCAGTTAAGGCTAAGTATCCGGAGGGGAATCTATACCTTCCTGCCTGCCGGTCGAGGGGGCGGTCCGTCCCCTCCGGCTTCAGAGAGCGCCTGACAAAATAATATTAGAATAAAATATGTAGAATCAAAATCTCGCAGCTGCTGGTTGGCGATTATTTCGTGCAAACAGTTATATATAATGCGATAATTTGATTGTGGGTTATTTATGTAATCGGGGGTAAATCCGGTCTTGAGCGAAGTAATCGAGGAGTACGACGCGAGCACCATCCAGGTTCTGGAGGGGCTCGACGCCGTCAGACGACGGCCAGCCATGTACATAGGAAGCACCAACGCGGCGGGGCTTCACCATCTCGTCTACGAGGTGGTGGACAACAGCATAGACGAAGCCATGGCTGGCAGGTGCTCGCAGATCAACCTAGTCCTCCACGCCGACGGCACCGCCTCGGTCGGGGACGACGGTAGGGGGATCCCCGTAGACATCCACGAGCACTACAAGAAGCCAGCCCTCGAGATCGTCATGACGAAGCTCCACGCCGGGGGGAAGTTCGACCACAAATCTTACAAGGTATCCGGCGGCCTCCACGGCGTCGGGGTCTCCGTCGTAAACGCCCTATCCGAGTGGCTCGAGGTGGAGGTGAGGAGAAACAGCCTCATCTATTGGCAGAGGTACGAGCGGGGAAGGCCTGCCTCCGACCTGGAGGTCCACGGCGTCTCCGACCACACAGGGACCCGGGTCAGGTTCAAGCCCGACCCCGAGATCTTCGAGACCGTCGACTTCAGCTTCGAGACCCTGGCGAGCAGGCTCCGGGAGCTCGCCTTCCTCAACCGCGGCCTGATGATAACGATCGAGGACGAGAAGACCGCCAAGAGGAGAGAGTACCTCTATGAGGGAGGGATCGTCTCCTTCGTCGAGCACCTCAACAAGAACAAGGACCTCCTCCACACCCCCCCCATATACTTCTCCCGAGAGAAGGAGGGAACTTCCGTCGAGGTGGCGCTCCAGTACAACAACACCTACAACGAGAACGTACTATCCTTCGCCAACAACATAAATACGAGAGAGGGAGGGACCCACCTATCGGGCTTCAGGACCGCCCTCACCAAGACGACGAACGAGTACGCGAGAGAGAACAAGCTCCTCAAGGACGATACCAAGCTCACCGGCGACGACCTCCGGGAGGGGCTCGTCGCCGTCATAAGCGTCCGGCTCTCTGACCCCCAGTTCGAGGGGCAGACGAAGACGAAGCTCGGCAACAGCGCCATCGGCGGGATCGTCTCCTCCCTCGTCTCCGAGGGGCTATCCGAGTTCTTCGAGGAGAACCCCCTCGTCATAAACAAGATCATAGACAAGGCGACCCAGGCTTACCGGGCGAGGATCGCGGCGAGGAAGGCAAGGGAGCTTACCAGAAGAAAGAACGCCCTCAGCTCCGGAGGCCTGCCCGGAAAGCTCGCCGACTGCGCCGAAAAAGACCCCAACCTTTCAGAGATCTACATAGTAGAGGGGGAGTCGGCGGGCGGCTCTGCCAAGCAGGGGAGGAACAGGCATTTTCAGGCGATCCTCCCCCTCCGGGGTAAGATACTGAACGTAGAGAGGGCGAGGCTCGACAAGATCCTGAAGAACAACGAGATCCGAAACATCATCACCGCCCTGGGGACCGGGATCGGAGACGACTTCCAGCTCGACCGGGCGAGGTATCGGAAGGTGGTGATAATGACGGATGCCGACGTCGACGGCTCCCATATAAGGACGCTCCTCCTCACCTTCTTCTACCGGTACATGAGGGAGCTAGTCGAGGCGGGATACGTCTACATCGCCCAGCCGCCCCTCTACCTGATCAAGAGGGGAAAGTCCGCCAGCTACGCCTACTCCGAATCGGAGCTCGCCCGGATCCTGGAGTCAGCGGGGGCGAAGGCCCAGATCCAGAGGTACAAGGGCCTCGGAGAGATGAACCCCGAGCAGCTCTGGGAGACGACGATGGACCCGGAGAAGAGGACGATGCTGAAGGTGACTTTAGAGGACGCCATGGAGGCGGACGAGATCTTCTCGATACTGATGGGAGAGAAGGTAGAGCCGCGGCGGGAGTTCATCGAGGCTCACGCCCGGGACGTGAGGAACCTGGACGTATGAGGTGAAAAGATTGACGGAGATAGATGTCGACATTACCTCGGAGATGAAGTCCTCATACATAGATTACGCCATGAGCGTCATCGTAGGCAGGGCTCTCCCCGACGTCCGGGACGGCCTGAAGCCGGTCCACCGCCGGATCCTCTACGCCATGTACGAGCAGGGGATGACCTTTGACCAGCCTTACAAGAAGTCGGCTAGGGTCGTCGGTGACGTGATGGGTAAGTACCACCCCCACGGAGACGCCGCCATCTACGAGACGATGGTAAGGATGGCCCAGGACTTCTCGATGCGCTACCCCCTCATCGACGGCCAGGGGAACTTCGGGTCCGTCGACGGCGACCCCGCCGCGGCGATGAGGTACACCGAGGTGCGCCTCTCGGAGATAGCAGGGGAGATGCTGACGGAGATCGAGAAGGATACCGTCGACTTCGTCCCCAACTACGACGACTCCCTAAAGGAGCCGACGGTCCTCCCTTCAAAGCTTCCAAACCTCCTCCTCAACGGATCTGCCGGGATCGCGGTGGGGATGGCGACGAACGTCCCCCCCCACAACTTGAGCGAGGTCGCCGGGGCGATTACGAGGCTGATCGACGATCCCGATTCGACCTTAGAAGACCTGATGGAGGAGATCCCCGGCCCCGACTTTCCCACCGGCGGCTACATCCTGGGAAGCTGCGGGATCGAGGCGGCCTATGCCACCGGGAGGGGGATCATCAAGCTGCGGGCAAAGTCGGTGATCGAGCGGGGAGAGAGGCCGAAGATCATCGTGGCGGAGCTCCCCTACCAGGTGAACAAGGCGAAGGTGGTGGAGACGATCGCCGACCTGATTAAGGCGGATAGGGTCGACGGGATCTCGGACCTGCGGGACGAATCGGACCGGGATGGTATCAGGCTAGTCGTCGAACTCCGGTCCGGGGTCAACCCGGAGGTGGTATTAAACCAGCTCCACCGCCAGACCCAGCTGGAGACATCTTACAGCATCATCAACGTCGTCCTCGTCGACGGCCAGCCGGTGACCCTCCCCCTGAAGGAGATCCTGGAGGAGTACATATCCCACCGGACCGAGGTTATCGAGAGGAGGACCCGTTTCGACCTCGACCGGGCGGAGAAGCGGGCCCACATCCTGGCGGGGCTCCTCGTCGCCCTCGAGAATATCGACGAGGTGATAAGGCTTATCCGGGCGGCGGAGTCGCCGGCGGAGGCGAGGGTGGCCCTCACAGGCGCCTTCGACCTCACCGAAGAGCAGACGAAGGCGATCCTGGATATGAGGCTCCAGAGGCTCACCGCCCTAGAACGGGGGAAGATCAGGTCCGAGGAGATGGACCTGGAGGTGGCGATCGCCAGATTCAGGGAGATCCTCGCAGATCCGGGAGAGGTTCGCAAGATCATTAAGCAGGAGCTGGCCGAGCTCGTCGGAAAGTACGGCGACCCGAGGAGGACGGCGATCATCGAGGCGGAGGGAGAGATCGACCTGGAGGACCTGATCCAGGAGGAGGAGGTGGCGGTGACGATAACAAGCGACGGCTACATCAAGAGGCAGCCCCTCTCCGCCTACCGCCAGCAGAGGCGGGGCGGGATGGGGGTGATGGGGGCGGAGACGAAGAGCGAGGACTTCGTCACCGACCTCTTCGTCGCCACCACCCACGAGTACATCATCTTCTTTACCGACATGGGGAAAGCCCACTGGCTCCGGGTCTTCGACGTCCCCTCCTTCGGCAGGACCGCTCGCGGCAAGTCGATCGTCAATTTGCTGCAGCTGGAGGCGGACGAGAGGATCACCGAGGCGATACCGGTAAAGAGCTTCGACTCCGAGGGGTACATCGTCATGGCGACATCGAAGGGGCAGGTCGTCAAGACCCCGATCCGGGCCTACAGCAACCCGAGGAAGGGAGGGATCAAAGCCGTCAACCTCCGGGGCGACGGCCTCATCGCCGCACGGCTCACCAGCGGCGACCAAGATCTCATCCTGGCCACGGCTCACGGTAAGGCGATCAGGTTCAACGAAGGGGACGTCCGGCCGAGCAACCGGGGGTCGATGGGGGTCCGGGGGATCTCTCTTTCGGCCGGAGACGAGGTGATCTGCATGGACGTCGTCCGGCCGGGGGCCTCCCTCCTCACCGTCACCAGGCAGGGTTACGGCAAGAGGACGGAGCTCTCGGAGTACTCAGCTCACCGGAGGGGCGGCAAGGGGATGAAGAATATAGAATCGAAGAAGGGAGAGGTTGTAGCCTCCCGGACCGTCTCCGAGGATGACGAGCTGATGATCACGACGAAGGAGGGGCAGATGATCAGGATCCCTGCCTCCGACATCAGGATCCAGGGGCGTTCGACCCAGGGCGTAAGGATCATGCGGCTGAAGCCCGGCGACGAGGTGGCGGCGGTGGCCCGGATAAATTAGGCTGCCATCTCCTCCTAGCTCCTCGCCCATCTCGACGATAGATTCCGACCCCGGATCGTCCTATCGCCGGGCGTCGGCCGAAGACCGGCCCTGAGGCCGGGGGCCATATTATGATATGCATCCGGTGCGGCCTGTGCTGCCTGAACCTCGACGTGATGATAATTGACCCGGGATCGATACGTCCCGATGGGACCGTCGATCCCGACGACCCTGCGCCGGCACTAAGAAAGCCGGCGAAAGAGAGGTGTCCCCACCTCTCATTCTTGGGAGACGAGGCGGTCTGCACCATCCACCACCTCCCCTGCTACCGGGGAACTCCCTGCGACCTCTTCGACCAGATAGGCCCCGATGACGCCGTCTGCCTCCTCGGCGTCTACCTACGAAGCCTCGATCAGGAGGG
>CP086218.1:1002330-1028881 GCA_020844795.1 Methanothrix sp. | reverse complement strand
GAGAAGGCGACGTCGAACTCCAGGAGGTATCTGTGGAGCGCCTCGACCAGGTGCCACTCTCCTGCCAGATCTCTCGCCAGGTCCCGCCGGGACCCCAGCCGCCTCCCCTCCGCCTTCTTCCTCACCTCCCGGAGAAGACGGGCCAGAGCCTCCCGATCTTCCTCCAGGGGGTAGCGGACCTCTGAGGATATGACCTCTTCGAAGTGCGCCCTCTCTCCCCCCTTCAGATCCAGATCCATAGATGCCATATCTTTGGCCTCCTTCAGGACTTCCCGGAAGATATCCCCCATCCGGGATCTGAAGAGGTCCCGAAGGTCTCCACCACCCCCCAGAGCCGATAGTAGGTCGTCTCCGGCGAGGGTCACCGAGGAGCGCTCCACCCTCCTCTTGATCTCGGCGTTGGCCCAGGATACGGCCTCCTTCACCCTGCCCTCCAGCTCCGAGTTTAGCCGGTCAAGCCGCATGACCTCGGGATCGTCCTCGATCCCGATCTTCGACGAAGCCACCATCACCCGTTCCAGCCCATCGAAGGAGGGGAGAGCGTCTAATTTGAGGATCCTCGCTGCCTCGAAGGCGGCGTCCAGGATATCCCGGTTCTCGATGTAGCGATGGAGGACCAGCTCCGGGACGAGGTACCACTCCTCGACCTCCTCCGCCTCCTCGACCTCGGATAGAGATAGGCTGTCCAGAGTCTTGCCGATGAAGGTGACACCATCGTACCCCTGAGCCAGGTCCCGCAGATCCCTCAAGCTCTCGACGAGGTGGACGTCGATGGCCTTATCGATCCCCCTCTCCTTAAGATCCCGGTATTCGGAGGCTGAATCGATGGCTATCGCCCGATTTCTCACCCGGAGGCCGGCCCCCCTTCGAAGGGGCTTAACCCTCGATAGATGGAGGGGTAGGTCGGTATCGAGATGCTCTTCTGCTGAACATATCGCGGACTTTGCAAACCTTCGGTTCTCATCGATCATCTCCAGGGACGAAGAGGGGAAGAAGGTGGAGAGCTTCATCCTCGCGTAGTCGGTGTGGGCTGACCCGGCCAGCATCTCCATTAGAGATTCGTAGATCCGGACCGCCTCCTCGGTGGTAAGAAAATCTGAAGGTGATACGCCCCAGACCCCGCCTTTCGCCCTCTGAACGAGGGACGTCGCCTGGCGGAGGCTCATACCCTTCACCCCCATGAGCCCCGCCACGTCCCCCTCCAGCAGAGCCTCTAGGGCAACATCCTCGTCCTTATAGTGGGCGATGAGCCTCTCGGAGAGCTTTGCCCCCACCCCTGGAATATCTTGTAGCTTCAAACCCAGACTTTGTCGACATGAGACCATATAGCCGTTTCCCCGGGAGGGGCAGGCGGCGCCCCCGAAAGAAACATTGATATCTTAACGGCTTGGATCTCATGATCGTGCTGCTTCATGAGATGCTGGATATCGACGACGATGAGGAGGTCTTCATCGCCGAAGAGTCCCTGGCGGACCTGATATCCCTGCCCGTGACGATGGAGATCCTGCGGTCGGGGCTGGATCTAAGGGGTTATATAGAGATAAGGGAGGACCGGGGGAGAGACGACGTCGGAATAGGAGGCGACGGTCCCCTTCTAGGAGTCGCTTTAAAGCTAGCAGAGCCGGCCGATATCTGGCTTTTGGTGACGGACCGCTACGGAGTATCCCATCCCCTGGAAGCCCTTCCAAAGGGCTCCGCCTCGAAGGTCGTCACGACGGTGGAGAGGAGGTTCTTCGAAGGTCTGGTGGAGGGACTCTCTCATGCCCTCAAGGAGGAGCTCTTCTGCGAGAGCTGCCCCATCCAGAGCCCACCCCTATTCGTCCCCGAGAGGGAAGAGAGCCTGATTGAGTTCCTCTGTCCTCTTCTACCCGTAGGAGGCGAGGTTCTGGAGGTATGCTCCGGCAGCGGCATGGCCACCCAGGCCCTTAAGAAGCTCGGGTTTCGGCCCTGGACCGCGGATCTGGACAGCTGTGAGATATGCATGGGCCTGAAGGAGGGATATATCGACCCGGATCGGGCGATGGTCCTCGACGCCAGGCTCCTCGACCGGTTCTTTTATCAACGAGAGTTCGACGCAGTGGTGGGTTTCATGGTGGGGCTTATAGATGAAGTGAACTGGCCTCTATGGAAGGAGGTCCTCATCACGTCGTCGAAGCTCGCGAATGATATGGTGATCTACACCACCTACACCGAGAGGGAGGCCCGGAGGGTGGCCGACGCCCTCAGATCGGAGGGATGGGCGTGTGAGGTGACGGCAAACCTCGACGACCTGGGGATCTACGACCGGTGGGCATGCACAGGCCGGAGGCGGAGGTGACGAAAGGTTAATACCGTCTCAAGATCAAGAGGCGATAGAGGTGATGCCTGTGCCTAAGTTCAAGAAGAGAGAGACAGAGAGAAAGGGTGACAAGAAGACAGAGAACCTGGAGAAGAAGCTGATAGAAGAGAACCTCGAGGATCTCGTGGGCACTGGCGGTGAGAAAGAGGATTGACCTCCCTTATGGTAAAAATCCTGGCCGAAGGCGGAGAAGTCGAGATGGCTGTGGAGCTATCCAGGGCCCTCACCTATGAAGGTCTCTTCGAGGCCCTTCATATAAACCCAGAGACGGTGGTCGCCCTCAGAGACGACCACCCAGTTCCCGCCGACGAGCTGGTGGAGGAAGGGGACCTGAAGATCGTCAGGGTCGTCTCCTCAGGATGAAAGGGGCTTTCAGCTGCAGCTCAGCCTTCCGCAGAGGTCCTTGAGACGCTCGATATTTTCCATAGCCTTCGTCGACTCCCGCCTCTTATCGTCCTCGAAATGGCTGATGATATCCTCAAGAGATATGACGAGCCTGTAGACCTTCATGGGCCTGCCCTTCCCGTCCTTCTTTATCTCCCTCTCCTCGACCCAGTCGTTGTTCCGGAGAGTTCTCATGGCTATGCTCACCTCCGGCTGTCGGAGGTTTGATCCGATCTCTATCTCTCGGGAGGACGCCTCCTCGACGTTGGCGAGGTAAGTTATCATGCTGGCGACGTTTCGTGGGATGCCCAGATCCCGGAGAACCTCCACGAACTCCCGGTCCTTATCGTCGAGAACTTTGACCGAAAATTGTCTCATAATGATCACATCTATTTTTATGGTTACAAATTCATTCTCATATATATAGCTTATTTTTGTTTACCCAAAAAGAATATGGATTCAAGATCTACCGGCCCTTTAAACCGATCCCGAAGCACCACCCATCCCCAGGACCGCCGCCGCCTCCAGGATCCCGGCCACCTCCTCCTCCCCGATATCGATATCAAACCTCCTCTTCAATTCTGAACGGAGCTGATCTCTCGAGATCGGCTGGTCCGAGGAAGACAAGACCCTCCCGGTGAAGCCCACCAGGTCCTCGTGGACCGCCCAGGGATATATGATCCACCTCCACTCAGCCAGCTCCTCAGAGTAGTAGTCGGGCTTGAAGGCCGAGGAGGCCTTGTGCTGGAGGACCGCGGTCCTCAACTCCTCGGGCCCCAGGCTCTCGACGTAACCGACCGCCGTGGTGAGGGTGTCACCGGTGTCGGTTACATCGTCGACGATCAGGACCTTCTCTCCTTCGACCGACGTCGCCAGGGGGAAGCGGACGACGGCATGATCTCTCTTCCGGGCTGCGATACCCCAGTGCTCGACCTTCATGCTGGTGAGCCGTTCGTGAATGAGGAAGTCACAGACTACCCTGGCGGGGACGTATCCGCCCCGACCTATCGCCACCACCAGGTCTGGTCTCCAGCCCGACGACTTGATCTCGAGGGAGAGGGTCCTGGCGAGATGGTAGAACTCGTCCCAGGTCACAATATGGCAGGGGAAAGATTCGGGGATCATCGAGGGATGTATGGACCTCCAGATTTAAATATTTTCAGCAGGAGGTCGGTGAGACCGTCTCGCCACCGGGGTAGAGGACGAGAAGGTAAATATACCACATTCTGCATCGCCTGGACGTATGGCAACGAAGCTGGACCCCTGGGGCGCGGTCTCGATAGACGACTACTCGAAGCTATTCGAGGAGTTCGGGATATCGAGCTTCGATGATATTCTGCCCCAGATCGACGACCCCCATCCATATATGAAAAGGCATATAATATTCGGCCACCGCGACTACCAGAAGGTCGTCGAGGCGATGAAGGAGAAGAGCCCCTTCGCGGTTATGAGCGGGTTCATGCCGAGCGGCCGGGTCCATCTGGGAGGGAAGATGGTGATGGAGGAGATCATCTGGCACCAGAAGCACGGTGGGGACGCCTTCGTCGCCATCGCCGATATGGAGGCCCATTCGGTCCGGGGGATCAGCTGGGAAAGGTGCAGAGAGATGGGGATCGAGGAGTACATCCTCAGCCTCATAGCCCTGGGCTTCGAGCCATCTGGGACCATATACTTCCAATCCAAACGCCAGGCCGTCCGCGACCTGGCCTTCGAGCTAGCCTCCGCCGCACGGTTCTCGGAGCTCGCCGCCATCTACGGCTTCTCCGGGGAGACGAACGTCGCCCACATGGTCTCCGTCATGATCCAGAGCGCCGACATCCTCCACCCCCAGCTCTCCGAGAACGGGGGGCCAAAGCCGGTGGTGATCCCCGTCGGCTCCGATCAGGACGCCCACATCAGGCTGACCCGGGACCTGGCCGGGAGGATGAGAAAGTTCCTGGTGGAGGAGAGGGTGGGGCACGTCAGCCTCCGGGGAAAGGCAGCGGGGACCGACCTCATCGAGGCGGCGGCCGCTCGCCTGAAGGAGACGGGTTACCGGAAGGTGAAGCGGTACGAGGAGCACGTCGACGTCTTCGACGTATCGGACCCCGGCGACGCCGAAAGGATCGAGGAGATCGTGAGGGGCCTGGAGGTGGAGGCTGGAGGTTACGGTTTCGTTCCTCCGGCCTCTCTATACCACCGGTTCATGACCGGCCTCACCGGCGGCAAGATGTCCTCCTCGCGCCCCGAGAGCCACATAGCCCTCACCGAGGACCCCGAGGAGGCGAGAGAGAAGGTGATGAAGGCGGTCACCGGCGGTAGGCAGAGCCTGGCCGAGCAGAAGACGCTCGGGGGCGAGCCTGATAAGTGCACCGTCTACGAGCTTCTCATCTTCCACCTCTCCGAGGACGACGGCGAGCTGGCGGAGGTCTACGACGAATGCAAGAGCGGCGCCAGGACCTGCGGGACCTGCAAGAAGGAGGCGGCAGAGAGGATCCGGGACTTCCTCGTCGACCACCAGCGGAAGAGGGAGATCGCGCGGGAGAGGCTATCGGAGTACGGGCTGTAAAGGAGCGACGATCTCGCATCGTTCCTATTTTCCAATTGCCTCAGATCGTTTTTCCCCTTGGCCCGATAAATTGGAAGACTTCAATGGCGAATCAAAGGACATGATGAAAAAGCTTATATATTTTTGAGAGCAGGTATTATATTACTAGGTTTAGAGATATGGGAATGTCATTGCCGTTACATTTAAATTTTCATCTAAATTGATAATTTGGATCAGATAGTAGGAGAATAGTAATGGGGCATAAGGAATCTGCGGCCAGAGTCTGGGGGAAACGCCCTATTATTATTATAATGCTGGCGTTCTTTGCCCTAACGTCAACAGCCATTGCAGAAGAAACCGGAGATCAAGGGCCTAAAAACAACAATGTAACATGTACTAACAAGACAGAGACTGAGCAGGAATCCGGATCTGAGACTGAGTCGGACCCTCTTTCTATACTACCTAAGGAGACTGGATATATCTTAGTAGTTAGCCTATTGATAATAATTATATTTTTATTAACTTCGATAGCTTGGATATTATTTCAGATTAGTAAAAATATGTCTAGTTATTTAAACGTGAATAATATTTTAGATTCAGTTCTGAGCTTCATAGGGGTTTATGGCATAACAGGCATTGCGGGGGTTTCAATATTATTTCTGCTTTTTATTTTATTTAAAATACCTAAATCTGAGGACGGTTCATCGCTTATTTCTGTTTATGCGTCTAGCATCATCCTTGCGATAGTATTTATGATGCTAATTTATGTGAACTCAATTCAAAATAAGAAAACGAATGCTGTTGTGGTGATTGTAAGAACGATCGCAGGAACTTTTTTATTGGGGTTCACGTTTCTCGTATTAGTATTAAATAATAATATTTCAAACGATGGATTAATAATCATGTGCGTATACGCCGTATTGTTTGTATTTGTTTTTATTATGTGGTATATATTTGAGAATAAATATGTAAATGGTTAAATAATATAATGGTATTTAGCACTAGTTGAACCACTTGGATCTTCTGTCATCTCTCCTTTGAATCTTCTCTACTCTCGCACGGATAAATTTAAAACAGATATAATGGGATGAGCAACATAATAACGGATATGAGGGTGGCATGGAGCAAAAACAGTGGAAGTAAAAAATTATACATAGGGACTAAAAAGATCTCTAGGATGGCAGCTTCCTCTTCTCCACCACCCGAATATCTTCGATAAAGGTCGTGGGGTAGTTTCCCGTCCCGTCCTTCTCCAGGTACTTGACCATATCCCAGACGTTGAGGAGCGCCGCCGCCGCCCCGGCGAGGGCCTCCATCTCGACCCCGGTCCTCCCGAAGGAGGTGACGGATACCGTCGCCCTGATGCGATCGGTGTGGAGGACGAACTCGACATCGACCCCGGTGATGGGGATGGGGTGGCACATGGGAATCTGTCGTGGCGTCTCCTTCACCGCCTGGATCGCCGCCACCCTCGCCACGGCGAGGACGTCCCCCTTTTTCACCGCCCCCTTCCTTATCGACTCGACCGTCGACTCTTTCAGCCTGATGACCCCGGAGGCGACGGCCCGCCTGGCAACCTGCGGCTTCTCGGTGATTTCCACCATACCGCCGCGATAATCTCTCTGATCTGGATCCTCTCTCACCGGACCGCTGCCTTCTTGCTCGACTCCATCGTTCATCAAAGGCCTCTTTGGCTTCATAGCATCATGGCCCGGGGTATATTCTCGATGACGTCTGTTGCCAAGAGGGAGTAGCCCTTCTCCCCGCAGGCCAGATCTCCGGCGACGCCGTTGACGAAGGCGGCGGCGACGGCGGCCCGCAGGGGCGAGGCCCGGGCGTAGAAGGCTCCTGTGATCCCGGCGAGGACGTCCCCGGTGCCGCCTACGGTCATCCCGGGGTTTCCGGTGGCGTTGCCCCTGATCGTCTCACCGTCGGTGATCAGGTCGACCTTCCCCTTGAGAAGGACGGTGATCTTCATGTCCCGGGCGAAGGTCATCAGGACCTCCCTCTGGACCCGCCCGGGAGGGAGCTTGATGGAGCTGACCCTCCGAAACTCGCTCTCGTGGGGGGTGATGATCCCCTTGAGGGGGATTCCGGGGAGGAGGGCGTCGGCGTCCAGGACGACCCTCTCGCACTCCGGGACTATCTCCGCCAGCGCCTCCCTCGTCTCAGGATGGCGGCCGAGGCCCATCCCGGCGACGACGACGTCGTGGCTGGGGATGAGCTCTCGGATGAGACCCAGGTCCTCGGGGGAGAGATGGTCGTCGGATAACGACCTGACGATCAGGTTCGGGGAGTATCCGGCTATGGTGGCTGAGACGCTCTCGGGGGCGGCTACGGTGACCAGGTCAGCCCCGGCCCGGAGGGCGGCCATCGCCGAGAGGGCGGGAGCGCCGCTATAAGGGCCGCCCCCTATCACCAGGACCCGGCCGTTCTGCCCCTTGTGGCTATCGGCGGCCCGGCCGGTAACCAGGGCCAGGTCCCCTGGTCCCGCATATAACTCCGCCCGGGGAGGTATCCCGATCTCCGCCACCACCACCTCGCCGGGGATCCCTTCTTTTGGACTGTGGAAGGTGACGGTGACCTCGGAATTCACCGATCTGTCGGTGCCGATGCCGCTGGGGACGTCCACCGATATGACGGGTTTACCGGAGGCGTTTATGGCGTCGATCGCCGCCGCCTCCAGCCCCCGGACCGACCCTTTGACCCCGGTGCCGAAGATGGCGTCCAGTATCAGGTCGTACCTGGATAGAGGCTCAAGATCGGTCGAATCCCGGACCTCTCGCAGGTCGAAGCCGAGCCGTTCCAGGATCGCCCAGTTCCTCCTCGCCTCTTCGGTGGCGATATCTTTCGACCTTCCGATGAGAAATACCGTCACGTCGAACTCCGCCAGGTGGCGGGCCGCCACCAGGCCGTCGCCGCCGTTGTTCCCCTTCCCGGCGACGACAGCGATCCTCCTGCCTGGAGCCCTCCTCTTCGCCTCCCGGGCGAGGGCTGCTCCTGCGTTCTCCATCAGCTGGAGGGGGAGTAAGCCGAAATAGGTGCAGTTGGCATCGATGGCCCTCATCTCGTCAGGAGAGATCGTTCTCATGATGGACCCTATCGTCCCTGAAATGATAAAAGTTGTGGAGGGGGGCTCACCATGAGACCTTCTTTCTGTAGTGGTTCCTCACCAGGATCGCCACCATATTGATGGAGAGGACGAGAGCGAGGAGGACGAGGGCCGTTCCCCAGGCGTTCTGCTCGACGTCCCAGGCCCCCAGGAAGTATATCAGGTTGAGAAGGTGGTAGCAGAGGTTGTTGACGGGCTGGGTGACGTCGGGGATGAAGCCATAGTACAAGTGGATGGGGGTGGCTGAGAAGGTGACGGCCGTCCACATGATGGGGGCGGTCTCTCCGGCGGCCCTGGCGACGCCGATGATCATCCCCGTCAGGACCCCGGGGAGGGCCGAGGGTATCACCACCTTTCTGACGGTCTGCCACCTGCTGGCTCCGAGGGCGACGCTCCCCTCCCGGAGGGAGTTTGGAACGCTCTTCAGCGCCTCCTGGCTCGTCAGGATTATCGTGGGCAGATTCATCAGCCCCAGGATTATGGAACCGGCCAGGAGGGATATGCCTACGGTCGAGACCAGGAAGGCGAGGCCGAAGAGGCCGTAGACGACGGAGGGGACGCCGTTGAGACATCCGACGGCTATGGTGACGACCCTCTTCAGCCCCGAGTTTTTAGAGTATTCATTTAGGTATATGGCGGCTCCTACCCCCAGTGGGGCTGAGATCAGCATCGCTCCCATCACCAGCCAGAAGGTCCCTTCGATACAGGTTCTTATCCCCCCCTGCTGGCCGAGGCGGAGGTGGGGGGAGGTGAGAAACTCCCAGCTCATCGCTCCGATCCCCTTGTAGAGGATGACGGAGATGATCCCCCCGAGGAGGAGGAGGGTGAAGACCGCAGAGAGGCGGACCATCGAGAAGACGAGAACTTCTCTCCCCCTGGCGGTGTACCCATAGAGGAGGTTTATGGAGTCTTTTATCACCAGGATGCTCCCCACTAAAACCAGGAGGGGTAGGACGAGATCATAGGTGAAGACGGCGCTGAGCCCCAGAAATACGAACTTGAGGTCGGGGGCGACCCTCCCCGAAGAGACGAGAAGAGGTACCGCCAGAAAATAGGCGAGGTCTGCGGCCAGGGGCAGGAGCCTCTCCGCAGTCCAGGAGACCCGCGTCCTGTCGTCTGCCTCCCGGTTGAGGGTGACAGCGGAGGCGGATATGAGGAGGAGAGAGGCGAGGAGGCCTCCTATCCAGAACGGGACCACCGTGATCTCTTCTGCCTCGACCAGGAGGTAGTAGAGGGAGGAGATTAGGAGAAAGAGGGCGATGGCGATAGAAGCCATCGGTGCCGGCCTGATCTTCTTCATATCAGTATCCTCCGAACTTCTTCCGGATCGCGACCCTGATCTGGTCTGCTGATATGTTGAGGATGGTCACTATCACCAGGAGGACGAACCCCACGGCGAAGAGGGAGTGATAGTGGAGAGAGCCGTGGGCCACCTCCCCCATCTCTCCGGCGATGACCGATGTGAATATAGCTCCCCGGTCGAAGGCGTCGAAGACCGGGGACGGGAGCCTCGCCACGTTCCCCACCACCAGGAGGGCGGCCATCGTCTCGCCGATGATCCGGCCGACGTTGAGGATGACGGCGGCGATGATCCCCGAGGAGGCGGCGGGGAGGGTGACTCCCCGGATCGTCTGCCAGCGGGTGGCTCCGAGGGCGAGAGAACCCTCCTTGAACTCCTTGGGGACGGCCCTGAGGGCGTCCTCGCATATCGTCGTCAGGGCCGGTATGAACATGATCCCCAGGAGGATCGCTCCCGCCAGGATCGACCTGCCTGTCAGCATGTTGAAGCTTCTCTCCAGGTAGACGACCAGCACCAGAACCCCGAGAAAGCCATAGACGATGGAGGGGACCCCTGCCAAGAGCTCGATGGCCGGCTTTAGAAACTCCCGGGACCAGGGGCCTGCCAGCTCTGATAGGTAGATCGCTAGAGGTATCCCCACCAGGATATTAATGAACAGGGCTAAAGTTGTGATGAGAACCGAGCCGACGATGATCGGCATCATCCCGTAGATATCGCCGGGAGGGTGCCATTTCTGCCCCAGGAGCATCTCGAGGACCCCCACCTCCCGGAAGGCGAGAAAGCTCTCGTAGGTGAGGAAGTAAAATATCAGAACCATAGCCAGGATCGAGGTTATGGCGGCGAAGAATAGGAGGGCTTCAACGAAGCCTTCGCCGTATCTCCTGGACCGGAGGAGGCCGCGCTTATCTGGGGGATCCATGACAATCACCAGAGCCTTCGTTCATCGCTTAAAGCACTTTTCTATATTCTCTATATATCAATATTACAGCTATATACTCTGCTCCCGGCCTCTTGATCTCGATCGGGTGGATATTCCTCCAAGAGGAATGGGAGAGATCAACATCCCCCGAACCCCCTCTTGATAATAGAGGGTGGGGGTAGAGAGAGCAGGCCCAGCCTGCCCTACCTCGCCGCGACGACCGATGTGAAGATGGCCCCTGGTCGAAGATGTCATAGACCGACTACCCCGGCCCTCCGACGTTCCCCGCCACCAGGAGGGCGGCCATACATAGTCTCGCCGATGATGTTTCGTACGTTGAGGACAGCGGCGGCGACAAAGAAGAAGGACGATTCGATGATAGCCCCCCCTGATGCCAAAGCTCCGAAGCCGCCACTTCTCGGGGGATGTCGTGTCTCCGGGGGCGCGCCCAGAGGTTCTGCCACAAAAAATATAGGCGAGGCCGGAGTATGTCTGATCATGAGCGAAAAGAGAAAGTACACCCTGCCGGACCTCCCCTACGGCTACGACGCCCTGGCGCCCGCCATCTCCGAAGCGCAGCTGCGAATCCACCACGACAAGCACCACGCCGCCTACGTCAACGGCGCCAACGCCATCCTGGAGAGGCTCGAGAAGGCCCGGGAGGCGGGAACGGACCTGGACATGAAGGCGACCCTCAAGGAGCTCTCCTTCCAGGCCGGCGGACACCTCCTCCACAGCCTCTTCTGGGGAAACCTCGCCCCGGCGGCGAAGTCCGGCGCGCCGGCCAGCGCCCTCGCCGAGGCCCTCAAAGGGGAGTTTGGATCGATCGAGCGGTTCAAGAAGGAGTTCTCCGCCGCGGCGGCCACCGCCGAGGGGTCCGGCTGGGCCGCCCTCGCCTGGTGCTGGATGACAAAGAGGCCGCTGATCATGCAGATCGAGAAGCACAACGTCAACGTCTACCCGATGTTTCGGATCCTGATGGTCCTGGACGTCTGGGAGCACGCCTACTACCTCGACTACAAGAACGAGCGGCCCAGGTTCGTCGAGGCCTTCTGGTCGATAGTCAACTGGGATGAGGTGAACCGGAGGTTCGAGGCGGCGACGAAATAATTTTTTAACAATTTTTATAATTTTTATTTTGGAAGATCCTCCTTTCCGGCCCCGTCCGCCATTTCACCGCCCGCGCGCTATTCTCGGGGTTTATTCTCTTTGGCTTTTAACGGCGGAGGATTATCGCGGACCCATCCATCGCGCCGGCTGGGTTGGATGGGGGAGATCGAAACCCTGTGGGTCAGTTGTCTCCTGATGCTCGTTGATTCAGCCACGTATGGTATGCTAAGAAATGATCGATTGAGATATTATATCGGATAGGTTATGATAATCCATCTATATATTTACCCTAAGTTCTATTTTCTTCTGAGGAGAGACTTTTTATCCTACCGGATCAGAGAAAACCGGGCGTAGTTTGAATGAACGAGCTAAATACTACCGGTGAAAGTGGTGTTATACGCTACTGGAAGATAGCACCTGGTGAAGATGCTTGGCAATGGAGAGATTGTCGAGAAAACGGATTCATTGCCGTGGGATGGGACGGTATGGGTGATATCTCGCGGCTGAATAAATCCGAATTTGATTTCAAAGCCAATGCACTCGGCTTGAAAAAAGGAGGGCGTGATCAGCTTTGGAAGTTCGCCAAAATCAAAGAAGGCGATCGCATCATTGCCAACCGAGGAACAAGTCTGGTGTTGGGCATCGGCACCGTTGTGGGGCCGCCTTATTTCGTTCAAGGTAAACGCTTTGGACACAGGCTGCCCGTGAAATGGGATGACCTGCAACCGCGTCCTGTCAGCGAACCGGGTTGGCGCAGAACTCTGATCGAACTCAACCGCGAAAAGTTTGAACGTATTTTAAACTCCATAAGTGGAGAAGCAGATAAACCGCCTCATGGTATTGAAGAGTATCCCCTGCCCCAACTTGCCGAAGACACCGGCTTCGATCTTCCTACACTGCAGCGATGGGTTTGGGCCATCAGACGAAAGGGCCAGGCCGTCCTCTACGGCCCGCCGGGACGGGGAAGACCTACGTCGCCGAGCATCTCGCAAAGCACCTCATAGGCGAAGAAGACGGCTTCTTCGACCTCGTCCAGTTCCATCCCGCCTACGCCTACGAGGACTTCATCCAGGGGATAAGGCCCCAGTCGGACGATGACGGCGGCCTGAGGTATCCCGTCGTCCCGGGGCGGTTCCTCGAGTTCTGCGAGCGGGCCGAATCTCGGCGTGGGACCTGCGTTCTTATCATCGACGAGATCAACCGCGCCAACCTCTCCCAGGTCTTCGGGGAATTGATGTACCTGCTCGAATACCGGAGCCGTTCGATCCCGTTAGCCGGCGGCGGACGGCTCAGGATCCCCGATAACGTCCTCATCATCGGGACGATGAACACCGCCGACCGTTCCATCGCATTGGTGGATCACGCCCTGCGGCGGCGCTTCGCCTCCCTGCGCCTCCAGCCGAATCACGAGGTGCTGCGCAAGTATCACCAAAGTCGGAATACGGGCTATCCTGTAGAGGGGCTGATCGGGGTATTGCGCCGCCTGAACGCCCAGATCAACGACCCCCACTATGAAGTCGGGATATCCTTCTTCCTGCGGGATGACCTCGACGAGGAGATCGAGGACATCTGGACGATGGAGATCGAGCCCTACCTCGACGAGTACTTCTTCGACAGGTCCGAGAAGGCCGAAGACTTCCAGTGGGATAAGGTACGTAGAGAGATCGCCCCATGAGATCTAATCGAATTCGGCGGATCGAGCTGAAAGAGTACGAGACCCGCAGGTTTCCCAAGGGAGAGATCTCCGAAGAGCTCGGCATGATATGGCAGAACTACGCAAGCCAGATCTCGATAGACGAGCCTTCCTTCAAGAACGGCAATCAGTGGTGCTTAACTCCAAACGGCTGGGCGGGTCACATACCCCTGACGCCTGAGTTTGAGATCTCCCTACTGCCGAAGGTAGATATAAAGAACCTATTCAGGATGCTGGAGTACGCCTACTGGGTCAATAGCAAGAGCCTTAAGTTTCTCGATGGCCTATCCGACTGCGATTCTCTGGAGGATTTCTACGAGACCCTGGCCAAGTTCCTCGCCCTCCGGGTCCTCGACCGGGGGCGGAAGGGGTTCTTCCGATCTTATCAGCCCCGGAAAGATCGGATCCCCTACGTCCGCGGCCGATTCGACGTCAGAAAAAGCTGCCAGAAACCATGGGTGGTGAAGCCGGAATGCTCCTACGAGGAGCACACCTCCGACGTCGAGGATAACCAGATCCTCGCCTGGACCCTCAGGCGTATCCTCCAGAGCGGCGCCTGCACCGAGCGATCCCTCCCCCAGGTCCGGAGGGCCTATCAGTCCCTTCGGGGGCTGGCGACCCCGATTCCATTCGATCCCCAGGATTGCATAAGTCGATTTTATAATCGCTTAAACGAGGACTATCAGCCGATGCACGCCCTATGCCGCTTCTTTTTAGAGCAGAGCGGACCGTCTCACCGGATCGGAGATCGGACGATGATCCCCTTTATGGTAGATATGGCCCGGCTCTACGAGCTCTTCGTCGCCGAATGGCTGAAGGCGAAGATGCCGCCTGATTTTGTGGTCAAAGCCCATGAGGAGGTCGTCATCGGCCGAGGGGGAAGGGTCAGGTTCAACATTGATCTTGTGGTCTACGATAGAGACTCGCAGAAGGCGCTCTTCGTCCTCGACACCAAATACAAAGCCCCAGACCATCCGGGAAACGACGACATCAGCCAGGTGGTGACATACGCCACCACCAAAGACTGCGATGAGGCGGTGCTGATCTATCCCAAGGCCCTCAACATGGACATAATGATCGGAAAAATTAGGGTTCGAAGCCTGGCATTCTCGTTAGATGGCGACCTCGAAGAGGCTGGCCGCATTTTTCTGGAGGACTTATTTTGGGGCGAAGACCTGTGAGGCGGCGCCCTAGGGGTTCAGCACCGCCGCGACCCGCCCCTCTTCCTCTCGCTGGTCCGGTCGCGGTAGCGGACCTGGTGCCAGTCGTCGATCTCCAGGAGGTCCAGGGCCCTCTCCTCCTCCTTCAGGTAACCCCGGGCCCGATCCATCAGCTCGTCCCAGTCGACGAGGCGGCCGTCGAACTCCGGCCCCTCGACGCAGGCGAGCAACGTCTTACCGCCGACGTTCACCCGGCAGGCGCCGCACATCCCGGTCCCGTCGATCATGATCGGCATCAGGCTCACCCTCGTCTCGACGCCGGAGGGGGCGGCGGCCCGGGAGCAGGACATCATCATGAAGGTGCAGCCGACGAGGTAGACCCGGTCGACCTCCTCGCGGGCGAGGACCTCCTTCAGGGGCTCCCTCGCCCACCGGGCGGCCCCCGCCGCCCGGTCCCCGGAGGCGACGATCAGCTCGTCGCTCACCTCCTCCAGCCGGTCGAGCCAGAAGAGGTTCTCGCCCCGGAGGGCCTCGACGATGTATATCACCCGGTTTCCCGCCACCTTCAGCGCCTCCGCCAGGGCCCGGCCCGGCCCCGTCCCGAAGCAGCCGCTGACGACGACGACCGTCCCGTATCGTCCCACTTCGGCGGGCCTTCCCAGAGGGCCGGCGAGGTTTGCGAGCTTATCTCCTGCGGAGAGGAGGCCGAGCTTCTTTGTGGAGAGGCCCAGCTCCTGGAAGACGAGGGTCACCGTCCCCCTCTCCCGGTCCCAGCCGGCGGCGCTCATGGGTATCCTCTCCCCCGCCTCGTCGACGCGCAGGATCATGAACTGCCCCGGCAGGATCTTCTCGGCGATCTCCGGCGCCCTGATCTCCATGAGGGTCACCCCGGGGGCCAACGTCTCCTTCCGGAGGATCTCGTTCGGAATCGATCCGACGGACCTTTCGCAAGAGGTCTCTATCATGGTTTTTCACCAACCAGGCCTTCCGGCGAGGACCCCGGATGGGGGAGCGGATCTGACGGGACGGCCCCACCCTCCCGCATCCTTCCGGTGCACATATCTCCCGTCGATCTCGCCAATGGTTGAAATAGTTTGTCGGACCGAGACGGCGATCTCTGGAAGGCAGCTTATAGGTGGAGGGGCCCCTGGGCCGGGCCACCTACGCCGGAGGGGATTTCTCCTCATGCCCTGGAAAAGGTTAATAGCCGTTGAGGCGTTAAGCTCTCTTCCATGGGCTCGTAGGGTAGAGGATATCCTAGCGGGCTTCGGAGAGGCTCCTCGAAGAAACCCGCTGACCTGGGTTCGAATCCCAGCGGGCCCGTCTGTCTACCGTCTGACTATTTTCTGATCCCGATCCGATCCAGTCCAATCCTGTCTGATCCGATCCGAGGCCAGTCCGATCCGCCATAGGAGGCTCGAACGCCTTCCCGGCGGAAAACCCTTTTTTACGGACGGCTCCTATAGAGGGATGGTGATGAGGGTTTGTTCGACCTTCTGGGAAGAAAGAAGTTGGAAGAGGAGATAGAACGTCTGCGGTCCCGGGTAGAAGAGCTCCAGGAGGAGAACGGCGCCCTCGCCCTCCAGATCGAGAGGCGGGAGGATAAGATCAGGAAGCTATCGGCCGCCTCCCAGGAGACGAGCCTCTCCCTCAAGGCCGCCGAGCAGAGGATCGCCGCCCTCCTGGAGCGGGACGGGAGGGGCGAGAGGGCTGACGATGAGGAGGATCATCCTGCCGTAAAGGAGGGCAGAAGCCGCTTCCTCTCGCCGAGAGAGATGGAGCGGCTCCTCGATCGGCTGGACACCTCCCGCTCCCCCGGCGCCGACCTCCTATCCGCCTACCTGATCCCCGGATCGGCGGGAGAGGGCCTCACCCCGGAGGTCGGCTATCTGGTGAAGCGGGCCGGGTCCGACCGGGGGGTCGCCGTCTTCTCCGACCCCCTCCTCTTCACCATCGCCCTCGTCCCCCCCTTACCCCTAAGAGAAGAAGATACAACCTGGGCCGGGTCCTTCCGGACCGGACCCCTGAGGGAGATCCTGGACGCTCCCGTCCTGGTGGTGGCGGCCCACGCCGGGGAGACGCTCGTGGGTCTCGCCCTGGGAAGAGACGGCTTCGCCGAGAAGGCCGTGGTGAAGAGCACCGTCAAGGAGAAGCACACCAAGGGCGGCTGGTCCCAGAAGAGGTTCGAGCGGCTCCGGGAGGAGGATATCCGCCAGCACGCCGACCTCGTCGTCGAGAAGCTTCACGATATCCTCAAAGACCGCCGGTCGATCCCGGCCCGGGCCGTCGTCAGCGGCGATCCCGCCCTCCTGAAGATGATAGTACCATCTCTGCAGCTTTCGGTCACCGAGGCGAAGATCGGCCGCTTCGATAGGAAGAACCCCGACGAGATCCTGGAGGAGGTCTACCGCTTCGCCCTCCTCCTGGGTTGAGCCCCGGCTCCCGAAGGGCGGAGAAGGGGGGGTAGAATGGCTGCAAGAGGTTCAGGCTGGGGCCGGAGGAGGTCCGAAGTGGGGTGGCAGACGAAATGAAGGAGGTTTTGGAGGATGAGAGACTGGGATAAGGAGGAGAGGGCCGAAGACCATGATACCGATGGGGAGGAGCTGGAGAGGCTCGCCACGGACTGGGACTGGCACGTCCGGAGGGCTGTGGCCACAAACCCCGCCGCTTCCGGGGAGATCCTCCGGGCCCTGATGCGGGACCGGGTCGCCTGGGTCCGGGAGGCGGTGGCGGCGTCCCTGGGGGCCGATCGGGAGATCCTTGATACCCTCTCTACAGACGGCGACGGCTTCGTCCGGGCCGCCGTCGCCCTGAACCAGAAGACCTCCCCCGAGGCCCTGGCGGGGCTATCCTCCGACGAGACGATGGACTTCGACTATTCCCTATCCAAGAACCGCTACATCGTCTTGGAGGCGGTGGCCAAAAACCCCAGCTCCCCCGAGGAGGTGGTCAGGACCCTATCAGAGCACGCAGAAGAGGGGGTCCGGGCCGCCGCCGTCGCAAACCCTAGCGTCCCAAAAGACGCCCTCTCCAAGAGGAAGACCGACCTCTCCTGGTCCGTCAGGAGGGGGGTGGCCAGGAGCCCCGCCTCCACCGCCGATATCCTGGACCATCTCGCCGCGGACAGGATCCAAGATGTGAGGGCGGCCGTGGCATCCAACCCCAATACCCCGGCCAGCGCCCTGGCGAGCTTAGCCGCCGACCGGGACGTGGAGATCCGGACGGCGGTGGCCTCGAACCCGAACGCTGATCAAAAGACCCTGGCAGTCCTCTCTGGAGACTGGGCCTGGAAGGTGAGGGAGAGGGTGGCGAAGAATCCGGCAACTCCGGAAGAGCTGGTGAGAAAACTGGCCGGGGACCCCGACCAGAGCGTCGGGAAGGCGGCGTGGGGGAGGCTGGCGAAAGATCCCCAGCCTTCGGGCCTTTGAGACCTCGAGGAATCATCCCACCTCCCGCTTCAGCATCAGCGTCGCCGCCCCAAAAGCGATGACGAAGAACCCGACGAGGAAGAGGAGGTCGGGGACGAGGATCTCAGAGACCCCCGCGCCTCTCAGCATCACCGCCCGGAGGGCGTCGCTGGAGTAGGTGAGGGGCAGGGCGTAAGAGATCGGCTGGAGGAAGGCGGGGATCGACTCGATGGGCCACCAGACCCCCGAGAGGACCACCTGGGGGAGGATGACGATCGGTATGAACTGGACGACTTGAAATTCCGTCTTCGCGAAGTTCGATAAGAAGACGCCGAGGACGAGCCCTCCCGCCCCCAGGAGTATGATGACGCCGAAGGCCGTCAGGGGGTTTCCCTCCATCGGGACGCCAAAGGCGAGGACGACGACGAGGAGGGTCGTCGCCGACTGGAGGAGGGCGAAGAGGCTGAACCCCAGTAGGTAGCCAGCCACCATCTCCGGCCTGCTGAGGGGTGAAACCATGAACTTCTCCAGGGACCCCTGGGTCCTCTCCCGGAGAAAAGATATCGCCGCGGTGATGAAGGTGAAGAAGAAGACGACGAGGCCAAGGACGGCGGGGCCTACGGAGTCCATCATCTCCAGATCGTAGCCGCGGACGTACCGCTGAACGATCTCAGGGACCGCCATAACGTCGCTATATTCTCCAGGACCACTTGATGTTCCAACGTCGCCATCCGACCCCAAGCTCCCAGGGCCTGAGACCCTTCCGACGCTGCCATCACCCCCAAGCCACCCCCCCTTTACAGCTCCCAATTCTCCTCCAGCTCCCCTCCCTTCGCCATTCTGGAGCCCCTTCCGGGGGAGAAGGCCGTTCTTCACCTCGGTCATAACCGAAGCTGTGATCTGGGGGCTCGACCCGTCCAGCAGGACCCTCACCACCTCCCCCCTGATCACCACCGCCCCGTGGAGCCTCCCCTCGACGATCAGCCTCTCGGCGTCCGACTCTGACCCGAGATGAAGGAGGTCGAAGTCGTCGACGGCCTGGAGGTGCACCCTCAGGGCGTCCTGGCCGCCGAGGTCCACCACCCCTAGGTTTATGCCCGACATCTCCCCCGAGAGGGCGTAGCCGAAGAGGATCATCAGGAATACGGGGGCGAAGGTGATGAGACCGATCGTCCTTCTATCCCGCTTCAGCTGGCGGACTACCCTCCTCGCCACCACCAGAACCCGCTTTGAATTTATCGTTGGTCCCATCATCTCAACCCCTCCTCAGAAAGCCTCAGAAAGGCGTCGGCGAGGGAGGGCTCGACGAGCCTGAGGTCGGAGGGCTCGATCCGCTCGAGGATCTCCTTCAGCCTCCCGTGATCCTCGATCCTCACGTGAAGCACGCCACCGACGACTTCGACCTCAAAGCCCCTGGCTTCAAGGCTGGAAGCAGAAGCTTGGGGGTCTTTCACCCAGAGCCTCAAGATCGGCCGGAGCCCCGCAAGCCTCTTCAGCTCTTCGGGGCTCCCCTCCGCCAGCATCCGCCCAGCCCTCATGTAGCCGACGGTCTTGCACCTCTCGGCCTCGTCCATCAGGTGGGTGGTGATGAGGATCGTCACCCTTCGCTCGACAAGACCGTCGAAGAACCGCCAGAAGGCCTCCCGGAGGATCGGATCGACCCCCACCGTCGGCTCGTCGAGGAGGAGGAGGTCGGGGTCGTGGATGAGGGTGCAAGCGAGAGATAGCCTCTGATACATCCCACCGCTGAGGGCGCCCGTGATCCTATCGATGTGATCCGCGAGGTCCACCATCTCCAGGAGCTCCGATATCCTCTCGTCCCTCTCCCTCCCATCGATCCCGTAGAGGCCAGCATAAAACTCCATATTCTCTCTCAGGGTGAGGTCCGGGTAGAGGGCCTTGTGCTGGGTCATGTACCCGATCCTGGGATAGATCCTATTGACGCTATGGACCGGCTCCCCCAGAACCGAAAGGTCTCCCCCGTCCAGCCGGAGGAGGCCAGCGACGGCCCGGATGAAGGTCGTCTTCCCCGACCCATTCGGTCCTAAAAGGCAATAGGTCGTCCCCCGGGGTATCCTCACCGAGAGGTCGTTCAATACCTTCAATTTGCCGAAGCTCTTCATTAGGCCCTGGGCGACGATGCTGTAATCCAGGGACGGATCGGCGGCCGGAACTACTTCGCCCTTCATTAGCCCATCCTCCAGCATGATCAGACCTGGCCCCTTCGCTGGCGGAGGATCAGAAGGCCTGACGCCACCAGGGCCACCAGAACGGCTCCGAAGATGAGGCCCCAGGGTCCGTCCTCCTCGATCCGCAGGTAGGCGTTCTCCGTCTCGAAAAGGTCTTTTTTGCGAGAGTCGGAGAACTCAAAGAGGATCTTGAGCGAGTAGGTCTTTTCCGGGACTGCGTCCTTGGATATGTCGAGCTTGTAGACCAGCTCGGCCGTCTCGCCGGGCCGGAGGAGAGGGATGGGGGACTCGTCGACGCTGACGTAGATCCCGCTCTCGGGCCGCAGCCTCGCCACGAGGTCGCGAGCATAGTCGTCGCCCACGTTCTCGATCGTCATCTTGACGACGTTATCCCTCGAGCCGACCTTCAGGTCCGCTGGCATGACCTCCTTAACCCTGAACTCCGCGCCGCTCTCCCGCACCACCCGGAGGGTCAGGGGGACGGTCTCGCTCTTGCTCTCGTATAGGTAGAATATATCAGGGTTCTCTGGCCGGCTCGATTTCGGCTTCGCCGCCACGTCCCACTGGTAGGTGTAGTTGACGACGGCCAAGAGGTCGTAATCTCCGGGAGGCGTCCTCTCATATACCTCTATCGGAAACTCCAGCCTAGAAGAGACCTGACCCTCGCGGAGGTTGCCGGCGTAGGCCACCTGCCTCATCACCTCCAGGGGGGCCTCGTCCCCGGTATGGGGGAAGAGGAGGCTGACCGAGACGTCCTGGGCCGTGGTCCTGGCGTTCTCCAGCTCCAGCTCGACCTTGGCCGCATACATCTCCTCAGGGGAGGTCGTGGGCGGATCGTTCACCCTGATCGACGTGACCCGCCCCCGGTTCGTGAGAGTCAGGTAGAGACTCGTCTCCTCGCCCTGGTAGACCCTCGCCCGGTCTAATGAGACGGCGATCTCGGGAGACCCCTCCACCTTATAGAAGTCTCCCGGAAACATCTCGAGGGCGTTCGGAGACCCCAGAAAAGCCGCCTCCGATGCCGTCGGATGAATGAGCAACATGGACAGTAGAAGCAGAACAAGGCGCAAAGGTGAGGCAAGTCTTAGGGAAGGCGATCTATCGGCGTTCATTTTACAATCCTCTAAATACCGTTAATTAATAGAGGGACCAGCGCCATATTTAAGTTTGTTGTAACTAATTGAGTTACAATGAATGTTGAAATAGTGGATGGCCTCAGAAAGCTGGGTCTGACGGAGTACGAGGCGAGGAGTTACACCGCCCTGGTGGGGCTCGGAGAGGCGACCGCAAGAGAGGTCCACGAGACGAGCGGGGTTCCAAGAACCAGAGTATATGACATTCTAAAAGACCTGACTGAGAAGGGGTTTGCTGAATTCGTTCAGGGGTCTCCGACATACTACAGAGCCATCGAGCCGGAGAGGGTCATCGAGAGGCTGAAAGACGAACTATTGGAGGCCGCAGACCGATCGGCCGATGAGCTGAAGAACCTGTCTCTGGACTCTCCCGGGTCCACCCCCGTCTGGTGCGTTCGGAACGAGTGGGGAATAAAAAACAGGGTCAAAGACATCATGAAAAGGGCGGATGGAGAGCTTTTGATATTCTGCAGAAGCCCTGATTTTTTGAGGGTGCACAGATCTGACCTTTTATCAGAAGTTAAAAGGGAATGCAACCTGGCAATTATAGTCGATAAGATGGCAAAATTCGAAGAGTTCGGGTTCGATCTTCAGGAGATTGGAGGGGGATTTGAAGAGATATACAAAGACGTTATGGTGGACGGCGTAAACTATAGCCTCGAATGCATGATGATCGCCGACGGAAAGGAATCGATCGTGATCACCAGGATCGGAGAAGAGAGGATGGCTGTGGTAGTGAAGCTTCCCGTCGTCTCGGCCCTTCAGAAGGGCGTCTTGGAACATCTGGTCAAGGGCGGTCTGTCCGGGAAAAATTCCCATCCAAGACCTCCTACATCCTATTAGCCAACCTATTTGATCTCAGGAACGAGACTAAAAAGGGGGTGGCACCCCCCGGCCCATCGCCCCTTATCCCGTCAGCAGGTCCGCGAGCCTCTCCACTTCTGCAACCGCAAAGTCGAACTCCTCTCCGGCGAGCCCCGCCCTGAAGATCGCCTCCGTCTCGGGGATCGCCGCCGCCACCCTCCTTCCGTCGAGGGATTCCATCATCGCTGCTTTCCTCTCGTCGTCGATCCGGTTTAGGACGAAGTAGAGCTGCTTATTGATCTTCTCGGAGATCTCGGCGATCTTCTTGGAGAGGAGGATCGACTCGAAGGAGGGATCCAGGACGGCGAGGATGGTATCACACCCCGCCTCCACACCACGACCGAAGTGCTCGATCCCCGCCTCGGTGTCGACGATTACCATCTCCTTCTCGCCGACCGAAAGGTTGTCGAGGAACCTCTTTGCCAGGACCCCCATGGGACAGGCGCACCCCTCCCCGAAGTCGTGGATCTTCCCGATGGCAAGAAGCCTGATCCCGGCCTTCTCCGCCGTCGCCTCAGAGGGGATCTCGGCGATCGTCCATCTCCCATCGAAGAAACCGGGGCCTTCGCCGCCGAGAGACCGCCTGCCCATCTTCTCCTTAACCCCCCTTTTTCCGCCGAAGTGGTCCATGAGGGTGGGAGGAAGCTCCATCCCCAGCTGTCGGTGGAGGCCGTAGTTCGACTCGTCGCTGTCGACCACCAGAACCCTGTATCCTCTCCGGGCGGCGCTCTTGGCGAGGAGGGCAGCGACGGTGCTCTTGCCGCTCCCGCCCTTTCCGCATACCAATACTTTCATCCTTATCACATCCCGCGTCATCCCATAAATCTAGTTCGCTCTTCCGCCTCCGAAGGGAGCTTCCTCAACAGAACCACCTCGTCAGACGGGAGATAAATCTATCCTGATGATCTGCAGATGTGTATTCCTCTGAACCCCCCCTCTGAGCCGGTACCTTAAGCGAGACCACTTCGCAGACATCTTCTCACAAGAAATTTTGGATTGACGAATTGAGATATATTAATTTGCTTTTAGTAGCATTAAATAGATGAAATATACAATCTATAACAGAATTAGCCATATCTAGATGATATCTTGAGCATATCATAAGTATGTACCAGCAGCCATACCAGCCTTTGGACGATGAGAGATTGAAACGGTAATTTCTGACGATTCCATCCTTTCGTTGAGCTACAACATAGAGATTTCATCTGCTTAGATTATGATTTGATAATCTATTTATAGCAAAAACGGACCTTTGATTTAGATCTGATATTACTGATTAAGAGAAGATACCCTTCGACCAGGCCTGAATGATACATGAGGATAAAAGAAGGGTGAGAAGGAGAATAGGTTATGAAAGGGAAGATGCTGGCATCAATCGTGGCGTTATGCCTGATGGTGGGAATATCGGCAGCGGATTTCACCCTCCACGTCTACGGCAACGCCAACATGGACGACGTCATCGACGAGGGAGATATCGAATACGCCCGAGCCATCATGGCCGGGACGGAAAGAATGACGGATCTCGCCGACGTCAACGGGGATGGGAAGGTCGACGAAGAGGACATAAGGTTGATAGAGAAGATCATTGACGGCACAGCAGCGGAGATCAAGGTGATCGACTCCGACGGTAACGCCGTCGCCGTCAAGGTACCAGTGGAGAGGATCGTCATCTACAACCACCAGTGCGCTGAGATCCTCCAGATCCTCGGGGCTGAAGATCAGGTGGCCGGGGTGAGGGACACCTTCCAGAGGCAGGAGAACAGGTTCCCGCAGATCAGCAAGAAGAAGAACATCGGAAGCGGTGCCGATGTGGACATCGAGGCGATCATCTCCCTCGATCCTGATCTGATAATAGCCTACACCTTCTATCCGACCAAAGAGGACCTGGAAGCAAAGCTCCCCTCGAAGATCCCCATCCTGCGGATCGACTGCGCCGGAGGAGGTCCCTGCGGTATCGACTCCATCAGGGACGGGGTATCGATCCTCGGATACCTCCTTAATGCGAGGGAGCAGGCCGCAAGATACCAGGAGTGGCACGACAGGTACGTCGGTCCCGTCGAGGTCAGAACCTCCGCAATCCCCGAAGGTGAGAGGGTGAGGGTCTACCTGGAGTCCACTCCCGAGGGGTCCGAGACGATCTCCTCCAGGACAGCCATAGGAAAGAACCATCCCGCCGGAAACCTCATTGAGCTGGCGGGCGGGGTGAACATCGCCGCAGGCCAGCTCCCCCTCTACCTGGACACCGACAACGAGTACGGCGAGATCGAGACGGAGTGGGTCCTGGAGCAGAACCCCGAGGTGATCGTCGGCAGGGCCATGGGAGCTGGCGTGAGGCCCTATGAGAACGAGGACGACTCCCTCCTGCGGGCATACTCCGATCAGATCAAAGCCCTTCCGGGGTTCGACGGTGTCGACGCGGTGAAGAACGGACGGGTCTACGTCATCACCAACGATCATGCCGTCACCCCCAACTATCCGTCGGCGCTCCTCCTCCTGGCGAAGTGGTTCTACCCGGAGATCTTCGACGACCTCAACCCAAGAGAGGCCCACCTGGAGTACCTGGAGATGATGGGGATCTCTAAGGAGGTCGCCAACAAGAACACCTACTACTATCCGGCGGTGGCCTGAATGATCCCTAAGATTCCGATCGATAGATTTGCTATCGCCTTAGTCGCCCTGGCTCTGGCGGCGGTGCCGGCCTGCGCAGCCCTGGGGATCTTCGGCAACGCCAACATGGACGATGTCATCGACGAGAAAGATATCGAATACCTCCGGGGGATCATCGATGGGAGATACGAGAAGACCGATCTCGCCGACGCCAATCGAGACGGCGTCATAGACGAGGAGGACATAGCCCAGATCGAGGCGATCATCAAAGGTGAAGAGAAGGTCCTCTGGATCCTGGACGGAAACGGCGAGCCCGTCGCCGTCCACAAGCCCGTCGAGAGGATCGTCGTCGAGTACCTCGACAACGCGGAGCTCGTCTCCATCCTCAACTCAAAGGATAAGGTGGTGGGGATCGACTACGCCGTCGCCAAGAGCGAGGCACAGTTCCCGGACCTCGCCAAGAGGAAGAACGTCGGCCAGATGAACGAGCCGGACTACGAGGCGGTCCTCAGCACAGACCCCGACCTCCTCCTCACCTTCTCACCCATGAACATCAAGTCCAAGGCCGATAACCTGCCGGGGGTGGACGTCGTCTTCCTCGGCCTCTACTACCCCGATCTGAAAGATCCAGCAAACTCGAAGTATGTCGACGGGGTGAGGAAGCTAGGCTACATCCTCGACGAGGAGGAGAGGGCGGAGGAGTTCATCCGCTGGAACCTGGGATGGGTGGAGGAGATAAGATCCAGGGCAGCCGGAATCCCCGAGGAGGAGAGGGCGAAGGTGCTGATCTGCGCCTACCCTTACGCCCACCTCGACACCGGGACCTTCAGGACCTACTCCATGATCGACACCCTCACCCAGATGGCGGTCCTCACCGGGGTCAAGGTGATGGCTGAGGACCTCCCCGAGTTCTTCGGATCTTCGTACAACATTCAAGTCGATCCGGAGTGGGTGATAGAGTCGGACCCCGACTTCATATACCTCCATCTAGTTGCCCACACCTATAGCGGCCTCTCTCTGGAACCGGCCAACGGCTACGATGCCACCGACCCTGCGGAGATAAAGGCCGCAAGGGATGCCTTCGCCAGCCGGCCGGTGCTGGCGGAGATGAGGGCGGTGAAGGAAGGAAAGGTCTATCTCGGGAGCGGCTCCTTCAGAAATGACGCCACCGGCGGCCTCATCGGCGCCGCATACATGGCAAAGGCCTTCCTCCCCGAGGTCTTCGATGACCTCGACCCGGAGGCGATCCACCAGGAGTATATCACCAGGTTCCTGGGAGAAGACTTCGACCTCGATCAGGGTGGGGTCTTCCTGTATCCCCCGATAGAGAAGGGCGACGGTCGGCTGGCCGGGATCCCCGACAGGTACGCCGAGAGGCTGGCGCCAGCATGAAGTCGAATGCGGACCCGGGATACGGGTCCGCATAATTCTTTTATTTTTCTCATTTTATTCTCCAAACCTCAGAGGTTCGTGGGCGGGAACCTATCGGATCTTGTAGACGGGGCCTCTTCTGATTGGAGGAGCAGGAGAAGGATCGATGATCGCAGCTTTGAGGGGTCGAGATATGAGCTGATGCTTTCCTTTGAAGTGACTACTCCCCGCCCTGAAGGGCGGAGCTTCTAGCTTTTGGCAGAGACTGTAGTCCCAGTCTCAGAATGTTAATCGCAGCATTCTCGTCACGGTCCATGACCAGCCCGCATTGAGGACATTCATGGACCCGATCCGATAGGGACTTCGGCACTTTAAGACCGCACCTGGAACATAGCTGACTTGTGTTTCTGGGATCTACTAGAACCACCATCGAACCG